>JAFOVD010000006.1 GCA_017392525.1 Lachnospiraceae bacterium
GAACTACTTGTATTGGAACTTGAACTGCTTGCACTGGAAGAACTACTAGAACTTGTCGAACTATCCGTACTTGTTGTATCTTCCTCAGAGAGTTCCAGTACAATCTCTGCCTTTACAGAATTGACATACAATGTCTTATTCCATGACTCATATCCTTCCGCCACAACCTGTAGTGTATGCTTTCCATAAGTAACCTGGCGAACCTCTCCCACTGCCATCTGCGAACCATCCAGATAGATATTGGCACCCTCAACAGCAGTTGAAAAGGACAATTCACAATACTGCGGTCCTTCACCCTTTAAGTCCTCCATATTAACTACCGTCTCAACATTTCTAGTAACTGTGTACTCTGCCGAACCGCCCCAGCCATCATTTGCTGCTGTGACGGTATACGTTCCTTCCGGAACTTCGATCACCAGTCCATCAGATACCCTAGTGAAAATCCTGCTGCCAATCTGTATCATGCTACCGTCAAATACTTCTGTATTCATGAGCTTGATCGTTCCACATCCTGTAGTTATCACCACACTTAGTATTGTGTTATCCACTCCAACTACCCGTAGCGTATCACCTGCACCTATACTATCCAATGCAGATACCTCATCTTCTGCGAATGCTACTGTCTTATCCGTCAATTTATAGTTATCATTGCCTATTGTCATCAAATTTTGGGAGCGGTCAATAGAATAATTCGTCACATCCTCATATGTCCATGTCGAATCCGACATTTTAACAGCCGTCAAAGCACCTGAATCAGCCCTATCACTTATCACAACTGGAGTTCCCACAGTAAAATTAGTCCACGCAGAAGAATTTCCATAGGAATCCTGAAACTTTGTCAAAAGATTATATGGATATCGAAAAATGTTACCAGTCTTAGTTGAGAACAACGTCAGCGTTTCTTCCTGCGTATCCATTCCTTCAATAATATAGATAATCTGATCCTCTGTATTACCATCCTCTGATTCTGCCTCATTATCGACAATCGTATTTTCTCCGCCCACAACTAGTTTTCCCTCTGTCTTACCACAAGCAACGAGAAAAAGCAGTACAAACAGTAGCAAAAAGCCTATGGTCAGCTTCTTTTCACTCATTTTCATAACATTTCTCTCCTAACCAAAGCACTTAACCTTTCCTTGGTATTATCCTCCGGATTATCTAATACATGCGCAAGTAATCTCTTTAAAACTTCTCCCATCATTGGCCCATGTTCTACGCCCAGTTCCATCAAATCTTTGCCATTAACTGCCAATTCACGGATTGTTAACGGGCTCTGTTTTTCAATAATATCTTGGTATATTTCCTGAAATTTATCAATCGCTTCCAGCTTCTCTTTCCGCATATATTCACTTTGACCAAGCGTATCTGCTCTTTTTAATTCAAACAATCCCGGAAATGCATCCGTTCCTATTTCCGATACAGCCCAACGAATCGCACGTTCTTCAAGTTCCGGTCTCTCATCATGATATCTGACAAATATCTGTACTCGCTTCATCGTATCATTATCAAACTTTAATCTACGTAAGATTTCTCGCGCCATTTCTTTACCACGTACCGGGTGCCCTTCAAAATGATCCACTCCATTTTTATCCGTCACCTTGCAAATCGGTTTGGCAATATCATGAAGAAGAGCTGATAATCGAAGAACTTTATCCATAGAAACTTCCTGTAACACACGTATACTATGCTCTCCTACTGTATACGCATGATGTCTTGTATTCTGCTCCGTCACCATACAAACATCCCACTCCGGTAAAAAGACCTTTGTCAAACCAAGTTCATATAAATCGCGCATCCTCTCCGGATGATCCGATACAAGCAGTTTTACAAGTTCCACCTGAATACGTTCCGCACTTACTTTTTTTAGTGTCGGCGCCAATTCTTGCACAGCCGCACGTGTCTTCTCATCTATCTCAAATCCAAGCTGTGCAGCAAAACGAACTGCTCTCATCATACGAAGAGCATCCTCTGTAAATCGCTTTTTAGGGTCACCTACGCACCGTATAATTCCACGGTCCAAATCGCCGATTCCATCAAACTCATCTACTAAACCATGACTATCGTTATACGCCATCGCATTGATTGTAAAATCTCTTCGCTTCAAATCCTCTAATAGGCTTGGCGTAAAAAGAACCTCTTTTGGGTGTCTTCCATCTTCATATTCTCCATCAATTCGATATGTCGTCACTTCATATCCAACATGATGTAATAAAACGGTTACCGTTCCATGTATAATCCCTGTATCTATCGTGCATTTAAATAGACTCTTTACCTGTTCCGGTTTTGCAGAAGTTGTAATATCCCAATCTGCAGGAACCTTGCCCAGGATACTGTCACGCACGCATCCGCCTACAGCATATGCCTCATAACCATGTTCCTCCAAGGTCTCTATTATCATCTTTACATCTTCTGGTAACTGTATCTTCATTAAATTCTCCGTTTCCTTGAATAGCTTTAAATTCTTGGAATTTTTCACCTTTTGGCAAAATGGCATACTCTATCCTCTTGCCGGTCCGTGGATGTGTAAATCCCAGCTTATAAGAAGCCAGACACAATCCACGATTCTCATCTCCTCCGTATTTACGGTCTCCCAATATCGGCGCATCCTGATTTGCCAACTGACACCGAATCTGGTGGAAACGTCCCGTTTCCAACGCAATTTCAAGTAGTCGCATCTGATTCTTGGTTTCTATTTCTTTATAGCGCAATCTCGCTAACTTACTCTGCCGGTCGGCCTCTGTCACAACTTTGGCCATTTGATTTTTCATATCCTTTACCAGATAATCCTCCAGCACTCCCTCCGGGCACAATTCTTCTGATGTTACTATGCACAGATAATGTTTCTCTATGGTATGTGCTTGCACCTGGTTGGACAGATTTGCCGCTGCCTTTTTATTTTTCGCAAATACCACCAATCCCTCTACCGGCTGGTCCAATCGATGAATCACACCGATGTAGGAATCCTGACCCTGAGACGCGCGAACATTTCTCAGATAACTTACCATATCCGGCCGGGTAACGGATGCAGTCTGCGTTGCCATTCCAACCGGTTTATAGCATATATAAAAATCTTGATCTTCGTATATTATTTCCGGATTCATATCTGCTCCTTAAGAATTCTTTGTTTCTTTAGCACCTATACTTTAACATATCTATGGGCCTGTGTGTTATTCTCAAACATCCTGCGTGAAACAGAAATTGCTGTCTCAGAAGTATATTCCCTGGATTTCAACTCTTCATATTCACGTTTTTCTTGCTCCGTTAAACTATTATGTAATTCACCTATCACAAAATGATTCAGACGATTACAATACTCCATCAATTCAGAAAAATCTGTTATATAGTCTAAAAGGCACTTGTTCCCGTCCTTCTTTTCCAGCCCTGCAATCGCAATAACTTCCATACAAAGATGTAACTCACCTGTAATATCAGAGGCTTCCATCATAATGTCCGGTCGCTTACTTCGACATTCCAGGAAATACTGCTTTGCGCCTTCCAAATCTCCTGAGGCAAAGAACTTTGCCAGATTAGACTTAATCTCTGTAATCTCCGCCTTTTCTGCAATCATGCCAACCTTGCACTGCTTGACTTTTAATTCCCGTGCCGTCACATAAACATACCATAAAAACTCGGAAATAAAACCAAAGATTCTTCTATGGTAGCTGTCCGGTTCATCAATTTCTATAGATCTTTCCAACTCAAAAAGGATCGCAAACAACCAATTACAGTAATCATCATACAGGCTCTTTTTTGCAATCATCATATTCCCAAAGTATGTATGCTTTTCATGCACCAGTCTTTCATAAACCGGATAATCCTGAGGCACAACCCGACGTAAAACACGTTCCAGTTCCTTTAGATAGTATATTTTGTGATTCTCTCCAAATCCTTCATAATAACTATAATTCAGATCCAATCGCTTTGTTGTAATTGCATCAAACTTCTCCAATGCTTCCGCTATCTCTGTATCACTTAATAATTCTCCATTATCATTTAACAGATATCTTCTGTAATGGCAGGTTCCGACAATATCGGACTGATAATCATTTTTCCAAATCCAATAGAGGCCTGTCAGTTCACTGTAATACTCATTGGCATAGGAAATCTGATCTCCACTGTCATCGCCCAGATATCCCAAATCCTCCGATAATTCTCTACCCACCTGAATCGGAATATACATTGGATCCGGCGGTGGATTAAACTTCTTATGTGTACAAACATATATCTTCGTCATCCGGTTGCCCTTCTCTTCCTTCATTATCATAGAAACGGGGGAATCCTCTTGGAACTCCCCCGCCTAAAATCATCCTTATACTTTGAATCGATATCCTACACCCCAGATTGTTTCTATAAACTGCGGACTGGATGTATCCATTTCAATCTTCTCGCGAATCTTTTTAATATGAACCGTTACGGTTGCAATATCTCCAATAGAATCCATATTCCAAATATGTTTAAATAGCTCCTCCTTGGAGAAAACATGATTCGGATGTTCTGCAAGAAATGTCAACAGTTCAAACTCCTTGGTTGTCAGCTGTTTTTCTTCCCCATGTACCCATACACGACGAGCTGTCTTATCAATACGAAGTCCCCGGATGTTAATAATATCGTTTTCTTCAATATGCTTTGATCCTACCAATCGCTCATAGCGTGCCAGGTGTGCCTTAACTCTTGCCACCAGCTCGCTTGGTGAAAATGGCTTCGTAATATAATCATCCGCACCCAATCCAAGTCCTCGAATCTTATCGATGTCTTCCTTCTTAGCAGAAACCATTAGGATTGGTGTATCCTTGATTTCACGGATACGCTTACAGATTTCAAACCCATCCATCCCCGGAAGCATCAGATCGAGAATAAACAAATCAAAGTCCTCTGAAAGCGCTCTGTCCAGTCCCGCTTGTCCTTCGTTTTCAACAGCAACTTCGAAATCACTAAGTTCCAGATAGTCCTTCTGAAGATCAGAGATCGCTTCATCATCTTCAACAATTAAAATTTTACTCATTGCTCGTTCCCTCCTGATATTTTCTAATTACAAAGTACATACAGGTTCCCATATGTTCCTTGCTCGTGGCCCATATATTCCCCCCGTGGTCTTCCACAATTTTCTTTACTATGCTTAAACCGATTCCGGAACCACCTGTCTTCGAGTTTCTCGAAGCATCCGCCCGAAACATCCGGTCAAAGATATATGGTAAATCTTTGGCTGCAATTCCCATTCCGTTATCCTCTAACTCAATCTGAACAAAATCACCGACATCTTTCATCCGCAACTGGATTCGAAGTGGTTCATTGCCCTGATACTTCACTGAATTACCAACGATATTGTGAATCACCCGTTCTAACTGTTCCGGATCACCGATAATCTCCACATCCGGTTCCACATAACTGTAATAATTAAATGATACCTGCTGATTCTCCAGATCAATTCCAATCTCCTCCGCGCAATCTCTAAAATACTGATTTGCATTCAAACGCTGGAAATTATACGGTATCCTGTTTGTATCTATTTTACTATAAAGCGATAATTCATTAATCAATGAATTCATCTCATTTGCCTTATTGCAAATTGTTCGTAAATACGCTTCCTTCTTCTCCGGAGTAGAAGCCACTCCATCTAAAATCCCCTCTGCATATCCTTTAACTGCTGTAATCGGCGTTTTGAGGTCATGAGCAATATTGGAAATTAGTGCTTTCTGCTCCTGCTCATTATCAATCTTCTCCAATGCATCCGCCTGCAGGCGCTTACGCATTTCCTCAAGTGCCCTCGCCAATTCTGAAATCTCATTATTGCCATGAAATTCTATCGGCCGATCCAGGGTTCCCTCTCGAATCTCTTCCGTACAACGCACCAGATACCGAAGCTGCGGAACCACCCCTTGATAAGTCCATCCTATCAAAATTATAGCGGTCAGGACCAGTATAATAATTATTGAAATACCAAGATCCAGCGCGAGTTTCTTGACCTCCGGCAAAACCCTGTCTGATGTAGTTACCAGAAATAATGTTAGTTCCCTTCCATCACTGGTAAAATCCAACTGCCTCAGCACCGCCGTCGATGTATCACTAAGATATACAATGACATTGACATCAGAACCATTCTGTCCATACCTTGGCAAATCCTCCGCTGTAAGCACATCACCTTCACTTCCGTCAAAGATAATCTCTTCGCCTTCCCGAATCAGAATAAAACAGTTATTGCTATTCGCCTTTTCATTTAATTTTTTTAGATTACCAGCATCTAAAAGATCTTCTCCATCTTCTATCCACACTTTTGCCTGCTCTACTTCCGTAGATATGTAATAATTCAGAAGTGGCATAGAATTCGTGAAATATTCGTAATTGCCATTGATGGAATACATACTACCCATTTGATTCATCTGGATAACCCGAAATGATCCAAGAAGTACATATCCCAATATTATCGGCACAAATAATATCAGACAGAAGCTGATAATTAATCGCGTCTTAAGTTTCATAATCCTCTCCTGTTTTTACTCCCCAAAGCAAATAAGCCGTAGACACAATTTTTGTGTCTACGGCTTTATTATACCATAGTTAAAAGATTTACAAATACTTCTTCAAATCTTCTACTTTATTTAAAGCTTCCCATGGTAAATCCAAATCATTACGTCCAAAATGACCATATGCAGCTGTTCCTGAATAGATAGGACGACGAAGGTCGAGCATCTTTATGATACCTGCCGGACGAAGATCAAAGTTCTCACGTACAATCTCCACAAGCTTCTCTTCTGAAAGCTTACCTGTTCCAAATGTATCCACACGTACAGATGTTGGCTGAGCCACACCAATTGCATAAGATAACTGGATTTCACACTTATCAGCAAGACCTGCCGCTACAATATTCTTAGCCACATAACGTGCTGCGTATGCTGCAGAACGATCCACCTTAGTACAATCCTTACCTGAGAAAGCTCCACCACCGTGACGAGCCATACCGCCATATGTATCAACGATAATCTTTCGTCCTGTAAGACCTGCATCACCATGAGGACCACCAATTACGAAACGACCTGTTGGGTTAATAAAGAACTTTGTATTAGCATCTACTAATTCCTTTGGAAGAATTGGATCAAATACATACTTCTTGATATCTTCATGAATCTGCTCCTGTGTCACATCTTCATCATGCTGTGTAGAGAGAACAACTGCTTCCAGTCTTACCGGCTTATCATTCTCATCATATTCAACAGAAACCTGAGTCTTTCCATCAGGACGAAGGTATGAAAGTGTTCCATCTTTACGAACTTTTGTAAGCTGACGGGCAAGCTTATGTGCTAAATCCACCGGATAAGGCATATATTCTTCTGTTTCATTTGTTGCATATCCGAACATCATACCCTGATCTCCGGCACCTGTATCAAGATTGTCAACAAGTGTACCTTCCTTAGCTTCAAGAGCCTTATCTACACCCATCGCAATATCTGCTGACTGCTGATCCAGCGCTACCATAACTGCACAGGAATTACCATCTAATCCCTTTGCTCCATCATCATATCCAATATCAAGAACTGTCTTACGAACAATTGCAGGGATATCCAACTGTGCCTTTGTTGTAATTTCACCAGTTACAAGTACAAAACCTGTACAAGCAGCCGCCTCACAAGCAACACGGCTCATAGGGTCCTGCGCCATACATGCATCCAGAATTGCATCAGAAACAGCATCACAGACTTTGTCAGGATGTCCTTCTGTTACAGATTCGGAAGTAAATAATTTCTTTTCCATAATATTAACTCCTTTTTAAACATAAAAAAATCCGCATTGGAACAAGCGGATTCAATCAAAAAATACATAATCAAATCCTCTTATTGTTCGAATTTCGCTCAGGTTGGCACCTTCCTCTGACGGGGTTGCCGTGGTTTCACAGATCCTATGTATCTCCACCACTCTGAATAAGAGAACGATCCATATGGAATTTTTAAACTTATTTGCTTTAAAAGCATACATCGCAAGTCACTTTCTGTCAATGTTTAAAATCTATACATTTCATAAACAATGTATAAAGCCCTAAAAAGCTCAATTTCCCACACCCCCATAGCAAGAATATCATTGTCATTCATTTCACGTACATTTATAATAAATTACAAAGATATATTCTATTTAACTATAAATGTATTGAGGGAAATTATTACTATGAGGAAGAGTTTAAAGATAACGGATTTAAAATCCGGCATGGTTTTAGCTGACACAGTAAAGTCAAAACACGGTCAAACCATAGCCAAGACTGGAACCGTTCTAAACCATTCACTAATATCCAGAATAAAATTCTATAAAATCAACGAAGTCGATGTTGAGACCACAATGGAAACTGTAGAATCAGATTCCACAGGTATGCGCCCTGCTCCTATCACTCCGATTTTAGATGAACCGACTCCGCTCACCGACATCGACCGGATGGTTGCATCTCTTGGAGTGGAAATCTCCTCTGAAGAGGCGGATTTTCTAAACAGCGGAACCAGCCATATCCCTGAGACTTCTAATGCAAATAATCCTAAAAATCCAAATTATCAGAATACAACAGTTCGAGAGATTGTCTCCTACAATCAAAAACTTTTAAACACTGAGGAGTATCATAACTTTCAGTTGGATTATACAAAGATACTTGAAGAGTTAAAGCAAACATTTCACTGTATTGTGCAGGGTAACTCTAATATCCCCTTCAAGGAAGCTTTACAGGATTGTTCTAAACTGTTTTTATCCAAAACTTCTCTCGAATTATTCAGTATGATTTACAATATGCGTTCTATAGAGGACTCCGTATATGCACATTCTCTAAATGTTGCTCTTATTTCAAGAACCATCGGTCGTTGGCTAAAACTGGGAAGGGAAGATTTGGATACTCTGACACTTGCTGGTCTCTTCCATGACATTGGAAAACTGGCAGTTCCTGAAGAAATTCTGAATAAAACAGAAGCTCTTACAGAAGAAGAATTTGCTTTGATTCAAACACATCCTCTTGAGGGGAATCGTATGCTTAAGCGCACCAATGCCGATCCACGGATCTGTCAGGCTGCGCTGCAACATCATGAAAGATTTGACGGAAGCGGCTATCCAAGAAATCTATCTGAAGATGAAATCGATGATTTTGCTGCCATTGTTGCTATTGCAGATGTCTACGATGCCATGACAGCATCTCGATCTTATCGTAGAGCCAGATGTGCCTTCCAGGTAATCTATGAATTTGAGCAGGAAGGTTTCCATAAGTACAAGACCAAGTATATCCTGACATTTTTAGAACGGATTGCAAACCTATATCAGAATTCACAGGTGATCCTTAATGACGGTAGACACGCCAAAGTTGTCTATATCAATAAGGGCGCGCTATCCCGCCCCGTTGTTGAATTGACAGACCACAAGATGCTGGATTTATCGCGTTCAAGAGATTTGTTTATTTCTGCAATTGTATAAAACAAAGGCGTTACAGCTCTTGCTGTAACGCCTTTTTCATCTAAACACAGTATCTATGATACTTTTAATTTAAATTTCTGTGCATCATGATCATTTGCAACACGTTCAATTGTTGCCCCAAGACCACGAAGTTTCTCTTCAAATCTTTCATATCCACGCTGAATGTACTGAATATCGTCAACCTCAGTTACACCATCCGCTGCAAGACCTGCAATTACAAGAGCTGCACCAGCTCGTAAATCCGGAGCGGACACTCTTGCACCTGTGTATTTCTCAATTCCATTAATAATTGCAATATTACTTTCAACCTTGATATTCGCACCCATTCGAGCCAATTCGTCAACATATTTAAATCGATTCTCGAAAATAGACTCTGTAATGGTACTTGTTCCTTCTGCAAGTGCCAGAACAATCGCCATCTGTGGCTGCATATCTGTCGGGAATCCAGGATATGGGAGTGTTGTAACCTGCGTCGGTTTCAATGGTTCTGTCGCAATAACACGAACAGCATCGTCAAACTCAATAACCTGACATCCAACTTCAAGCAATTTTGCTGTTGTAGCTTCCAGATGCTTAGGGATAACATTTCTAACTGTAATATCACCATGTGTTGTAGCAGCAGCAAACATAAAAGTTCCTGCTTCAATCTGGTCAGGAATTACAGAATACTCTGTACCATGAAGTTTCTCAACACCGACAATACGAATCACGTCAGTACCTGCGCCACGAATGTTAGCACCCATACTGTTTAAGAAGTTCGCAACATCTACTACATGTGGCTCCTTGGCAGCATTCTCAATAACAGTCTTACCCTCTGCAAGTGTAGCAGCCATCAAAACATTAATAGTAGCACCTACTGAAACCTTGTCCATGTAGATATGATTTCCAACCAGACGATCCGCCTTTGCTGAAATAAGTCCGTGACTGATTTCCACGTTAGCGCCAAGTGCTCTAAATCCCTTTAAATGTAAATCGATAGGTCTGCTACCAATATCACATCCACCTGGAAGTGCAACTTCCGCTTTCTTGTACTTACCAAGTAATGCACCTAATAAATAATAAGATGCTCGGATTTTCTTAATATACTCATAATCTACACTGAGTCCATGGATACCTTTACCACAAATCTCTACAGTGTGTGCGTCTATTCTATTTACTGTTGCACCGATACCTTCGATAGCGGATAACAACACATTTATATCTCTTACATCTGGCAGATTATCAATTGTCACCTTTTCATCTGTCATTACCGCAGCAGCCAAAAGACCTAATGCTGCATTCTTGGCGCCTCCGATTACTACTTCTCCACGGAGTGGTGTACCGCCTTTCATTACATATCGTTCCATGCCATACCTCGAAACAATTTTTCTCTATACACAAACACATTATTATAGGGACGAAATCTATCTTTTGTCAAGGTATTTATGTATTATTCTGCATCGGTTCCTTGTGAATCAGTTGTTTCCGCCTTTTCAAAATAGTCGCTAAACTCTACCCATCCCCAATATGTTTTATTGATATCCCAGTCAGTAGCGTCCTTCCATTCCTTAAGAAGGTCATCATATGCCTGTTCTTTTCTCTCTGTAAGAAGTGTCTGCTTCTCCGTCTCTGTTGCACTTTCATCAAATGTACTATCGAGACGAACAATATAATAGCCATCTCCTTCTACTTCAATCACATCAGAGGTCTGTCCCACAGACATTCCTTCTAAGGCCTGTAAAACTGTGTAATCCAGTCCGGAATAGTTAACGACTGCATCTTCGTAATCATCTGCCGCCTTGGAATCCTCTTCCAGCGCTGCAGAATATTCCTTATACTTTTCTGCATTCTGTAACTCAATCTGACCATAATTTCCTGTAGAAACACTGGCACTCTGAGCCTCTGCACCGGACTCTAAATCACTGGCAGATGCAACCGCTGTTGCCTGTTCAAGCACCGCAGCCTTTTCCTCATCTGTCATATCTGTTTGAGAGTACGTTGTTGAGTCTGTCTTTGTAGTTGCAAAATAAACGTATGAATATGACTTCTGTGCAGCTTCCTCATCTGAAACTGTTACATCAGCAGATTCCTCAACCTGTGCTTTAACCTTCTGCTTCACTGTTTCATTTGTCAGAAATGTCACAACATATTCTTCTGTTGCCCCCACCTGATCAATCGCATCATCCGAATTATTCTTAATAAAATTCTTCGCAGCCTCTTCTATTGCTGAAGTCTCTTCATCAGTTAATTCGATATCATAGTCCGATGCATGCTGTGCACAAAGATATGCCTCTTCCATATCATCCATAACCTGATCCTTGATATCTTCCTCTAAGGTATTACCATTTCCCATCAAGTCCTGTGTCCACATGCTAGAGCCATAATAAGATCCATAAAACTGATCATAAAGTGCCTGATTATATCTGGCTACAAAATTTGCATAGCCAAGTGAAATGGAATCTTGTCCATCGTTGATATTTACCACCTTAAAACTCTTTGGAATATATGCACATCCCGAAAGAACTGTAGCCCCCGTTAATGCCAGTGCCAATACACTGAGTATTTTTTTTGATTTCATAAAAAAACCTCCTAAACAAACTGCCTTTTCATTATAGCCATTTTGCAAATTCGAGGCAATAAAAACCCCTAGGCATTTTCTCTGCCACTCATCTGCCCGGCTTCGCCGAATCTACTTTTCCACTGCAAATTCATAAATATCCTGCACTAAATCACGCATATATTCCGGAAGCTTTTTCAAATCCAATCGATTATCCTTTCTAAAGGCAAATGTAAAGTATGGTGTCTTCTCCGCTGCAAAACTTAGATACGGTTTATATCTGTCCAATATCATCGGCAGTTTTGACGGATCAATCTTCGCCTGAGGAAGCATCGTAAATATAATCCGATCGTGTCTCTGCACAATATTTGTAACATAGGCCCTATGTGCTTCAATTCGAATAAGCGAAATCAGCAATAAATTCTGAACCGACTTTGGAGGTTCTCCGAATCGGTCAATCAACTCTTCTAACATCTCGTCCCGCTCTTCTTCATTTTCAATACCCGCAATACGTTTATAGATATCAAGCTTCTGCGCCTCATCCGCAATATAACTCTGAGGAATATATGCATCGATATCAATATCAATTTCCGTGTCAAAACTGAGTTCCAGTTTCTCACCTTTTTCCGTCAACACAGCTTCATTCAGCATCTTGCAGTAAAGATCATATCCCACTGCCGCCATATGCCCATGCTGCTCGCGTCCCAGCATGTTTCCCGCACCACGAATTTCAAGATCTCTCATTGCAATCTTAAATCCGGAACCAAGATCCGTAAATTCACGAATAGCAGCTAATCGTTTCTCCGCCACTTCTTTCAGCATCTTATTTCTCTGATACATAAGAAATGCATACGCAGTTCGATTACTACGTCCAACACGCCCTCTTAACTGATACAGCTGTGACAGTCCCAGCTGATCAGCATCGTGAATAATAATTGTATTTACATTTGAGATATCCATGCCGATTTCAATAATTGTCGTTGCCACAAGCACATCAATATCCTTGTTAACAAAGTCGTACATAACATTTTCTATCTGTGTTTCATTCATCTTGCCATGAATATAGGCGATGTTTGCTTCCGGCACAAGTGCCTGAATACGCGCTGCAACATCACCAATGGATTTCACCCGGTTGATTACATAATAGACCTGTCCGCCACGTGCCATTTCTCTGACAATCGCCTCTCGGATCATCTCTTCATTCATCTCAAATACAAAGGTCTGAATCGGCATTCGATCCATCGGCGCCTCCTCAAGAACACTCATGTCTCGGATTCCAATCATACTCATATGAAGTGTCCTTGGAATTGGTGTGGCAGAAAGTGACAGCACATCGATATTCTTCTTCAACTGCTTGATTTTCTCCTTGTGATCCACACCAAAGCGCTGTTCCTCATCAATAATTAAAAGTCCTAAATCTTTGTACTTCACATCTTTCGAAAGAACACGATGTGTGCCAATCACGATGTCAACCTCACCCTTTGCAAGTCTTGAAATCGTCTTTTTCTGATCTTTTTCGGAAACGAAACGGCACAGCAAACCGATATTAACAGGATAATCTTTCATACGTTGCAAGAAATTATTGTAATGTTGCTCCGCAAGAATCGTCGTCGGAACCAGATACACAACCTGTTTCCCCTCCTGAACCGCTTTAAAAGCAGCTCGCATCGCGATTTCCGTCTTTCCGTATCCAACATCCCCGCAGATTAATCGATCCATAATCTTCGGGCTTTCCATATCTCGCTTAATGTCCTCGATTGCAAGAAGCTGACTCTCTGTCTCCTCATATGGAAATGCTTCTTCAAACTCACGCTGCCAAGTTGTGTCTTGACCGTAAACATAACCGGTATTCTTCTGTCGAAGCGCGTAAAGTTCCACCAGTTCCTTGGCAATCACACCAACTGCTGATTGTACTCTGGCTTTGGTTTTGGCCCATTCCTGGGATCCCAGAGTATTCAACTTCGGCTTCTTGCCATCAGCGGTACCATACTTCTGAATCACATTCAGCTGAGATGCAAGGATATAGAGATTTCCTCCCTTTGCATACTCAATCTTAATGTAATCCTTCATAATATGATCAACTTCGATTTTTTCCATACCGCGATAAATTCCAAGTCCATGATTCTCATGAACAACATAATCTCCCACATGAAGATCCTGAAAACTCGCAATCTTCTCCCCTTCATATTTCGGCTTCTTACGTTTTTTCTTACGAACCTGGCCAAAAATATCGCTTTCAGAAATAACCACGAAAAGCGCATCCGGATACTCAAACCCATGCTTGATATTGCCGGCAACAACCATAATCTCCCCCGGATAGATTTCCCGATCGAAATCCTCCGTGTAAAAACTGTTTAAATCGTTGTCCTGCAAGTCCTCTGCTAATCGACGCGCTCTGGTTCTTGAAGGCGAAACAAGCATCATGCGATACTTATTCTTCTTGTATTTTTTCAGTTCTTTCACCAGAAGTGGGAAACTGCTATGATATCCGGTTCCCTGAATCGCACGTATACGGTAGCGTCTCTGAATCTTAAGAATATTGTCCCTACTATCAAGTGTAGACAGTAAAACTATAGTTCTTTTTTGCAACTTCGCCTTGATTTCTTCAACTGAAAACATGATTTCCAGCTGTTTCGGCAACACATACCCCTGCTCTAACCGCCGAGTCATGGAATCCTCAAATTCCATGGAAACCGTCCTGGCCTTTTCATCCATATGTGACAATTCATCCAGAAATACCAACGCATCTTCCGGGAAATAATCAATCAGAGAATGTGTCTCCTCAACAAAATAAAGCAGATGTGTCTCTAATTCCTGCCGAACCCATCCGGATTCCATTTTTTCTATTATTTCTTCTGTCTGAGACTTAAGCCGATAAGCCTCCTCCGTCTTCATTTCTGAACGATACTTCTCATAGAGGGCCGACTCGTCCTCTCGAATAAGCTGTATACCTGCGTTCATCCTGTCCTGATTGAGTACAAGCTCCATCGCAGGATAGATATCCAGTTCTTCTATATTCTCAATCGACTTCTGGTTTGTCACCTGAAATGTACGCATACTGTCGATTTCATCACCCCAGAGTTCAATTCGAAAGGGATTGTCCTCCGTCAATGAATACACATCAATAATGCCACCACGAACCGCAAATTCTCCCGGCTGCTCCACCTGCGAAACATGTTCGTATCCAAGGGCAACCAACTGTTTCTGCAATTCCTCTAAGTCCACTGTACATGTCTCATCCAGATGAATCACACCGTCACGAAACATTTCCTTCGGAGGCAGTTTATTCATCAGCGCATCCACTGTAGTTATTACAGTGACCTTCTCTTCTGTCAGAATGGTCTTCAATGCCTGTAATCTAAGTGTCGAGAGTGCATTTCCTCTGATATCAGACTGATAGAACAAAAGATCCTTGCCCGGGTAATATACACAATCCGGCTCAAAGAATGAATACTCTTCATAAATCGCTTTTGCCCGCAATTCATCAAAGGTCACGATCAGTTTAAAATCTGTATCGTGACCCACTCCATAAATGACGTGACTCTTCTCTGCATCCGAACAGCCCGACAAATCGTATATTTTCTTTTCCTTTTTTATTGCCCCGCGCAATTCCTGAATATCCACCAGCGACTCAAAGGGTTGCAAAAAAGACTTCATATCTCCTACCTCATTGGAAATGATAACTTACTTAATTAAAACGATTCATTGCTCCATCAACATCACCTTGCACCAGGTATTCAATTGCACCTGCTGCATCTTCAAATGCCTTCTCTTCCTCTGCACGTTCTGACTTCGGAAGTTTTCCCAACACATGCTTAATCATATCTCCATTCTCCGGAAGTTTTCCCACACCAACACGTACACGAAGGAATTTCTCTGTTTTACAATGGGCGATAATAGATTTTAATCCATTATGTCCACCGGCTGATCCTTTACGTCGTATACGGATTCTTCCGGCATCCAATGTGACATCGTCGGAAATGACAATAAGCCCTTCCTCCGGATCCACCTGATAAAAATCACAGAGTGGTCGAAGCGACTCTCCGCTGGCATTCATGTAGGTCTGCGGCTTTACCAACAATACCTGTTCACCATTTATCATGCCCTTACCGACAACAGCATTCTTCTCTTTTTTCTTCATATCGATACCATATTTCTTTGCCATAAGATCAATCGTATCAAAACCTGCATTATGTCTCGTGTGTCTATACTTTAATCCTGGATTTCCCAGTCCTGCAATAATATACATTTTCATTACCTCATATAATAAATCCGACAGTTATACTGCCGGATTCATTATACATGGTTTATACATTTTTTGCATTGTTATCTTCTTACAAATTCTTTCTATATCCACAAAAATAAATAAAAAAAACAGAGACCACAATCTGTGGTCCCCGCTTTTTAATCCAATTTATTCAGCATTCTCGATTTCTGTCTTATATTTATCCAGAATCTTCTCCTGAAGCATCTCTCTTGTGGATGACTTAATTGGATGGGCGATATCTTTATATTCACCATCCGTTGCCTTGCGACTAGGCATAGCAATGAATAATCCCTTCTCGCCTTCAATGACTTTAATGTCATGTACAACAAACTCTTCGTCAATTGTAATAGACACTACGGCCTTCATCTTGCCTTCCTTTTCAATTTTTCGAATTCGAATGTCAGTAATTTGCATCTTGCTTCCTCCCCTTACGGTTCATTAAATTCCGTACCTGTTATGATTTTCTGCCACAATTTTAATCTCGTCCTTACCAATGTAGCTCGTATTGCTTAGAAGCGTTTCATCACTCTCTACAATACAATTTTCAACGTATACATTGTCGCCTATGTATGCGCCATTCAAGATAATGGAATTCTTGATAACACAATTATTACCAACGAATACCTTCTTGAACAAAATGGAATTCTCGACCTGACTGTTGATAATACAACTACTAGCAATCAGACTATTCTTCACATTGGACCCTGCGTTAAATTTAGCAGGTGCCAAATCATATGCCTTAGAATAAATCTTCGGCTCCTGACGGAAGAAATAATCACGCACCTCAGGTTTTAAGAAATTCATATTTGTCTGATAATAAGATTTAACAGAAGCGATATTGCTCCAGTATCCCTCGAGCATATATCCATAAATCTTCTGCATTCCCTTGTAACGAATCAATACATCCGTTACGAAGTTATAGCGCCCCTCTTTATTGCACTGCTCCAACAACTCAATTAGAGTTCGTCTACGAATTACATAAATTCCGGTAGATACAATATCAGAATGAGCAACCATTGGCTTCTCTTCAAAGTCCATTATCTGTCCATCATGATCCATCTTAACTACACCGAATCGCCCCACATCGTCATAATCAGGGACTTTCGCACAGACTACGGTAATATTTGATTGCTTTGCAATATGATAATCCATTACCTTGTTAAAGTCCAGTTTATAAACACAATCACCACTTGCAATGATTACATAAGGCTCATGACGTTTTTTTAAGAAATCGATGTTTTGCCACATCGCGTCTGCGGTACCACGATACCACCAGCTATTATTTGCCGTAACAGTAGGTGTAAACAGAAATAATCCACCTTGCTTACGACCGAAGTTCCACCATTTTGATGAATTCAGATGTTCATTCAAGGAACGTGCATTATATTGACTAAGCACTGCCACAGTCTGAATATGCGAATTCGTCATATTACTAAGTGTAAAATCAATGCTTCGATAACTGCCACCAATTGGCATTGCAGAGATTGCTCTTTTATCGGACAGGTTCTGCATCCGGCTACTATTACCGCCTGCCAAAATAATTCCTAATGCTTTCATGACTCCTCACCCGCCTTAATTATATAGTCTCCACTCTCCAGTCTGCCGTTTGGATAATCACTAGCCTCTGTTATGCCGTGGATTGCTGTGTTTTTGCCTATTTCTACACCTTCCGGAATCACAGTCTTAGATCCAATGGTTACCAGATCAAACTGATATACCTTAGGATTCAGCTTGCTTTCCGCATACTCACCAATACCAATTCTGGTATTAGCTCCAACCTGTGTTCCTTCTGCAATAATTGCTTTTTCTACATACGCGCCTTTGCCAATATGCACACCGCGCATCAGTATGGAATCCCGGACAACCGCACCTTCTTCAATCACAACGCCCGGCCCAAGTACCGATCCTGTAACTTCTCCAGCTATTTCAGCCCCTGCACCGATAATTGCCTTGCTTACCGTAGCAGTACTGGAAATATACTGAGGTTCAATCATACTCTGCTTTGTATAAATTTTCCAGAATTCCTCATACAGATTAAACTCCGGAATCAAATCGATCAATTCCATATTGGCTTCCCAATAGGAACCCAAAGTACCAACATCCTTCCAATATCCATTAAATTCATACGCAAAAATACGCATATCACGTTCATGACAATATGGAATGATATGTTTGCCGAAATCACAATTGCTCTGATCCTTTAATGCAACCAACGCATCTCGTAATACCGGCCAACTGAAAATATAAATTCCCATGGAAGCCAGATTGCTCTTTGGATGCTCCGGTTTCTCTTCAAATTCACGAATGCGCTTTTCCTCATCCGTGATAACTACGCCAAATCGGCTAGCTTCTTCAATTGGTACTGGAATTGCTGCGATTGTAATATCAGCATTGTTCTGCTTGTGGAAATCAAGCATTGCTTCGTAATCCATCTTATAGATGTGATCACCTGATAGAATCAAAACATATTCCGGATCATATCCTTCCATATATTTTAGATTCTGATAGATTGCATTTGCCGTACCAGAGTACCATTCACTGTTATCACTTCTCTCATATGGTGGAAGAACTGATACACCACCATTATTACGGTCTAAATCCCAAGGGATTCCTATACCGATATGAGAATTTAAAACAAGTGGCTGATACTGTGTTAACACACCTACGGTATCAATGCCAGAATTGATGCAGTTTGATAATGGGAAATCAATAATACGATACTTACCCCCAAAAGCTACTGCAGGTTTTGCGACATCAGAAGTTAAAACTCCCAATCTGCTTCCTTGACCGCCAGCCAGTAGCATTGCGATCATTTCCTTACTACTCATAACTAGTCACCTCACGTCTTACAAATTAGTCAACAAAAAATGCCTCTCCCCATTTTCTTAAAATCTAAAAAAAGATTTCATAAAATCCCGTGTATTGTTCATGACAATTGTACCATATTGACAGAATATTCTACAATAGTGCGAAAAAATTTCGCGTTTTTTCTGACATATTTCTCCTATTTTTGACAATACTTTAGTGTGTGAAATCGTTGTCATTGCTTTCCCCGGCAGACTCTCACCTTTTTTCGTTGAAAAATCATATGAAATGTCTATAATAGGTAAGAGACATTTTTTGAAAGATCTTTTCTTTCATTTATATAGAAGAAACTCATGAATTATTGAAAGAGGTTTTATACTATGTATACACTTGATTACAAGAAACCAGTACATGTTCATTTCATCGGCATTGGCGGCATCAGTATGAGCGGTCTTGCCGAAGTTTTATTGGACCGTCATTTTACAATTTCCGGTTCCGACAATAAAGAATCTGATTTAACAAAGCACTTAGAATCCATCGGTGCAAAAATATCTTACCCACAGTCTGCTGATAATGTTACTGACGATATTGACTTATTTGTCTATACAGCAGCAATTCACCCAGACAATCCTGAATTTGTGGCAGCTAAAGCCACAGGTAAGCCTATGCTTACCCGCGCAGAGCTCCTTGGACAGATTATGTCTAATTACAATCGTTCTGTAGCAATCGCAGGAACACACGGCAAGACATCTACCACATCTATGGTCAGTCAGATTTTACTTGAAGGAGATGAAAATCCAACTCTCTCCATTGGTGGTATTTTAAATGCAATTAAAAGTAACATCCATGTAGGTGACTCTGATATCTTCGTAACGGAAGCATGCGAATATACCAACAGCTTCCTTTCATTTTTTGCAAAGTACAGTATCATCTTGAATATTGAGGCAGAACATCTCGACTTTTTCAAAGATTTGGATGATATCAGAAACAGTTTCCGTAAGTTTGCCTCTAACACTTTAGAAGATGGTGCCATCATCATCAATGGCGAGATTCCTGACTATAAGGATGTTGTCAATGGACTTGGACGCAAAGTAATTACTTTCGGTCTACATGACGGAGACTTTGATTACACTGCTACCGACATCACATTCAACGAACTCGGCCAGCCAAGTTTCCATGTAATCTATCAGGGTGAAGATTTAGGCGTTGTCCAGCTTCACGTTCCGGGCGAACATAATGTGAAAAACGCTCTGGCAGCAATTGCCACTGTCCGTGAAATGGGTGCAACTATGGAAATGATTACGGAGGGCTTAAAGAAGTTCTCCGGTGCAGACCGCAGATTCCAGTACAAGGGAAAACTCGCAAACGGCGCTGTTGTAATTGATGACTACGCTCATCATCCAACAGAAATTGCAGCATCCCTTGCTGCTGCCAAAAACTATCCGCATGAGCGAATGATTGTAGTGTTCCAGCCTCATACCTATACTAGAACCAAGGCATTTCTTGCTGATTTTGGTAAGGCATTATCCGCTGCTGATATCGTAATCCTCGCTGACATTTATGCAGCCCGTGAGGATGATATCTATGGTGTAAGTTCTTTAGATGTGAAAAAAGAAGTAGAAAAGCATAACACAACTTGCTACTATTTCCCTTCTTTTGAAGAAATTGAAAAATTTTTAAAAGAAATTTCTAAGAACAATGATCTGTTGATAACTATGGGTGCAGGAGACGTTGTAAATATCGGTGAGGATATCCTTAAATAGATGTTATCAACATTATCCACAATCGATTGTAGATAGTTTTGCAAATTCGATTGTGGATTTTTTTTGCTTATTTATGTAGGATTACAAGCGTTATCCACATTATCAACAAACGTCTGAACCCTTGTATTCACTGGGGTTTAGGGAGTCCCCCCTATTTCATAATGAAAATAACTATGTTATAATTCCTATCAGGTTGGATGGAGACAGATCTTACATGTCACCCATTTTGTGGACAAGTATGATTTGTTCCTGATATTTGAGAGGGAATGTAATTAATCCATGTGGAGATGACTCCCCATATTCATTTCCACTGGAGTAATTACATAAATTTGAGAGGTTGAATATATTATGCCAGAAGATGTAACACTTCATACCAACAGTCCTAAACAGGTTACTGTTGTATCTAACACCTTTATTGATAACTTCATGTCACAGGCCAATGGCGAGTACGTTAAGATTTATCTTTATCTGCTTCGTTGTCTCAGCCATAGTGGGCAATCCTTCTCTGTTTCTGAGATGGCCGATAGATTTGATCACACAGAAAAAGATATTAAGAGAGCCCTGCATTACTGGCAGGAGCATAATCTTCTTCGTTTAGAATACAATAATGCTCAGGAATTAACCGGAATCTGTCTTTTGGATCCGGAACACGCCATTCAAAAGGATGCAGAAATCATTTCCGGAGCATTTGACACATCAAACAATGCTGCGATTGCCGTTTCAGATGGTTCTGTTAAGAAGCTCAATGCTTCCACAGGCTTAGAGACAAGCAAGGATGAGCCTAACATCCCGGTTTATTCTCGTGCTCAGATGGATGCATTTCAGTCTGATCCAGTCATTGCAGAGCTTCTGATGATTACTGAGATGTATTTAGGACATCCGCTTAGTTCAAACGATGCTCATACCGTTATCTTCTGGTATGATGAATTAAAACTGAAGCCGGATGTTATTGATTATTTGATTACATATTGTCTTGAGAAAAAGCATAACAGCATCCGTTATATGAACAAGGTTGCTATCAGCTTCCACGAAGATGGTATTCAATCTGTAGAAGAGGCGAAAGCACGCAACAATATGCACAGTAAAAATTATTTTACCGTTGCGAAATCTCTTGGAATCACAAATCGCTCTCTGATTCAGTCCGAACAGGAACTGATTGAAAAGTGGACAAAAATCTACAAACTCCCTCTGGATATTATTACAGAAGCTTGTAGAAGAACCATCGCTCGTACAAATCAACCTAGTTTTGAATATACTGATACTATTTTAAAAAGCTGGCACGAAAATCATGTTCAGACAATGGATGATGTTGCCAGACTTGATGCAGAACATAACAAGAATAAATTTGCTTCTAACATGAAGAAAGCAAGCACCAACAATAACGCTTCAACTAATCGTTTCCACAACTTTGAAGAACGTGATAACGATTATGACGAGCTTGAAAAGAAATTGCTAGGAAATTAAGAGGTTCAAAATATGGCACTGACAAACAGTCAATACGATCAGATTATGCGCATCTATCAAGAGAGACAACACCACAGAAATCATATTCTTCGTCAACACACAGAGGAAGTTTATTCGAAAATTCCCGCTTTTCAGGAAATTGATGATGCTATCCGTGACGCGAGTATGAACACTCTTCGTGCGCGCTTAAGCAATAACAACCAGGCGGATGAAGTATCTCTTCATGATCGTATTGAACAGCTTCGTCAGAAGCGAATCAAACTTCTCGTAGCTAATGGCTATCCTGAAAACTATTTGAACCCTCCTTATTATTGCGAGGATTGTAAGGACACCGGCTATATTGATAACAAACCATGTCATTGTTTTAAGCAGGAGTCCATTAATCTAATCTATCATCAGTCCCATTTAACGGACATTTTATCTAAAGAAAACTTCCAGACATTTAAACTGGATTACTATAATAATAATCACATCGATTCTGAATACAAAACAACTGCCAGACAAAATGCATCAAATGCATATGACAAAAGTATTGCATTCTGCAAAAATTTTAAAGAACAGGGTGGAAATATGTGCATCTCCGGAGGAACAGGTACTGGCAAGACTTTTTTAACCCATTGCATAACAAATCAGCTGATAGAGCAAGGTTTTTCCGTTATTTACTTTACAGCATTTCAATTATTTGATATATTTCAAAAGGCCACTTTTCACAAAAGTGCCGCAGCACAGGAAGATTATGAGAATATTTTCAACTGTGATTTACTAATAATTGATGACCTTGGCACAGAATTTTCAAATACATATACGAATTCACAACTGTTTTTGTGCCTAAATGAACGACTTCTCCGTGGAAAATCTGTAGTGATTTCAACAAACCTCAGTTTGAAAGAACTTGCTAGTGTTTACGGTGAACGTATCACTTCAAGAATTTCCAGTGAATATGAGCTTATTAAACTTTTCGGTGCCGATATCCGCATCCAGAAAAAGATTAATAATAAATAGTAATTGAATAGTATTTAGTTTTTTAGGAGGAATTAAACTAAAATGGCAAACGACAATCTGAAATCAACAAGACCGGTTGCACCTCTTGGAATTATTTCCTTGAAGTCATGTATTGAACTTGGAGAGAAGGCAAATGAATACCTTCTAAAGTGGAGATCTGAAAGAGATTATGATCCACTTATCGATGAACGAAACACTTCTTATAAAGAAGATAAGTCTTATCTCGTTAAGACAAATGTGCCTCGTTTTGGTTCTGGTGAAGCAAAGGGTAACATCCTTCAGTCCGTTCGTGGTCTTGATCTTTACATTATTGTTGATGTAACTAACTGGAGCTTAACTTACAAAGTATGCGGACAGGTTAATCATATGTCTCCAGATGATCATTATTCTGATTTAAAGCGTATTATCGCTGCCGTAGAAGGTAAAGCAAGACGAATTACTGTTATTATGCCTTTCTTATATGAAAGCCGTCAGCATCGTCGTACTTCCAGAGAGTCTTTAGATTGTGCACTTGCACTTCAGGAACTTACATCTATGGGTGTTGATAACATCATCACTTTTGATGCACATGATCCTAGAGTACAGAATGCAATTCCTCTTCACGGTTTTGAAACAGTCCAGTCTACATATCAGTTCATCAAGGGTATCTGCTCTGAAGTAGATGACCTAAAGTTAGATAATGATCACCTTATGATTATCTCTCCTGATGAAGGTGGTACTGGACGTGCCGTATATATGGCATCTGTCCTTGGTGTGGATATGGGTATGTTCTACAAGAGACGTGATTATTCCAAGATTGTGGACGGCCGTAACCCTATCGTTGCTCATGAATTCCTCGGCTCTTCTGTGGAAGGCAAAGATGTATTCATCGTTGACGATATGATTTCCTCCGGCGAATCTATGATTGATGTAGCTTCTGAACTTAAGAAGCGTAAAGCTAATCGTATTTTCGTCATCGCAACATTCGGTCTTTTCACAAACGGAATGGAGAAATTCGACAAGGCTGTCGCTGATGGTATCATTTATAAGGTTGTTACAACAAACCTTGTTTATCAGCAGCCTGAATTACTTAAGCGTGATTACTATATCAGTTGTGGAATGAGCAAGTACATCGCTTATATCATCGATACATTAAACCACGATGCTTCTATGAGCGAACTCTTAGATCCATATAAGAGAATTGAAAAGGTTGTAAACAAATATAGAGAAGAACATAAGTAATTATGTTTGAAAAATCCCCCGGACGTGAGTCACCGCTCACCTCCGGGGGATTTTAATTATCCTAATCTCCATCGATTTTTAACCGGATAATGTACACCAGATATCCAAAAATCTTTCGCTGTAATATCCTCACTTTTCATATTTCGAAATTGGTCCACAAACAGTTTATAACATACTTTTACCGTCCTTTCTTCGTGCGGCTGTAAATCGAGCACAAGCTGATCATCATCCGTATTTAATTGAACTTCAGCAGATATCCCGTTCGAATAAATACGATTCTCTATATTTAAATCATATAGATACACCTCTTGAACCGTCTTATTCTGGTTCTCCAACAACAATTCTGATTCAAAGACTACAAAATCAGCGCCCAAATCGAATTCATCCACAATATCCGGTCCATATTTTTCAACCGCTTCTGCCTGATTATATACTTTCGTATCTTCAATCGTAAGTTCTACACCATTGACCCATTCCGCTGCATCCCCCTTCGGAATGTCCTTATATTCCACCTGCGGATACTTCATATTCACATATACAATTCTGGATACCACTAGGATAGCAATCATTAATCCAATTAGAAAAATCACTCGTCTATTTCTTCTCAAGGCGTCCCTCTTTCATCTGATACAATTCATCCGACACAAGTTCTAGTTCTTCTAAATCATGCGATACAATAATGATTAAAGCACCTCGTTCCTTCTCTTCCTGAAGAATTGTTTTAAACTTCATGACCGCATCATCATCTAATCCATTCATCGGTTCATCTAGTAATATCAATTCCGGCTTCTCCATGATTGCCGCTGCAATTCCCAACTTTTGTTTCATCCCCAATGAATACTGACGATACTTCTTCTTCGCATCATTTTCCAACCCTACTCTGGAAATCGTATCTCGTATATCCTCATCTGAAACACACTTTTTTATGGATGCCAGCACTTTCAAATTATCAAAAGCATTCAGACCTCCCGGAAATCCAGGATATTCGATTAAAAATCCCACCCTTTCCGGAAAATCCATATCCTGTCCCAAGTACTTTCCATCAATTATAATCTTACCCGCATTTATTCTAGTGAGTCCACATAGTGCTCTTAAAAACATCGTCTTTCCGGAACCGTTTTTTCCCTTTATCCCATAGATTTTTCCCGAGACAAATTCTACTGAGATATCATCTAAAATCACATTCTTATTTATTATTTTTTTAATCTTCTGTACTTCTATTTTCATTCTCTATAATTCCTCTTTTAAGCCCAATCCCATCCAGGTAACAA
Source organism: Lachnospiraceae bacterium (assembly GCA_017392525.1). GTDB lineage: Bacteria > Bacillota > Clostridia > Lachnospirales > Lachnospiraceae > FD2005. The sequence goes on from JAFOVD010000006.1 coordinate 25,759, forward strand.
TAGAAAATACTATAAAGACTACAGCAGCTACATATTCTATAACACTTTTTGCACCATACACCGGCATAAGTAAGCGATCCAAAGTAAAGCACGAATCCACAAACAAGCCACCTACTGTATATAAAATATAACTAATTGCAAACGGTACTATCGTAGCCATATAACAATTTTCTATAATTGCACACAATTCAACGGTAATCAGAGCAATTGCACCAGCAAAGATTCCATCAAAGCAGATATAGATGCTTGTATATATCATCGGATGTAAATAATACAACGTTGTTCCTAACTCATCCGATTGCGGCCCAATTGCAACCAATGGATCCGGATATAAAAGCGGTCGTTCCATCATCGTTAATACAAAATTTAGAGTCAGCGGAATAACTATCGCAGAAAAACCTAATAAGAAAACCTTTATCCCTAGCGTTGCAATATAATGCTCTTTCGTCATCCTTATTTTATACTGATCAAAATACTTTCTCCTTTTTAATATTCCATAATCTAATCCGACTGCTACGGAACCCAATAATGGCAATGTAAAATAAAACCAGTGACTTTGTGAATAAAAGAAGGAACCGCCGATCCACGAAATATATGCATTTCCAGGAATTCCATTTATATCATAATTTACAAGCAATACTCCATCCACAAAGTGATTTATTGCAATGATTGAACCCACAAGTATCGATATCATCCAAAATTTATGTATACTAACAAACCTTTTAAAATCCATTTTTACAAATCTTTCTACCTATAATCATTCCTACAATCACAAATATCACCTCCGCAAAAAGGAGGATGTTTGAAAGAAAAATATCTCCTACAACTGCCGCATTTCTGTTAATCATGCCAAGATGACATGGCAAAACCATCCCTTCTACAAACATTTCAAAAAGCAACATTCCAATCACTATAATAAAAGCAATTAACCCTTGCACTTTCAGTTCTAAACAGATTTGAATGATTCCTAACAAAAGAGAGTTCATCATATAGAAAGCAGCTGTATATATGATAATTTCTCTTGCACAGGTGTCAAAAACGGATTTCACATATTCTGCATCTGTAGGAATTCTAATCAGAGATTCTACTTTCACTTCCAGCAATAACAAGAGACCAACCACAAGATAGTAAAACCCTGAAATGCCTATAAACCAATGCATTTTCTTCTGCCACCATCTTCCATAGGTGCCATACTTCGTGATATTTTCTATTCTATTCTGTCGTTCTTCGCTGATATATCCACTGATAATAAACAAGTAACTTATCTGTATGGCCAGCCATTGAATCGGTATTTCTCTGCCACTTTTCCCAGTCTTTTCATTTAATACTTCCATACCAGATAAAATTTTACCGAGATGATATGAAAAAGTATCCGAAAAAGCGACCCCAGATTTCAGCGAACCAACATAAAATGTAAAATAACTCAGCAACACTAAAAGCACTGGCACATAAGAGAGCATTATCAAAACCACTCTCTTTTTAAAACCATATATATACTCATACGAATGCAATTCCATTACCTCATAATTCTATATCCGGTTTAAGTTCAACCACCGCCGCCAAATCCTTATCACAGGCAGATTGCGACGTATCATTTTCACTCTGCACCTTTAAACAATACAAATTTCCATCCTTCACATTCGACTCATCACTCAATGCAAATATAAAATCTGTGTCGACAAGATCTTCTCCGTCCTTTGGATAATCCACCATCAAATTATCTGAATCTCTAATATCTTGCGGTAAGGTATTATAATATGTCGATGACACAATCGTCGAACCATCTACATATTCTCCCGTTGTCTCATCTAAGCATACCGCTGAAAACCCAAAAATACTCAATGGATATTTCTCTTTGTCATCCACGTGAATCGTCATATTTACAACAAAATAGCAGGAGTCATCTATGATCATTCCATCGGCATCTTCCTCTGGAAAAAAATCAATAATATTGTCCCAACCATCTCTTTGCTTTGTTATTCTGGAAGAATTTACAGTTATTGTCATGCCATCTTGCTCAAATGTCTCTCCTTGCTGAAAGACATCACAACCATTTCCATATTCTGATAAAATTTGATTCGTATCCTTTGCCGTCTTATTTTCACTGTATTCTTGCTTGCAGCCAGCCAATATACAACTGACTGCAAGTAAGAATACAAGTATACCTTTCTTTATCTTACGCATTAAATCTCCTTAGTATCTTCCACTAATATTATCCGGGCTCCATTTACCAGACAATCTATGTAATCTATTGTCTTGATTAACAGAAAGCACTAAATAAGCATATGAATAGTTCCCATATACATTATTTGATATATAACGATAACTTCCTGTTGGCACATATACTCTCGAAGAACACATATTAGGGAATATCGCACCATAATTACGTGTATTAGATGTACCTGCCACACCTGCTGTAAATCCAATTACCCCTTTATTGCTCTTTACATAACTAGCTGTATTATCCGTTTTTAATCTTGGGGAAATTGCAGACATGCACATACCATCAGCGTACCAAATAGACCTATACCTAAAATTTTCTTTTTTCTCATAATAAATCCTCCTCGAATTTTTCTCGTAAGTTCCTACTTATTCCTTACCTATAATAGACGTCGATAAACGCGAAAAGGTTCCATTATTTTATAAAAAAAGAACCCACTTTCGTGAGTTCCCTTTCATAAAATATAAATTTACATAGGCCCCAGTATATTCTGCCCACCTTTTAACTTCAATTCCGCTTTCATTTGTTCTTTATAGACATCAGCTTCTAATTGCTCTGTCGAAGGAGTAATATCTTTAACATCTACTGGTGGATTTTCTCCAGAAAATGTCCTTTCTTTTCTACTCCCATCCACCTGTTTCTTATAATCATGATCAGAGTAAGTTTTTATAATTACAGGTGTAATTATAACCACAAATACAATTGCTATTAGTATTATTAATGATACATTCATAGTAATCCCTCCTCTTAACTGCATAATAATACATACCACAATAATACACAATAGTTATAAGCACTATATCTGATTCCCCGAAGCACATACTTTTGTTTCACATTTTATTAAACAAAAGCTAAGTGCCATAAAAGCAATCATCAGTTTTACAAAAGCCGTATTACATATCAATCTTTTTAATCTCATATCCCTCTTTTGCCGCATCTTCATTCCACCACTCTAATATACTATTAAATTCGCTCTCACTTGATTCTTCTATACATTCAACTTCATAATCATCTAAACAATAATCAACATCAATATAGTTTCCATTTTCTGTTTTATACAAAAACATAACTATATCGTCAATCATAGTATTTCCTCGTACGAACACATAACAACATCCATCTTTAATTCTTTCACCTTCTCCATATGATTCTGCCACTGTCTTGAATTGCTCATACTTATCTCTGCACTCCTGCTCATCGTACTCTACAGTATTCGCCGAATGTTTCTCTTTGTAATAAGGCCCCATTATTCCATTATTTTTATATACTCCCAGAATTGTTCCACTTACTGCCTCAATTTCCACCTGATAAGAATCCTTGTTCTTCACATCATATAAGTTAACATCCGCTGTTCGCTCATATCCTCCATCAATACCACCGCAAAAACTATGCAAACGAACTGACACTGTCAAATCTTCTTCACTAACACCAAAGCAACTTTCTATTTTATCTATCGCCATCGACTTCAGTTCTTCATCTGAACAGACTTCTATATTAAGCTCTTCATCATTTTTATCAGTACGCTCTTGGAGCGCATAGTTTTCTTTATAACTATAATCAATGTATTCCAACAATTCTTCATCCGTTAATTCCCTATCCGGCAAGTAATACTTGCATAGCTTAGGATAAAAACAAATTGTCTCCGCATCCACATCTTCTTCACTATCTATAACCAATAATTCCTTCTCCGGATATAATCCCTCCGATTCATATTTGATTCGTAATGTCTGCATCCTATCTCTTTCAGAATCGGTAAAATCTCTTGTGAATATAGCCGCTGGCACAGTCGCTTCATCAGCGTTCTCGACCATTTCTTCCTTTTCTTCCTCACTGAGACTTTGTAACCGATTCTTTAAGTGATTTACATTCGCTTTTCCAGAAATTCCAATAACAGAAATGACTACGCATACCAGCGCAAATGATGCTATCAGTCGTTTCGTTCTTCGCGGTATCACAATTATTTTTTGCCCCTTACTTTTTTCTATTCCTTCCGCTATTTTCTCTTTAATCATCTGATCAAAACCATCCGGCAGTGGTAGCTCCGACTTTCTAAACTCTTCTTTTATTTTTTCATCAATTATCTCCATCTTCACTTCCTCCTTCCGTCAGTTCTGAGCGCAACATCTCTCGACCTCTATTTAACCTTGATTTAACGGTTCCAACCGGCAAACCTGTAACCTTATGAATTGTCTTTATATCCAGTTCTCTAGCATAAAAGAGATATACTATTTCCCGATACTTTTCCGGCAATTCTGATACCGTTTTCCATATTGACTGTTCTTCCACACTCTTTTCAATATCATCTTTTGCACATAAGCTATTCTCATAATCTGTTATGCAAAGCATATCCTTTCGTTTTCGCAAAAGGCTATACGATTCATTATGAACAATCTTATAGAGCCACGAATCGATACTTTCCTTTTTCTGTATTTTATTTCTGTTTACATATGCCTTGACAATCGCATTGCCAACTGCCTCCTCCGCTTCATCTATATTATGCGTAATCACTAACGCATGTTTATATAGCCATTCTTTATTCTTAAGAATCGCCTCCGTAAGCATTTCCATTCCAATCATAGTTATTCTGTCCTCCGATGCCGGTAATATCTAGACTCCACATATAATAGACGCATCTATTATACAAAAGGTTCCATCATTTTTTATTTTTTATAAAAAAAGGAACCCACCTCCGTGAGTTCCCTTTCGTAAAGAATATATTTTAATCTACATAGGAAATAAATATATTTCCGGCTGCTACAAAATCTGCGCTCGCATCTGACTGTGCTACAGACGAAGTATTTCCACTCACTGGATTATAGATATAAACATTGCTTGAATCATATCCAATAAGCAGAACCGCTTCTCCACTGCTATTAATCGCATATACAGGATTCCCTTGTGCAATATAGTAAAGAACTTCCTGCATATTACATCCTGTCAAATCCAATACCGTTGCATCTTTCAATGCTGCCTGCAGGATAGAAATCGGTTTCTCTCCCTGATTCAACAGTGAATGAACATCCACGCTCTCGCCTTCTCGAACAAGTATTGCACTAATTGCCTGTGCAATAGAGCTCTCAGAAGTATCATCCGCGCCAACACTCAGTCCACTCAGTGAGTTCACATACGAAGCTTTTCCACGTTTCCAGATATACTGGTTGGTGTTATCCACAACAATACCCATATTTTCATCTGCCGTTGTGATTGCTTCCTGCACATCCGTTCCAGCATAAACGACGCGATTACCTACATATACATAGTAACGAACTTCCGATTCAGAAGCTTCTACAGAAATCGTCTTATTTGAATCTGCCAGCACCAATCCTGAATAGGATAACTGAATTGCTGAAATACTTTCCTCTTCTGTAAGATCAGCCATCGTAAATGTAAGCTGTGCAATATCATCCTTGGAAACAGAGACGCTAACCGTCTTATTCTTTTCACCGGAAGTATTCTTAATCACATCTGTTCCGGATACACTGAATGTTCCATCTGCCTGTTTTGTACAGAGTTCCAGGCTTAGCATGATATTCGATTCTTTATCAACAGAATCAATATATGCGCCATCCGCTGTATATTCTTTCAAGACATCCTTGCTACCGGCGACTTCCTGAATCGTCACTTTTGACATTGGATATACGTTACCACCTGCTGCATCTGTGGTAATGTTACCCTCTTCCAATGTTCCGTATACCAAATCCTCATCCATAAATGCAAGGACCTTTAGCATTTCTCCATTGTCCGCTGTCAAATCATAAGTGGATTCATCTTCCAAATCCATCACATGAATTGTACTACTTGCTCCACCTTCATCCATCCAAGCAATGTATCGACCGGACTTTGATGCCGCATACATGTCATCTGTTAGATTTGTAAGCATTTCCGATGTTGTAAGAGAGTCCAAATCCACCTTGATCAAAGTACCGTCGACCATGATATAAAAATCACCTGAAGAGCTCTCATAGAGCAAATCGCTAAATCCAGCCTTCAAAATCTGATAGGAATTTGTCGTCTGAATAAATGTCTGCTCAATCGCCTGACCGGTACTACTATCATAATGATAGAGATTAATACCGACACTGCCTTCATGCTCTCCGGCATTCATGTAACCATAAACAATAAAGTCCATCGTACCGGTCTCATCAATATCCAAAAGAAGAATATCATGATTCTGGTTCCAGACACGACTGTCTGTTACGTCATCACCATAGAAAGAAAAGACCGTTGTAAGTGTCTTTTTGTTCTGATTATATTCATAAAGTGCTCCCGCTTGAACAAAGCTTACGATTGTTCCTGTCTCATTTGAAAGATAGGAAACATCTGCTGAATTCAATCCGGTTGTCAGCACGTTATCCTTAATGCTAATTGCTGCACTATTCACAATTTCTTCCATTGTACGTTCATAATCAAGCAGATACATACGTGTCTCTGTATAACGTACTTTGAAATATTCTTCTACATTATAATATTCTGTGCCGCCACTTCCTTCGCGTGACATCTGATAACTCAGGATAATCGCATTGTAGTTACTATTGATATCCGTCAGTTTAATATCAACATCTCCAACTATATTTCCATCGAATCCATCCCATGCAACATCGTCTACTGTAGAATTAATTGTCACACAATTTAAAGTATCGCCTTCTGTATCTTCATCTGTTTCCACATAGGAGCTTATAGAATCTTTGTCACCGGCAAGTGCCTTGTCATGAAAATCCAGTGCAAAATCCAGTGCTTCCTGCGCATAAGAACCATCCTCCGGAATCAGAACTCTGGTGTAATAATAAATAGACTCTCCGTCTACATCCAAAGTAATAATAAACAGATATTCTTCACCCTCTTCAATCAAGTTCTCCAATTTAACAGTTGTTGAAATCTGATTGTCTTTGATGTCATAATCTTTAATCTCAGTCTCGGCAATTTTTCGTTCTGTATCTGTTGAACGGATTTCATAACTGATTCCTTCAATATCTTTGCCATTTGTATTGATATTCATGGTCAATTTTCTGTCGTCCGTAAGCGGAACAACAGCATTTCTCATATATAGGCCATCCATCTCAGTGGTGTATCCGTAAAGTGTATTAATATTCTGCCCAAGGGCTTCCATGGAGATTGTTGGCAACGTCGGCTCTGTCATCTCTGTGGAATCCTTCTTCCATTTAAAATTCAAAACAATATTGAAAAATATAAGTCCAACAAAAAAAATCAGAATCAATACCAGGATTCTCTGTCGAACCTCTTTACTCAATCCGCGTTCACGAAACGATAACTTCATTCGTAGCTCCTAACCTGTAAATCTCAAGGAAATGAATCATTTCCCAGAAAACTACAACAAAAATATACTTATAATAATGAAAACCAATCCTATCAACCCACGACGACTGATTTTCTCCTTGAGAAACAGCACTGCACACATAATTGCAACCATCACTGAACAATTGTATAGAGGCCCAACAACAGTCGGCTCTCCTGCCTGTAAAGCTCTTGCGTATGCAATTGTCGACAAACAGTAAGAGCAACCGGAAAGTAGACAAAGCAGTGCACTATAGAGCGTTATCCTCTTCCATTCCTTGCTACCCTTTGAAAAAATAACAACAATCCAGCATAACACGCAAGCAATTGTAATTCGAATCGGATAAACCATCCCTGCGTCCACTGTCGTTGGAAATAACTTATCCAAAATCTGTACCATCGTCGCAAGAATAATAAACAAAAGAGCCATTAGTAATCCACTTTTATTGGAACACTCAATCGATAGCAGAACCACACCCGCAACAATTAGCGCCATGCCAATAAGCACAATAACAGCAAATCCCGATTTCTCGATTATAATTCCATATAACAGGGTAAATACCAACACCAGTTTTTGAAACGGTACTGCTTCATGAACATCCATCTGTCCTAACGCCATTGTAAAACAGAGAATTGCAGCTCCCATAATAATTCCGCCTACAATCAATCTCAAATAATTCTGGAATCCAAGTCCCATCAGAGAAACCGTTGCACTGGTTGTCATATAACCTGACCAGGCGAAAAAAGATAAAACCGTTAATACAAGTCCGGCTGCAGATGCTTCACCTGTATACTTCAGCCCTGCCTTTGCCAGGACGGGTGCCATTCCTAAAAAAATCATAGCAAGCAGAGCAAACCAAACCCAATGAATCTGTATCTGTTCTAAAAACATATAAAAAATCTCCTATTTCTCCGCACTTTTACAGTTCTTTGTACTAATTGCAAAGACTTTATTAAAATGATATACTCTAAAAAGCTTGGCAAAATCTTATTCTACACATGATAAAGATCTTTGCCAAGTTGTATTTTGTAGCAAAACGCTACCCACGAGGAGGCTTACAGATGTCTGAACATCATGAACACAGTGAACATGAACATCACGAACATTGTCATTCTCATACTCATCATCATGAAAATACGAAGGCCGTAATCAACCGCATGAATCGTGCCATTGGTCATATGGAATCCGTAAAAAAAATGGTGGAAGATGGTAGAGATTGCAGTGAAGTTCTGATTCAGATTGCTGCAGTGCGTTCTGCTATCAATAACATAGGTAAGATTATTCTTGAAGATCACATCAAACATTGCGTTGTCGACGCAGTACAGACCGGAGATGAAAAATGTCTCCAGGATCTCGAAGACGCAATCAATAAGTTTATCAAATAATCACCTTGTATTATATCTTATTAAAAGTCGCTAAGCAATGAAGCGACAGGAGGAAACCCATGAACATTTTAAGTAAATTCAAAGATTTACGAACAAAGGTGAGGGAAAAACGAGGGGAATTTAAAAATCGTGAGAAAAAGGACCATCGTCCAAAATGGCTCCGCAAATTAAAAGAATCTGAAAAGTATACAAAAACCATCGACTTTATTAACAAGTATTCAATTATCATGCATATACCACTTTCACTCGGCATGATTTTTATCATGGAATGGATGTCTCGGCATTCCTTTTTAAGTGCATGTGAATTCGTTACCAAGCATACCATGGCATATTTATACAATGCCTATCTTGTATTTATCGTATTCACATTGGTATATCTGGTAAAGCGCAGAACATTTGCCAGAATGATTATTTCCGCTATTTTCGTTGCTCTTGGTATTATCAACTGTATTATCCTGTTAAATCGAGTGTCTCCTTTTGGTTACACGGATATCTCAATGGTCAGCGACCTACTAACTATGCAGAATACCAATTATTTCTCTGCCAGTCAGGGAGCACTTGCAGTTGCAGCGGTTTTAATCTATGCACTGTTGATGGTACGTCTCTTCCGACGTGGCAAGAAGCAAGAACCAAAGCTTAAATTCTGGCAGCGTGGAATTCTTGTACTGCTTTCTTTTATGACACTTCCTGCTGTAACTTACGTTTTACAGGAAAATAAGATTATTGATTCTTACTTCGGTAACCTTGCCCAAGGTTATAAAGACAATGGTTACCTTTATGGTTTTTCCAGTAGTACCTTCAGTCTTGGTATCTCTAAACCAAGAAATTACAATGAAAAGACCATTCAGTCAATTTTAGCTGACACAAAACAGGGTGAAACTACCATCACTTCGGAAGATATGCCTAATATCATCGTAGTTCTCCTGGAGTCATATTATGATGTGGCTGAGGATAGCCGTATCACTACTTCTGAAGATGCAACACCATTTACACATTATCTGGAGCAAAACTTCTCTACCGGTCATCTGACCGTTCCTGTAGTTGGTGCAGGAACCTGCGACACGGAATTTGAAGTCTTAACCGGTATGTCCATGCAGTTCTTCGGACCTGGCGAATATCCGCAGAAGACAATTTTAAAGCAGACCGATGTAGAATCTTATGCTTCTGATTTAAGTTCAACACTTGGAGTTGGTACACATGTCGTTCACGACAACGGTGGTAACTTCTATAGTCGTCGTAATGCATTCTCTATGATGGGATTTGATACATTCCAGAGTAAGGAAATGCTGGACATCACAGATTACACACCACTTGGCTCTTGGCCTACAGATGATATTCTGATTGGTGCTACCACAGATGCGCTTAATACAACTGAGGGATCTGATTTTGTCTATACCATTACGGTTCAGACTCATGGAGATTACCCTACCTATGCGGTTGAGGGCGATGATACTAAGATTACCACAACTGTTAAAGACGGTGATGAAGCTCTCACAAACCAGTGGACATATTACGTTAATCGAATCAACAATATGGATCAGTGGATTGAAAAATATGTAGACATGTTGTCACAGCGTGATGAGGACACACTTCTTATCATGTTTGGTGATCATTTACCTACACTTGGTATTCAAGAGGATGAGATTGCAACCGGTGATCTCTACCAGACCAAATACTATACTTGGAATAATTTCGGCATGGAGAAATCTGACAAGGATTTGACTTCATATCAGTTATTGGCAGAATTTACAAATCGTCTCGGAATCCATGGTGGCACTGTCATGAACTACAACCAGGCAATGCTTAATGAAGGTGTTGAAGCTGGTTCGGACGAATATATGGACGGATTGAAATTACTTCAGTATGACCTGCTTTACGGCGATCGTTATGCGTATGGCGGTGTAGATTTATATCCTGCATCCGACCTTGTAATGGGCGTCAAGGACATCACCATTAACAACGCATACCTCTATAATGGAAAGCTTCATATCTATGGTGATAACTTTACTAAATGGAGCCGTGTCTATGTAAATGACGAAAAAGTTTCTACTACATATGAAAGCGGACAGGTTCTCACAATAGATGCGGATGATATCGAAAACGGAGATACAATTGTTGTAAATCAGCTTGGTTCATCCAATACCATCTTCCGTTCATCTAATGAATATACATTCTACGATCCAAACTATGAAGAAGGTGAGGATGCAGAAACCACAGATGACGATTCTCAACCTACAAATGAAAAAAATGAGTAAAAAAATCCTCGACATATTAATATGTCGAGGATTTTTTATCGATGTTCTATTGTTTTCTTAAACTTATCATCATATGTCCAGATATTTGCCTCCGCGCCTTTATAAAAAGAAAGCGCAGGGCCATGCTGCGGTTGTTCAACAATCACCTGGGCCATATCCGTTTTCGCAGCCTTAATAATCATATCAGCCTCATGCTGAATCTTCGACTCATGCTTACCCATCGCCAACAGCTCCCTTCTTGATTTATATAGACCTTCCTACTATGATTATATCTATTTTACGGCAAATTTCACTCGCTTTTTCATATATTCATAAAAAATTAAGAAATCCCATTATTAAACAATTCACGTATTTCCTTTTCCATCATTGGAGTTTCTTTCTCCATGGAGCCCTGTACCATATCACTGCTGCCTCCTCCTTTTGCACCATACTTTTCTCTAAGAAGAGTAGACAGCTCACGTGCATCCCGTTCTTTTGATCCGATAATAAATTGATATCGGTTGCCATCCAAATTAAAAACTGCAGCATATCCACTATGTTTCTCCATCAATGTATTTACTGCATTTCTCATAACAAGGTTAGGTACATTCTCTGAAAATAAAACCACATTTTCCGCTTCCAAATCCACCTGGGACAATTCCTGATTCATCACTCTGGTATTTGCCTCTCCCAGCGCAACTTTCAGATTTGCCATATCTTCCTTCTGCTTCAACACAGCATCAACCAACGCATCCTGTGAAACTGAAAGTTCCTGGGATGCCATCGTCGCAATTCCACTTACTCTATCATAATCTCTAAGGGCTCGAAAACCACAGAGAATTGTCAACCGAATACCACCCTTATATCGCTGGTGTCCAATAACCTTTAACATACCAACTTCAGCAGTTGTCTTCACATGAGGCGCACAACAAGCACAACAATCAACCCCTGAAATCTCCACGATTCGAACAGCTCCATCAATCTGGATTTTACTTCTGTAATCCATTCTCTCAAGCGCTTCCAGTTCCGGATAGTAGCAGTGAACAGGAATATTCTTTATAATTGCCTCATTAGCCTCATATTCTATCTGCTGTATTTCTTCATCTGTCAATTCCCCATCATAATCCATGGTAACAACACTGTCACTAAGATGAAATCCTACATTGGCATACCCTTTCTTTGCATGAACAATTCCTGAAAAGATATGCTCTCCCGTGTGTTGCTGCATGTTGCTGAATCTGTGGTTCCAATCAATTTCACCATGTACTCTTGTTCCAATATCTATAGGCTGATCTAAGATATGATGAATCTTATTTTCCCCATCAATCTGTACATCTTCCACATTCCATGCCTGTGGCCGGTTAGAAATCTCTTCCTCGATTTCCGCCGGAACCAATCCACCCAATCTTAGATTTCCACGATCACATGTCTGTCCGCCTTCTTCCGGGAAGAAAAGCGTACGGTCAAGAATTACATCATAATATTTTTCCCCATCCTTCTCAGTTTCATGAACCTCAACAACCGTCGCATCAAATTCCCTCGCATATGCATCTTCATCATATAGTTTTCTAGTTGCCATTTTTTGTCACCTCATATTCTTTCGCAGACCCTTTGGATAATGGTTCTTCATAGTTCCACCGGCAAGTTTTCCCCATCCAAGACTGACTCCGTCCACTAGGATTAAGTACCAACCCTTATCGCCATCTGCTTTAAACGTCAATCCATTAATATAATCCATCGCTTGCTCTACCGTAAGATTCATCACCTTACCATACTCATCCGGATGAAGTGCAAGGGCAAGGGCATGCGCCGGCTCAAACCGTTCTTTCTTCACAGTTCCAATATGAAGTCCCGGTCTAAGAACCTTAATACCCGAGAGATTTGGACACTCTTCCGGAATCAGATAAATCTGATCTCCCTGAAGTTTTAAATTCTTATAGAGCAAGTCTTCCAAGATTCCACTCACAGTGGTCATTTCCAAAAAATCCTGCAACGCATTGTTCTTCAGTGGTTTTTTCTTAGTCTTCAATTCCGGTGACTGAAATAAAAGTGAACCGTCTTTTTCCAGCACCGCAGTAAAATGCCCCTCACCCTGAATCTTATGGGGCCAAAGTCGAATCGCCTTCTTCAGCTCACTTGCAACATTCTCACGAATTTCTTCCTGCTGATATCCACACATTGTAAGATATTCCGGAACACCATCGCTCATTCCCGGCACCTTCCGTGGTTCTACCAGATGGAACTCCGGATGATTTATTAAGAATTCATACATTGTTCCTTCGTTTTCTTCCGGGCTAAATGTACAGGTGCTGTAAACCATTTGTCCACCCGCTGCCAACATATCTGCTGCCTTATCCAGAATTTCCATCTGCCTCTCGTGACAGATACGAACATTCTCCTCGGACCACTCATCCTGTGCAAGCTCATTCTTTCGAAACATTCCCTCTCCGGAACATGGCGCGTCAACCATAATTCTGTGGAAGAAGGATGGAAATCTTGGTGCAAGATCCTGGGGATAAGCATTGGTCACCACAACATTGGGAAATCCCAGACGCTCTACATTCTCAGACAATATCTTCGCTCGATTCGGCATCGGTTCATTGCTGATTAGCATCCCTTTTCCCATGAGTTTTGCCGCCAACTGTGTCGACTTACCTCCCGGAGCTGCGCAGAGATCCAGAACACGCATTCCAGGTTCAATATCCAGACATTCCCCCGGCACCATCGCACTAGGTTCCTGAATATAATATATCCCTGCTTCATGATATGGGTGCTTTCCTGGACGTACTACAGATTCGTCATAATAGAATCCGTTCTTTATCCATGGCACCTGCTTCAACTCCCATGTATCTACTGATGGACCGGATTTTTCCGATGACTCATATATGCCTTCACCCGCTCCATTTCGATTTGCCAGTTTCCACTGATTCATGCGAAGCGCCTGGAATTTAGTATCCTCATAACTATTTAGAAATGCTTCCACTTCCGCCTCCGGAAGCATCTTCTTTATCTTTTCAACAAATGCTACTGGTAACATACTTTACTCCTGTTATACAGTTTTTCTGTATATTCTATGACTTTCTTTACTCACTCAATTATACGTAAACCTCTCGTTTTCTGTCTACTTTTTCACGAGCCTGATAAAACTTTCACAAAATTGTACTAAAATCCGACACATTGCCTAATTTTTGCATAAATATTTTGATAATTATAACAAATTTCAGATAATTACTTGACGGATTGTATTTATCGAGATACAATATAACCATCAAGAGATACTAAAACACCAGTAAGAGATGTGGCGATGCTTCACAAATCTGAAGTATGTTGAGATGGGAAGCGATGGTGGCGATGCTTCATCGGAGCGAATCCCAATGTATCCAAACCTGTAGTGCACCGGTTCGATTAAGAACCGGTGCTTTTTTGATAATGAAAAAGCAGGGTCTGCAATATCTCGCATCCCCTGCCTTACTCATTTATTCTAAGCTCTCTTTTCGTTTGTACTGACAATTTCTTCTGATCCGTCTACATGCTCAAATGCTGCAAGTTCCGGATGCTCTCTCTTTTCTCGGCTGTAGTTTTCATATGCCTTCTTGTGATGTTTCTGTCCAGCCCAGATTTCTTCAGCAATTGGAGCCCATCCTTCCGCGTAATCATCGCACTTACTGCACAGCTGCTCCACTGATTCCTCAGATTCTGAATTTGTACCATGTGCGCCGGTTGCATCCACCATCTCCCTTAATAACTTAGGATTTTCCAGCATTGGACATGGTCTCAGATGGTTTCTATTAAACGGCTGTCCCTCATGATATGCCATAAATAACGGACTCTGTAACATTTCCAATATATGATGCTCATGGATATTTGTATTTGAGAAATGGATAAATACGCATGGCTCAGCATCTCCATTTGCATTGATATGGAAATAATTTCGTCCTCCTGCAATACAACCTCCGACAAATTCGCCATCATTCTGGAAATCCATAGGGAAAAATCCAAGATCATTATCCCCTGTACGAATCCAGCGAATTTTCTCAATCATCTTCTTACGCTGCTCAAATGTAGGCATCAGTTCCGGAACTGCATTATTTCCAACTGGCATAAAGTGGAAGAAAAAGCCGAATCTGGCGCCTTTCTCTGCAATAAACTCAATAAATTTCGTATCTGTAACTGCCTCAATATTTGCCTTGGTATAGCATATAGATGTACCGAATACGATACCATACTTCTTTAGAAGATCCATGGCATTCATTACTGCCCGGTAATGGCCATCTCCTCGGCGCGCATCATTCGTGTCAACAGAGCCCTCAATGGACAGCATAAACGTAATATTTCCAAGTTTCTGAACCTTCTTACATACCTCTTCATCAATCAGTGTGGAATTGGAGTATAACCCAAAGAAACAATCATTGTGCTTCTCCGCCAATTTAAAGATGTCATCCTTTCGAACCATTGGTTCGCCACCGGTCATCATATAAAGATATGTTCCAAGTTCCTTGCCCTCGGTGACTATCTTGTCCATCTCTTCAAAGGTCAGATTGTGCTTATGTCCATATGTACCAGACCAGCATCCTACGCAGTGCATATTACATGCATCAGTCGGATCAAATAAAATCAGCCATGGAATATTGCAATCATACTTCTCACGATTTGCACGAATCATCTTCGTTCCACGGAAAAACGCCTCATATCCAAGATTTAATAACATGGTTCTCGCATAATGCGGATCAGATTCATCAATTACACGATTAATAAATTTCACCCATCGATTATTAGGGTTCTTTACATATTCTCTGACTTTATCCAGAGTTTCCTTCCTGGCACCGTTCTTGCCCCAGAACTTTTCTGCTGCATCAATAAGTTTTAAGTAGGTGTCTGTACGTTTTGACATATCCTCCTTATCCAGGTGATTTAAAAATTTATCAATAGCTACAGCGAATGCCTTGCGCTCTGCAGCATGCTGCAGATTTTCAACTGTCGAACTC
This sequence comes from Lachnospiraceae bacterium, assembly GCA_017392525.1. Taxonomy (GTDB): domain Bacteria; phylum Bacillota; class Clostridia; order Lachnospirales; family Lachnospiraceae; genus FD2005. The sequence continues at coordinate 41,877 of JAFOVD010000006.1, forward strand.
ATATATTTTCCTCCTTCTCAAGTGATAACCCACCTCACTCTGTGGTAATTATAAGTCCGGCAAAATAAATGCACAATGAACAAAGCAACTGATTTGTTCATTGTGCATTACAATTTCATCAATATGTATTCCTAACAGAAATCCCTTTTCGGAAATGATTACTCTGCTACATATTTTCAGCGAAAAACTCATCGATTGTAGCAACCAATTCCCTAGGCGGTCTTGTCTTCAAAAGATAGTTCGTAGGTTTCATAGAAAGAACCTTCATTACACTTTCCTTATCAGATTTTACCGTCAAAAACATAATTGGAATATCCTTGGTATCCGGATCTTCTTTCAACATCTGGAATACCTGTGGTCCGGAGATTACCGGCATCTCATAATCAAGAAGAATCAAGTCTACTGCATTACTTGCAAGATACTTGAATGCTGTCACACCGGAATTGACAATAGTAACCTTATATTTGGAATCCAGCCAGGATTTAATGGTTTTCAGCATCATCGCATCATCATCTATTACCAGAATCTTCTTTGCTTCCTGTACAATACTGTCCTTTGCAATAATGGAATGAAGCTTCTCACCCATCTCCGTTATGTTAACCGGACGAAGGAAGACCTCCTCTACGCACTGCTCAGAAATCACATCATAAGCTCCTGCAATCTGCAATCTCTCACCAATCATACAGACATGAACTCCCTTTTCCATGACCTTCTTCTCAAGTGCCTTCAGGACTGCCTCAAAATCATTCATGGTATCCAGATAAACAAGATAGATATCCGGTGTAAATGTAACTTTTTCGAATTCCTCCATCACTGGTTTTTTCTGAATTACGCTGAAGTCCACTGTTTTCAGATCTTTTGCTATGGCATTTACCATAAAACTATTTGTATCACCAATTAGTAATATACTTTTCATCCTGTCACTCCTCTTTCAGTTCTTCCATCAAACCGTCTAAATCAACCGCTGCCATTAATTGTTTTATTCTACCCCAATAATCCTTATACTTCTCCGGAATTCTGTATTGTTCAAGCATCCTCATAATTGACAATGCATTATCATAATCAAATACTCCTACAAGTTCACGCATATCTCGAAGTGCACCCAAAAATTCACTTTCTGATATGTCTTGTAGATTTTCTTCATTTATAGTATCACGTTTTCCAATTGGTGCAAGTTTCTCCAGATAACTTCTGTAAAACTCCAACAATTTCGGTGTTTCTTCCATGATTACTACTTCATTCTCTTCGTTACCACACTGCTCAAGATATGCCGCATCGCTGGAAAGTTTTCCGGCACCAACCAATCTGGCATTTCCTTTTAATGCATGAACAGCAATGGTGTAATTACGATAGTCCTTGTTGTCAGCAAACCTCTGAATATCCTCCGACTTCTTCTCTATCGTCACATAAAATTCGTAGAGTGCTTCTCTAAGAATATCTACCTGATCACAATTCTTCAATGCAACCTTAATATCAATTCCCTGGAGATCGTCGAACTCTGACAAATCGACTTCTTCTTCCCCTGTCTGCTCTACATCCTGATAATTCGCACCTTCCTCAACAAATGCAACATATCCCTCATCACCTTCCATAACAATCAAATCCTTTGGAATATAGTGAATCAGCATCTTCTCCAGCTTATCCATATTGATTGGCTTAGACAAATAATCATCAAATCCAACTCCGATATACTCTTCTCTGGCTCCGCTAATTGCATTGGCTGTAAGTGCCACCTTGATTGTATCCTTATTCAGACTTCCTTCCAGCGCATCCATCGCATGCAAGGTTTCAATGCCATCCATTCCCGGCATTTTATGATCTATAAAAATCATATCATATTGTTCACGACATATCATCTGTAAAGCTTCACGCCCACTGTCTGCCGTATCAATCTGAATGCGAGTTCTCTTAAGTAAACCTCGGATAACCATAAGGTTCATATTGGTATCATCTATAACCAGAATACGGGCATCCGGTGCCTGGAAGGATTCGTGGTAACGATTCATTTCCAGTTTTGTCTCTTCATACCGTTTAAATACGTCTCCCAGTGGCTCCCATCCTTCTACAGGAATTCTAAGTGTAAAGAAGAATGTAGAACCTTCACCATAGATGCTTCGGACTTCCAACCTAGATCCCATCTTCTCCAGAATTCTTCTAACGATATCCAGTCCCAATCCGGTTCCTTGGATGTGTCGTTCTAAGCCCTCTTCCAATCTCTCATAAGGAGTAAATATTCTCTCCAGATCCTCTTTCTTGATACCAATACCGGTATCTGTAACCTGAATCGTCAGTTCAATGGTATGAGAATCAATAGTGAGGTAATCCACATTCAGTGTAACTGTTCCCTCTTCCGTATACTTTACGGCATTGCTGAGAATATTCATTGCACATTGGCGGACGCGCATCTCATCTCCACGTAAAAACGAAGGAATATCCGGATTGATGTGAGTCATCAACTGCAGGCCCTTGTTCGACGCCTGCACATCTGCCATGGAAATCAAACCGTTTAGCATCTCACTAAGGTCGAATTTCCTGTCTTCTATCTCCAAACGCCCTGACTCGATACGAGAGAGATCCAAAATATCATTAATCAACTGCAGTAATGTCTCTCCCGCAGTCTTAATATCCGTAGCATATTTTAATGTACCTCTCTCCCGGGTTTCTCGAATTATCATTTCATCAAATCCAAGCACAGCATTGATTGGCGTACGAATCTCATGAGACATATTACTTAAGAATTGCGATTTGGCCTCATTTGCGGCCTTCTCCATCTCTAAGTCCTCTTCCAGCTGTTGCTCCTTTCGGAGACGCTTTATATAATTCGTTGTATCTGTAACCAGTCGTCCTGTCGAACAGTAAAGCTCCCAGATTTCATCCGTTGTCCCCGGCTTTACCGCCTCCAAGCTTTCTGTATATTCTTCACGAGTGGAATCGATTGTCTCTGAATATCCCTTGATGTATTCTGTTAGTCGAAATATCGGCTGAATCGTCATTTGCTGAAATACATAGTAGGAAATAATTACAATTGGCACAACCAGAGATAGCAGCATCAATATCATGGAAATAATCACCTGTGTAGGATTGCCACCATGATCTCGCATTGCCATCTGAGTCGCATAGTTGCCCCAGACCACTCCATTTAACACAATCGTTGCAATGATAATAACAAGTAAGTCAATGGTTAAACCAATTGTCACCTGCTTGCCCAGCTTTGATCTGCGATCCAATCCACTAGGCATAACCTCTTCCTTATAGAACTTCGTGTAAAACTGTCCCATATATACCATGTTCTTATATTTATCATCGAGTTTCAAAAAGAAGATTCTTGCCAACGTTAATGCAATCAGCAATTCCGGCATAGCTGCAAAAAAGTAACAAATTTCCTCCTTTATTGAAGGAATCATAATCTCCCCCTTCATCAGAGAGAATGCTATCGGAAGCCAAAAATTACCGTACATCAGAGACATAAATACGGTAGAAATGGCTATCTTCTTCCAGGACAGCAGCCATCGTCCACGAGAAATAAAATAAATTGCCGCGCACATCAGCATCGTAATAAACGATAAATAACTCTCTTCAAATGCAAAAATACCAAAGGCGAAAAACTGAATAATCAAGAAAATCATCCCATCCAAATAACCCATGATTCCAAACAGAAGCATAGGTAAAAAATGGGCAAATGTGATTGTGACACTTCCTACCGAAAATGCTAAGAAATGATATCCACTTGCAATATCTATAATTGTAAAGACTGAGCAAACCAAAATCGCCATCACCTGACTATGCACCGGACGTTTCTGTTTACTCCATGTAATTGCTCGTATTGTCTGCTGAACTGCAGATATGTTATTTTCCATAATACAGTCTCTCCCAAGGACAAAAAATCCCTGATGCAAAAGCTTGCATCAAGGATATTTTAACATGTGAATTTTGTTGGTTCTACTATTCTCACTTACTATTCATAAACTTTTAATACTTTGCCGGAATACGTCCTCTAAGGAAGCATATCTGCCAAATCAAGCACCAGTCGCTCCGTCTTCTCCCAACCGAGACATGGATCTGTAATGGATTTTCCGTAAACACCGTCTTCAATCTGCTGCTTGCCATCCTCGATGTAACTTTCAATCATAAGCCCCTTCACCAGGCTATTAACATCCTTGGAAATGCTGCAGCTGTGCATAACATCCTTGGCAATACGTATCTGCTCCAGATAATGCTTACCGGAGTTGTTATGATTACAATCCACGATAACAGCAGGATTCAAAATCTCCTCATGACGTGAATAGTAGTCAAACAAATGCTGTAAGTCCTCATAATGATAATTCTGCTGGCTACGTCCAAACTTATCTACATAGCCTCTTAAAATAGAATGTGCAAGAGGATTACCCGGAGTCTTAACTTCCCATCCTCGATAATCAAATGTATGACCATTCTGAGCTGCAATTATAGAATTCATCATAACAGAGATATCTCCACCTGTCGGATTCTTCATTCCCACCGGAATTCCAAGTCCACTTGCTGTCAATCGATGTCCCTGATCCTCTACAGATCGGGCTCCAATTGCAACATAAGAAAGAATATCTGAAAGATATCTATGATTGCTGGAATATAACATTTCCTCTGCACAGGTAAACTCTGTTTCACGAACCACACGAAGATGCATCTGACGAATCGCAATCAGTCCCTTTAGCATATCCTCGCCCTTAGTAGGATCCGGCTGATGCAACATACCTTTATAACCCATACCTATTGTTCTTGGCTTATTGGTATAAACACGTGGCACCATGTAGATTTTATCGGAAACCTTGTCCTGAAGCTTTCTCAGACGTGTCATATAATCTACAACCGCCTCTTCATTATCTGCGGAACATGGACCGATAACCAACATCAAACGGTCGTCCTTGCCTGTGATAATATTGGCGATTTCTTCATCACGCTTTTCTTTGAGTTTTTTTAATTTATCGTCCATCGGATACTGCTCTTTGATCTCCATTGGAGTAGGCAGCTTTCGGACGAATTCCATCTGCATATCCATAATCTTTTTCTTCCTATCCTATTCCCTATATTTCCCTTTATATTCACATATGATAAAGTGCAACTGAATTCTCACTCAGTTGCACTTCTACGCGTTAAAGAGTTGAACTAAACTCTACTATACATTCTTTATTCATTATTTGCAAGTTTTTTTATTAAAAACACTAGCTCCATTTCTCAACAAAGCCTTCTCCCATAGCCTCACTGATTGTACCAACTACAAAGAACGCCCTTTTATCATACTGTTTTACAATCTTCTTTAAATCAGGCAGATCACGCATACTACATACACAAATCAGGACATTCTTCTCATGATGGCTATACATACCGGTACCCTGAATCGCTGTAACTCCACGATTTAACTCAAACAGTACATCCTGCGCAATCTCATTATTCTTCGGTGAAATAATCAGCGCAATCTTCGCCTTCTTACCCTGGTCTAACACCTTATCTGTCAATCGACCGGTTACATAGACGGAAATGATTGCAAAAAGCGTATGCTCTAAATCAAATGTTATCGCACCGAGTACCACAACAATTCCATCCAAAATCTGAATCAAACGTCCCATAGAAATATATGGGAAATACACATGCAGCGATTTACCTAACATATCCGTTCCACCGGATGTAGCATGCGCCTGAAGCAGGATACCTGTTCCTACACCGAACAGGATACCACCATATGCTGCAGTCAGCAAAAGATTGTCTGTACGGAGCCAATCCGGACATGCAGGAAGAACTGCAAGTTCTGCCGACATAATAACCCATGAAAGTCCTGTACGAATTGTACTTCTAAATCCTTCTGCATAAATTGCAAATAAAAATACCGGAATATTCAATACCACATTCCAGAACCAAAGCGGAACACCACCCGGATAAACCGCTTCTGTAATTTTTTTACATACAATTGCCATACCGGAAACGCCACCTGTTACCATGCCCGCCGGATCAAACACATACTGCACCGCAAGGGAAACCAGTGTTGTGCCTACGAAAATCAGCATCGCATCCCTCATTCTTAATTTTGTAATGATATGATTGTTATCATCATTCCAAATTGCCATACTCTTTTTCTCCTCAAAAAAAGAGCCGACCATATATCCTAAGATATATAATCGGCTCGTACTTACATACATTGCTTCTTCTAACAACTATCTGTCATTTTACATGGATTTTACTATTTTGTAAACCGGTTTTTATACTACCGTCAAATTATCATAAGATGTATTTTCCAACGCCAATAGCACCGCATCCCGATCTCGCATAGAAGTAATATAGCGCATATGTGTTACATACTTTCTTCCATCAATTTCATACTCCACAACCTCCATTGTTCCATTTCTCTTGGAACGACGCAGTCCCTCTCTGAACTTGTTCTTGTATGATTCATTCAGACTGTTAATCAGATCTGATGACTCAGACAGACTTCCTCGATGAAGGAGCTGTAAGAGATCGTGATACTTATCATTGGCAAGAATATACTGGAAATGATTATTTCCCACACATTCCGCTATAGCCAACGGAAATCCACTGAAAAAGATCTGACTACTGTCTCTGGTCGCCCTCTCCATTACTTCCTCAAAGTAATCCATCGGCGCCTGACTAAGCACATTAACTCGCCCAATTGTATCATAGTAATCTCTACGTGCCCGGTTTTCTATAACAAATTTATCAAGTTCCAGCAAGTGCATCACCTCAGAAAGTGGTTGCGGACGATTAAAGTAAAATCCCTGTACCTTCTCGCATCCTATAGAACGCAAAAAGGACAGCTGATCCAGAGTTTCAACCCCTTCTGCCAAGGTCTGAATATGCATACGTTTACACATATCTACAATTGTTGAAAGAATATCCTTGGATTTTGGATTTGTATTGTAATTCTTCAGGAAAACCATATCCATCTTCACCAGATCGAATTCATAATCCTGAAGGATATTAAGGGCAGAATACCCTGTGCCAAAATCATCCATCCATACCTGATATCCCTTAGAACGCAGGCGGTTGACCTCCTGCTTCATATAATCCAGATTGTCGATTAGTGCCGACTCCGTGATTTCTATATGAATCATGTCATGAGGAACCATAAACTCATTGGTAATATCCTCAATTGTCTTTACTACATTCGTACATTCAAAATCCAGTCGAGACATATTAAATGAAACCGGAATTGGCTGGTAACCCTCACCTCGTATCATCTGATAGTCTTTGCAAACCTTTCTCACCACATACATATCCAGCTTATGAATCTGCCTGTTTCTCTCAAGTACATCTATAAAATCTCCCGGCTGCAGGAATCCATACTTCGGATCATTCCATCTGGCAAGTGCTTCTGCTCCACACAGTTCTCCGGAAACAGTTCTGATAATCGGCTGATAGTAAATCTCTATATAATCATTTTCAATAGCCTCATCGATATGATCCACAATATACTGGAATTTCTCCATCTCTCGCATGATATCATCATCATAATACTTATAGATGGAATTAAAATCATTCTTTATACTGTCACAGACAATCTTTGCACGGTCACAGGCCTGAGACACATTGTAATCGTCTTTGCCCGGCTCATAGATACCGGCTTTTAATTCCAAATGCACATCCTGCTGAAGCGTATGCAGTGTTCTATGTACTCCTTCAATCTTATCTACTACCTTGTCCATTTCCGTAATCAAGATGAAATGATCCTCCCCCACACGAGTAATCAGACATCCACGGAATGTCGTCTGCAGAATTGTTGCAAGCTGCTTCAACAGTAAATCACCATTTTCAAATCCATACTGCTCGTTATAGCTTCTAAAATTCTTAATATCAAAGAAGATATATCCATAGTCCACATTGTTGTTCTGCATGTTAATCATAACTTTCTGGGCACGTGCTCTAAACAACGCAAGATTCGGTAATCCCGTCAAGGTATCAAGGTTGTTGTCATCCATAGACGTATTATTAATAATATCATCCAGATTCTCCGAACTAATCTTCTCGATATCTTCAATCTCAATCCGGTTTCCACCCTGTTTTCTGGCAGCATACATCTCACGGTCTGCGCAATGTTCCATGCGAATAACTTCGTCAACATTTCCCGGGACGCCATAGATAATACCTATACTTAAATTGATATACATCTCATATCCGTTTTTCTCTATGCCTCGAACCATTTCCATCCAGCGCTTTGCATAATCCAGGACATCATCCGTATTGGTATCATACATAATGACCCCGGTTCCATCTCCATTTAAGCGATAGACATCCTTTGGAAATGGAGTTTCCCTCTCGGCAAATTCGATTACCTTCTTTACAACACCATCTCCTGCTGCATGACCAAATCGATCATTGAAATATTTGAAATCGTCGATATCCGCCATCAATATATATATTTTCTTTCCGACGTATTTTCTACGATTCTCCTTCAATGAATGCAGGTTCATAGCACCTGTCAAAACATCGAAGCAGAGGACATGTTCTATAGTCAACCGGTAATTTGCATTGTATCGTGCAAGATTATAACGGAAAATACTGACTATAATTAAAGTCAGTAACAGCTGGATATAATTTATGGTTGTACCATTACTCCAACTACGAACATTATTCAAAATAACATAATAAACTGCAAAACTTATTGGAAATACGGTAATAGAAAACAGTGGATTTAAGACTAGTAAAGCGGCGACAATAAAATACATCGTAAAGAACGTAAACATCTTGTCATTACTGATGTAATCCATATAGGAAATATAAGCGCCAAAAGAAACGCCGGCAACAATATAGCATACTTCAATACATACTGTTGCCATATGATGATAGAACTTTGTCTTAAGAGAATAAGCGCAGAAAATCACCACGATTACACTCGTAATACAAAGCATAAGATATGCCGGTAAATGCGTATCCATCCACACCTCCCGGCTGATGCTATGCACATGTCGGGAGACATACATCTGCGCCATTATAGCCATGGAAAATTCCACGATTGCCATAATAACACCGCCAATTACCATCACCTGCATATTCATTTCATCAATTATTCTCAGTACATCTGCATCTCGTTTCAAACCAAGGCAGACCTTTATCTTCTCCCATAAACCCCATTTCATGATGTCGCCCCTTCTTTCTGTATTACTCTTTTGATGCTAAATCTGTAAATCGTATATATATAGAATAACAAAATAGCGGTAGCAAATGCTACCGCTATTTAAAGTATTATTATATTTTTCTGTATTAAGCGAAAATCGGTTTCAATGCAGCGGCCAAAGTATCTTTCTTAGCCTGTGCCTCTGCCAGATCTGCACCCTTTGTTGTAAAGTATGTCTTAATCTTAGGCTCTGTACCGGATGGACGAACTACAACAGTAGAACCGTCTTCCAAACCGTAAATCAAAACATTTGCCTTAGGAAGTCCAGTTTCTTCAGGCTTTGTATAATCTGTTACAGATGTAATAGCAATACCTGCAAATTCCTTTGGAGGATTTGCGCGGAAGTCATCCATAATACCAGCCATCTTGTCCATTCCGGAAAGACCAGGGAATTCAAATGAATCAACCTGATTTAAATAACGTCCGTATTCCTTATAGATTTCTTCCAGTCTCTCCTTGATAGAAGAACCGATACTTCTGTAGTAAGCTGCCATCTCGCAGATTAACATGGAACCGATAACGGCATCCTTGTCACGTACATAAGGTCCTGCAAGATATCCGTAAGATTCTTCAAATCCAAAGATGAAACGGTCTACTTCGCCATTTGCCTCTAATCCTGCAATCTGATCGCCAATCCACTTAAAGCCTGTAAGTACAGAACGAAGCTCTACTCCATAATGTTCCGCCACCTTGTCTGCAAGTGGTGTGGAAACGATAGATTTAACCGCTACCGGATTCTTAGGCATAGTGCCCTTTTCCAGTCTTCCTGCACAGATGTAATCAAGAAGAAGCACACCCATTTCATTTCCGGAAACTAATTCATAGCTTCCATCCGGACACTTCATAGCAATACCAACACGGTCAGCATCAGGATCTGTAGCAAGCATCAAATCTGCTCCTTCCTTCTTGGCAAGTTCCAAACCAAGCTTCAATGCTTCGAAGATTTCCGGGTTTGGATAAGAACATGTTGTAAAATATCCATTTGGATATTCCTGCTCCGGAACAATGGTAATATCTGTGATTCCCATATCATTTAATACTCTTGTTACTGGTACGAGACCGGAACCGTTTAATGGGGAATACACAAGCTTTAATCCTGCTGTCTTACAAAGACCCGGACGAACCTGACGGTCTTCGATTGCACTGTAAAATGCTTCCTTGCAATCATCACCAACAAACTTAATCAGGCCCTTTTCTACACCCTCTGCAAATGAAATATAGTTCACACCTGTTAAAATATCTGTCTTCTGAATTTCATCATATACAATTGCAGCAGCATCATCTGTCATCTGACATCCATCCGGACCATATGCTTTATATCCATTGTACTTTGCCGGGTTATGTGATGCTGTAACCATAACACCTGCATTACAGTTATAAAAACGTGTTGCAAAGCTAAGTGCAGGAACCGGCATCAACGCATCATAGATTCGTACATTGATTCCATTTGCTGCAAGTACGCCTGCTGCATTCTTTGCAAATACATCACTCTTGATACGGCTATCATAACTGATTGCCACTGTCTGGTTACCACCCTGTGTCTTAACCCAGTTTGCAAGACCCTGTGTAGCCTGGCGAACCACCCAGATATTCATGCGGTTTGTACCAGCTCCAAGTACGCCTCGAAGTCCGGCTGTTCCAAATTGTAATGAGACTGCAAAACGATCCTTGATTTCCTCGTCATTACCCTCAATGCGAGCAAGTTCAGGATGCAAATCACTGTCTTCCAAGTCAGCTTCAAGCCAACGCTTGTATTCATCTACATACATATTAATTACCCTTCTTTCCAAATCAAGTAGTTTCCTTCTACTTTAATATGGGCTTTAATAACCCCGACTATTTCAGTTAAAAGTATATGAAATTGACAAACTTCTGTCAATCAAAAAGAGTGCTCATTTCCGACGGAAATGAACACTCTTTTTCTCTATTGAAACAGCTCTAAAATCTTAGAAAACCAGCTGTCATCCCCGGTATGAGGTGACACTATCTGTTGTTCTGAATTTGATACAGAATCTGTGGATGCAGATGTCTTGGCATCCTCCTCTGTATATTCTTCTCGATAACCTCCAACCAGAGTTGGAAGCTTCTCTTCTGCAGCTGTTTCTTCTTTCTTTGTTTTGTAATCAATCATCGTTACCTGCTGGATATAGTCTTCATTCGCAGCAAGCTTAACAGCTTCTACTTCGAATTCCACATCCTCCGCAATTACATAGCCATCCGGAGCACTCACTTCACGATAGATATATGTCTTACCGGCTGCAAGAACACCAGTGATCAAATATCCGTCTTGACCATCGGATGTCCATGAGGCAACTACCTGATTTGTATCTTTGTCAATAACCTGAAGAGTCGCACCGGCCAAGTGCTCTCCGGCATCATTCAATTTATTGAACTCAACCTTTACACGTGGCTCATACCAGGTAACATTTCCATCAGGATCCATCTTGGCGGTTCCATCACCATTATCCAGAACTTCAAATGATGTTCCGGTAACATTTCCATCGGAATCTGCCTCTCGATTCAGTCGAATCGTAATCGGATTTTTGGATACCTGATAACCATCCGGCTCATCAATTTCTCGAATCTGATACTCAACCCCCGCTACTAAACCTGAGAATGTAATCTTACCATCTGCATCTGTTGTAGCCTCTGCAATCTTAACCCAGTTATCATCTGAGGATGTTTTTGTATCCGTTAAAAATGAAAACAGATGAATAATAGCCGGTGCCCCTGCGAATCTGATTGCAGATGCATTGACTTCACTCTCACTTACTCCGATATAATCGCCAACAGCAGTAGACTCCTTCTTATAGAGTCCATAGACAGAACCGGCTAATACCTTGTCTGTATCATCCTTATCTGTCTTTGTCAGCACCACATCTCCTCTGTAAACATCGTTGATGATTGTGAGTTCATCTGATGTAGTGAGCTCAGTATCAGAACCGTCCGAGGTAAGTTCTGCCCATGCGATTTCCTCCGGATTCTCTCCTACCTTAACTACATATGTCTTGGTATTCAGCTTAACATTTTCTCCATCTAAAATTCCGGATACCTGAATATAATAAACCTGATTCATGGTAAGTCCCTGAATCCAGGTACTTCCATCACCATTCTTGACATAGCGAAGTGCACCATCATCCTGGTCATTGATTTCCTCTGAAACCAGAGTTACCTGATTATCAGAATCTGAAGTCATATCCTGACTTGTCTTTGGCATATTAAGTACAGAATCATCTTCCAGCGTCAGTTCTCTGCTAAGCGCCCTATCCGTATATATCTTAATAGAAACGCCATCCAGTGATTCGGTTTTATCCGCATCTTCAGAAACGCTCTCATATGGTGTAATCAAAGTCTTGATATTGAGCTGTGTCTTGTAATCCTGCATCACAATCGTTGCAGCATCCTTTGGATCAACAGACTCAGATCTACCAAGAGTCTCCGCACTGTCATTAATCTCAATTGTATTATCCGCATGAAGTGTAAATGCAATTGGATCTGCCGGTACATAGCCATCCGGTGTTTCCGTCTGTTTCAAAACATAATCACCCGGTAACAGGCCTTCTACTTTGACATCCACTGCATTACCCTCAGCGTCTGTCTGTGTTGTATAAACCGTTTCATCTACCGGCGTATCGGAAATTTCTCCATCTCTTTCTTCAAAGATTGCCAGAGTACCATCCGAGAGTCCCTTGGACTGTGTATCCGTAAGTTCTAAGAAAAACAAGGTCTTTCGAGCCTTCATCTTAATTGTCTTCGAATCCTTCTTCGAAACCTTGGTACTGTTATAAGATCCATCTATCAATTCCATTGTTCCATCCTCAGACACATGGAAACGATACGATTCAATCACATTATAATGATTCTCAGGATCAACAGCCTTTACTGTATAATCATTTCCTACAATAAAGGTATTTTCTACCTTGATATGACCGTCACTATCTGTTTTATAAGTCTTCTCCGTAATCTGATTTCCATCAGAATCCTTGAGATTCATAGGTCCTAAAATAGTTACGTCAATATCACCAAGTGGCTCCGTCTCTTCTGTTCCATCATTCTCAGATAATACGCCAATCAATTCAAATGAAAGATCTGTCACTTCATCAGAGACTTCACTGCTCACCGATAACACATCCTCTTTGATTTCATACGCACCATGCATCTGTCTATCTAATGTATAACCGTCCGGCGCCTTGGTTTCCTTCACATAATATGTTCCCCAATCCAAATCAGAGAATGTGACGCTACCGCTATATACATTTTGGGAATCCATGACTGCATTGGAGACTGTCAATGAATATTTCTCGCCATCTACTTTGACTGGCTTATACTCCTCTGCCTCGTCATCGTACTGATAGAGGGTATACTCTGCACCATCCACAGTTGTTCCCTTACCAGTCTTGGTAATAGTTATGGAACCGGAAATTCTTCGATTTTTCGCTGTAAGCTCGATTTTCTCTCCATCATTATCCGCATCAACTGTGAAAGCATAATGATTATCTTCTGAAATAATCAGATAAGAATTCGGAGCTTCTACTTCTTCGAAGTAATAATTGCCCCTCTTTAATGATTCCACAGTAATTGTACCGTCATCACCGGTCTCATAGCTTCCAATCAATAAATCAGTGTCTGTATCAGCAGTCTCACCCACCATCTGATATAAATTGAACTTCGCACCCTTCAGCTTCTTTTCCGTTCTTGTTTCATCAACTTTTGTCAATGTCACATCCGCGAAAATCTTCTTATTATGCAATGTAACTTTATTATCTTCACAGGTTGCCGAAAGTACATCCGATGTATCGGAATCCGTCACGGTGATTACACCGTTTTCCTTTACCTTAAGTGTGATTTCATTGCCTGCTGCACTGAGATAATCATCTGGTGTCTCCGTCTCTGTAATAGTATAAGTTCCGCCGGTTGTAAGTACGCCCTTTAACTCCTTACCAACAGAAACTCCATTTGCAACATCACTTGTCCACGTAAGATTTCCATTCTCATCCACTGTGATGTCCGATGTACAAGCTTCCGTAACAATCTTTGCATCACCCACCGGTGAAAGTGTAAATCTGGCTCCCTCTACCGGTTCGTTATTCTGATCTACCTTATAGAAAGTTACTGATGTCACATCATTTGTAAATGTTTCTGTCGCCACAGAATCCTTATTTGGAATATCCCTCACTAAAACATCAAAGGCATCTATTTCATGTGGATTGTTATCTACAATATATCCATCCGATACCGATACCTGTTGGATTTGATATTTCTTCTGCCATGTCAGTGTATTGCCATCGTTATCTTCTGAGAAAGTCTTCTCGTTTTCGCCAGGCAGAAGTGTAACATTTCCTATCTCTGTCTTATCTCCATCGGTCACATCATAGATCTTATACGAAGATCCGATGCCACCATCCTTAATAACAATGGAGACTGGAACCGGCGTATTGGTAAGGTATGAATTTTCTCCATCCTTAACTACCACCGTCTTATTTTTACCCGTTGTTTTATCAATATCATCCTCAGTTACCGAAACAGTATATACCGCATCATCCAGTATATAATTCGTCAGTGCCTGACTTTCCTTAAGATAATAGGTTCCTTCCGATAAGTTCTTAATGGTAAAAGTTCCATCTGCGCCGGTTTTATAAGATGCATACTTATCTGTAAGACCCGCATCTTTATATAAATCATATGTTACATCCGAAAGCGGAACAGCCGTTCCATCGCTCTCTTTCAACGAACTCTGTTTACGTACCTGAACATCCGCCTGAATTTTCAAATTCTTGATTGTAATATCTGTTCCGGTTGCAGATACTGTCATCACCTGATCATCTTTCTTAGATGCAGATGCCGTAATGGTACCATTGTTTCCAACCGATACTTTGACGTAATATGCCTCCTCATTCGCCGGCACATATCCATCTACTGTATTTGTTTCATAGATTCGATATGTATGACCTGAAAGGAGCTGTCCTGTAATATTCCATGCCGCATCGCCTGTTGTGTATGTTAATTCCTTCTCTTCCAGGATATTTCCTGTTGGAATTCCATTGGAATCAAGTTCTGCAAATCCATAGTTTCCAGTAGTTGCTTCATCCACAATCTTTAAGTTGATTCCTGTAATCAGATCTCCATTTTGATCCTTCTTCTGTACGGAAAGCTTTGTTAACGGCTCTGAAACCGTAATTTTATTTCCGGCACATGTCACATTGGAAGTTGTTCCATCCAATACCACTTTGCCACTGTTCTTTCCTATGGAGAAAGTGAAATTCTTAACTTTTCCATAACCATATGGAATGCTCTCTGCTGATTCTGAAACCGTATACTTAACTCCGGTCTTCAATGAGCCAATCAGTGTGCCCAGAATTCCGTCTGTTGTGCTCTCACTACCATTCAGAGTGATTTCCGTCTTATCACTATTCGGGCCAACAAATGTCTCTCCATCATCAACCGGCTTAATAGTAAATGATACATTGGAGAAATCATTTAAGTTTCCATTTTCTCTGGTCTTAACAATTTGAACCTCTGTCTGTGAATCTGTAACAGTGTTCAGATCTGTATTCTGCGAGGTAAGGGTCTCATAAGAAGAAAATGCTGTATTAGATACATCTTCCGGCTTATATGTAGTCTCGCCATTGGCATCCACGCGGAATACCACAGTTTTATCGCTTAAAAGGAATCCATCCGGAGCAGTCTTTTCCTGGAAATAATACGTTCCCCATGGTAAATCCTTAATGGTAAGTGTACTCTTGCCATTGTCCCCGGCTGAAGTCTGCGTAGATTCTGTCGTTGTCATAACCGTATCTTCGCTTGTAGAACTGTCGGAAACTGCACCGGTATATTTATATGTCCCATCCGCTTCCTTGCTTACCGTTATCAGTTTTTTGTATGTTCCGTTCTGACTGGTTTCCATCTGCGGATATACATACAATCTGAATTCAGAAGTTAAACCGGTGACATCCTGACCATCTGCATCATACACAAATTCTTTGGTAAGTGTTGCTGTACCCAAAGTACTTTCATCGGTCTTTCGCGTATCTGTAAAATACGACCCTTCCGGTGTACCGGTCTGTGAATCCGCATTATATACAATCGGTGTCATGGAGCATCGACCGGGTCTCTCTGTCTTATAAGGTCCATATACCGTTTCTGTATCTACCTGATAATAAGAGATATCATTGGCGGTTACCTCTTGACCATCTTCCAATGCTGTACTCTGAAGCTCCTTCACATAATAAGTAGCCGGCGTATCAACAGTACCATCCTCATAACGATTTGCCATCAACGTCAATTCACCATTGGAATCTGTAAATCCTTCTGCGACCAGTTTTGTACATTCTGCATCAGAATACAATCCATAATGCGCACCCACTACCGGAATTGTATTTACGCTGGTAGAAAGAGAATCATATTTCTTTAACTGGTAGAGAACCATTGGATATCCATCACCCCAGCTAAATGCATTTGTTTTTACTGAAGCACTACCACTGCATGAAGCGTCTCCACTGCCATAGATATAACTGTTTTCATATGTTTCTCCGGTTGACTCATTGATTGCCGTCGTATACTGAAGTACCAAGGACTCCGTATCCAGTTTTCCATCAGCAGAAGATGTAGGAAGCGAAATATTTATAACAGTTTTTCCATTTCGATTTACCGTAATGGTATAAGCAAACTGATCCTCTCCTGCAGTTCCATTCTCAACTCCGGTAAATTCGTTATCTTTATCTGCTGTAATTACACTACTCTGACCACTATGCTTACCCTTATAAAGCTTGATGGAATCTCTCTTCAGAGTAATACCGGCAGGAATCGTATCTATAATTGTCTGGCTGCTTCCTGTCTCAGTAAAGGCATTATTAATCTTGATACTCCAATAAATATTGGCCTCCGTATCTGCTGTGCTTCCTTGTTTTCCTTCTTTATATACAACCTGGCTTTCCATCACCTGACCGTCAGAGAGTCCAACTACCTGCTTCTGTATGTTTCCGGAATCAGTCTTCAATTCTGCAGCAGTTAAAGAAACTGTATTATCCGCAAATACGACCAGCTGCTTATTATTCTGAAGTCTCATGGCAGCCTTACCCTCATCAGTAAGCTTCATATAAATATGAAGAACAGCTGATTCAGATAGCGCATCTGTTTCATAGGAAACAATTCTGTTTTCACCATTTGTATTGATATCAAGTGTCTTCTTTTCATCTCCAACCTTGATATACGAAGCATAATCTCCCGATGCTTCATTTCCCATAAGCGTAAACCATGAAGAGTCAACTTTTGATGCACCATCAGAAGAATATTCTCCATCCATGTCTGCTGTTTCATTCACTATATACTTCAGACAGTTTGTCAAATCATCCTGGATCTTCACATTGGTTAACGACATCTGATTCTTATTTACCGTAATGGTAAAGTGGAAATATGCATCATTATTAGTGTCGTCATAAACCGTCTCCACCTTTTTGCTCAGAAGTTGATTCTGAAGTGTCTGCTTCGCTTCCTTGGAAGTATAAGAATACGTAGTAGCCTCTGCGGTATCTGTAGCTGCAGAGCTTACTTCAATAGTTCCCTTCTGACTATAGGTATGTTTCTCATCATCCTTGTAATAAGAGTCTCCTACTGTCTCATAGTGAATTGTAAAATCACTTAATGTAAATGTTTCATCTCTATTTGCAGTTTCTGTTGCATCAAGCAAATTCTGCTTTGTAATGGTAATAGTCTTTGTATCCGCATCATAGCTATAATACTGAGAACTCAGTGTTTTATTATTTCCATAGGTGATATATGGAACTTCACTTGTTAAGCTCTGATCCTCTCCTACAAACAACTTAATCTTTGCTGTATCAAATCCTGATTTTGAAGATGGCTTCGCAATCCACTTCAACAAACCTGTCTTTGTATCCGGCTCACCATCTGCCTCCACTGTAAGATATGCAGAAACAAATACCGCACGTACTGTGGTATCCTCATATTCAATGTAAGTTCCACCGGTTCCGCCTGATGGATAGGAAACGCTGACTGTGGCCTGGTTATCAATGATATTCTTTTCTCCACCGTCTGCCACATCTGTAGAAGAGGTACCATCCTCACTTTCACTTGTCAGTTCTCCTGATTTTGAAAAATCAGAAGCAACCTTTGTACGAAAAACAATTGTGTACTGATCCCGGAAATCATTTCCAAAATGAATCTTTACATTCTGTTTATTGCTGACACTGTTTCCTTCTGCGTCTGTTGCATCATATGCATCTGTATAATAGACATTGATACCTTCAAGTACCTGCTTATTATCTTCCCCGGTACCACTTAAAACCACTGACGCCCCCTGTGTATCATCGGAAATATGAATTCCATATGACTCATCTACAGTAAGTCCCTCCATCAGTGTATCCTTAACAATCGCATTCCAGACACGATGATTCTCCTCATTCAGAATCAATGTCCACTCCATCGTGTTACCATCAATCTGTTTTGCTGATTTCTGTACCGTTGTCACACTGACAGTAGCTGTCGCAGTATCTTCATTATCTGTTGCAGATGTGTCTACTGTGTCGCCGCTAATAGTTACGTGATTTGACACCTCTATCGCTGTTTCTCCATTTGCCTTGGCAGCTGTTGCCTGCTTAATCAAATCGTCAGTGTATACTGTCTGAAAAGCAATTGTTGCCGGTGCAACAGCTGTTGTATCACTTGGAAATGTATACGATACCGTATATTCATCACTGTCCTCATTTTTAGAAAGATTCATCTCTATGGATTCACCATTCAGTGTTGCACCACCAGCAGCATAATAAGCCATTTCTGATGCACTGAATGTATCTGTAACCGTTACGCCTGCCAGACTTGTGCCATATACCTTGGAATCAGAACCAACCGTAATTGTCCAATCAGCTCCGTTTATATCTGTATTTTCCTTACCTTCCTTTTTTACACCGGAAACCTTGTCATTCTTAGCCGGAATAGAAATCGACGCGCTGATTCCCCCCGGTAGTCCGCTAAAAAGTGCTAATGTCTTTTCTGATGTAAATACAGATTCATCTGTAATCTCATACTTTAATCCAAATTCACCAACCAGATTTGTGTAGTATTCTTCCTTTGGTACCGCTGTACTAAATACCATCTTAAGAACTTTATTATCGCTACTTCTTTCGAATGTTGCGATAACGCCACTACCCTGTCTTGGAGTAATGTCTGCCGGTGTTTCTGCAAAAGCCATACCTTCCGGCGCTTCAAATACAATATAATCTCCGGCTTCCAAATCACGAATATCCGGGTCTGCAATACTGAACTTAAAATTCACAAACAGGTATTTCAAACTGTTAAATGATACGCCTTCCGGAATCTTATAAATTCCGTCAGTTGCATCCGAGCTACTTAATTTAATCTGCGTATCCTCATCCGTTTTTGTCGAATAAGCAATTCCCGCTTTACTGTCTGACTCTGCCAATGACATAGTCAGATCCTCACGTTTCACTTTATTGCTTCCATCTGAAGCCTCTGTTGTCAAATCCATCCCCTCTGCATGAACATGACTCATTCCCAATATCTCTGTTGGGAGAGAAGTAACCAGCAGAAGACAGATTAGAACAAAACTTACAACTCTCTTGTTCATACTGTTTCAACTTCCTTATCCATAAAATCTATAACCAAACCTTTAGTCACTTATCAACTTAGCCTGCACCAAAAAGCGCTCGGTATCCACACCTAAGCAAGTAGAAAGTGTAATAATCCTGTCGCTTGCGTCCACTGAGACGGTAGTGTCGATAATCGCACCATCTTCTCCATACTGTGATTCCACCTCTGTCAGGTACTGTTGATATGCGGCAGTATTTTCAAAATCTCCATAATAATCCAGAAGATTTACATTTCCTGCTGTATAGACAGCAAAAATCTGATACGTCAGTTTACCCTCTGGCGTATAAATATAAATAAAGGGATGCTCAGTTAAAAAAACCTCTTCCTCATAATCGTGAAGAGATGCAAACATTGTCCCGTCTTTCATATTGTGTCCGTAAATAACTGTGTTTCTGTCTGTGAAATCCAGACTATTTCTCTTTTGTGTGTAAATGCATCCAGGATAACCTTTTGATTTGTCCAAATTATGCATTAGATAGAAATCGTCATCCTCATCGCCTGTGCTCTGAAGAATCGGATAATTGATTTGCGTCCCCGGAATTAGAATCCAGGCATAGATATCGCTATTTTTTTCCTGCAACTTATCAAAATCGATAAGTACGTCCTCTGTTCCACTTGCTTCACTTGCATCAAACCCCGTTGTATCCCTGGCCAAATCAACCAGAGCCTTCTTTGCTTGATATCGCCGGAATCGGTGTATGCCAGCTACACATATACCAACAAGCAAAACCGCAGCAGTCACCATAGCAACGTATTTGATTGTCTCCCTTTTCATTATTATACTAAATCCCTTTACTTTTTCTGATTAGAGCAACTCCCCATCACTCCTCATACTCTAGTGCAATATATTCTAGCTTCATTTTTTTAGAAATGCAATGTGTTTTTACATTTTTTTACTGTAGAATTTTAGCTGTTTTTACAGCTACATTTTATCTGATATGTACAATAACTCCCATATGTCCATTATAAAATTGCACAATAAAAAAACAGGTTCTGACTTCATTGTTCAGAACCTGTTCCCTATTTATTCAACTGTTACAGATTTTGCAAGGTTTCTTGGCTGATCCGGATTACATCCCTTACCAATAGATGCATAATAAGCAATCATCTGGCAGAGAACGACTGCCTCGAATACTGCAAAGTCATCATCAATCTTTGGAATATTGAGATGTACATCGCAAATAGATTTATCTGTAATCTCTTCATCCATAGAGATCAGAATAACATAAGCACCTCTGGCCTTAACTTCACGGATGTTAGAAATCACTTTGCTGTATACATTCTGCTGTGTTGCAAGCGCAATTACCGGAATTCCTTCACTAATCAAAGCGATTGTTCCATGCTTTAATTCACCTGCCGCATAAGCTTCTGCATGAATATAACTGATTTCCTTAAGCTTAAGCGCACCTTCCATTGCAAGTCTATAATCCTGACCACGTCCAATATAGAATGTGTGCTCTGCATTTGTCATACGACGAGTGAGATTTTCAATATCCTGCTCGTTATCAAGCATCTTCTGCATAGCTTCTGGTACAGTCTGCATTGTCTGAATAAACTTCTTACACTCTGCTTCTGTAAACTCACCACTTGTAAGTCCTAGTTTAGCAGCAAGAAGATACATTGCAACAACCTGTACTGTGTAGGCCTTTGTTGAAGCTACTGCAATTTCAGGACCTGCATGTGTATAAAGTACATAATTACTCTCACGTGCAATAGAAGATCCCTTAACATTTACAAGAGAAAGTGTTCTCTGTGTCTTAGTCTTTGCAAGACGAAGCGCCTCAAGTGTATCAATTGTTTCACCTGACTGAGAAACAACTACTACAAGTGAGTTCTCGGACAATACCGGTCTTTCATAACGGAATTCTGATGCAATGCAAACATTTACAGGAATTCCAAACTTATTCTGGATAAGAGATGCACCCATATTACCGGCGTACATCGCTGTACCGCAGGCAATAATTGTCATATCTGTCACACCTTCAAATAAGCTGTCAGGAATATTATCCTCAGAGAAATCAGGAAGATCATCCTTGATTCTTGTCATGATTGTACGCTTAATTGCTGCAGGCTGCTCATGGATTTCCTTAATCATATAATGTGGATATCCATCCTTCTGTGCAGCTGTCACATCCCAATCTACTGTCATGTATTCAGGCTCAACTACATTTCCGTCCATATCCTGAACTGTCATTGAGTCCGCCTTCATAATCATGATAGTATCTTCCGGCACAATAAAGAACTGCTTTGAATACTCGATAAAAGCTGTCAAATCAGATGCTACAAATGAGCCATCCTTCTCTGTAAATGTAGCAACAAGCGGGCTGACTCTACGTGTACAGTAGATTTCCCCTGGGCGATTCTTGAACATGATGCAGAATGCAAATGTACCATTGATTTTACTTACTGTCTTTTTGATACATTCGATCGGATCACCATCGTAGTTTGCATCAAATGCTGCTGCAGCCACTTCGGTATCTGTCTCTGAAACTAATTTATCCTGGAGATTATATTCGTTGATAATGTCGTGGTAGTTCTCAATGATTCCGTTATGAACCAATGTAACATTTCCGACTTTATGAGGATGCGCATTGGCATTTGTAACTCCACCGTGAGTTGCCCAACGGCTATGTCCAATACCGCATGTTGAAGTGTTGTCATCATCGCAAATCGCACGAAGGTCTGATACCTTACCCGCTGTCTTACGAACTGAGATATGTCCTCCATTATCACGGAAGAAAGCGATACCAGCTGAATCATATCCTCTATACTCTAATCTTGCTAAACCATCCAATAAGATATTCTGGGATGGGTTATGTCCTGTTAAACCAATAATTCCACACATAGTGTTATTCTCCTTTTCTATATCACGAGTTTTAGCTGACACGAATAAACCATCCCTCATTGCTAATTCATTGCAAAAAGGCATAGTTTACCCATATCTCATTCACACATGCAGTGGAAGTATTTTGTCGCAGACTTACATCTCCGGTTTGTTTCTCCCTTTCGTCTCTGCACAGACGCCCTGACATCCGCCGAACATTTCGATCATCAAGGCCCTCGTTATCCAATAGAATTGGAGCATGGCGCTAAAGTTTCTAAACTTTTCGAAATTCAGTGTCTCCTATCTCTCACTGAACATAGGGAGTTTATCACAGAATTCTGTTTTTAGCAACATTTGTCACATAAAATCGAAAGAGTGTTACTCGTAGTTTTACAAGTAACACCCCTTACTTCATTAACCCTTCTTTTTTCTGAAGGCAAGAATTCTAGTTACTACAAAACCTACTCCTAAAACCCCCATCATGACCGCTGAAATCCATTTATAATCCTGCCCAAAAGTGTCCAGGAATGCTGTCACGAATATCATCATGATATACAAAAGCAAGGATATCGTAAGTAGTAATTCACGTTTTGGATTAAAATCCTCATTTCCATTATTTCGTTTTTCCATAGAATTGTCCCCCTAACATTTTTCTATACTTATACTATACCCCACCACTTTTTATTTGCAATATTTGCACATAAAAAAGCCGGCGCAAACCGCGCCGGCCAATATCGCAAATACAAAAATTACGTCATATTACATAGATGTATATCCACCATCCACTGGAAGCATCACACCTGTTACATAGCTAGAAGCCTTAGAAGCAAGGAATACAACCGATGTATCCAGCTCGCCTTCATTTCCGTAACGTTCCAATGGAATCATTGTCTTCGCATTTTCCTGGAAGAAATCACTATCCAGTGTTTCCTTTGTAAGTGGTGTGTAGAAGTATCCTGGGCAGATTGCATTGACATTGATGCCATACTTACCCCATTCACTTGCAAGACCACGTGTAAGGTTTACCACACCACCCTTTGCTGCATGGTATGGAGATGCAGGTGCAACCTTATTTCCAACTAAACCATACATAGAAGCGATATTGATGATTCTACCGTATTTTGCAGGAATCATTGCCTTCTTTGCTACGGCACGAGCTACACGGAAGCTTCCGAAGAGATCGATATTAAGTTCATTATAGAACTGATCATCTGTAATATCTTCTGCTGGTGCAACTGCTCCTGTACCCGCATTATTTACAAGGATATCGATACGGCCAAAGTGTTCCATAATCTTATCCACTGCTTCTTCAACCATCTCTGTATCTGTGATATCACAACGAACTGGAAATGTTTCTACACCGAATTCCTCAGCGATTTCCTTCGCCACTTCCTCAATCTTCTCCTGACGTCTTGCAAGAGGAACGATCTTACATCCCTGTGATGCAAGTGCCTTAGCCATCTGTACTCCAAGGCCTGTAGAGCAACCCGTTACGAGTGCCACCTGTCCATCTAAATTAAACATATCTTTCATTTAGATTTCTCCTTTCATAATTACATCATTGTTAAAGCTCGTTCGACTATAAACACGGCAACACAAGCCCATAGTGCTACCACAACCAAACTCTTTTTTCGGAATGCCAGAAATGCTGCCACTAAAAATCCAACCAAGCCGGATATTATACTTTCTGTTGCAGTAATCATCGCCGGAAATGTCATTGCCGCAAGGCAGGCATATGGCACATAGTACAAAAATGACTTCACAAAAGGACTGGTGATTTCTTTTCTCCATAATACAAGCGGCAGCGCACGTATAAGATACGTCACCAGAGCTGCTGCCAGAATATAAATATATACATTATGCATCAGCTGTCCTCCTGTTCTGGGTCCGGCACCGGCTGAATCACTGCAGCAACTGCAGCAACACCTACTGTAATTATAATAATCACAAAACCACCCGTAAGTTGTTTTAACAACGGAAGATAGGTAAACGCCGCGCTAAGAAGCATTGACACCAAAATCACTACATAAAGCGCTTTATTTTTCTCTGCCGGTGGGATAATAATTGCCATAAACATACCATAAATAGCTACTGACAACGCACTTATGACCATTGCTGGGAGAACATTTCCAAGCACAGCTCCAAGCAACGTTCCAAGACACCATCCCGGAATTGCCACCGACATTGCACCATAATTATAAAATGGATTTATCCGGTCTCTATGATTTATACTTATTCCAAAAATCTCATCTGTCATTCCAAAAGCCACCAGGTATCTGTGGATACTGTGACCCTTATCATCTATTTTTTGAGATACAGCGAATGACATCAAACTATATCGAAGATTAATAATCAGTGTTGTAAGAATTACCTCCAGGTAACTTCCATCGCCGAATATAATCGTGAGCGCTGCGAATTGTCCCGCAGACGTAACATTTGTTACACTTGTTAAAACAGCCTGAAAAATCTTCAATCCGCCGGTCACTGCCATCATTCCAAATGTAAATGATACGGCGAAATACCCCAGTGCTATGGGGATTCCATCCCGGACTCCAGCCCGGTACTCTTGTTCATTTGTAATCATTTTTCTTCTTTCTTCCTTTTCCTTGAGAGTAGACTCTCATTTACACCATGGTTTCTTTCCTTACCTTGGAGTATGTATATAGTAACACTGTCCCCAGTGTTCCCATCACTATTGTATCACCTAAGAACGCTATCGTCCCCTGGAGAAACACCAGATTCGGCAGTTCTCTATCTATTATTATTGACAAAATCGGCGCCACAAATATCCAAGTGATTGCGTTGGCAATCACTTGTACCGTATTGAAAAATACTATATTCCTACCTGTGAACTCGCCTTCATGCACATGATATTTTTTATAAAATGCACCAATTCCAACTCCAATAATAATTTCCGGAATAATCCAACTCCACCACAATTTCTCGTAATAGAAATAATCACCTAACAGATGTCCAAAAAAAGCTATTAAAACTCCGGACACCGGTCCAAATAATGCTGTAAAAAATGCTGTTACCGCCATTCTAGGCTGTAAAGATATATTTTTCACTCCCGGAATAAAAATCTCAACCCTTGTAAGTGCCACAAACAACACTATTCCTATTAACGTTGCAATTACATTATGAATTACTTTGATCAATCTCGTATTCCCCTTCATAACCGCTCCTCGCCACCAATTAAAGCAGCTTTTCCGCCTCATTCTTTATTGTTTGAAATGGTATCAGTGGTTCCGGCGCTCCCTCATGATCACCTAACCATTTTTCCATCCAGACCATATTGTACCACGTATCGAACTTATAAGCACACCTCTTAAATTCACCTACCATACGAAATCCCATATGCTGATGATACTGAACGCTGTTTCTATCCAGGTATGCATCCTCTATTTCCGGCGTTGCAATACACGCCGTCACCGTTTCAACATGCTGCATTCTTAGAATTTTCTCCAATGCTACATAGAGTTCTTTTCCAAAACCGCCACCTGTCAGACCATGTCTCACATAGATTGACGCCTCCGCAGAGGGATCATATGCTGCACGGGGATGAAAACGGCTTGCATACGCATAGCCAACTATATCGCCATCTTTTACAGAAACCAGATATGGGTAATCCCTTAGAGTCTGCTCTATTCTTGTTTTAAAATCCTCTATGGATGGGACCTCTTTCTCAAAAGTTATCGCTGTATTCCTAATATAATACTCATAAATACCAAGAAGTTCTTCTGCATCCTCCGGTGTTGCAAATCTTAACATCTTAACCTCTCTAATTCATAGCCGCCATCCGGCTCTATCTATAGTGGCTCTATTTTACCACAAAAAGAAGCCAGAGGAAGGGGATTTCTATCCTCTTTCCTCTGGCATTCCATAATCTGTTCTATTCACGAACCTTAAACTGTTCCATAAGATCATTCAATTGATCTGACTGCTCAGACAATTCCTGAGATACGGCACTGGATTCTTCTGCAGTCGCTGAGTTATTCTGAATAACTCCGGAAATCTGCTCAATTCCCCTTGTAATCTCTTCCATCGCCCTTGCCTGATCTCTAGCTGTCTCTCCTGATTTCTTCATCATATCTGCCACTTCATTAACTGATTTTTGAACCTGATTCAAAGCCTCACGAGTCTCTTCTACAACACCATTGCCACCTCTAATTTCCTGCAATGTACTGTTGATCAAATCATGCGTATTACTTGCAGCCTGATTGCTCTGCTCCGCCAACTCACTGATTTCCTCTGCAACAACAGCAAATCCTCGGCCTGCCTCCCCGGCCCTTGCTGCCTCGATAGATGCATTTAAAGCAAGGAGCTGTGTCTGGTTTGCAATCTGCTCAATAGAATTTGTCACTTCTTCTATCTTGGTAGACGCTTCATTGATACGTGCCATAGCATCTGTAACAAGCTGCATCTTCTCAGCACCGGTTTCAACATCTCTCTGTACATTAACTGCAAGGGAGTTTCCTTCCTCAGCAGACTCTGCCATTTCATGAGATTGATTTGAAACACTCTCCACAGATGCTGTAAGCTGCTGGATTGCCGCAGCCTGATCTGTAGTTCCCTCTGCCAGATCAGATGCCCCTTGAGACATATTGCTTGCACCCTGGGCTACTGAATAAGATGAATTCTTAACCTGCATAATAGTGTTACTCAACGTATTAGCAATATTATTGATAGCTTCACGAATTGGGATATAATCACCTACATAGATATCCGGATTAATAGATCCCTGTGTAAAATCTCCACTGGCCATTGTCTTCATGGATTCACCAATATCCGCAACAACTGCCTCCGTAATCTCTGTAGAATGTCGTAAATCCGCTACTGCAGCTCCCAATTCATCATTGGAATCCACAGAAATATCAGAGTGAAACTTACCTTCTGCCATCTGTCTGACAGTATTGCTAACAACTTCCAGCGGCTCCTGAATATTCTTCGAAAGCTGAACTCTGGCATTTCTAATAAAGATTGTAGTAATAACTACAATGATAATGGAAATCACAACCATGATGATAATCACCATTATTGCATATCGATAAGTGCTCTCTGCCATCTCAGCCGAATCCTGCGAAACCGTCTTCAAATCTGTTGCCATCTGAGAAACGTCAACAAGAACTTCTTCATTTAAAACCGTCTCGATTTCACTCTTGTTTGACATACCTGTTGACTCATCAAGAGTTCCCTCTTTAAATAAATCCTGCAACTTTGTATTGGATGTCTGTAAGACCGATACATCGGATTCCAGAGCCTTAATTACAGCTTTTTGACTATATACGCCTTCCAATGCTTTTAATTTTTCTGTAAACCCTTCCGTCTTCTCATTCATTCCGTCCAGGCACTCCTGCTGCAGGCTGGCGTCTTTGGTCTCAATTGCACACCATCCTTGCTTTGCAAATGCCTGAATATCAATTCTCAAATCTGCCTGATACGTATTCAGAGCATAGTACTTCTGATACATACGATTTAAACTGTAGAGCGAAAAGCCAATTGTTACAAGAAGTGCAATTACCGCTGCAACAGCATAAATCATAATCCTTTTGAATGTAGCTGCAAACTTTGCCTGCACTTTTAATTCCTTTAGTTTGCGTTCATCCATTGTTAATAAGCCACCTTTTTTCATGACAATCCCTCCCGTAACATGCTAAAAATCCACAAATATCATGTATATTTTGATATTAGCATAGATTGCCATACATATTTATTAAATTTTTCTGAAAAAGTGCGCTATTTCTTATATTTGTAGTGGCATTTCTATTCAATTGTTTCCAGAACGCGCATTACACCTTCTTCATCATTTGTATATTCGGTAATATGCTTTGCAACCGCCTTTACATCATCGTGACCATTCACCATACAATAGCTCTCGCCAACATGTTTTAACAGTTCTAAATCATTTAAATAGTCTCCAAATGCCATACAATCCTCTGGCGGAATCTGAAATTTTTCCTGAATGGCAGCTACCGCAACACCTTTGTTAACATCCTGATTCTGAATATCTATCCAACTGTCTCCCGAGAGAACCGGTTTCACAAAACTTCTCACAACATCAAATGCACTGTAATATTCCTCTGCTGTTGCACCTTTAAAATAGATTGCCATTTTAACGATTTCATCGGAATCAATCACATCCTCCAGATTCTCCGGATAATCCAGATGATCATAATAGAGAATTGCATTATTCTGAACTTCTGCATCCTCCTTATATTTCTTCTCCAAATATGCTGATTTAACACCACAAAGAAGTGTGGCCGCATTAGGGAGTGAGCGACAGAGCTTAATGCAGTTTAAAACGTCTTCTTTCTTCATTACATTTTTGTAGATAGCCTGTCCTCGGTCAAATACCAACGCACCATTTTCAGCAATAAATGTCAGGTGATCTCGTATCTCTTCAAAATCACGTTCCAGTGTATAATACTGTCTGCCACTTGCAATTACCGTCTTAATCTGTGGATGCGCCAAAACCCACGGAACAAATCCCGCGGGTTTTACCTTCTGACTATTCAATAATGTTCCATCCATATCTGTCGCTACTAATCTAATACTCATAAATTATGCCACGATAGTATCCCTACCGTTTTCCTTCCCTTTATATAACTTCTGATCTGCCCGGTTAATGGTGTCATAGATGTTTTCATACTCATATTTCTGAGCCACACCAATCGTAAGCGTCACCGGTATTCTTTGATTCTCATATATGAAATCTTCATGCTCTAAGAGCGTTCGAAGTTCCTCCATTCTGTCCATTGTCTGCTCCAGTGTCAATCCATGGAAAAAAAATACGAATTCCTCTCCACCCCATCGAACTATTGTCCCAAAAGGACCCATATACTCCTGCAGAATAGATCCCAAAATCTGAAGAACCTTATCTCCCGCCGCATGTCCGTAAGTATCATTGATTTTCTTAAAGAAATCTATATCCGCCATTGCCACAGTGGAAACCTGACGCATAGACTCAAATATAGCCCGTCGATTGCAAAGTCCGGTCAAAGGATCATGTATCGCCGCTTTTCTCTCGACTGCACAATACTCCTGCAACTGTAGGCTCTTCATGCTGCCAAGAGAAACCAGAAAAATACACATTGCAAAAATCGTTACGGTATTCATAATCTGCGCAATCATAATGTCCTTATTCGGAACTGTAAAATACGGTCTATGTGAAAGCGTATATGCAAAAAGAAAGAGCCTGACCACCAAAAGTCCCGCTCCATATATAACCTTACGATACATAGAAGCATAATCTAACAGAAAATAATAAATTAAAAGAACAAATAAGAAATGCTGCACTCCGCTATTCCAGCCATAGATCCAAACACTAAACACAATCATAAACAGCGAAGAGAAAAATATATATTCTCCGGCAATTGATCGTTTCTCGCCAAATGTAAGCCCCAGGCCAAGCAGTATCATAATCAGTGCACAACTACAAATCAAAAAAGACATTGGATGTACCAGAACAATACAATACGTCATTAACAAGATGTAATATGACGAAATCAACAACGCAAAAGCACGCATCTGAATCACAGATTTCCAGGCATCAAGCTCATTTCCGGTATCCTTCATTATGAAATATCTAATTATGTCAAAACCCTTTTTTAATATCATTAATATACATCCTGTCTATAATTTTCTAATATCCCCAATTTAATACTGTTTTACTTTTTATATAATATAGAAATAATTATGTCAAGATGCGAACATGCTATCTCTGGAAACGAAGCGGCAGCTCTAAACCGTGTCGTTCCAGCATTTCCCTGTCATGCATTATCTTTTCTGTCGGCCCATCAAAAATAATTGTGCCATCATCCATAAGTACCGTTCTTTCACAGGTATCCATAATAAAATCCAGATCATGACTGGCAATCAACTTCATCTGTGGCATTTCATTTAAGATATTAATCAGCACTCGCCGATTCTTAGGATCCAGGGCAACCGATGGTTCATCCATCAGGATAATATCCGGATGCATGGCAAGAATCGTCGCTATACTTGCCAGCTTTTTCTCTCCGCCAGACATTTTGTAAATCTGTTTTTTTCGAAGTTCCAACAGATGTACCTTTGAAAGGGCGTATTTCACACGCTTCTCCACTTCCTCTTTGTCCAACCCGTAATTCAGCGGTCCGAATGCCACATCCTCTTCCACCGTTGTCATAAATAACTGACTATCAGAATCCTGAAATACATATCCAATATGTTCTCGAATATGATTCACATTCTCCTTCACCATAGGATGTGTAACAATTTCCAGTTTTCCGGAATAATTCAAATCCAGGCCAACCAGCAGCTTTAACAATGTGGATTTTCCGATACCATTGGCGCCTATAAGTCCAATAGATTCTCCCTTAACCGCATAGAGATTAACATCTCGGAGCACCGGTTCCTCCGTGTCATAAGAAAATCCGAGATGTTCTATATTAATACATTCTTTTAATGTTTCAGTTTTCATTTCCTATGCACCTCTCAAATAAACATTTGCCCCAACATTTCCAAAACAGCTGTATAACGAAGCAGATAGAATACAGCACACCAAAATACCAGATAGGCAATATCTACCCAACGAAAACTTTTTCGACCGGCGTATGTAAATTCTCCGCGAAAACCACGTAAACTCATACTCTCGTAAACCACTTCAGCCCGGTCCATACTCCGAAGCAACCATTGTCCAACCAGTGGCCCCCATGCCTTGTAATGAATTCCATTTTGCTTTGGAGCACGCAATTTATATGCCGCCATAATCCGACCGGCTTCTTCTCCCAGAATATAGAAATATCGATCTATCAACAATATAACTGTCACCAGAATCTTTGGCATATGAAACCAACGCAGAGCATAGCAGATATCCTCTATTGATGTTGTTGCTATCAGAATATAAGACGCCAAAACAGCGTATATTCCCTTTAACATCAATGTAATCATCGAAACCATTCCGCCGGTTATTACTATACCCACTCTAGTAATCTCTGTATGATCGAAAAAGGGATTAAAAATCCCCACAACGCAAACAAGGGGCAGAATCAGCTTCATCCTTCTGATTCCGTCCCATATTGACAAATCTCCCAAATTGAATAGCAAAATCAGGTAGATGCACATGACAAAGCATGGCACCACCTGATATTTAGGGAAAGATACAAGCGCTAGAATATACAGGATTGTGGTTACTAATTTCACCACGGGGTGGAGTCCATTTAATATTCCATCACGCATTTGTAACTCATTTAACTTTTTTACTTCACGCAAATTCTTTTCAATTTTAGACATACAACCCTACTTCTTTATGCCTTAACTGTAGATGTTTTTTTCTTAAATCCACGAATCAACACGCTGATGCCAACCACAAGAACAACTACTACAAGTGCTCCCACAATACCTGAGAAACTTGTGCCACCATTGCCACTCTGGAAAGCATAGTCCGGAAGAAGCGATGTTGTATTCTGAATATTTGCAGCCGCATCATAAGCTGATCCTGACGCCTCTAATTCTGCTGTACCGGCAATCTTTTCCATTGACCATTCAAGTCCATCCGGATATGCAGATGCAAAATGGGATACTACACCACCAAAAAATGCCGCAATTACTGCGATCACACCTAACGTCCATCCTCTGCTTAACTTGCCTTCCTTTGCCTCTGTTCCAACTCCCCAAAGCATCTCCGGTCTTGCTTCATTAACAAAGATCAGTACTGCAGCTGTAATTAATCCCTCTACAAATCCGATTGCCAGATGGATTGGCTGCATTGTCGCTACGAATACAGAAAATGGTAATTCTGTAATGCCTGAAATCAACGTCTCAAGTGTTACTGAAAACGCCCCCATCTGTAATGTTAAAACTGAGCCCAATACAGACGCCAATGCAATCTTTCCACGAGATGTACCTTTCTTCATCATCGGTCTCCAAATAAGAAGTGCTCCGACAAAACATCCGTAGAAAGCCATATTCCATACATTACAACCAAGTGCCAACAGTCCGCCATCTGCGAACAACAGCCCTTGTACCAATAGAACTCCTATCATTGTCAAAAATCCCGCATAAGGTCCGAGAAGTGCTGATGCCAGCATGCCTCCACAGAGATGTCCTGATGATCCCGTTCCCGGAATTGTAAAATTCAACATCTGTGTTGCAAATATAAATGCTCCCATAACCCCCATAACCGGGACTTTTTTTAAATCGTCTTCTTCCTTAATTTTCTTAATGGAATAACCTGCTGCGATAGTTGATGCAGCATACATTGTTCCCGCAACTGCAGGTACAATAAGTGCGTCTGCCATATGCATAATTCTGTTCCCTCACTTTATGTTTATACTCACCTGTGGTCAAACCCTTACCACGACTACAAATATATCAAAAAACCCCAGGTGGAAAAAGCCACCTGGGGGGTTAAAAACTGCACAATTTTGTTATGTGTTTTTTGTTAAAAATACCACCTAGCGGTGTGATACCTGATCAAACATTTCCACAACTTCTTTCTCCGGCGCTGCTGTAATAAGTGAAACCAACACATTTACCAACAGAGCTATCAAAAAGGATGGAAGGAGTTCATATATTCCAAGAATTCCGCCCATCGGCGAAACCAGATACTTCCACACAAATACCATCACACCACCTACAATCATTCCCGTAATCGCGCCGTACTTATTACTTCGTCTCCAGAACAAGGCAAGCAATACTACCGGACCAAATGCCGCACCAAATCCAGCCCACGCAAAACTTACAATAGAGAATACTGAACTGTTTGGATCCCATGCAATTACAACACCTATAAATGCGATTACCATCAAGCTGATTCTGGAAATTGTCAGTATCAGCTTTTCACTAAACTTCACCTTGAATACATTTACCAGAATATCATTAGAAACCGATGATGATGCTGCAAGAAGCTGTGAATCCGATGTTGACATCGTCGATGCAAGAATTCCTGACAATACAATACCGGCCACTGCTGCCGGGATAATACCGTGGGTTGATAAGAGGTGAGCACACTTAACAATAATTGTCTCTGAATTGGAACCGGAAAGTTCCTCCACTGCCCCTACTCTGGTCATGCCAAGTCCAACGATACCAATCAGCACAGCCACTGCCATGGAAATAACAACCCAGACAGAAGCCACTCGTCTGGAGAGTTTTATTTTATTCTCATCTTCAATTGCCATAAATCTAAGCAGAATATGAGGCATACCGAAGTATCCAAGTCCCCAAGCCGCATTGGAAGCAATAGTAAGTACTGTATAACTTACACTCTTTCCCGTCTGTGGATCATAGGATGATGTGATTGAAAGATATCCCGGAAGTGAGGCTGCATTTGCAAATACTGCATCCAATCCACCTGCAGTAACAATTCCAAAGATCAGAATCACTGCAAGTGCAATAGTCATCACAATACTTTGAATAAAGTCTGTCATTGATGCAGCAAGGAATCCCCCCATCGTTGTATAAAACATAATGATAATTGCACTTACCACCATTGCCGCATGATAATCCACTCCAAATAATGCATTGAAAAGTTTTCCACATGCAGCAAATCCGGATGCTGTATATGGTACAAAAAACACAATAATCCATACTGCAGAAATCAGCGTCAAAATATTTTTCTTATCACCGTATCGATGAGAGAAAAATACCGGAACCGTAAATGATTTACTCGCTGCCGTATACATACGAAGTCGTTTTGCTACAATAAGCCAATTTAAGTAAGTTCCAAATGCCAATCCAACTGCTGTCCATCCTGCATCTGCAATACCGGACAAGTATGCAACTCCCGGAAGCCCCATAAGAAGCCAACTACTCATATCCGAAGCCTCTGCACTCATAGCAGTAACAAAGGGACCCAACTTACGACCACCCAAATAGAAGTCATTCACTGTTTCTGTTTCATCTGATAGCTTAATACCCACGCCAATCATACCAAATAGATATACCGTCATGACTACAAGCATGCTAATCTGTGATATTGTCATTTTCCGCTCTCCTGTATTTCTTTTATAATAACGCACATTTTACCACAGTAAAGTATAGAAGTGCAAGAAAAACTCCGCCAGGCAACCCTGACGGAGCATTCTTTCTCTCAACTCATCGCTTGAACTGAGAAATAAAGTGAGGTTTTATTTTAAAATTGTCAACGGAGCAATCTGCTCTAATACATTATTCATATCTTCAAACATGAAGCCCTTCTTAGTAATCTTAACCTTCATGTCTTCGATATCATTCTCTACAGTACTGAAGTACTGCTTTGAGTCAGCAATGTTGTCTGAAACAGCTTCAATAGAGCTCTGGCATGTCTGGAATACATCGCCCATCTGCTCATTCTGATTTGTAACTTCATCCGCAACACCCTTGATTGATGATACCGTCTCCTGTGTATCCACAATCTTTTGATGTGAATCATCAATCGCCACCTTGGTATTCTCAATTGACTGCACCAGTCGGCTATTATTCTCATCCAATTCTGCCATGCTGTCACGTATAGATGTTACTACTGTCTGAATCTCAGTGGAAAGTTCATTTACCGAATCTGCTACAACAGCAAATCCACGACCCGCCTCACCTGCACGTGCCGCTTCAATAGACGCATTCAATGCAAGCAGGTTTGTCTGACTTGCAAAACCACTGATCAACTCAACTTTCTGACGAATATCGTCAAAACTCTTCTGGAATGCATCGAATACTTCCTGAACAGAAGCAATCGTATCTGCAACAGAGCTGGAAGACTGATCCACCTTTTCCATTCCTTCATATGAATTATCTGCTGTTGCAACCAGTTTTTTTACAATTTCATCAAATGCAGATGTTATTTCCTCAACTGTTCTAAACTGCTCCTGAAAATCGGAAACAGAGTTTGAAATAGCATCGTACTTTTCTTCTACAATCTCAAAGGAATGCTTAATTGTCTCAATTCCCTCGATTGTATTCTTCTCTTCTGACTGAAGTTTATCCTTCTGCTCAATCGAAAAACGACCCACTTCACGAAGAGCTTTCATCTGCTGTTCTAAATTTGCTACATCCTGTGGTTTCTGAACCTCAACATATTCATCTTCCACTTTTTTCTTACCAAATAATCCCATGGTCATCCTCCTGTCTATTCAAACACTGCGCATACCATCGTCTGGTTTACGTGCTGCTTCTTGTACTGCTCACCACCGCCGACAATTCCGATGTGAGGTCCAACATTGGACATAGCGCCCAAAAATGATGTTAGATAACCGCGGTTTGTATATAGCAAGTGTCTATAGATACAGTTTACAGAGAACATAAATGAAATCTTGCTGTTCTCATTCTTGATTGTTCTACGTGTATCCTCTCCAATGGACTCATAATCCATAAGTTCCATAACCTGAATCGTATCATTTTCATTAATTCTCTTATAGTTAATTAATGAACCATTCTTACCGATTTCGTACGGGCTTGCAATAAAGATTTCATCACCAATTACTCGTCCCAATGGATTTGTAAGAATATTTCCTACCAACTCGCCCTGGGAAACGCCTGCATCCTGGCAATATACATCTGCTGCCGGTCTGCCATCCAATGTGATCAATTCCTTATTAGAAAGGTTAACCGATGTCGCAATATGCTGTTTTGCTCCATCCATCGGCTTAAAAATCAATTCTGAATAAGTACGAATCTTACCTGACTTATTCTTAATCAATGCATAACAACAAGCATCCTCATACAAAACGCCATTTAGCATTGCATAACTTTTCTTGCCTTCCGGTGTACCAAATATTGTACCACCAACAATCGGGATTCCCGCATGCTCAAGGGCAACATTCATACTGGTAACCAATCGTTCCTCATCATTGGAACAAAACTCGATACAAACCGTATCTTCATTACCGGCATGGATTTTGCTCACCTTATCTTCCATATCTGCAATGTCAATTAGAGGTGCAGCAGAAAGATCTCGTAAAATGCCAACCTGTGCTTCAGCATCCGAACCAAAGCTAATCAGATTCATACGTCTATCAGATGATTCTGAGCCATAGTAGGAAGTTGCACTTGTACCAATAAGTGGCACTCCCGGATATTTAGTTGCAATTAACTTTGAAGCCTCTTCAAGGTGGTCATAGGAAGATAAAAGGATCAACAGATTTGGATTTGACCCTGTCTTTGCTGTTACTTCAGCGACTGCGGATTTGACATCCGCACTTGATGATGTGCCAATTGCTACTTGCATATAACTAGCTCCTTTCTATTACAAAAGGGCATACTAGTGTCCCTTTTTTCATAACTCCATAACCATATAATACAACCATATTCGAAATAATTGCAACATTTTCAGACAATTTATACACTTTTAATATATTATTTGGCAAAATCACTAGATATAATCACTTGACATCTATTAGAAATGTACAGATAATTCATTAAGTAGGCTAATCATTACCTATCAAAAAAGTAAGACATCAGGAGTACTCTATGGGAGATTCTTTTATCACCATTATGAATATAGTAGGAAGTATGGCATTCGCTCTATCCGGCGTATCTCTTGCTATTCGTAAAAAAATGGACATTTTCGGCGTAATAATTTTAGCTGTAGTAACCGCAACCGGAGGCGGTGTAATGCGAGATATTATCATCGGTCGATTTCCACCGGTCGCATTTACAGATCCATCCTATGTTATTTTTTCCGGAATTGTCGCAATTGTTGCATTTACTATTGTTTATTTCATTCGATATCAAAACCATTCGGTTCCTTCAAAATTTCTGGAGACATATAACAAAGCCAATTTCTGGTTTGACACTCTAGGTCTCGCAGCCTTTACTGTGGAGGGCGTGCATGCAGGACTTCTGTCTGACGAATCCGACAATCTCTTTTTACTTATTTTTCTCGGTGTAATAACCGGTGTTGGTGGTGGACTTCTTCGCGATATTTTCGCAATTGAGATGCCATATATTTTTACAAAACATATTTATGCAGTTGCTGCAATTATTGGTGCAA
The DNA here is from genome assembly GCA_017392525.1 of Lachnospiraceae bacterium. Taxonomy (GTDB): domain Bacteria; phylum Bacillota; class Clostridia; order Lachnospirales; family Lachnospiraceae; genus FD2005. The sequence goes on from JAFOVD010000006.1 coordinate 79,428, forward strand.
TTGTTATGGGAATACTTGTTTTATATACGCCATTTCAGACAATCAGCATGATGGCCGGTTTCCTCATTATCGTATGTATTCGTGTCCTGGCTTATCATTTCCAATGGAATCTGCCCAAAATCAAATTATAAAATCCGAGCCTGAGGATATCCTCAGGCTCTTCTTGTATACGTGTCATCTTTTTGCTTTTTCACTTCATAAATATAACCTTTGAAAAATAAGCTTTAACCCCTCAAAACCTATTTTCCACCTACGCCCTTAAGAAGGGTATAAGTTCCCTCTGTAAGTGTTGTCAATCCATCAGTCACCTGAGAAGATCCATCATATAACTGCTGTGAACCGTTGGACAACTGCGAAGTACCATCTAAAATACCTGCATTATTGTCCGTTAACTGCTGCGTTCCGGCATAGAGCTGTGCGATTGCATTGTTTAACACATCATTATTCTCTACGAGCAAAGATGCACCGGAGTGTGCAGCACTGATACCACTGTTCAATGTATCGTTATTGGCCACTAATAATTGTGAACCAGTATATGCCTGATCCACACCACTGGTGTATTCTGTTACACCCGCGCTAACCTAACCCGCACCGGCTGCCAGCTTATAGACATTCACATACATTGTACCGGCATTGTTCTGTGTAGAATCAATCATTGCAAGAAGTGTTCCATCCTCTGCAGTAAACAGAGTATAGAGCGTATCCTTGTCATAATCCCCTGATACCATCCCAGCAGATACAAGACCTGTCCACACTGTTCCTCCGATAGTATCTCGCAACTGGTCCAGTCCTCCTGCAACCGTAGATGCGCCACCCCTTAATGCCTCACTATTACTACTAAGCTTTGCAAGCCCCTCATCAAGAGATGCAACTCCACCGGTATACTGCTGGATACCGGTCTCCAGTTGTCCCAAGCCATCATTCAGCTGAGTTACGCCTGCTGTGTACTGCAGTACACCGGGCTGTAACTGTGCCAATCCGTTATTTATCTGCGAAACACCGTTCGTATATGTTTGCAGACCGGTAAATAATGAACCTAAACCGGTATTAACCTGCGCTACACCATTGGTATATGTAAGGAGACCATTTCTAAACTGTACCTCTCCATTATATAATGTAGCAACCCCACCGGTATAAGTAACAAGTCCATCGTACAAAGATCCAAGACCATCATTGACCTGAGACACACCATCGGTGTACGTCACCAGACCATCGTTCATGGATGCCGTGCCATCTGAGACGGTACTAAGTCCCTGTGTAACCTGTGATGAACCATCAGTCAATTGTTGCGCTCCATCATATAACTGTTGCGCTCCATCTCTCAATTTACTGATATAGAAGAATCCCCCTCCAATTAGTAATGCCGCGACCACTAATGTGATAAGCAATCCCTGCCATAATTTAATCGCCTTTGTCATTTATAATCCTCCTCATTCATGAGCAAAATCACCGATTACCGAATGATTTCACTTGAAATCTGTTTGAAGTGAAAAAACATATAAGGATTACCTATGGTAATTACGACACCTCCTTTTGATGTTACTATTATAATATGATTCTTATTCTGTCGTAACCCAACCGGTTCATTTTTGCAATTTTTGGAAACTATACACAAAACCATAGTTTCGAAACTGTTAGTTTTAACCACAAAAAAGTCCTAGAAATGCTAAATTTCTAGGACTTTTAAATAATTTGTGGTATTTGTTTATTTTACGATCTCAAATGATTGAATTTGCACATTTTTGATTCTTTTTGCATGTCGCTTATCCTTCATATGGAACTACAGCGCCGTCATATTCTTCCTCAATCCACTGCTTAACTTCATCACTCTTCAGAACTTTTACAAGTTTCTGGATAGCTTCGTTATCTTCATTTCCCTTCTTAACAGCGATTACATTGACATAGTTTTCTGCTGCTTCAGAATTCTGCTCTTCTACTGCAAGTGCATCCTTGCCTACAGAAAGACCAGCCTCCTGTGCATAGTTTCCATTTAATACCACGTAAGCACATTCATTGACAACACGTGATACCTGTGCAGGTTCAAGTTCTTCAATCTCAACATTATTAGGGTTTTCTACAATATCATTTACAGTTGCTTCCAGACCAACACCATCTGCAAGTTTGATGATTCCATTTGCCTGAAGAAGCAGTAACGCACGTGCCTCATTTGTTGTATCATTTGGCACTGCAATCTTGTCACCATCAGAAATATCAGCAAGATCTGTCTTTGTTCCACCATAGATTCCAAATGGTTCATAGTGAATTTCCCCTGCGGAAACCAAATCCGTATTATTTTCTTCATTGAAGTTATTTAAATATGTAATATGCTGGAAATAATTCGCATCATATTCTCCCTGATCTACAACCAGATTTGGCTGAACATAATCCTCGAATTCTGTGATTTCCAAGTTAACTCCCTCTTCAGCAAGCTGGTCTTTTACATGCTCTAAAATCTCCGCATGTGGAGTTGTAGATGCTGCAATCTTTAATGTAACTGTGTCGTTATCATCTGCTGTTGAATCAGCGCTCTTTGTAGCGCCACAACCTGCTAATAATCCTAATGTTAATAATCCCACAAGTGCGGATGCTAATACTCTTTTCTTCATTCTATTTCCCTCGCTTAATCTTTCTTCTATTTCTATCTTTTTTCTTTTACGTGCTTTCCCAAATACATTATCTACGGCGTTTATCCATCTTCATAGCTGTAATATTACCTACCAGCTGGAACACCTGCACCAGTAAGACAAGTAAAACAACCGTAACAATCATGATGTCTTTCTGATAACGATAATATCCATAACGAATTGCAATGTCACCAAGTCCACCGCCACCGACGATACCGGCCATTGCTGAATATCCAAGAATCGTTCCAACGCAAATCGTTGCACCGGAAATCAATGAGACTCTAGCCTCAACTAAGAGCACATGAATTATAATCTGCCAGTTTGATGCACCCATAGACTGTGCCGCCTCTATGACGCCCTGATCAACTTCCTGAACTGAAGACTCTACCATACGTGCAATCATTGGTGCCGCTGCAACGGTAAGCGGGACAACAGTTGCTGTCGTTCCGATTGATGTCCCCACAATAAAAACCGTTACCGGAATCAATAGAATTAGCATAATCAAAAATGGTATGGACCTCATAATATTTGCCAGCACATCAAGTACTCTGTAAATCCCGTTTTTCGGTTTTAATCCACCCTGATTGAATACAACCAGTGCCACGCCCCATGGCAGGCCGATTACATATGCAAACAATGTCGATAACAAGGTCATATAGAGGGACTCCAGTATACCCTTTTGAATCATTTCAATAACTGTACTACTCCACATCCCCTGTCACCTCCTCTACATCCAGGTTATGATCTTTCAAATATTCAATGATGCTATTCTGTGCATCTTTTTCTTGCGGCAAGCCAAGTATCATCTCACCCTTAGCCTTGCCATTAACAGATTTCGTATCTGCTCTCAGGATATTTACCGGGCATCCAATGGTCATAATCATATTGGAAATCACCGGTTCATAAGAAGAATTCTCTGAGAAGACAATTCTTATCTTCTTTTCTTCGTGCAATTCGGAAATAACACCTGTGCTCCATTCGGAATCCAGCTCATTTCTTCCTCCGATAATAAGCTTTCTTGCAGCTCTGGATTTAGGATGAGTAAATACCTGCTCTACCGTTCCATTTTCCACAAGCTCGCCTTCCTCAATGATTCCAACTCTATTGCAGATTTCTCTTACAACATTCATCTGATGAGTGATTACGATAATTGTAATCCCCAGTTCCTGATTGATTTTCTTAAGGAGTGCCAAAATAGATGCTGTTGTCTGAGGATCCAAAGCGCTTGTCGCTTCATCACAAAGCAGGATTCTAGGGTTGGTAGCCAATGCTCTTGCAATAGCAACACGTTGTTTCTGACCTCCTGACAACATCGTCGGATAACTCTTTTCCTTATCAGATAATCCAACCATATCCAAGAGCTCTTTCGCTCTTTTCTTGGCTTCTGACTTCTTCACCCCTCTGGTGGTAAGAGGGAAGCAAACATTATCCAATACATTTTTCTGCATCAGTAAATTAAAATTCTGAAAAATCATGCCGATTCTGGAACGCTGCTCTCTCAGCTCCTTTTCGGTTAACTCTGCTAAATCTTTACCTTCAACAATTACACGGCCACTGGTAGGTCTCTCGAGAAAGTTAAAGCATCGCACCAATGTACTCTTACCAGCACCGGACATTCCGATGATTCCGTAGATGTCGCCCTCTTCCACTTCTAGGTTAATCCCTTTTAATGCTTCGAAGTCACCATCCTTTGTCTTAAAGACTTTGGTCACATCAGACACGCTAACAATACTAGACATATGTCAAATTCCTTTCAATTCGAAATAGATTAATCTGATAACCATACTATCAGTTATAGCTTGTTCCTGCTAACTCTTAAAACTTATGGCTAGTTATAGGAAAGTTCTATAACTGTACCTTGCTTTCTCGTTTTAACCTATTAAAGTTAGTGCATAAAAAAGCGGCTCACAATATGTGAGCCGCCTGACATTTTATAATTATCTATTTTTCTTCATCAAAGTAAATAAAATTATTGTTTCTAAGTGTTTCCATATAGGTAACCAACCGATTATACAATGGTTCCGCTGCTTCGCCAAACTCTGATTTCACAGCTTCTGCAATATCATTGACTGTATGCACTCCATCTATCTGACCGATAACGAAGTTTCCCAGTTTATCCAGATGAACCGTTGTAGTTCTTGGCATCTTAAAAAACTTCTGTGCAATCCCATTAAAAAAGCCCTTGTTTTCAACGAGGATAGTAATCTGTCCATCCTCGTCTGTTTCCAACTTATTCTCCGGAATCAATTTTGGAATATAGTCCAAATAATTTTCACTAACTTTTAATTTCTTTTTCTTTGCCATAAAATAGCCTTTTCTAAGAATTAAGCGTTCTTCTTGGAACCAAGACCTGCCTTAAGAAGAAGTGCAGCCATAGCAACAAGAAGTACTACTCCACCAATCTGACCTGTTGAGAACGGAAGTGCAATATCCAATCCAACCGCAGCGAAGATTGCAAGAATGATACCTACAACACCTTCACCGGCAATAAGACCAGAGCTGAAAAGTACACCACCATTTGTCTCATCATTTTCAGAAATATTTCTCTTCTTATCAATAAACCAGCGGATTACACCACCAACCATGATTGTAGAAGAAAGTTCCAGTGGAAGGTAAAGACCGATTGCTACTGGAAGTACAGGAATCTGAAGAATCTCAAGTGTTATTGCAATTGCAACACCGATAAACACAAGAGTCCAAGGAAGATTTCCATCCATGATACCTTCTACAATCATCTTCATAAGTGCTGCCTGTGGAGCTGGAAGTTCTGTGGAACCAAAGCCCCAAGCTGTATTAAGAAGTACAAGCACACCACCGATAGCGAGTGCAGAAGCTACAGAACCAATGATTTCACCAATCTGCTGCTTCTTAGGTGTAGCACCTACGATATAACCAGTCTTTAAATCCTGAGACATATCACCAGCCATACCAGCTACGATACAGATGATAGAACCGATGCAGATTGCACCAATCATACCGTGAGCTCCTGTATCTCCAGTAACTTTTAATAAGAAAGTAGAGATAAGAAGAGTTGCAATAGCCATACCTGAAACAGGGTTATTACTTGAACCTACAAGACCTACCATACGTGAAGATACTGTAGCAAAGAAGAAACCGAAAATTACGATTAAGATTGCTCCAAGTAAGCTTACAGGAATATCTGGGAATAACCAGATAGCAAGGATACATACCACTACCATAGGGATAACTACCTTCATGCTAAGATCCTGATCTGTTCTCTTGTTAGATGCAACAGCACCACCCTTTAAGTCCTTCATAGAATCGCGGAATGTTGTCACGATTGTTGGGAGAGACTTGATTAAGGAAATGATACCGCCTGTTGCAACTGCGCCGGCACCAATGTAACGGATGTAAGACCCCCAGATTGCACCAGCACCACCATCAGCATACATGCTGGCAATGCTTGTTGTACCTGGATATAAAACAGAATCCCCACCAAATGTTACGATTGCAGGAATCAATACGAACCATCCGAAGATACCACCTGCAAACATGAAGGAAGCAATCTTAGGTCCGCAGATATAACCGACACCAAGAAGTGCAGGATATACTTCTGCAGAAAGTTCTGTATACATAGCCTTGATTGGAAGAGTAACTACTCCACCAACACATTTAAATCCATCAACTAATAACTTGAAAAGAGCAGAGAATCCGAGACCAGAGAATACAGCCTTAGCGGATGATCCGCCCTCTTCTCCAGCAAGGAGTACATCAGCACAAGCTGTTCCTTCTGGATATGGTAATACACCATGTTCCTTTACGATTAATGCGCTACGAAGTGGAATCATGAAACAGATACCAAGTAACCCACCAATTAAAGCAACCAAAGTAATGGTAAGCATAGAAGGAACGTCTGTCTTGCCTTCTTCTGCCCAAAGGAATAATGCTGGCATTGTGAAAATAGCACCAGCTGCGAGAGATTCACCAGCAGAACCAATAGTCTGAACCATATTGTTCTCAAGAATGGAATCTCTACGAAGGATGACACGAATGACACCCATAGATAATACTGCGGCAGGAATAGATGCAGAAACTGTCATACCAACTCGAAGTCCGAGATAAGCATTAGCTGCACCGAAAATCACTGCGAGGATAACACCCATAATTACAGAAACTGCTGTAATTTCCTTATGCACCTCATCCGCAGGAATGTAAGGTTTAAATTCTTCTTGCATTTTTATTTTCCTCTCTCTTATGTTTTAATGTGTTAAATCGCCGATTTTGCAAGGGAACTCGGCAATACACGTGTACTATTTTATACCATAGATAGTATAATGTCACGTATTTTTATGCACTACTTCCCATCCTATGGTTAACTGCATTATACTTATTAAAGCGGACACATTTAGTAATACATTTACTCTTATCATAGACACCAAAAGGAGGTATCTTACGTAACTACCACCATCACTAACAATAGCGGACCTCCAACTCTTCAAATTGACAAGAAATTTTCCTCTCACTATAATAGAGCGGAAGTTTATTCACTACTTTGCGCTAATGCGCAATATGACAATTTACAGTTTCCATGAGGGAAACACGGAGGAAATGTAATATGAAGAAAAGTACCAAAGTTATAATTGGCGTAGTAATCGCAGCAGTTCTAGTCTGCGCTCTGGCACTGACTTACAAGTTCTTCGGACCATCTGCACAGGCAGGATCCAAAGCTTACACACTTGAAGTCGTAGACGCTGATGGCAAAACAACTTCTTATGAAGGAACAACAGACGCTGAATACCTGAAAGAAGTTATGGATGAGCTCACTGAAAATGATGAGTTTACATATGAAGGAACAGACAGCGATTACGGTATCATGATAAACACAATCAATGGCGTAACTGCTGATTACAACGTAGATGGCGCTTACTGGGCAATCTATGTAAACGGCGAATATGGTCAGTATGGTGCTGATACTCAGCCAGTAGCTGATGGAGATGCTTTCCAGTTTGTATATGAAACAGCACAGTAAAATATCCATCTTGGATATCGCAGAAATGGGCATGATGGTAGCTCTCCTAGAGGCTGGCAAGTTCACCCTCCAAGCGATACCAAATGTGGAAGTCGTAACACTTCTATTTATTGTGTTTACGGCTTCCTTTGGTTTAAAAACGATTCTAGTCTCTTTTGCATTCACCGGACTAGAAACCATCTGGTGGGGAATCAACACATGGAATGTTATGTATCTTTACATCTGGCCGCTTCTTATTGTATACGTCTATTTGACACGTAAACACGCAAGCGTCTGGTTCTATAGTATCAGTTCCTGTATTTTTGGCTTATTTTTCGGTGCACTATGCTCCATCCCTTATTTTTTTATCGGTGGCCCTCATATGATGTTTACCTGGTGGATTGCCGGAATTCCATATGACATCCTGCACGGCATCAGTAACTTCGCCGTTTGTCTGGTGCTTTATAAGCCACTTATGTATGCTTGCGGACATATTCGAAAACTTACCAGAGAACAAACACGATAGATTCATATTCTATCGTGTTTTTTTATTATCAAAAATCCATCAGACTGTATTGTATATTTATTTAATATTTATGCATATTTTTACTGGACATTCCCATTCGCATGCATTATTATAGTTTCATCATTGAATTTTTATTCAGTATTTCGATTTGAGGTGAACATCATGAAAAAGAAAACGACAAATAAACTTGCCCTTGTCGTTGTCGCATTACTCATCGTAGCTGTAATTGCGGGCATCATCATCAAGGGTATGCATTCGGATTCAAAAACTGTATCATCTGTAGATGATCTCTCTGGTGCAACAATCGGCGTACAACTTGGTACCACCGGCGACATCTATGTTTCCGATTATGAAGGGGACGACGCTGGAACCAAGATTGAACGATACAACAAAGGAACTGACGCTGTTCAGGCACTCCTTCAAAACAAGATCGACTGTGTTTTGATTGACGAACAACCTGCTGCTGCGTTCGTAGAAAAGAATTCCGGTCTATCCATCTTAGATGAAGCTTTTACCGAAGAAGAATATGCATTTGCCATCTCCAAGGATAACCCAGCTCTTACAAGTGCTATCAACGAAGCTCTTGAAACACTGAAAGCAGATGGAACTCTCGATAGCATCATCAAAAACTATGTTGGTTCTGAGGATGAAATCGGAAAGACACCTTATGAAAAGAAGGACGTTGACCGTAGCAATGGCACATTAACCGTAGCTACAAACGCAACATTTCCACCATATGAATATTATGAAAATGATGCTGTGGTTGGCTTAGATATGGACATCATGCAGGCGGTATGCGATACGCTCGGATATGAACTTGTCATTGAAGATATGGAATTCGACTCCATCATCACAGCGGTTCAGACTGGCAAAGTGGACGTCGGAGCGGCAGGTATGACTGTTACAGAAGACCGTCTCAAGAATGTCGATTTCTCCAACAGCTATACAACCTCCAAGCAGGTCATCATCGTTAAGACCAGCGAATCCGGAAGTACACTTTCTCTCGCAGAGAAATTCAAGCAGAACTTCATCGAGGATAACCGTTATCTGTACCTTCTGAAGGGTCTCGGAAACACAATTATCATCACCATCTTCGCTGTTCTGATCGGTATTATCTTTGGATCCCTGCTTGCGATTGTACGTACTACATACGACCGTACCGGTAATCTTCCAATCCTGAACTTCCTTGCCAAGGTATATCTCACCATTATCCGAGGCACACCAACCATGGTTCAGTTATTGATTATCTACTATGTCGTATTTGCATCCACGAATGTCAGCAAAGTGTTTGTCGCTATCGTTGCATTCGGTTTGAACTCCGCAGCCTATGTTGCCGAAGTCGTTCGTTCCGGAATTATGTCCGTTGACCCTGGTCAGTTTGAAGCTGGTCGTTCCCTCGGACTCCCATATGCAAAGACAATGCGATTGATCGTCATTCCACAGGCTTTCAAAAATATCCTGCCTGCCCTTGGAAATGAATTGATCACCCTGTTAAAGGAAACATCCATCTCCGGTTACATCGGATTAATCGATTTAACTAAGGGATCTGACATCATCCGTTCCGTAACATACGAAGCCATGCTTCCACTGTTTATGGTTGCACTCATCTACCTCTGCCTGGTACTGATTCTGACGGCATTGGTAAATAAGCTTGAAAGGAGCCTCCGTAAGAATGAGCGATAATAACGTTTTAATCGAAGTAAAAGATTTACATAAATCCTTCAAAGATCACGACGTTTTGAAGGGTATTGATATCACAATTAAAAAGGGCGAAGTAATCGCCATCATCGGACCTAGTGGTTGCGGAAAGTCAACATTTCTTCGTTCCATGAATCTGCTCGAAACACCAACCTCCGGACAGATTACTTTTGAAGGAAATGATATCACTTCCGAAGATACCGACATCGATTTGATGCGCCAGAGAATCGGCATGGTTTTCCAGCAGTTTAACCTGTTCCCTAACATGACCATCAAGAAAAATATCATGTTAGCACCGGTTCAGCTCGGCAAAATGTCGGAAGAAGAAGCTTCCAACAAGGCGGACGAACTCCTCGACAGAATCGGACTTAGCGACAAGGCAGAAAGCTATCCTGCTCAGCTTTCCGGTGGTCAGAAGCAGCGTGTTGCAATCGCCCGCTCTCTTGCCATGAATCCGGATGTTATGCTCTTTGACGAGCCAACCTCTGCACTCGATCCAGAGATGGTCGGTGAAGTTCTCTCTCTTATGAAAGAACTTGCAGCAGACGGTATGACCATGGTAGTTGTAACACACGAGATGGGATTTGCCCGCGAGGTTGCAAACCGCGTGCTCTTCATCAACGAAGGGGTTATTGAAGAAGATTCTGATCCAGAAGAAATCTTTACAAATCCTAAGAGTCCACGTTTACAGGACTTCTTAAGCAAAGTGCTATAAAGAAAAAATGCCGGTACACATCACATTGTGTACCGGCATTTCTATTTACCCAGTATGATCTTTATACCTCAAAATCTAAGCATACTCTGGAACATGTATATGGGCGAACCTTGCCATCCGCTACTGCTACATGGTCCGGATTCACTGCATAAGCCTTGAGTGCTGCTTCATCTTCTAATACAGAATCAAGCATCACATCACAGTTCGAAGACTCTAAACCATTGGTATATACAGTCACTTCCTTAAGTCCAGGAACCACACCGACAAGTCCTTCTAAACCTTCCTTGATACCAGCCTTCACAGCTTCTCTTTCGGCGCCCTGGATTTCTTCCTTTAATGTCCATAAAATTACGTGTCTTACCATAATTTCTATTCTCCTTTTCATTCCTTCCATGGCATTATATCATCGTTCTGCCACGCGCATCAACACCATGAAATATTCCATGATTGTTGTAGGAACCAGACTCTTCATAAGATACATACCTTTCGATACGATATTCGGCGTAGACAGAGCTCGATCCAGTTTTGCATCTCGAAGCGACCACTTCGCTACAGAATCTGCGCTTGAAGATAACTTCGGGAAATGGAAACCGTCACCATTTCCAACAAATTCCGTATCATGAATCCAATATGGGCATACCGCCGTCACACTGATTCCCTTACCCATTAGTTCAATCCGCAAGCCACGGGAATAATGATATAAGAACGCCTTTGTAGATGCATACGCATTGAAAAATGGAATCGGACGGAAGGATGCAATCGAGCAAATCTCCAGAATCCTACCACCAATCTTCATATATGGGATCACCATATCTGTCATCGCAACTGCCGCTCTATCATTCAGCTCTATCATCTTCTTCTCAGCTTGATATCCCAATTTTGTTGATGCCCCGGCAATTCCATAGCCGGCGCAATTAATTAGCATACTTACCTGGAAATTCGGGTCCTCCTCTCGTTCCTGGCGAAGCTCACTTCGGAGAATATCTAAATCCGCATCATCCGTCAAATCAATCGCCAAAATCTGCACCGGTAGATCGATATGCTGTGCAACCGCCTCCAATCGATCAATTCGACGCGCCACAAGCCAGATTTCACTCACATCATATTTCCGATGCCACGCTGCCACCTGCTTCGCATAGGCAGCTCCAAGTCCACTTGATGCACCTGTGATAATTGCAACTCTTCGCCTTGCCGTAGCATCATAATTCGCCTGTTTTTTGGCAGCACGAAGTTCCTGCTTCTGTTTCCGAATACGCCAGAACCTCGCATGCTCCAGCCACTGAATCATCACATCCAGCACATGCCCGATGACAAGCAATGCACCAATAAAACATGTAACCCCTTTAATAGCATTCCCTAGTTTTTTCATATCGTCTCCTCCGAATATTCGTCGAAACTCCCCCTTGTGTCTAATTTTTATTATACGCCTTTGTATAGAAAATGCTATTCCTTAATTATAAAGAATCACTGCTTGTCGCATCGGTTCCTTGTGTTCCCATCTGGCCACCCATACGGCCTCCTCCCATTCCGGAAGTGCCCATGGATTGGCCGGAATAATTCGTTGCATTCACAGAATCTGCGGTGATTGTCTCCGTTGTCTCACCGTATGTAAAGGTATAAGTCTCGCCTTCTTCCATCTCTTCACTCGAAAGGATTACACAGTTCGATGATTTTGTAGTGGTATAGGTAGCGATAACATTTCCAGAAGAATCTGAAACCGTCACTTCCGTACCAGCTTCCACCGTATTCGAGAATACGAATGCAACGGACACCTGCGTCGATGAAGCATCCACCGTTTCCAGCATCTGCGACATACCGATGGCAGTTACATCGCCACCATTAATCGCGAGTACTCCGCCACTCTCTGTGCCGACATCGAGCGCTGCATTACCACCATTCGAAGGGCCATCCACGTATACAGTACCTCCATTAATCGTGAGATTTCCATTGGAATCCAAGCCATCGCCCTCGGCGCTCACATAGATATCACCTCCATTAATCGTAAGTTCCGGCGTATCTGTATCGCTGGATGCATTCATTCCATCATCGGTTGCATTCACATCGATATCCCCACCGTTGATTGTAATGGTAGCGCCTTCGATACCTTCGTTACTTGTCTCAATATTCACTGTGCCATCCTCAATAGTAAGCGCACTCTCCGCGTGAATACCATCATCGCCCGCGCTGATATCCAACGTTCCTCCCGTGATTTCTACATCGCTATCACTATGCACTGCATCATCTACAGAATTGATGGTGAAACTTCCGCCGGAAATGGTCACGCTACCGGCAGCCTTGACACCCTTCTGGCTCACAGCGGTAGAATCATCCGCATCCGTTGTTGTATCGGCCGTGTCACCCATGGCGCCCATCTGCCCACCATTCATTCGTCCACCACCCATCTGCGTCGGATCAAATGTAGTAGCTTCTCCACTTGGCGCTTCTCCGCTTGGAATTTCTCCACCCATACCGGCTGTACTTGCAGAACTTGCGCCTTCACCAGTTGTCACAGCAAATGTACCGTCGATGATTTCCAATGTACCATCCGATTGCATGCCATCACCATAGGACGTAATCGTATAAGTACCATCTTCAATATCCAGATCTGTCTCAGCTTTCACACCATCATTTGCTGATGTAACCGTCAAATTCAATGTATCCGACAGAAGAATTCCCTTGGACTGAATACCATTATTTATATACCCATTTACCGTAAGCGTTCCAGCACCCGTCAATCGTAAATCACATTTTGCCATGATTGCTGCCTTCTCACTATTTGTGAATCCATCATCTTCTGTTGTTGTGCTGTCTTCCGTGGTGTCTGTCGTATCCTCTGTTGTTGTATCCGTCGATTCTGTCGTATCCTCTGTTACCGAAGATGCCGACTCAGCATTTGCCGTCGCAACCGCTTCCTGCGCCGCTTCATAATCTTCTTCTGTTCCAGATGTAATGGTATTCTCCGTTCCTTCTGCAACATAGACAATCAGACTATCTGCATTCTTTGCAAATATAGCGCCCTTATCTTCACATGTAAGCGTAACACCATTCAAAATAATGACGACATCCTGGTTCTCTGCATCAACTACAATTCGTCCCTCAGATAATTCACCGCTCACTTCATATGTTCCGGACTTTGTAATGGTGATTGTTGCTCCATCATCAGAAATATCTACTCCACTTCCAGATGCCGTACTTCCAGAATCACTTAAGGCAATTGTCGCATCAATTTCCTCTACATCCACTTCTGCATAAATTCCGCTAGCGTCAGCAGTTCCAAAGGAACACGCAGTTCCAGCCGCTGCTAACATAATTGCAACCGCTACTACAGCAAGTCGCCGTTTATTCCCTACTAATAATTTTTTCTTAAACATAAAAATAGCACCATCCTATCCATAATCATTGACTTCGATGGTGCTATCATAAAATATAAAACTTAAGTGTAATTTAAAAATGAGGATATATTTAATTATCCATATCCTTATTATACTTCTGAATTACCAGATTCTTCTGATATACCAGAAATTCATAATCCCAATACTCGTCTTCATTCTCAAAATAACTCATGGAAATAGCGAGCTGTTCCTCACCATCTTCAGAACTATATATTAACTCTTTCAGACTATCTAAATACTCCTCAACTTCTTCATCCGTCACCGAATAACCAGCATCTACTGCCTTCTGATAAAGTTCTTCTCGCTCCATCAAATACTCTTTCGCCTTTGATTTCGCCTCTTCTTCATCATATCCCTGCTGCATATAAGAGTAGGTTGTATATTCCATTTCTTCTTTCGAAATATCACTTTGATATATATATCCCAAGATCAAACTCTTTATAATGAATCCGCAGCCAATGACAAACATAACGACTGCTACAATCATTGCTACTCGTTTTGCACTCATATGTAACCCCCCATTACATTTCATCAAAAAACTAAAACATGGCCCCCAAAATTATCTTTATAATCCAGACCATCAACATAATAACCAGTACAATCAAAGCTGATATCATTAGGACAATTATATATTGCATTAACATCCATTTTAATGGTGTTAATAACATTAATACACCATAAATACATATTGATAGTATGATCGATAATAAAACAAACAATCTACTTTCTTTTCTCATAATTTACATCCCCATTGCAATTGAATAAGATCTCCCTCATAAACGGATAGTTTAACTCCTACAACTATCCTATCACTTTAACCCCTTGATGCACAGTATACTTATGCTGGATATTATTCACCAAGGATGATGGATTGTTTTTATATCACATTTTTTCCGCTGCTCGTCTATCTACATCCGTCATCATCTGAATAATTGTCTTATCTGTCTCAGCCATTCCCTGGCTTGCAAGGATTCCAATATTTCGAATGGTGTTTTCCACACCCTTTTCAACGATTCCATCGCCACCAAAGAACTCGCTTCCATTCTCACGCATCTTCAATCCCAGAAGACCGGCCTCTACTGCAGAAGCAATCTTTGCCGCACAGCTTGCCTTTGCTCCGTCACATATCATTCCGGAATCAATTGCCAAAGCATTTACTACGGTATGCGCAATGTCTTCATAGGTTCCACCCTTCATATGGCAGATTCCTGCTGCCGCACCGCATGCTGCACTGGTTGCTCCGCAGTACGCGGAAAGCGAACCGATTCCCGTCTTCAAATGAATACTAATCAAATTCGATACAACCAGCGCACGTATCATTTCCTCATCGGATACATGCATACTCTTTGCAAAGATATATACCGGCACAGAAGCTGTAATCCCCTGATTTCCACTTCCGGAATTGATAATAACCGGTAATTCACATCCGTTCATACGAGCATCAGAACCCGCTGCCGCATATGCCTTGGCACGATTGTGCGGACCATCGCCATAAGCACGAAGTAATATACGACCGATATTTGCGCCATAGTTACCACGGATTCCCTCTTCGGCAATCGAAGTATTGTAATCCACCTGACGCATAATCAGTTCGGATACCTCATCTATATCTACGCTATTCGCGTAATCAACAATTCTCTCAACAGTCAAAAGTGCACGATCGGTCTTATGCTGATCTGCAACTAAGCCATCGCCCAATTCAAGCTTCGTAGCAGTTGCAGAAGTACCATCCTTATCCAGAATTCCTTCCAGGTATACTTCCTCTCCATCACGTTCCAGACGAACAACATTAGTATGATGTCCGAGAATCTCTGCAACAGCAGTATGATTCTCCCCGACAACTTCGATTATAATGTGGAAAATATATTTCGAATCCGTACGTTCCAGAGAAAATTCTGTCGCCTCCTGATATGGCTGAATCTTCGCAATATCATCCTCTGTAATCTTTGCCAAAACCTGGAGTTTCGCATGTGCATCACCTGCGACAATTCCCGCAACAACTGCCGTTTCAATCCCACGCAGCCCGCCTGTATTCGGTACAATTACAGAACGAACATTCTTTATGATATTCGGGCTCACATGGATATCGACCTTCGTTGGTATTTCCCCTAAAATCTCACGAGCGAGCGCAGCGCAATAGGCCAACGCAACCGGCTCTGTACATCCCATCGCCGGTACAAGCTCTTCTCTGAGGATTTCAGTAAATTCTTTCATAATCTTTTCTTCTAACATAAATACTCTCCTTGGACAAAAGTAAAGGGGCACGCCAAAAAGCGTCCCCCTAATGCCCAATGTGTTTTAAAAATATCTATCAAGTAAAACCTAATTTTTCAAACCCCTTTAGGTTTCTGCGACATTATACCTCAGTTGTCTAATATACTTCTAGATGTAAAATCAATCATTTTTT
The DNA here is from genome assembly GCA_017392525.1 of Lachnospiraceae bacterium. Lineage (GTDB taxonomy): Bacteria > Bacillota > Clostridia > Lachnospirales > Lachnospiraceae > FD2005. The sequence goes on from JAFOVD010000006.1 coordinate 95,759, forward strand.
CCTTAAATTACCACATTTTTTTATACAACCTATGCAAGAATAGATTTCGCACAATCTATCTTCCGAGATATGCATCGATTCCATTTGCAATTCCTGATGCTATTTTTTGCTGATAATCCGCAGTTGCCATACTTGCATCCTCTGTAGGGTTTGTCATGTATCCCATCTCAACAATTGTCACCGGCACTGTGCACCAGTTGACACCACTCATGGAATCCGTTTCCCACACATATTCCTTGTGACATCCGGTTGCCGCAACCAAACTGTCCAATACATTGGAAGAGAGTGCATAACTCTTGCCATGTAGATTTCCATTCCATGGATTGGATGAGGTCTGACAAATTGTCATTGCACCATTGGCAGAAGAACTATCGGAACCATTTGCATGAATTCGGATAAATGCATCCGCCCCGGCTGCATTTGCAATCGCTGCGCGCTCTGAATTGGAAATGTTTACATCGTTCGTCGTACGAACCATAATCACCGTATAGCCACGGCTTGCAAGTTCCTGCTCCAATCTGGCTGACACATCCATCGTTAACTCATATTCTGCCAGGCCGCTGACGACACCACTGGTTCCGCTGGCAACCTTGGCCTTCATTTCTGAAGAACCCGGTCCGATTGGCTCTTTTTCACTATTTCCACGCGCCTGATGCCCCGCATCAATCACAATTGTATAACCATTTGTGCCTTCGATTCGTTCTGCAGCCGCAGGAACATTTCCAGATGACGATGTAACTTCCGGCTCCGAAGGCTCTTCCTGTGAGAGGTATTCAGAAGAAACATAATAGTATGTTCCGTCAATTTTTACTCTTGTCCAACCGTCCTCTTCCCCATAGGTATCAACCGTATCGCCACGCTGTAGTTTCGTCACAACATCGCTGTCTGTACTTGGACTCTTGCGTACATTTACCTTACTTGTCACGTACATCGTCACGGCTTCTATTTCTTCCTCCTCATCATCATCCGCATTCTCAGAATCCGCATCGCTCTCACTTTTCTTCGTCGCACTGGACTCTGTCTTCTCAGTCTTTGTATCAGACTTCGAATTATCACTTTTACTTCCACATGCCGTACAAAGTACCAACATAAGTATCAGCATAAGTGCAACTCCTGCACTTCTATATTTCTTTACTATCTGTAGCATCATTTCCTCATTCCACTTACTTGTATGTATTCAATAAATCTACATTTGATCTCTCAACATCAGAAAGTCCCTGATAAATTGCATCCATATCATTTGTCTTATCTGTAATTGATGTATACCAGTCATACTGATTAAAATAATTGGTCAATTCTTCATCCGAAAACTGGTATCCTTTTTGTGCATAGATTTCATTAATCATCATCTGCACAACTGTACGATCTCCAGGGAATTTCTTATTGCTCCAATCCTGACTCATGTAAGAAGTAATATCCTGGTCCGTGAGTTTTCTTGTCATAGAATCCGGACAAATATAATCTGATGAAGAAACCTCTTCTTCGTTATCTTTTTTCGATTCCTCTTTCTTTTCCTGATTGCTCTTATTTGTAGCGGATTTTGTTTCAGAAGCCTTTGCTTCCAATCCACTTACTTCTATCTGTCCATCTGAATAAAGAAAATCATATGTAAAATATTTCTCATTCGAATATACATTCCATACGTACTTCACCTTATCTCCATTGGATAAATCTGTATCATCCTCCGTATCCACGTCATAGGACTCATCCAGCACGTCCTTTGCTGACAGTATACCTATTAAACTGTTTGATGCTTTCAAAGCCTCTTCTGAGTAATCCAAATCCGGATAATCTTCAAACACCTGATCCCAGTCAACACTAAGTTCACATGTTCCATTGCCATCTACACCAGAAAACTCCGCTTCTACATACGAATTTAAATCAATAGACTTACGTCGTGTAACATATGCATAAACAGCAATTCCTATCATTACTACCGCAACCACTAACGCAACTACGATTAAAATCCGTTTCCTATTCATAGGGGTCTTAGAAACTACTCTCTGATTTACGGCTTCATTTGGAGTTACCACTCGGTTATCCACAACCGCATTTGGAATTACTACCTTCTTTCCACAACTGTTACAAAACTTTGCTCCCTCCGGCAACTGTTTTCCGCAAGAACTACAAAACATCTTATTTCCTCCTAATTAATCCCTCTTTTCTGCTTCACCATTTGCACAGAATAATCCGTGTCATAATGAATTACACAATAATATCTGTCTCCAATTTCTGAAACAACTGCTCTTTGGATTTCTTCTGTCAACTCATCCACTTCCATCTGAAAGCCAAACGGCATCAATACATCAAATACCAGATTCGTATGTGTCGGTCCCGGAACCACACGAAAATCATGCATAGAGAGTGTTGTTGAAATCTCCTGAAGAATCGTCAAAATCTGCGTCTTCAATTTCAAAACTCTCGGATCATCTGTCACAATCGGATCCATATGAATCGTCGCCGTACAATGCAGCGTTTCCTCCAAATCCTTCTCTGCATTATCAATAATGTCATGCAGTTCCAATATATCGCCCTCTGCAGGAACTTCTGCGTGCAGAGAAACTATACGTCTACCCGGGCCATAATCATGGATAATCAAATCATGAATTCCCGTGATTCGTTTATCCTGACGATGCATGACCATACGAATCTGTTTTACAAATTCCGGATCAGGTGCCACTCCAAGCAGGGGATTGATTGTATCCATAGCAGATTGAAATCCAGCCTTTAAGATAAAGCATCCAACCGCTAAACCTGCAATACCATCTAACCATATAATTCCTGTCAGATGCGAAATAATAGTTACGACGATAACCACCGTTGTTGCCACACAATCTGAAATAGAATCCACAGCTGCCGCACGGACAGTAGCAGAATTTATCAATTTACCAATTCTATGATTGTAAAACGCCATATAACATTTTACAAGAATCGTCACTATAAGAATTCCTATAACCAACCAGGAAAATGTAATTTCTTCCGGATGAATAATTCGCCCAATAGAGTCTCGAATCAATTCCACCGCCATAACCAGAATTAATAGAGAAACAATAAATCCAGCGATATATTCTATACGCCCATGACCAAATGGATGCTCCGGATCCGGCTCTTCAGCTGCCATCTTAAATCCTACAAGTGTTACTATTGCCGATCCCGAATCCGAAAGGTTGTTCATAGCATCCGCTGTAATAGAAATAGAGCCGCTTACTAATCCCGCAAACAGTTTAAAACCAAAAAGAAATACATTTAAAATAATCCCAGCGGTTCCACAGATTTTGCCATAGGCAGTTCTCATTTCTGCTTCCGGCAAATCCTCTCGGATAAAAAGCTTTGCTAATAATGTAATCATAAAATCACCCCATTCAATATCACGTTCACAATTCCTGCCACAATCCAGGCAATCATACATTGAAATGCTACTGTTGCAATCGCATATTTACGTCCCTGTTCCTGTTTAATGGACGCAACTGCCGCGATACATGGCGTATAAAGTAGGCAAAAAGTAAGAAATGTTCCTGCCTGAATCGCAGTCATCGCTCCCTTCATCGCTTGCTCACCACCATATAAAACACTCATCATGCTAACTATACTCTCTTTTGCCATAAAACCGGAAATAATTGCTGTAACGAATTTCCAATCTCCAAGACCGATTGGTGCAAAAATCGGAACCAATATACCTGACACCATCGCCAGTATACTATCTGATGAATCCGAAACCATATTTAATCCGGTATCAAAGCTCTGGAGAAACCAGACTACAATTGTTCCAACAAAAATAAATGTAAATGCTCTCTGCAGGAAATCTTTGGCTTTATCCCACATAAGCTGAAGCACATTTTTCACTCCCGGCATACGATAATTTGGAAGCTCCATAACAAACGGAACCGCCTCACCTTTAAAAATCGTATTCTTAGAAATTAATGCTACAAGAATCGCGATTACTATACCACCAAAATAGAGTAGAAGCATTATCGGCATCGCATATTCTGGGAAAAACACATTTGTAAAAAACGCATATACCGGCATCTTTGCTGAACAACTCATAAATGGAATCAGAAGTGTAGTCATACGTCTATCTCGTTTAGATGGAAGAGTTCTTGTAGACATCACCGCCGGAACAGAACATCCAAATCCAACCAGAAGTGGAACAATACTTCTTCCGGACAAACCAATCTTTCTAAGCAACTTATCCATTACAAATGCGATTCTTGCCATATATCCGCTATCTTCCAACAATGATAAAAAGAAAAACAGTGTCACAATAATCGGCACAAAACTAAGAACCGTCCCTACTCCAGTAAATATTGCATCTATCACCAGACTATGTATCGGTGCTGCAACATGAAGCGACATAAGTAATTTATCTACCTCTTGCGTAATCAAATCAATTCCGTCGGCAATAATATCCTGCAAAAATGCACCAATCAAATTAAATGTCATATAGAAAATCAACGCCATGATTCCAACAAATACCGGTATAGCCGTCCATTTACCTGTAAGAACTTTATCTATCTTCCGACTTCGCTGATGTTCACGACTTTCTCTTGGTTTAACAACCGTTTCCCGACATAACTTCTTAATAAAAATAAATCTCATATCTGCAATGGCAGCTGCACGGTCCAGACCTCTTTCTTCCTCCATCTGCCTTACAATATGTTCCATTGCCTCTTCTTCATTTGCATCCAATTTCAGTGCTTTTCTAACAAGTGTATCCCCTTCAATCAATTTGCTCGCAGCAAATCTCTGTGGTATACCTGCATTTTCTGCATGATCCTCTATTAATGCCATTACTCCATGCATCGCTCTATGCACAGCACCGTTATGATCTGTCTTATCACAGAAATCTTCACGCCCCGGTGACTCTTCATACTTTGCGATGTGAAGAACATGTGCTATCAATTCGTCTATACCCTCGGACTTCGCTGCGGAAATCGGAACAACCGGAATCTGAAGTAATGACTCCATCTCATTAATTCGCACATAGCCACCATTTCCAGTCATTTCATCCATCATATTCATAGCCAATACCATGGGAACGCCGAGTTCCAAAAGCTGCATCGTAAGATACAGATTTCTCTCCATATTTGTTGCATCTACGATATTAATGATTGCTGTTGGCTTTTCATCCAATATAAATTGTCTGGATACAATTTCTTCATTCGTATAGGGCGACAATGAATAAATTCCCGGCAAATCCACGACTTCCGTATTGGGATATCCCTTTATAGAACCACTCTTTCTATCTACCGTAACCCCTGGGAAGTTACCCACATGCTGATTTGATCCCGTAAGCTCGTTGAATAATGTTGTCTTCCCACAATTCTGATTTCCCACTAATGCAATGGTTATCTTCTTATTATCAAACACCTTCTGCTCATGTGTATGCTTTAATCCATCTGTCTTTGTACCATTTTCCACTTCCATATGGGAATCCTTGGTCGTGCCTTCTTCACCATACCCGGGATGTGCTACTTCCTTCTTTGCCTTAGTCTTTGTTTTCGTCTTCTTTAACTTTTCTTCTTCCGCCTCATAAAATGCGGTGGATCTAGGCTTAACAATCTCTATCTTCTCTGCATCCGCCAGACGAAGAGTAAGCTCATACCCACTGATACGAAGCTCCATCGGATCTCCCATTGGAGCATATTTAATAAGCGAAATCGTCTGCCCCGGAATCACACCCATATCCAGGAAATGTTGACGCAAAGCGCCCTCTCCACCAACCGATGTAATCGTTGCTGTCATTCCGATTTCTAAATCTCTAAGTGTCATATATATATCCTCAAAATCTTCTTTATACCCATAAATCACAGTCTATAACTACTTTACTATAACATTTTCAAAACTTTCTTTACATATCTGTTTTATAAAGAATTAATATTTCTCTTTTTATAATTTGACATTTGTCATATCAACATATGACGAAGCACACTACCCCTCTTCTACATCAAACGCTATGATGAATTTAGCTTTAAGAAATACCGCACGACATAACAGCGGTTACTTATCAAAACCAATGGAGAGGAAATAACTATGAGCAACATCATTTCTATCGAAAACCTGGTAAAAAGATTTGGCGAGAAAATCGCTGTAGATCATTTCTCACTACACGTAGAAGAAGGGGAAATCCTTGGTCTTCTTGGTCCCAATGGTTCCGGCAAGACAACAACCATCAACTGCCTTTTGTCTCTGCTTCAATATGACAAGGGGGATATTCAGATTTTTGGAAAACCTATGAGTCCGGATGCCTATGATATTAAATCCAAAATCGGTGTAGTAATGCAGAATATCGCCATCGTAGATACTCTTAATGTCTATGAAAATGTCGACTTCTTCTGCGGACTTTACATCAATGATAAAAAGACACGTCAACAGTATGTCGAGGAAGCCCTGGAATTCACCGGTCTGACAGAATACAAAAAATATAAGCCAAAGAAATTATCCGGAGGTTTACTCCGACGTCTCAATATTGCCTGTGGAATCGCCCATAAGCCAAAGCTCGTTTTATTTGATGAGCCAACCGTTGCAGTCGATCCTCAGAGTAGAAATGCTATTCTTGAGGGCATCCGAAAAATGAACCGCGAAGGAACCACCGTGATTTACACATCTCATTATATGGAGGAAGTGGAAGAACTCTGTTCTCGAATTGTCATCATGGATCATGGCAAAAACGTTGCCAACGGAACCGCTGCAGAATTAAAAGCCAGCTTGAAAAACAGAGAAACCATCCGTATTGGTATCCCTAATCTTTCCGATGACATCATTCATCAGGTAAAAGAGATAAATCATGTCTATGAAGCAGTAAGGGACGAGGATAACCTGCTTATCCGATGTGACGGCGGAGAACACAATCTGGTTCATATTTTGAGTTTCTTAAGTGATTCCAATATTCCATTTGGCCATGTATCAACAGAACAGCCAACGCTAAATGACGTATTCCTTGCAATCACCGGAAAGGAGCTGAGAGATTAATGTTTGGACGCATTTTCATCTATAAATTCAAAGCACTCATCCGGAGCCATTGGCTAATCGGTTGGAACTTTTTATTTCCACTGGTTTTAGCCACTGCATTTTCTCTGGGGTTTGGAAACTTAATCGATGATGACCCAATCAGTTTTCATACCATGGATGTTGGCTATGTCGCTGAAGAGGATTCAACATTTCTTACAGTGCTTGAGACATTATCAAAATCTACGGATGAAAGAGAAGCAGTTATTAACCTTCATACCTATAACTCGGAAAAGAATGCCAAGCAAGCACTGGCTGACAAGGAAATTGACGGATACTATCTTTTGGATTCCGAAGATATCCACACAACAGTCTCAGAAAACGGTATTGTTTCCACCACACTTTTACAGATTGTGAAAGACTATAAGAATTTTCAGACTACCATCAAAAACATCGCAATCGATCATCCGGAAAATCTGGAATCTGCAGTTGAATTGATGGGTAGTGACCTGGAAATCATTAAGCAACATAGTTTCGGGCATTCCAACAGTCCCTACTTGCAATATTTTTATGCTCTACTTACCATGACCAGTTTATTCGGTTCTTGGATCAGCACATTTACATTGCAGGGAATGTGTGCCAACATGTCCGAACGCGGAAAACGATTTGAATGTGCACCAGGTCACAAATTTAAGGCCATTGCCGCCGGCGCCCTCGCAGGAATCCTGATTCAATCGGCATCCAACGCTGTCCTTGTTATTTATATTGTGACAGTTCTGAAAATTGACCTTGGATTAAATCTTGGACTGATTCTCCTAATCACAACACTTGGTAGTGCACTTGGTATCACAGCCGGAACATTTATGGGAGCCCTCCTTAAAAAGCCGGTACTTTTGGTTGCTGTTCCAATGACATATGCCATGCTTTGTTCTTTCTTCAGCGGATTAATGGTTGCAAGCATTAAACAGTATGTTCAATACTACGTACCATTTCTAAACAAGATAAATCCTGGAGCAGTAATGTCAGATTCCCTCTACATTGCATCAAACTATGGATTAACCAGAGAATTCTATCAGGATATTACCATCATGATTGTAATAATTATTATCCATATTATTCTTAGTGGAGTAATACTCCGAAGGAGGAACTATGCCAGTATTTAAAGCAACACTTCGATCTGTTCGAGCCTATATTACAACGATTATTATCTACTTTGTTGTATTCGCAGTATTCGGAACTATGACTTCTCGCATGAATGCCGGAATATCTGACACTCGATACCAAGATGTACAGTTAGAAGTTGCCGTCATTGACAATGATCATTCCGACCTCAGCGAAGCACTTACCAACTATATCGATAAAACACAGAAACTGGTGGATAACAAAACTGAAGACCCACAGGAACTTAACGACAATGTACGTTTCGACATCTATGACTATGTTCTTGTTATTCCAGAAGGTTTTTCCGAATCTATCACTGCAGATAATCTGGAATACTATTCTTCATCTGATTCTGCCTCCGGTTACCTGATGACCGAAAAGATTCGCACTTATATCACCGACATTGTGGTATATTTAGGTAGTGGGTACTCCATGGATGAAGCTATTTCTCTTACAGATGCACAGACACTTGAAAATGAGACTACGGATGTATCTATCCTGAATGAGACCGGAACCAAACAGAGTTCCTATCTCTCCGGAATGTACACATTCTTAGCATACTCTCTTCTCATGATGCTATCTATCTGTATCGGTTCTGTACTGACGTACCTCGCTGAAAACGATATTCGTAATCGTATTGCTGTCAGTGGTATGTCATTTCGTTCAAGATACATCGGCCTGATTTCCGCTGTACTTGTAATTGGCTTCATACTCACCATCAGTATGACAGTTTTCACTGTTTTGACCGGAATGGAGGATCCGACAATCAACAAAATCGGATATTATATCCTGAATGAATTTGCTTTGATGTTTGTAGGTATTGGAATTGCTTACTTTATCAGTTCTATTTCACATAATACCAACATCATCAATATGCTAAGTAACATGTTAACCCTCTCCATGGCGTTTCTGTGCGGAGTATTTGTTCCGTCAGAACTATTGGATAAAACAATTGTAGCAGCCTCTCACTTTATGCCGCTTTACTGGTATGTACAGGCCACTACCTATATCAACGACCACGCACTGGGACAGATTTTCAGCAGCGACTTCATCTCTTATTTACTGATTCAGCTTCTGTTTGCTGTAATCTTCTTTGTTGGTGGACTCGTAATCTCAAGGAAAAAAGAACAGTATGCAATTTGATGTTTTGATTCGCTTATTGGCAACAATAGAATTAACTATATTATTTAACGCAGAGGGCATTACGACTACGTCAGTCGTAATGTCTATCTGTGCTTTTTTATTAATGGAGCTAAGCCTATTGCAAAACAATCGAACACTTAGCTATCTGGCTCTTTTTTTACCGTTTTCAATTGGATATATCTGGATTTTTCTATACAGCGACAACCATATTATCGCACGTATTCCTATGCTGGCTAACACATCCAAATCAACTCAGATTATCCTGCTTACCATATTTCTTATTCATACGTTTTTATCCACAATCATCTATGATAAACTGCTGTTTTATAAACAGAATTTACATCAGACAAGAGACGACAGTCGAGAACTTGAAGATATGCTTCGAAATCGAAATCAACGCCTCTTAGAAAAGCAGGATGAAGAAATCAATATGGCAACCCTGAGGGAAAGAAATAGAATCGCCCGGGAAATACATGACAATGTCGGACACATGCTATCACGTGCCATCCTACTTCTCGGCGCAATCAACACCGTAAATCAGGATCAAAATATCAAGCCCCAGCTCGATATGCTTGCATGTACTCTCGATGAATCCATGCAGAAGATGCGGGAGTCCGTACATGATTTACATGATGACAGCATTGATCTCGGCAAAAATTTCAACGATATCATCGCCGAACTCGACTCGCACTTCCATATCGAGACTTCATTGGATATGGATGAAGCTCTTCCTAAAAATGTTAAGCTCTCCCTGATTGGCATCCTAAAAGAGGCACTGACCAACATTATGAAGCACTCTAATGGTGATTCTGTTACAATTATTCTCAGAGAAAACCGCTCCTTCTGCACCCTGAGCATAACTGACAACGGAACCATCAATTCAGCAAAAAAACAGAAGCTAGCCATTGACGACTTCGATGGAATCGGATTAAACAACATCCGAGAGCGTGCACATTCCTGTGGCGGAGATGCCTATTTTTATACAAACAATGGTTTTACAGTATTCGCAAGACTTCCTTATCATGAAGTATCGCGAGAACATTAAAAACGGGGGAACTTATGAACAAGATTTTACTGATTGACGACGACGAACTGATTACAATGTCACTGGAAATGATTATAAACAATGATTCTGACTTTACCGTAGTTGGAAAGGGAAATAGTGGACGCGAGGCAATCGCTCTTTACGACGAACTGACTCCGGATTTGCTTCTCATGGATATACGAATGAATGATATGAACGGATTAGAGGCTGCCGAGGAAATATTAAATCAATATCCGGATGCGATAATTCTCTTTTTAACCACCTTCTCCGATGACGAATATATCGTAAAAGCCCTCAAACTCGGTGTAAAGGGCTATCTTCTAAAGCAGGACTACAAATCCCTGCACGGCGCTCTCCGCGCCGCATTAGACGGCCAGAGCGTCTTCGGTGGCGCGATTGTCGATAAACTTCCAACGCTTATATCCAACAATATGGAATCATATGATTTTAGTGCACATGATATCACCGAAAAAGAATATCAGGTTATCCAGCTTGTTGCTGATGGTTTATCCAATAAAGAAATCTCCCAGAAGCTCTTCCTGTCCGAAGGAACCGTAAGAAATTACCTGTCCTCCATCTTGGAAAAGCTAAATCTGAGAGATCGTACACAGCTTGCCATATTCTATTTAAAACATAAGCACTAGTCTTCTTCCTTTGGGAAACCTAAAACTTTTCGAGCCTCGTCATATTTTCCTGCTCGAAGAAGATCCGTTGTCCTTATCTCAATATCAATTCTCTGCTTTTCAGCTTCAAAAATATCGCTTGAGAAATAGTTCTTATAGATAGATTTACGATAAGCACGTCCGCTCATCTCGCGGATTGTGCCATCTTCTATCTGAATAATACGGTCTGCAGTCGAAGCAACCGCAAATAAATCATGTGTAACCATTAACACCGTTCCAGGATACTGCTTAACCGCCTTTTCCAATGCAATCTGCGCATATACATCCAAATGACTTGTCGGTTCATCCAAAAGTAATGCACGATGTGCTGTCTCACATAATTTCTGAATCTGAGCCATATTCCGCTCTCCACCAGAGAGTTTAAGTTTCTCATCGGATTCTACAATCTGACGGAAATATCCAACTTCTCCAGGGGTCTTAGAATCTAACATCTCATAGAGATCTCGAAGCATACTGGACTTTCCTGTACCATTGGTTCCCACCAGCGCTACCTTTTCCCCTGGTTCCACATGGAATGAAATATCTTTAAGCAGTGGCTCCTGTCCATCATATGCCAATGTATAATTCTCCACTTCTATTTCTAGTGGCGATACCACCGCTTCCATCTCATCTGACTCTGGAAATGCCAGCGTAAAGTCGTGGTTATGTTCCTCCAAAAATGGATCATCTCCACGCATCTTCTTCAAACGTTCAATATAAGTCGCTCTGGCCTTAAGCTGCTTTCCATACTTGGATTCAGCTGTCATTTCCGCCAATCCCTGAATCTTCTCTACCAGCGCTTCCTGCTTTTCGATAAATTCATCAAAATCACGAACATGTTCGAAAATCTGAATCTTTGTCTCAAGCATCCACTTATTGTATTCCGGAAATGTTCCCGGGAATTCGCGGATAGACTTATTCTCAATATCCCAGATTTTGTCAAAACACTGCGTTAATAACAGTCTATTATGCGTAATTGTAAGGAGCGTTCCTTCATAACTGTTAATCAATTTAATCAAGGCCACAAGATTTTCAAAATCAAGGAACACATCCGGCTCATCCATAATCAGAAGCTGTGGTTTCAGGAGCATATTTCTCATTACAAAAAGAAGTTTATACTCTCCACCACTCAACTGATCAATCCTATGATCCGCCAAATCAGTCAGCCCTGCTGCCGCCAGTTCCTTAGCGATATTCGTCTCATAATTATATCCGTCAATCGCTTCGATTTCGTCACAAACTTTCTGATATTCCTGGAAAAGATTATCCAGATCTTCTGCCTCAGCCATCTTGGCAGTCAATTCATCCGCACGTTGTAATATTTCAACGAATGGTTTTGCCAGAAATTCTGTTACCGTTCCATCCGATGTCTCATGCTCCACAAACTGGCTGATATAGCCGATTCTCAGATTCTTTGGTCGACGAATCAATCCTTCATATGTATAGCGTTCCTCATGCAGCAACAGATTAATCAAGGTACTTTTACCCGACCCATTACTACCAATTAAAACGGTATGGTCCCCCATTTCCAGCTCTATATTTATATCTTCATACAGGTCCTTCCCCGGAAAACCAAATGAAAAATCTTCAAATTTAATCAAACTCTTACCTCATTCTAGGAAATGTATCCGCCGCGATTATTCTGCAACCTCAACTAACTCTATGTCAAAATTTAAGGCCTTTCCTGCCATCTGATGATTTGCATCAAATGTAACCGTCTTATCATTCTTTGCCATAACAACAACTGGGAACTGACGTCCCATGCCATCTTCCAATACGATTCTCTGGTCTACTTCCAGATTTTCCGAACCAGGCATATCCTCAATATCAATTACAATTAAAGCCTGTGGATCACGCTCTCCATATGCATCCTGTGGTTCCAGATGGATGCTTCTCTTCTCTCCAACTTCCATCTCAACTACAGTCTTATCAAATCCAGGGATCATCATTCCAACGCCCGCAATAAACTCCAATGGCTCTCCTCTGTCGTAAGAAGAGTCAAACTTCTCACCATCATCAAATGTTCCAGTATAATGTGCCTTAACAGCTTTGCCTGCGTTCTTACCTTCATATATAACTGTCATCTCATGGCTTCCACAACCGCCGCAGCCGCCACAGCCACATGAAGAATCTTCGTCACTTCCACAGCCGCAGCCGCAGCCTTCTTCCTCTTCATCATGGTGTCCGCAACCGCATCCTTCACCTTCGTTATGACTGTGATGGTCGCAATTTACACCCTCAGATGTAAGTGTACCTACAAGATAAGATGCTACTGCAGCATCTGCATCGCCCTGTGCTCCGGAGAACACCATAACTCCACCTGCAGAGAGTGCAGACTGTGCTCCTGCGCCCATTCCACCACAAATCAGTACTTCTACACCGTTCTCAACAAGTACTGATGCCATTGCATCATGTCCATGGGCGCCCCCAGCTGATAACATCTCTGTCGCTACTATTTCTCCATTTTCGATACTGTAGATTTTAAATTCATTTGCATGTCCAAAATGCTGAAAGATCTCTCCATTATCATAAACTACCGCTAATTTCATATTTAGTAATCCTTTCGTTTTCATTTATAAATCGCTGCAAACCTGATTTTTTCCATTTGATTTTGCACGATATAAGAGACTATCCACTCTTTTAATTGTCTCCATCACACTTTCTGCCTTACGGTGACTAGTCACGCCGACGCTAATTGTGATTCGTCCGGCCATATTTCCACCTGAATTTACCATATCTCTACGAATATTTTCCGCAATTTGTTTTGCTTCAGAATCTGTGTATTCAGGCAGAAGAATCATAAATTCTTCGCCACCCCATCTTCCTACTTCAACATTTCTCAATGCCTTTATCTGATATGTCAAATACTTCGCCATTGAACGAAGTGTCTGATCTCCCTCCTGATGACCAAAATTATCATTTACCATCTTAAAGTCATCTACATCGATCATAATCAGATGCCATTTCTTATTCACATTCTCCAAGCGTTCATCTGTCTCATAGATAATTCGCTCTATTGCTCCTCGATTCAGCAAGCCCGTTAAAGCATCATGAGATGCATTATGAAGCATCTCATTTAATTGTTCATTTTTCTCCATCAACTCTTCTGTAATCGTATTGATAAAAATGGCCAGTCTTGCTGTTATTGGCATATTCGCATCATCTGTTAACGTATCTATGGTCACGTCAGTTCTAGGAATTGCAACACCTTCACGCATCGCAACCGTAACGATGGACAGATTGTTCAATAACGTAATGCGTTTATATCTCATTATCTCCCCAAGAGCACTGAAGCCTGCAGTTGTTACAAATTTTGACATCTCAGAAACTTCTAGATTCGCTTTATCTCCCCAAAACAGCATACGTCCCATACAATTAAATATAGTGACAACCTGCGGCGAAAAATCTTTCACCTCCAACTCTGTTCGCTTTGTATGTTCGAAAATGCGTCGTGGATCCCCATAAGCAATTCGCACATCACTTCCTCTAGGAATATTTGAAGACATTAAGATTGAGCCATCCTCATATACTGCTTTTGCATGACGAATATACTTCGTCTCTTCATCAACCTGAACCTCCCAAGGGAACTCCAGTGCATTATAAAAGAATCTCTCATCCTTTTGGATATGAAGATAATGATTATATACATCATAAGCCGGTTTTCCGTCTAACTCGTAAACAACCGCTCCTTCTGACTTTGTTACTTTTAGTGGATATCCGATAGGTTTCCACCCAAACATCCGATTCGTCTGGATATGCAAATCCTTACCAATGTAAAATGCAAAGGCGGTACCATCTGCAATATAATCCGAGTCATCTGCAAACACAAAAGACTGCTGAACGTCGTCACCTACCGCCACGCCACCAAATAGCTCTATTTCTTCTGGAAGTGCATCCAGAATCGCACCTACAGTTTCCAGTCTCTCATATCTAGCATTGGTAAGCACCTCTATACCTTTCAGATTTTGAACAGATTCTAATCTCTCAAGAAGGTCTGCTGCATCCTCTAAATCTCGTTCCTCATCACAATAGGCCATAACTTCGACACGACTATCCGGATCATCAAATAAAGTAAGCGTAACCACCAACTGATTACTTCGCATATGTCCATCGACAATCTCACCCGTAGCAGAGCAACCTATTACCGGTACCCCGGGAACCTCTTGCATTAACACCTTTCTCACATCTGCCAAATCATCTTTTATATCTTTTCTGTCATAAGGCGCATATATATGAAACAGCGCAGCGCAATTGCTCTTCTGAACATCCTCTGCCCAATTTCGAATTGTAATCATAAAATTTTCATCTACTGCAGTTTGTAGTAATTTCATTTAACAATCTCCAACAATTAATACATCCTAACTCTATATATTCTACTACGTATCAACAGTATATGCATCTAACTTTTTTATAAAATATTCTTTGTATCTTCATCTTTTCATTGACTTTCGTCGAAAATATGATAGGATATTACTTGTCGCGAAAACTTGCGACAACAATCGGGGTGTGGCTCAGCTTGGCTAGAGCACCTGGTTTGGGACCAGGGGGTCGCAGGTTCGAATCCTGTCACCCCGACGATATCAAAAGCCACGAGATGGATTTTCATTTCCACCTCGTGGCTTTTTTAATTCTTTCATTCTTTCTTAGAAACTCATTTTTTAATGAAAGCGAAAAGTCCATTGATTTTACTAACCTTCTTAAATATTTGATAAGTTACATATCATATTTATTTCATCCCGATATGTCCCATCCTTTAATTTGAACGCCCTTGGTGTACGTCCATATTCCTTGAACCCTAATTTCTTATAAAGTGAAAATGCATTTGCATTATCCTCAAATACTCCCAACTCCAACTGCTCAAACCCCAGTTCTTTGGCTTTATCAATTGCTCGCTCCAATAGCATTGTCCCCAGGCCTTGACCCACATATTCTTGCAGAATTGCAATTCCCAAACCACATCGATGTCGATACTTTATTTTGTCACTTATCCCGGAAATCGAGCAATTGCCAACCACCTTATCTCCATCAAATACTGTAAACCAAACTGTTTTATCCGACTCCAAACTCTTTCGTAATATCTCCTTCTCCTCTTCCAAATCCAGCCTAACTTCTTCTGGATAACAAATAAGAAAATACGTCTCTTCTGCAGTTCTTCTGATATATTCCAACATCGCTTCTGCATCTAATTCATCAACTGATCGCATTAATAATTCTCGTCCATCTCTTAAGTGTAATCTTTCTTCTTGTATTCTCATGCCAGCCTCCACACATCTGTAATCTTTCTTTTAGTTAACAACTATTACAAATATAGTTAACCTCCTCATTATTTGCAAATCATTTTTTATGCAACACTTTCAGATATACAAAAAAGGCTGCAATATGAAAATCGCAGCCTTTGTATTCATCCCATAAGTCTTCTTCGTCTTATAAAAATGTTGTCCATATCCAGCTTATCGGCATAACCAGTATCATTGCCGGAATCATATCCGCTGTAGGAAACATCTTAACCTTAATCATTCGAAATCCTGTTGCAAGTAATAACACACCACCACACGCCTCAAAATCGCCAATCATTGCTGGTGTAGTCAATGGATAGATGAATCCTGCCAAAAGATATAAAATCATAAAGATAATAACCTGTGGAACTGCAATTGCAGATACTACTGCGCCAAGCAGACAAGCGAATATAATTGCTGTAAAGAAATCTAGAATAGACTTAGAAATCAATATCGTATGATCGCCCGTCATTCCTTCCACAATTGACCCATAGATTCCCGTTCCACTTGCACAAAAGAGCACAATAATCGTAATCAGTGTCGCTTTAAACTCTTCCTCCGAAATATCGGATTCTTTTCTGGTAATAAATTTAGAAACTATTTTTTCCATCTGGCTACAAAGCAGTGCCACTTTATCTCCAAAATGAATCGCAAGCCCGATTGCAGTCCCCACTACAACTGAGAAGATAACTGCAGGCATATTCTCCATCTGTGTGATTGTACTGATTCCCATCGTCATAGCACAAGCACCAAATATCATATTGAGCTTTTCCTTAAAATCAAGACTCAGCTTATGTCCGGCAATAGTACCAACAACACCACCTAACATAACAGATAAAACATTAATCATAATTCCAATTGGCATAATAATCCTCCATAAAAAAAGAAGGCTTTCAATATTCTTGAAAGCCCCCATTTATATTTCTATATTATTTTTCAAAATATATCGATAATCCCATCCTCATAACCCTAGGATTACAAGAAACTAAAGCCACTAGTTATTAGTAAAGCTTAGCACCTGCAGGAATGTGATTATCTACCATAAGAAGGTGAAGTTCTTCTTCTTCAGAATCCTTCTTATTATTTACTGCAGAAAGTAACATACCGCATGACTCAATTCCCATCATAGCTCTTGGTGGGAGGTTTGTAATTGCGATTAATGTCTTTCCAATTAATTCTTCCGGTTCATAGTAAGCATGAATTCCGGAGAGAATCGTACGATCTGTACCGGTTCCATCATCAAGAGTAAACTGAAGTAACTTCTTAGACTTAGGAACCGCAACACAATCCTTAACCTTTACAGCACGGAAGTCTGATTTAGAGAATGTTTCGAAATCAACAGCTTCTTCGAATAAAGGTTCAATTGCAACATTGCTGAAATCAATCTTTGCATTTGGTGTAAAGAATCCATTGTTATCTCCAGCAGTTGCTGTTGATACAGATTCTTCCTTATCACCATCAAGTGACTTCATTGTCGGGAACAATAATACATCACGGATAGCAGGACTATCTGTTAAAAGCATTACTAAACGGTCGATACCGTATCCGATACCACCTGTTGGTGGCATACCGATTTCCAACGCATTCATGAAATCTTCATCTGTATGATTTGCTTCTTCATCACCAAGATCAGCAAGACGATCCTGTTCTGCAAATCTTTCTCTCTGATCGATTGGATCATTTAACTCAGAATATGCATTACACATCTCACGACCATAGATATATAACTCAAATCGCTCAACCTTTGTAGGGTCAGATGGCTTCTTCTTTGTCAATGGGCTGATTTCAACCGGATGATCAATGATGAATGTTGGCTGAATCATCTTCTCTTCACATGTTTCTTCGAAGAAGAGATTTAAGATATCACCCACCTTATGATGTTCTTCATAAGGAATCTTGTGTTCATCAGCAACTTTTCTTGCCTCTTCAATTGTAGAAATCTGGTCAAAGTCCACACCAGTCTCTTCCTTGACAGCATCTGTCATAGAAAGTCTACGGAAAGGCTTACCCAGATCAATCTCTGTTCCCTGGTAAGTAATAGTTGTTGTGCCACAAACCTTTTCAGCAAGATAACGGAACATAGACTCTGTAAGTTCCATCATTCCTTCATAATCGGTATATGCCTGATATAATTCCATCAGTGTAAATTCTGGGTTATGGCGTGTGTCTACACCCTCGTTACGGAATACACGACCGATTTCGTATACTCTTTCCATACCACCGACAATCAGTCTCTTCAGATATAATTCAAGAGAAATACGAAGCTTAACATCTTCATCCAATGAATTATAATGTGTTTCAAATGGTCTAGCTGCTGCACCACCTGCATTATGTACAAGCATTGGTGTTTCAACTTCCATGAAATCTCTTCCGTCAAGGAAGTTTCTGATTTCCTTGAGAATCTGAGATCTCTTAACAAATGTATCCTTTACTTCCGGATTCATAATTAAATCAACATATCTCTGACGATATCTTGTATCTGTATCTGTAAGACCGTGGAACTTCTCTGGAAGAATCTGAAGACTCTTTGTAAGAAGTGTAACTTCCTTTGCATGTACAGACACTTCACCTGTCTTTGTGCGGAATACAAATCCCTTGATACCAAGGATATCACCCATATCGAACTTCTTGAATCTAGCATATGCCTCTTCACCGAGATCATTTCTAGTGATATAAATCTGCATATCACCCTTTAAGTCACGGATATTTGCAAAACTTGCCTTACCCATAACACGCTTGAACATCATACGTCCAGCAAGTGTGACTACCTTGCCTTCCGGAATGTCCTTAAGATCTACAACTACAGCCTTACCTTCTTCATCAACAGGTGGCTCAAATTCTAACTCTTCGAAGTTCACACGAATATCATTTGTGTGATGTGTTACGTCAAACTTTGTAATAACAAAAGGATCTAATCCCTCCTGACGTAATGTCTCTAACTTATCACGACGAATCTGAAGAAGCTGTTCCTGCTGTCCGCCGTTCTTATTATTCTGATTTGCCATTTCTACTTCCTTCTATCTATGCGTTTGGTCTGGTTACTTCCAGAATCTTGTACTGAAGTTCTCCCATTTCTGTTTCAACAGTAACAGTATCACCAACCTTAGCACCCTTAAGTGCCTGACCAAGTGGTGATTCATTGGAAATCTTACCCTTTAAACTGTTAGCCTCTGTAGAACCTACAATTTTATAATCAAGTTCTTCATCATACTCTACATCAAGTACTTTTACAGAACATCCAATACCAACGGAGTCCTTATCTGTATCTTCATCCAGAACAACTTCTGCGTTCTTCAGGATCAGCTCGATCTCTTCGATACGAGCTTCGATATCTCTCTGCTCATCCTTCGCAGCATCATATTCAGCGTTTTCGGACAAATCGCCCTGTGCTCTAGCTTCTTTAAGCTTCTCAGCAACCTCTTTACGCTTTACAACTTTAAGATTCTGTAATTCGTCCTCTAACTGTTTTAATCCTTCGTATGTTAACAGATTTTTCTTTGCTTCCATGATCAATTGCCAACCCTTTCTTTTCAATTCATAATTCTTTAGCTCAGTGGTTTACTAAAACTCCCCAGAGAGCAATCGCTATATTATAGTCTAAATCCCTTGATTTTGTCAAGATTTTAGCCTATTTGCGCCTTAATCACAGCGCAAACACTCAAACAATTCCTCCAGCTCTGCATATGTGGATACGTGATTCACTGCGTTTCTAAGATGAGATGAATTTTTATATCCGGCCGTATACCAGGCGGCATGTTTTCTCATCTCTCGAATTGCAACCTCTTCGCCCTTCACTTCAATCATCAATCTCGCCTGTCTAAGCATCATATCAATCATATCATTAACCGTAGGCTTTGCCGGTGTTTCACCCGTTTTAAAATATTCCAAAATCTGTGAAAAAATCCACGGATTTCCCTGCGCCCCGCGCCCAATCAAGAACCCGTCACACCCGGTTTCCTGATACATCCGCTCTACATCTTCGCCAGATTTAATATCTCCATTTCCAAGTACAGGAATCTTAACTGCTTCCTTGACTTTTCGAATAATATCCCAGTCCGCATGACCACTGTAATACTGCTCACGCGTTCTGCCATGAACTGCTATTGCTGCCGCTCCGGATTCTTCTGCAATATGAGCTATCTCTACTGCATTAATATGCTCATCGTCAAATCCTCTTCGAATTTTAACTGTAAATGGCTTATCAATTGCTCTTGCGGTCGCTTCAATAATCTTTCCCGCCAAAATCGGGTCCTTCATTAGTGCAGAGCCTTCACCGTTGTTTACCACTTTCGGCACGGGACACCCCATATTAAAATCCAAAATATCAAAGGGCAGATGTTCAATCTGCTTTGCCATTGCACTGATTATTTCCGGATCCGAACCAAACAACTGCAGCGACACCGGTTTCTCTCGTTCATCAATTTTAAGCAGCTCTTTTGTGTTTTTATTCTTATAATAAATCGCCTTGGCACTGACCATTTCCATGGATACCATTCCCGCCCCCTGCTCACGGCATAAGAGACGAAATGGCAGGTCCGTAACGCCTGCCATTGGTGCCAAGATTAAATTGTTCTCTAATGTAACATTTCCAATTTGGAGTTTATGTACTGCCTGCTCCATCAAATCCTCTTTCTATCTCTGCTCTTGCTTCTCGTATATCAACCGCATACCCTGCAATGTAAGATCCGGATTATATACGTCAATGCAATCTGTATTTTCTGCAATCAATCTGCCAAGGCCGCCTGTTGCAACAACTTTAACATGGTCATAACCACATTCCTCAATCATCTTCTTGACGATATATTCTGTCTGACCAATCTGTCCAAAGACAAGACCTGCCTGCATAGATGTAATCGTATTCTTTGCCAGGATATTATCCGGTTTCTTTATCTCAATCTCCGGAAGTTTCGCTGTATCTTCCCAAAGTGCCTTTGCTGAAATTCTAATTCCCGGAGCTGTAACACCACATTCAAATGCTCCTGTCGGTCCAACCAAATCATACGTTGTAGCTGTACCAAAATCCAAAACAAGTGTTGGTCCACCATAAATCTCATAGGCACCAACTGCATCCACAATTCGATCGGCACCAATCTGATGTGGATTGCCTGCAACAATCTTGATACCCGTCTTTACGCCTGCTTCCACAATCACCGGTTCAATATCAAAATACTTTACAACAGCATTCGTAAGAGAATGCATAACCTTTGGTACTACAGATGCGATAATACATCCATTAATATTTCCGATTTCAACACCGTTTTTTGACAGAATATCTGTCATAAAAATTCCATACTCATCAGAAGTACGCTCTATTCCTGTTGTCATACGGTGTATTCCACCTAATTTCTCCCCATCAAAAACACCCAGTGTGATGTTTGTATTTCCGACATCAATTGCAAGTAACATTAATAATCCTCCTCAGTTTCCTTTCCTTCTTCCAGTTCTTTTTCTACCTGGTCATAGGATTGACCCAATACAAATACTTTAAAATATGTTTCCAGCGCCTCGAATAATTCGTCACGCTCTCTTCTCAACTGCTTAATCTTCAAAACAGCACCGATTTCATCATATAGATAATCTCCGGCCTCTGCCTCTGTTCTCATCTGCAAATTGCCTAAATCATCAAAAAGCAGTGTCAATTCACCACCAATTTCTTCTGTATACAAGACACACATAATCTGCAGATCTGTCTTAATTCCATCCGGTAATCCATCAAAAAGCGGATCCAGATAGAATTTCTTCGTATATTTGCTCGCACCGCAAAGTACGATTTCATCCTCGTATCCCTGTTCTCTATCTAACATACTACACTCCTATACATAACCATAGATGCCACGAACGCTAACCTCGCCGGAATCCACTGCCCGTAGTTGACCAAAAGTCTCTACCAGTAGTTCTCCCCGCTCATTCATTCCTCTCGCAACACCTGTATATTCACCTAACGGATCCAATACACGAACCTCTCTGTTTCGATTAACCAACCTCTGATTGTATTTCTCTAAGATACAGGTCAGATCCTCTGTTTCTTGAAAAAGGTCGTAGTACTTTTGGAAATAATACCAAATGGCATTATCCACATCTTCTCTACTTGTCGGCACAACATCTCCACCAAGTTTCTCCAGTTCTAAATCCAACGATGTCGCTTTGTCTCTGATATCTTCCGGGAACTCCCTTGTATGGACATTGACACCTATTCCCACAACTACGTACTGAACACGATTATCTTTGGCATCCATCTCTGTTAAAATACCACAGACTTTCTTGCGGTTCACCAGGATATCATTGGGCCACTTTATCTCAGTTTTAAGATTGTATAAATTCTCCACCGCATCTGCAACTGCCATCGCTGCAATCAATGTAAGACGGCTCACATTTTCAATCTCAACTCTCGGCCTTAGCAGAATAGATGTTGCCACCGATTCATGCATCGGTGTCTTCCACTGATGCCCCGAACGACCCCTACCGGCTGTCTGCTCACCAGCGGAAACAACGGTTCCCTCCGCCGCGCCATCAGATGCCATCCTCTTTATCTCCAGATTCGTGGAATCAATTGTCTCAAAATAATGCTTACGAATCTCCATATCCGCTCCTTTTTCTCAAGATAGTATACAACACAAACAAAAAAATGGCTATCTGCTTTTATCGCAAATAGCCACAATTTCTTACTTCAATGTTGCATACATTACAGCTTTGATTGAGTGCATCCGATTCTCCGCCTCATCAAACACCACTGAATGTGGACCTTCAAAAACTTCATCCGTTACTTCCATTTCATCAAGGCCGAATTTTTCATGAATTTCTTTACCGATTTTTGTATCTAAATCATGAAAAGCTGGAAGACAATGCATAAAAATCACTGAGTCTTTTGCCAACTCAAGTGCTTGTCGATTTACCTGATACGGTTTTAACTCTTTGATTCGTTCTTCCCAGACCTCATCCGGCTCTCCCATAGAGACCCATACATCTGTATAAATTACGTCTGCGTCCTTGCATCCCTGTTCTACAGATTCCGTAAGTTCTACGGAACCACCTGACTTTTCAGCTTCTGCTCTTGCATATGCAACAAGTTCTTCATCCGGAAAATACTTCTTGCTGGTACAAGCCACAAAATCCATTCCCAACTTTGCAGCTGTAACCATCAGCGAATTACCCATATTGTATCTGGCATCACCCATATATACAAACTTTACGCCTTTTAATTTTCCAAGTTTTTCTTTTACTGTGAGCATATCCGCAATCATCTGAGTTGGATGTGATTCATTTGTCAAACCATTCCAAACCGGAACTCCGGCATATTCTGCCAATTCCTCCACGATATCCTGACCGAATCCACGATATTCAATTCCCTCATACATTCGCCCCAGAACTCTTGCCGTATCTGCAATACTTTCTTTTTTCCCAATCTGTGATCCAGATGGATCCAAATATGTGGTTCCCATGCCAAGATCATGTGCTGCCACCTCAAATGAGCAACGTGTTCTCGTACTGGTCTTCTCGAAGATCAATGCAATATTCTTGCCACGAAGTTCATCATGAAGAACTCCCTTCTTCTTCTTTTCCTTCAATTCTGCTGATAGATCAATAAGATATTCAATCTCTTCCGCAGAAAAATCCTTCATCTTTAAAAAGTTTCTACCTTTTAAATTCATAAACAGCCTCCTATTCTATTCATCTCTTTTCCTTTTCTTACCTATAATAAAACAGAGTTGCAACTACTTGCAACTCTGTTTCTAAATACCATTAACTTTTTGTCTAGCTGTATCGCCAATCAACAATATTCTAAATTAATAGAATACGTGGTTACCAATTACTACACCGGACTGTCCAGATGATGCTCTCTTAAATGAAGTAGCTCCACCTGTATTATCTGTTCCAGCGATGGCAGCCTGTGCTGCTGAATATGCTGATCCGCTAGGACCACTTGCAGCTACGCTGGCAACTGCACCTGTAGATGCAGGACCAAACTGCCCACTCTGATATATTACATTATAAATACTACTTGGATAAGATCCACTACGTACACGGTTCATAACAACCGCACCAACTGCCACCTGTCCTTCATATGACTCAGATCCAGCCTCACACTGAATCAATGCGGCAAGAAGTGTTGTCTCATCTACACTTGCAGCAACAGCTGCCTTCTGTGTTGTAGTTGTAGAAGATGTCTGATTTTTCTTTTCAGCTTCCTTCGCTGCTTTTTCTGCTGCTTCCTTTGCTGCTGCAGCCTCAGCGGCTTTTTCTTCCTCAATTGTAATTGCACTGCCATACTCTGTTTCCACTGTAACATAGTCTGACTTCACATAACCAGTCTTACCATTAATTGATACTGCTACCCAACCATCAACAGCTGCGGCGCCTGTATCAACAACAGCCTTTTCTCCTTCACCAAGAGCAGAGATAACAGACGCATCCTCTCTGGCTTCAGAGCGGACACGAAGTCCGCCTGTTGTGGATGTTGCATATGTTGTACATACAGACTGTGCCAATGCCTTCGCATCGTCTCCTGTCACAACATAATCTGCGCTAACATACCCGGTAACATTTCCAGAAGTGATCTGATACCAACCCTCTTCTGTAGAAACAATTGTAGCCACATCGCCTTTGCGGAGTTTTCCCACAAGTTCACTATCTGAAGATGCTGCACTTCTTACGCTCAGTTCATCTTCTACATTTGCCATAAGGCGATTAGCCCATTCGGAATCAACTTCAGTTTCAGTATTTTCGGAGCTAGACACTTCAGCAGTTTCCGTTTCTGCAACAGATGCAGCGGAAAGCGCCTCTACGCTAATGGTATTCAGGGATGAGATAACACCTGCGACATGTCCTGTTGCTGTGTATTCTACATCAGCATCAGAATCCTGCGCAGCAACGATTCCAGCTGTAGCATTGGCTTGAACTGTCAATGCCGGTGTAGTCAGAACTAATCCGCCAGCCATAGCCACTGTAGCTAATGCCAATGCGGAATTCTGTGCAACTCTGCCCTTCACTCTCCTATTCATATTCATACGATACGTTTCCTCCATGCGTATTGCTCTACAATTACGATTGAAAGTAGCAATACATTATGTTTTTGTTTCATTGATTGCAACTTTTTTACAATTTGTTACATTTTTGTTACAGCACGAATTATAACATCATCATATAAGGCTGTCAAATTTTTAATCCTCACACCAACAGAAAATGCGCATTTTGCGATTACTATCAAGTACCGCAAAGTGCGCATTTCCATAGGCTCCCAACTTTAGTTGAGATATTTTCATCTATATGTTTTTTTAGATATTGAGAAGGTCACTATATACAGAAAGTGCTCCTTCTGTATCGTGAGCAAGTACTCTCTTGGCAAGAACCTTACCAAGCTGAACACCTTCCTGATCGAATGAGTTAATGTTCCAAACGAATCCCTGGAACATAACTTTGTTTTCGAAGTGAGCAAGAAGAGCACCCAGTGTCTTAGGATTTACTTCCTCACCGATAATAATTGAAGATGGACGTCCACCTTCGAAGTTCTTATTCTTGTCGTCATCAGACTTACCACAAGCGAATGCAACAATCTGAGCTGCTACATTGGCACAAAGTTTCTGCTGACTAGTTGAACCCTGGATATCAACATCATTTCCAATCTGGCTGTTCTTATATGCAATGAACTGTAATGGAATGATAGTTGTTCCCTGATGAAGCAACTGATAGAAACTATGCTGTCCGTTTGTTCCCGGTTCACCAAAGATAATAGGGCCGGTTACATAGTTAACAGGTTCTCCAAAACGGTTTACTGACTTACCATTAGATTCCATATCAAGCTGCTGTAAATGTGCAGGGAATCTGTTTAATGCCTGAGAATATGGAAGCAC
The DNA here is from genome assembly GCA_017392525.1 of Lachnospiraceae bacterium. Taxonomy (GTDB): domain Bacteria; phylum Bacillota; class Clostridia; order Lachnospirales; family Lachnospiraceae; genus FD2005. The sequence goes on from JAFOVD010000006.1 coordinate 121,839, forward strand.
TGCTGTGTTCTCCATTCCCAAAACATTTCTTTCATATACACCAATAAGTGCATCTAACATAGCAGGATTCTTGCGAATATCTTTCTCAAGAGCAGTCTTGTCCTCTGCTGCAGCACCTTCAAGGAACTGAGCAAATACATCTGGTCCAAATGCAAGTGAAAGAACTGCACCACCTACTGCAGAAGTAGATGAGAAACGTCCTCCAATATAGTCATCCATAAAGAATGCATCCAAATAATCATCAGACTTGGCAAGTGGAGATGTTTCGGAAGTAACTGCGATCATATGATCTGCAGGGTTTAATCCGGCCTTCTTTAAAGCATCCTTTACAAATGATTCATTTGTAAGAGTCTCCAATGTTGTACCTGATTTAGAAACTAATACAAAGATAGCATGTGCTACATCTGTTGAATTAAGAACTGCTGAAGCATCATCAGGATCTACATTAGAAATGAACTTTGCATCCATCTTAAAGTTTCCTGTCTTCTTAGCCCAATTCTCAAGAGCAAGATACATTGCTCTAGGTCCAAGATCAGATCCACCAATACCAATCTGAACTACAGTAGTAAATTTCTCACCTGCAGCATTTGTAATTTCTCCGGCATGTACCTTCTTTGCAAATTCTGCAATACGGTTCTGCTGTGTAACATAGAATTCTCTCTTATCTACGCCGTCAGCTTCTACCTTGTTTCCAAGCTGACCTCTTGTTAACTGGTGAAGTACAAGTCTCTTCTCTCCTGTATTAACTACAGCACCGTTGTACAGTTCTGAAAACTTATCTACAAGCTGTGCTTCCTCTGCAAGCTTTGCAAGTGTGTCGATGATCTTATCATCTACAGCCTTTGCTGCATAGTTGTATGCATAACCTTCTGCCATAGGTACAGAATAGTTCTTCACACGATTTGCTCCGTTATCGCCTGACATAGCTTCAACAAGATTAACGCGCTGAGCCCCTTCTAACTCCTTATAGGAAGAAAGTGTATCTAAATTTTTCCACTCGATCATGATTTCATTCCCTCCGTGACTTATTCTATATAACATTTTGTCCACGATATTATAACACCTTTCTCGCCAATTCCAAAGGAATTTGTCGAATTTTTAACATGCTTTTTATAGTTTTCTTCTATATACATGTTATCCCCGTCTTGACTTTTTGTTTCTGGATTGTATCATGTTTTATGATTATAAAAATGCAAGGAGTTTGTAATATGAAAAAAATCGTCATGACTGGCGGAGGAACTGCTGGCCACGTAACACCAAATATTGCGCTTATGCCAGCCCTTAAAGAAGCCGGTTATGAAATCGAATATATCGGTTCTTATAAGGGAATGGAAAAAGACCTAATCGAAAAACACGGCATCAAATATTACGGAATTGCTTCGGGAAAGCTTCGTCGTTACTTCGACTGGAAAAACTTTTCTGATCCATTCCGTGTCATCCATGGATTTTTCCAGGCTCGTAGACTTATGCGTAAATTAAAGCCTGACGTCGTCTTTTCCAAAGGCGGATTTGTCTCTGTACCGGTTGTACTGGCAGCCAAGGCAAAGCATATTCCGGCAATTATACATGAATCTGATATGACTCCGGGACTTGCAAACCGCATCGCTTCAAAGGCAGCAACAAAAGTCTGCTGTAACTTCCCGGAAACAGTAAAATATCTCCCGGCGGACAAGGCAGTTCTCTCCGGTTCGCCAATTCGTCAGGAACTGCTCCACGGCGATCGCAATAAAGCATATGCCTTTACCGGTTTTACAGAGGAGAAACCTATTCTGTTAATTATCGGCGGATCCCTGGGTTCTGTTTTTGTTAACAATGCTGTTCGTGATTCTCTGGACACTTTACTTAAAGACTTTCAGATTATTCACCTCTGTGGCAAGGGTAACCTGGATCCATCTCTTGATGGAACTGCTGGCTATCGTCAGTATGAATTCATCAGTAAGGAGTTGCCTGACTTATTTGCTGCCGCAGATTTAATTATTTCCCGTGCCGGAGCAAATTCAATTTGTGAATTGCTTGCTCTCCACAAACCAAATATTCTGATTCCACTTTCAAGAAATGCATCCCGTGGCGATCAGATTCTAAATGCTCGTTCATTTGAAAAGCAGGGCTTTTCTTATGTTATTGAGGAAGAGGATGTAACTTCCAAATCCCTCACTGAGGCTATCTGTCATGTACATGAACACTCTCAGGAATACATCCATGCCATGGAAAATTCCGGACAGATGGATGCCATCAAAACCATTATTGATTTAATAAAAGAAATCTCTAAATAGAAAAAAGTCCATAGAACTGTTTTGGAAATGTTTTTTCGCTTACAGTTCTATGGACTATTTTTATAATCTTTGCACTTTTCTACTGCAATTTCTTACAAATATCCTGAATTTCTTCCTCTGTCAAACCCGGATGTGTGAATTCAATCAATCCCTTATTGTTTGGCGCACCCACATATCTTGGAATCAAATGCATGTGCAGATGAAATACAGACTGACCTGCTGCCTCTCCATTATTCTGAAGGATATTAAAACCATCACATCCCAGAATCTCTGTCATTTTTGTAGCCATCTTTTTAGCCAATGGATAAATCTTAGCAGCTACTTTGTCGTCAAGCTCATAAATATTTGCATAATGCTGCTTTGGCAGAATTAATGCATGTCCTTTGCTGACTGGATCTGCGTCCAAAATCACCTTGAAATCCTCATCTTCATAGATTGAATTTGTAGGAATATCCCCATTTGCTAATTTACAAAAAATACAATTCTCGTCTTTCATTTTCCGTCTCCTTTTCTATGCAAATACAAAAATAGTATCCAGCATTCTTAAAATTCGTAAGTTACCCTTTGCAGTCATATCTCCAACACCAAATGCTCTTTGGAATGTTTCACGTCCTCCAATAATATCATTTAACACTCCGGTAGATACTCGCGCATATACGTCAACCGGACCTTGCTCACCATATATAACCGATATATCTCCATTATCCACATGAATATAGAGCGGTTTTGATTTTCCTTCAATCTGGAAACTATATCCTGCCTTAAAATCTGCCTGAGGTACAAAGTGAGAACGAAATGTTCCGATATACTCAGTCTCAGCATTCTCTTCCATCTGACCTCCCAGCAGGTTTCTATACATAGAGGAAAGTTCTGCGATATCCATCTTCTGCTGTTTAACGTAATTATCATCTGAAACGTATTGTGATAACTGCTCGCTCTCCTGTGGCGTCAGATTCAATGCCTGTGTATGAAGCACATTATTTCGAACAGCCTGATTACTTGTCGGCAATCCCTTGGCTTTTTGAGAAATAGTACGATACAGATTTTCGGCCTTTTTCTCAATAATTCTGGAATACTCTGCGTTTACTTCAAATGTAGAAACATCTTCCACATAACCACAAAGACCGCTACAAGGAAGGCCACCGAGAATCTCCCAGGCATTTTCCAGTGTCGTCATACCCTCGCGCTCGCCATATGTTGTAGACATAACAACCGGCTGCATATACATGTGTTTCATCTTTTCTTTGTCCCCATAAAGCCAGCATGCATCCAAAAATTCATTCATAAAGCCGCCGATTCCAAGCCACTCCACCGTTGTTGCCAGAATAATTCCATCCACATCCTTGAATGTCTGTGGCAAGGTTGAGATTTCTTTCTTATTCTCATATATATTAAATCGATGAACCTCAACATTCAGCTCCAACAAAACCTGTTCCATTTTGCTGATTACATGAAGTGTTGGATCATCCAGGACACCTCGTCCTCCGTAATAGATATTTACTTTCATTAAAGTCCCTTTCTACAAGTTTCTCTTGGATTTATCTATGGATAAGTATAATTTTTTTCCAAACGAAAATCAATTTGTAAGACCTATTTCTGCATAGAAAAAGAGTTCGAGCTTTATTGCTCGAACTCTTTTCCTAGTTGTTTTCGTTTTGAGGGTTTCCGGATATCTTCCTAAATGAGGGAGGGGAAGATATCCAGGGAAAGAGCAGAAGAAAATTGAGGGGGAGAGGGGAAACTGCTCTTTCCTGTTTTAAAACTATGATTGAAACGTATCCTGTCGTTTCCTTCAGGATGGTTATATAATAGCAATCGATTATGTTCAAATTGTCACCATTCTCTAAAGACTGCCTAAATTAAAAATTAATAGTTTATTAATTTTATGAACAAATAATGTCACTATTACACCGGTGAAAAGTGGACAAAAAAACGCTAAACTACCCGATACAGAGCGTCTGCAAATCGAATCTGATCCATGATTTCCAATTTTAATTTCTCTTTATAATTTAATTGTTTTCCGTTCACAAATGTTCCATTTGTTGAATTTAAGTCCTCCAAAAAATAGGAATCTCCCTGCTTTAAAATTCGTGCATGATGTCTGCTGACACCACTGGAGTGTAGAACAGCATCATTATCCGTATCCCTGCTTCCTATTCTGAAAATATCCTTGTTAATAATAATGTCCTCTTCCTCTCCCGAGCCTTCATATAATAGTTTTCCCACACACAGATCTTCTCCCCCATGCAAAAGCACTGTTGGCCTTGAATAATCTTCTTCCGGATCGTAAATATAATCATCTTCTGCTTCTTGTTCCGGTATAAATTTCACTTTATTCTTTTCCTTTAAAATCTGTATATGCTTCCACATTGTCTGAAATGCATCTCGAAGAATTTGAAACACATCCATATTCTCTTTTGATTCATCCTCTATCTCCAGCTCCTCTAACATATCATTATCTTCAGTTTCCTTTCGTTTAAGCTCCACCTTTTCCACATATGGCTGCTCAATATTCGGTTTCGGTAAACTATTTTGAGATTGGCTAAACTCCTGTATCCGCTCCTGTATTCCTTCCATTGTAAAGTTTCCTCGAGTTATCACATCATAAAGTTCATAACACAGCTTCACAAACTCTTCCATCTTATGATCAACAATTGTTAAAAAGAATTCCCATAAACTAATCAACTGTTCCTGAACTGCCATATTCCTGTATGGACGATAACAGAAAAAGAGCGCAATATCTCTTCCTTCTTGCTCCACAAAAACTGTATCTGCCGTCACATAAATATGCTGCTGTGATATCAGATACTTTGTCAGTTCCTCATATGCAATTCCCAGGTAGAGTACTATTTGATTCAAAATCTCCGGAGTAAGTCCCTCCCTCTCCAGATAATCTCTAAGGGATTGTTTACCTGTAATATCATGCCAGTACTCTATGTGACGATTTATCTCAATCGTATAGAAAGACAATAAAATTTTCACCTCATTTTGTCGTAACATCTGTTCTTCATAACCAAGGTCACATGGCTCTCCCTCCATTACCATAAAACTCTGATTCGCCTTTCTTTCATACTTGATCTCCAACTACATCAACCTCCTAATCCTCCATAATATTTTCAATCACGTCTTCCCCCGCCTGCAACAGCCGGAATTTCTCTACAGATTGCATTTCCATTACTTGAACTTCCGTCAAATAGGTTAATCCTTCCGAATATATCCGGAATCCAAGCAAAATCGTTCCTTCTATTATTAGAAGCAATATCGGAACCACCAAAGATGCTTCCACTGTATAACTACCTTTTAACGTTATTCTAAGAAATGATACCTTTCGATTTATCTTCCATTTCCTCATTCACTTATCCCCTCATCAACTGGAAAACGCATCCTACCATACAAGCTGCCAGAACAAATGGTGCAAATGGCAATTCCACATCTGTCTGCCTTCTTCTAAAATACACAATCAGACCAAAAACTCCTGTTAAACACGTTGCAGACCACAGCAACAGCAAGTTATTCCAAAACCCAAGATACGTCCCTGTAACAACCATAAGAACACCGTCTCCTTTACCGATTTTCCCATCGCTTAATATGCTAAGCAGCAGCAAAATCACTCCAATTAGCATTCCACCCAAAATTTCATATATACTCATGCTACGAAAGGCCATATGAAGTCCTATACCAAGCACGCCGAAGCCGAGTAGTATTAAGAGATGCATTTCCTTTCTGCGAACATCTTCTACACTACAGATTACTAACATCCCTATTAACCCAACTATTTCCATTTTATTCCCCTCCACATTTTGAACATTCATGATAGGACTCCACCGCTTCGTCATATGGAATAATCTTTACGGAACGCTTCAATCCCGAGCACGATAAGCTCGAGTGATAACATCCCCCCCAATCAGTTACATAAAGTGTTGTCTCATCATGATCTCCACATATGGGACACTTATTATATTTTCCACCATCACTAGATCGCTCTGTGGAAAGTTCCCCTCTTGAAATCGTTCGAATCGACGGATTCAAATATGCACAATTTCGGTCCAGATGATATGCTTCTCCATATTCAGTCACATAAACATAGCGAATTCCATTTTCATCTTCTGTCGGATCATATCCTACCCAACGATGGGCTCTTGCACTTTGCGTGATCTCCCAACCACCAAATGTAAAAGCCGGAAATGGCATCTTAACTCTATAATGAACAACAATGTTTATCTCCTGACTCGTAACCTCTGAATCAGTATAATCAATGCCCAACTCTCCCAATTCAATGTAACCAAAGGAGACCTCATTTTCTATCATCTGCTCATTGGCATATAATATGACAGCTGCCAGCTCCAGGTTATCCCCCTTTTCCTCATCCTCCAGCAATTTTTCACTTACTGAGTCAACTATATCTGCCGACATTGCCAGTACTCTAACCGATTTGTCTAAAGAACATGATATTCCCCACTCTAAAATCATAATTCTTGAAAACAGAAAAACCCCTACCGAAATCATCACAAATAGTGGAATCAGAATTGCTGCTTCAATTGTAAAGCTGCCGTCGAGATGCAAAGAAGTGCCTCTTAAAACTGAATCAATAATGGGTTTCTTCTTCGTCCTTGCATAAAGAGATTTCTTTGCTTTTTCTATTGTTTCTCTTCTCAATCTAAGAGACACCTCTTTGCACCCCCATCCCGATTCCACAAATGTCACAGATAACTAAACTGGTTTACCTCTTCTGTTTGATACACACTATATTTACCCTGAAGCTCCGGTACAAAAGAGAAAAAAACTGCTGACGCTTGAAATGAATAATTCATATCTGCTTTGACCAACACATGATCCATCCTGAAATTCTCATAATTCTCTGTATTTCGAATCACCATTTCACATAGATCCATCGCCCGGTAGGTCAGCTTCTCTTTCGATTCAAATAGCATCAGTATTCTAAGATAATCATTATATCCGAGTCCGATTTCGCTCTCCTTCGCCTTTTTACCGGCTCCAAGATAACTGGAGAAGTTCAATAGCTCTGATGTCCATTCAGCTTTAGTTTTAAGAATCGCAACTTTTCCTCCATCAAGTATCGTTCGTAAATCCAAAACACTCTCTATCAAAGCCCATACGGCAATAATCCCCCATTTAACTGCTTCAAACAGATACGGTGTTGCCGTCGCGGTCGTAACTGCCACTGCATAGGAATCTGCTTCCGCTATTTTTGCCGGATCATTATTAATTGCCAGAAGATTTTCAGCCTCTCGAATTGCCAGTATCCGAAGCAGCGTTCCTTCAAGATTCTCTCGATCAGAATCTTTACCGCACAAAATATACTCCATCTCGTACTTCAATTCGTCTCTTCCTTTATCAGAAATTGCACTTTGATTCGTCAGAATAAAATATTGTTCCAATAATAACTGTTCTGCCACTGACGCATCACTCAAATCTGTAGCTGTCCCAGAATTTAGCGTTCTTCCAGAAACACGGTCCGATTCCGATATAGAAATTGCCGCATCGCTTACCTCAAACCCCTCCGGTAGAGCCAAACTTAATATTCCATCTGACATCAACGAATCAATTGTATCCAGCGGATTGTCCTCACCCTCATATTTATTCTCTTCTGACTCTCCTTCTACGCCCTCAATAGATTCATTTTCAGTCTTTACCATTGGAACAACTCCACTGCGTTTAAACCTATGCGTATAATATCCGGTATTCTTCACCTCACCGGACTTTTCCAACTCTTCACTGGCATCTTTTCCTTTATTGATGAGATCTTCAACATCATCCATCTCTTCACTGTCTCCAGTTACCTTAGAGAATTGTCCTGTCCATTCTTCAATCAATGAATCTGCAACCTGATATTTTAATTGGTCAACTGCCTCCTGAATAAATGCAGCCCCATCTTGATCCGTAATATATGCATAGTTTTTTACTTCTAAGGCAGCATCCTGAAATCGGCAAAAATCCACACTCTCTACTTGAATTGCATCCCAGAGGTATCCCTCTGCCTTATTTTGAAATCTGGTTACCCCAGTACAATCTCTACCAAATCCTGCATCTACACCTAAGATTCCAAATTCTTCCCATAAAATCTTGTTATACATCGCCTCCATATTCTCCGTCGTTCTGATGGCAAGCAATGTCTTTTGATTCGACAACAATTTCTGATGAATCCCTTCCGCAAGCGTGAAGAACAACGACATTACGAGCATAATTGTTAAACTCATAAATACCGTTATACTTCCCCGCCGCATTTACACAGTCCCCGCCTGTTCCGTAATAGTGTCAAAGATATCATTCACAAGGGCTGTAATTTGCGACTTAAAAATAAGCACCAGACCAATTAACACAACCA
>JAFOVD010000007.1 GCA_017392525.1 Lachnospiraceae bacterium
AAAAATGAAAAAAATCCTAAAATAGAATATCATTTTGCATATGCATATCACGAAGATTCCCATATTGCTGATGTATCGGATTTCGTTGCACTTGCCAATGAACGTCTTAACGAAGTATAAAAAGAAGCACCGGTTTAAACCGGTGCTTCTTCTATTCTAATTCCCATTAGGAATATTCAATCTATTAGATTTCTGTTTTATCCTCTGTAGATTCATCAACAAACATCTGGCTTGCATCTGCCTGTGGCTGACTCTGGGATTCGTCCTGCTGAGTATTCTGTGGCTGCTCCTGGAATCCTCCCTGCTGGAAGTTCTGTGGCTGCTCCTGGAATCCTCCCTGCTGGAAGTTCTGTGGCTGCTCCTGGAATCCTCCCTGCTGGAAGTTCTGTGGCTGTCCCTGGAATCCTCCCTGCTGAAAATTCTGTGGCTGATATCCCGGTCCCTTTGTAATGCGGATTGCATCATATAAAGCTGCATCTGCAGAATTCTTATAAGGCTTAACATAGAACATTCCAACAAATGGGATGATGCATAAGAAATACCATCCAATAAATGATAAGTCGAATACAAATGCTCTCCACTTGTTGCCATCCATTAAATATCTACTTCTTGCAAAAGCTTCTTCCTGTGTCATTTCCGGATTCTCAGATAAGAGGAATGGAATCATACGATATTCATAGCTCTTAACGATACCTGGAATAATCAATAATAATGTCCAGAGGAATGTAAACAAATCACGTAAGAACATAATTTTAATAATGTTCTTATAAGAATTGTCAAATCCCCAGGCAAGTTCTCTTACTGCTGCCGGTTCCTTTAAGTTTTTAAGATAGAACTTGCTTCCACCAACCTTTAATGGATTGAAAAGGAAAATACTAAGCACAATATCAATCGCCATTACAACAAACAATACAACAATGAAAATAATTGCAACCGCACCGATTATTGCTGCGATTTCTGCATTTGAAAAATCCGAGTGATGATTGTAACTATAATCATCATCTAAATAATAATCACCATCAAAATAATAATCATCATCATCTAAAAAAGGATTCTGATTGGATCCATACGTATAATCATCATTTGTAATATCCTGAATATCATTATACGTATCCTGAATTTTTGATTTAATCGACGTTACAGATGTTCCTGAAGAAGCTCCGGAAATACCAAAAGTCACAACTAATGCTATTAATACTGCTTTCCAGTAATTACGATGAAAAGCACCTTTACCAATTTCTTTGACTTTAGAAATTGCCCACATAACTACGTCCTCCTGCTTTTTTCTTTAACTATAACAAATTCTGCAATTTGTCTATACAATTACCTATTGTAGCAGACTTAAAACTGTGTGAAAACCCTATTCAAAAAAATCTCGATTTTTTTAAATATATCTTCACATATTATCATGGCGAAGCAGTTTAAAATGATTCTTCTTGAACTGAATCAACCCTTCCTTCTGCATCTTAGAAAGCTCCGCCGACATAGCACTACGGTCAACTGCCAGATAATCGGCTAATTGCTGACGATTAAAGGGAATATCAAATGTATCATTTCCTGCAAGGATAGATTGATCTAATAGATAAGACAGTAATTTCTCACGGGTAGAACGCCTGGACATATGGCGGATTTTACCTGCCAATGATCGGTTTTTACCTGCGATAATCACAAATAGATTTTGAATCAACTGATTGTGGAAATGACAATTCGTGCTACACATTGTAAGAATATTTTTCGTATCGAGAAATACTACCTCTGTGTCCCGGGCCGCAATAATAAAATTTGGAATCGGCTCACTCTCCGGCATGGTATAGGCTTCGCCAAAGATATCACCAACTCCAATGATTCCCAGGATACTTCGATTGCCCCAGTAGTCCTCATGCTCCACATGAACCTGCCCTGACAGAACCAGACCAAGCACATCTAAATTAGAGCCTTCACTCACAATCACTTCATCCTTTTTATATGATTTTTTATAAGGATTGAGGCAAGATAACATTTTACCAATATCATCTGCCTCAAATCCTCTAAATAATTCTGTTGTTAATAGAAATTCATGGATATTCTTCATGACAATACCTCCCTCATTCTACATACAAGTTCAGTATAATCCTTTTCATAGCTCCCTTATGTTGGATTTACAACAAAGAACGCTTTTTCTCTGCTGCAAGAACCTTCATCTCACGTGCATTCTGCATAACTGCATCAGTAATCTCCGTTCCACCAAGCATACGTGCAAGTTCTTTTTGACTCTCCTCCGTTGTAAGGGGCTGAATAGCAGAAATAGTACTGCCATCCACAATTGATTTCTCTATCATAAAATGCTGATCTGCCATTGCGGCAATCTGTGGAAGGTGGGTAATGCAAATCACCTGATGTCCCGATGCAACTACCACTAATTTCTCAGAAACCGCTTGAGCTGTTCGACCACTGATACCTGCATCTATTTCATCGAAAATCAGAGTATCAATCTCGTCATTCTTGGCAAGAACAGTCTTCAATGCCAGCATGATTCTGGAAAGTTCACCGCCGGAAGCAACCTCTCGCAGCGGGCGAATCGGTTCACCTACATTGGTGGAAATCATAAACTCAGAATCATCCAAACCGTTGGCTGTAAAATCCGACAACTCTGAAAAACTCATCTCAAACTTTACATCCAGGAAATTCAAATCCAAAAGGGCATTTCGCACTGCCTCAGAAAGCAAAACGGCCTTTTCTTTACGTACAGCCGTAAGGTCTTTACAGTCGCTTCGAAGCTGTGCTTCCATAGCCTTATAATCAGATTCCAGACGCTCCAGGTAGGAATCGTATTCCTGTAACTTATCGAGACGCTGCTGCTTTTCATTTAATGCCTCTAAAATATCCTCAATAGTATTGCCATACTTGCTCTTTAGATTATTAATAAGATCCAGGCGCTGTTCCATTTCCTGGAAGGCCTCATGGTCGAATTCCAGACTGTCCATGTAATCTGAAAGTTCTCTGTTAAAGTCACTGAGAAGCCCCTCGACATCCTGAATCATAGCGGATAAGTCCTGTAGTTTCTCATCATATTCCACAAGAGGACCGATTTCTCGAACAGCTCTGCCCAGAAGATCCGCCGCACCATCTCCGGAAGTTCTGGTATAGGCCTCATTTAGCCCCTCAGCAATCTTCTGAGAATTCTTCATTAAGCGATAGGACTTTTCCAGTTCTTCATCCTCAGAAATCTTAAGATTTGCACTACTTATTTCTTGAATCTCATGCTCCAGATATCCGATTTCACGGAGGCGTTCTCCCTCATCCAGTCTGCTTTTTTCATACTCCTCACGAAGTTCTGTATAACGGCGATAGGACTCTTTTACCTGTTCCTTCTTCGGAGCGATTTCTAAGCGACCAAAATCATCCAGCATCTCCAGATGTTTTTTCTTGTTGAGAAGGGACTGATGATCATGCTGACCATAGATATCAATAAAGATATCCCCCACCTGCTTTAATTTCTGTGCTGGGACAGTCTCTCCATTGACCTTTGCAATCGCTCTCGATTCAGAAATCTTACGGGAAAGAATTACGGAATCATCGTAGATTTCCACTTCCATCTCCGCAAGCTTTCTCTTCTGCTCTTCACTTGTAACCTGAAAAACAGCCTCCACCAGCCCGTCACAAGCGGGATCTCGCAATACATCTCTAGAGACCTTTCCTCCCAGTGCGATTGATAATGCACCGAGTATGATAGATTTTCCGGCACCGGTTTCACCAGTCAGGATATTTAATCCCGGCTGAAAACCGATTTCTTCCTCTTCAATTAAAGCTAAATTCTTAACATGTAAATATAGTAGCATGCGTTCCCCTTCTACTCTCTATGCAAGTAATAAAATAATCCATGATGTGAAACCCTTACATCAGATGATTACTATTCCTCTATTACTTTTCGTAAACTGCGCATAACATTCACCGTGTCATCCATGGATCGGATTGCACACATAATCGTATCATCACCGGCAATAGAACCAACGATTTCTGAGAATTCCATATTGTCCAGTGCAGCTGCCACCGCCATGGCCATACCGGATACTGTTTTAATTACAAGGATATTCTGAGCGTTGTCCATAGACAAAAATCCGTCTTTAAAAATTCGTCTATATTTCTGTTCTAAGTCCTCTCCGGATTCCTTGTATGCCACATAACGAAGCTTACCCTTGCCCAGTGCAACCTTGGTCAGGCGCATTTCTCGTATATCTCTCGATACTGTAGCCTGCGTTACCTGATATCCTGCCTTTTCCAGTTCCTCTGTCAGTTCGTCCTGTGTTCCAATCTCTTTCTTTACGATCAGGTCAAGTATTTTTGCTTGTCTTTCTGATTTCATGTATTTCTCCCTATCTGTGTAAAACCGTCTTCTAGTTCTCCTGCAGTTTCTTACTCATTCGCTCAAGGAAGCTTAACTTACTGAGTGAAACCATTTTTGTTGTCGCATCCGCCCGTCGTACAACTAAACGCTCACCCGGATGCAAAGTTCTCTTATGTCCTCCGTCAAATGCCACACAGGCGCTTTCCGGAGTCTTATGTCTACGTGGAATTACCTCCACTGTAATTTCCGCATGACGGTCCAATACGATACTTCTGGAATTCAACGTATGTGGATTCACCGGTGTAAGCAGAATCACTGACGTTTTGGGATCAACAATCGGTCCATTGGCAGATAGATTATATGCAGTAGAACCTGTTGGCGTCGAAAAAATCATACCATCGCAAACATAGGAATATAGATATTCGCCATCTACATATGCGGATAACTGGATTACATTTAATCCCGGGCTGGCGGAAATAACAATGTCGTTCAATGCCTGTATCCACGGCTCAGCTTCACCGTCTTTATCCACAATATGACCGGTTAACATCATACGTTCTTCTACACTATACTGATCCTGAAACAGGGATTCCAATGCAGAAAACACAGTATCATCATTCAGGTCACATAGATATCCGAGGTGACCGCGATTAACCCCCAGAAGCGGAATCCCGCTTCCAAAAGTCATCTGCGCACTACCGATAAGTGTTCCATCTCCACCTACAGTCAGGATACACTGCGTACCCTCCGGAACTACTACCGATTCTTCATCCTCATTTTCCGGGCTAATTGCTACATTGCACTGGCCGCCCTTTAATTCGATTGCGTTTTTAATGGAATCTATCAGATCAGAATGTCGATCTGCAGATCTGGTAATGATTAAAAATTTTTTCACTATTTTTTATCCAATGTACCATGAGCCTGTTCAACAATCTCATGTACCTGGTCCTCCCAAATATTGTCTGTTCCTTCTTCTTTTCGAATATAAATCAAATATTCAATATTACCCTCTGGCCCCTTAATCGGAGAAAAATCCAGATTTAAAACAGAAAATCCCATGGATTTTGAGAAATCCACAATCTTCTGAATTACTTCCTCATGCACAGCCTTGTCACGAACTACACCCTTTTTGCCAACCTTCTCTCGACCTGCTTCAAACTGCGGTTTAATAAGGCAAACCATCTCTCCACGGTCCTTTAAAAGTTCTTTGGCGGCAGGAAGTACCTTCGTCAAGGAGATAAAGGAAACGTCACAGGATGCAAAATCAAGTAACTCACCTATGTCATCCGGTGTAACATAACGAATATTCGTCTTTTCCATGCAGACCACCCGCTCATCCTGACGTAACTTCCAGGCAAACTGTCCATAGCCTACATCAACGGAAAACACCTTGGTTGCACCGTTCTGAAGCATACAATCTGTAAATCCACCTGTGGACGCTCCGATATCCATGCAAACCTTGTCTTTAAGTTCCACACCGAAGCTTGCCATGGCCTTTTCCAGCTTTAATCCGCCACGACTGACATACTTAAGCTGAGGTCCTTTGACCTCAATATTAACATCTTCCGGGAAGTTTGTTCCAGCCTTATCTTCTCTCTGATTTTCTACGAAGACATTGCCTTCCATAATCATAATCTTAGCTTTCTCTCTGGAAGGTGCAAGACCACGCTCCACCAAAAGTACATCCAAACGTTTCTTACTCATACTAAAACTCTCTATCTTTTCCAACTAAATTCCTGATACGCTTTGCAACTGACGGCGCATCCATTTCCATGCTTTCAAGCAACGCTTCTACCGCTCCATGTTCTACGAAACGATCCGGTATAGCAATATTTAAAATCTCTCCGGCATAGTCTTTATTTCTAAGTACATCATTGACATGCTGACCAAATCCACCGGAGAGAACATTCTCTTCCATTGTAACAATCAAGTCATATCGCTCTTTCGCATCCTCCAGATAATCAACATCCAGCGGCTTTACAAATCGGGCATTGGTCAGGTCAACGTCAATTCCTTCCTTTGCCAGAATCTCTCTGACTTCTACGGCAACCTTTACCATAGATCCAACAGCAAACAGAAGAACTCTACCGGATTCTCTATAGATTTCTTCCGCCTTTCCCAGTTCAATTGCCTGTCTATGATCTTCTAACTCAGCATATACCGCACCTCTCGGATAACGGATTGCTATAGGGCCGTCATACTTAAGAGCAAATTTCATCATATCAGACAGTTCCCATTTATTCTTAGGGGCACACACCACCATATTTGGCATCAAAGAAAGGTAAGATAAATCAAAAATGCCCTGGTGTGTATCACCATCTGCTCCCACAAGACCTGCTCGATCCACTGCAAATACCACATGTAAATTCTGGATACATACATCGTGAATCATCTGGTCAAATGCACGCTGTAAAAATGATGAATATACGGCGAATACCGGCTTCATACCTGATACAGCAAGTCCGGCTGCAAATGTTACCGCGTATTCTTCAGCAATACCAACATCAAAGAAACGATTCGGGAACATATTTCGGAAACGTTTCAGCCCCGTTCCATCAGCCATAGCTGCTGTAATCGCAACCACCTTGTCATCCCGGTCTCCCATTTTTCTCATAACCGTTGAAAAAATATCTGTATAGGTCGGGCCGGATTTCTTAAGAGGAAGCCCCTTCTCTTTATCAAAAGGAGCCGTTCCGTGAAATCTTGATGGATGTCTTTCCGCCGGCAAAAATCCTTTGCCTTTTTTTGTAAGTACATGCACAAGTACCGGTCCATCATACTGCACTGCCTGATGCAACACTGAAACCAGTGCATTCAGGTTATGCCCGTCTACCGGTCCCAAATACATGATTCCCATCTCTTCAAAAATCATTCCGGGAACCATAAGCTGCTTAATACCGTTTTTCGTGTTTCGAATCTTCGCAACAATACGATCACCGTAAACCGGAATCTTCTCCAGAGAAGTCTGAATCTCACCCTTTAGTTCCCGATAATTTTCACTGGTTCTCATCTTGGACAGCTGTTTTGATAGAGCTCCGACATTTTCGCTAATGGACATATTGTTGTCATTTAAAACAATGACAAAATTCTTTTTAAGAGCTGCAACCGAATTTAACGCTTCCCAGGCCAAACCACCGGTCAGTGCCCCATCACCAATAACAGAAATCACCTTGTTATTCTTATGCTGCATCTCTCTTGCCCAGGCAATTCCCAACCCTGCTGCAATGGAAGTAGAACTATGCCCTGTATTAAATGCGTCACATGGACTATCCTCACGCTTTGGGAATCCACTCATTCCGCCGAATGTACGAAGTGAATCAAATCCCTCTTTTCTACCTGTAAGAATCTTATGTGTATAGGTCTGATGGCCTACATCCCAGATAATCTTGTCATCAGGTAAATTACAAATCAGATGTAGGGCCATAGTAAGCTCTACACAGCCCAAATTAGAAGCCAGGTGACCACCGGTAATTGATAACTTGTCAATCAGGAATTGACGTATCTCATCCGGCAATACATCCAGCTCCTCCTGGGATAATTTCTTTATATCATTTGGTTTTTTGATTTTATCTAAAACCATATCAATAGTCCTCTAATTCTCGCGGTAAACTAAATATTTCAACAGCTCTGTCAAAAACGGATTCTCATATGGTAA
The DNA here is from genome assembly GCA_017392525.1 of Lachnospiraceae bacterium. Taxonomy (GTDB): domain Bacteria; phylum Bacillota; class Clostridia; order Lachnospirales; family Lachnospiraceae; genus FD2005. The sequence continues at coordinate 7,980 of JAFOVD010000007.1, forward strand.
TCCTTCCAGATCTTTGATTGCCTCTTCTGTCAGTCGTTTGACATCTGCCTTGGCCCTCTCTAAGCCTTCAAATACCACGTATGTAATCTTATTGTTTTTCACATCCGATCCCGCATCTTTGCCAAGAGTCTCTGTGTCGGATGTTACATCCAGAATATCATCCTGAATCTGGAATGCCAGACCAATCTTTGAAGCCACCTGCTCCACAAGGTTAACCTGCTCCTCTGTTGCACCAGCCAGAATTGCACCAATCATCATAGACGCTTCAATTAATGCTCCGGTTTTCAGTGCATAAATAAAGTTTAAACGGTTTCTGGAAATGCCATTTTGCTGGTCTTCTTCCACATCTACAACCTGACCGCCAATCATTCCATAGATACCAGCCTTCTTGGCAAGCACCTTTAACGCCTTTGGAATATTCTTGTTATCAGGTTCCTCATCAAATGCGAGAAGTGCTGTTTCAAAAGCGTAGTTTAAAAGGCCATCACCGGCCAGTATTCCCATTGCTTCGCCAAATTTGGCATGTGTTGTAGGTTTGCCCCGTCGCAACATATCATTGTCCATAGCCGGCAAATCATCATGTACAAGGGAATACGTATGTATCATCTCCATAGCTGCTGCAAAAGGATATATCGCCTTGGAATCACCGCCAAAGAGTTTATATGTCTCTAACATAAGGATAGGACGAAGTCTCTTTCCTCCTGCTGTCACACTATAGTTCATTGCTTTAAACACATTCTTCTGATATCCATGTGCTTCATCCGGAAGGTATCGGTACAAGAAACAATCAATCTGTGATGCCTTGTATGCCAATTCCTCTTTCATTTCCATTTTATCACCCCGCTAATTACTCATCTAATGGAGTCAGACCACCGTCTTCTGTAAGTTTCATAACCTGCTTCTCCACAGCGTCAATCATCTCACTGCACTCCTTTAATTTTTGTATTCCATTTTCGTATAATTTAAATGAATCCTCAAGAGAAATTTCAGGATCTTCCATCCTGCTGACAATTTCATCTAATTTCTCCAGGCTTTCTTCTATTGTTAATTTATTTTCTTCTGCCATGGGCTCTCCTCTGTAACATTTGTTACTTTCACATCTAATTCACCTTCCATCAGATAGATATGCAGTGCATCATCTACCTGGACATCCGTTGCCCTGGTAATGTTTTTACCATCCATCTCCAGATAAGAAAATCCTGCTGCCAGACGCTTCACCGGAGAACATCCATCCAGACGTCCCGCCAGAAGTTCCATCGACCTCTTTTTCTTCTCCAGATTCTTCTCCATACTACGCTGCATAGCTTTTTCAAGTTCTGACAGCTTATATCGCTTATCTTTTAACTTGTTTTGTGGGCTCAACAGACGAAGGGTTCTAGACATCTCCATGCAGCGATTCTTCTTCAGCACAATCTTGCTTTGCATCGCTTTTAACATACGACTCCGGAATCCCTCCAGAAGCATCTGAAATTCCCGGTAATCAAATACCGCAAGTTCTGCTGCCGCAGATGGTGTAGGAGCACGCAAATCCGCCACATAATCCGCAATCGTAAAATCAGTTTCATGTCCCACTGCAGAAATAACAGGCGTCTCACATTGAAAAATAGCTTGTGCAACTTCCCTTTCATTGAAAGCCCACAAGTCTTCTATAGAACCGCCACCACGACCTACGATCAATGTGTCCAGCCCCATTCTATCCAGAGTCTCGATTCCTCGAACAATGGATTCTTTGGCACCATCTCCCTGAACAAGTGCCGGATACAGAACGATTTCAATATAGGGATCACGGCGTTTTGATATCTGGATAATATCGCGCACCGCAGCCCCACCGGGTGCTGTAATTACCCCCAGTCTTCTGATATATTTCGGGATTGGCTTTTTGTACATGTCATCAAACATGCCCATTTCCAGGAGTTCTTCCTTAAGTCGTTCGAACTCCTGATAAAGTAGTCCCTGACCAGCCGGCTCAATGGATGATGCGATGATCTGATAATTGCCATATGGCTTATATACTTCTATCCGACCTCGCACCTGAACCTTGTCGCCGTCCTTCATCTCAGTATGAAGTCCACGGCGATTGCCACTAAACATGACAGCCTTCAGCTGGCTTTTGGCATCTTTTAATGTGAAATAGATATGCCCGCTTTTATGATAAGTACAGTTACTGACCTCTCCTTCAACACAGGCATGTTGCATCTTCGGATCGTCTTCAAACAGAAAACTGATGTAGCCTGTTATTTCACTTATGGAATAGATCTTTTCCTGTTTCATTATTTTACCTTAGCTAAAACACCGTTTACAAAGGAAGGAGAATTATCGGAACCGTATTTCTTCGCAATTTCAACAGCTTCATTGATTGCAATTGCAGGATCCAACTCCTCAAACTTTATCTCATATGTTGCAAGACGAATCAGACTGAGGTCCACCTTGGCCATACGCTCTGTCGTCCACTTTTCTGCTACGTTATTGATGATTTCATCAATTTCTTCAAGATGAGCGAGGATATCGTTGCTCTTTGTCTCGATATCTTCTCGATTCTTTCCAAGGCTTGACTCTTCGCCCAGGAAATGTTCCATCTGTGCAGGCATCTCCTCTGCATCATGGAATTCACTCTGGAAGATCATTTTAAAAATTTCTTCTCGAATCTGTCTTCTGGTCATATATATACCTTTCTTTCCTTTGAATAAGCATAAAATAAGGGTGTCTTACGACACCCTACATTATACATGAAAAATTGTAGAAACAAAAGTCTCTTAATCGTTAGCACTTACAGATACTGTTGCGATATGTACATCGACATCAGATACCTTCTTACCTGTCATATTCTCAACAGTTGAACCAACCTTCTCCTGAACCTGTTCACAAACTGCCGGGATTTCATAACCGTAATCTAAAACCAAGCTCAACTTGATTACGAGATCATCTGCAGCATTGACTGCTACACGAACACCCTTAGATAATCTATTTGCTCCTGCCTTGCTAATTACACCATTCGTAAGATTGCCAGCAAGTGCATTGACACCATCAACTTCTGTTGCTGCTAAACCAGCGATGATGGCAATAACTTCTTCTGTAACATTAACATTTTCATTAATTGAAAAACCTTTTTTTACATCAGCCATAATTGGTACCTCCAAAAAGATATATTGCCATTATAGCAGACTGTTTTTAAAAATTCTACATTTGAGACAATAAGTTTACCATTTCAATTGCAGCAAGTGCACAGTCATAACCCTTGTTACCGGCTTTGGAACCGGCTCGCGCAATCGCCTGCTCAATATTTTCTGTTGTTACAACACCAAATAATACCGGAACACCGGTTTCCAGAGAGACCTGTGCCACCCCTTTAGAAACCTCATTACATACATAGTCATAGTGGCTTGTCTGACCTCTGATCACTGTTCCAAGAGCGATTACCGCATCATATTTTTTTGATTCTGCCATCTTTTTGGCAGCGACCGGAATCTCAAAAGCTCCGGGAACCCAGGCAGCAGTGATATTATTTTCATCTACACCGTGACGAACCAGTCCATCTACTGCTCCCCCCAGAAGCTTATTCACAATAATCTCATTAAAACGTGATGCCACGATTCCAATCTTCATGCCATCCTTTGCTACTACATTACCCTCTAATAAATTAATTTCTCTCATCTTTTTTCTCCTTTTATATAGTTTCAAGTATTTCCTCTGCTAAACCACGATTTTCTTAAATATATGTCCCATCTTGTCCTGCTTCGTCTTCAGATAAAACGCATCGAATTTCTGAGGTTCAATCTCGATTGGAACTCTCTCCTTAATCTCCAGACCAAATTCCCTCAAACCATAAACCTTATCCGGATTATTGGTAAGTAATCTAAGGGAGTGGATTCCAAGGTCTTTTAGAATCTGGGCTCCAACCCAGTATTCTCTTAGATCCGGTGCAAATCCAAGTTTCACATTGGCTTCCACCGTATCATAGCCTTCTTCTTGCAGCGCATAGGCTTTAATCTTATTTAGAAGACCAATTCCTCGACCTTCCTGTCTCATATAGAGAAGAACTCCCCGGCCTTCCTTTTCAATCTGCTTCATGGCACTCTGTAACTGCAGACCGCAATCACATCGAAGTGAACCAAATGCATCTCCTGTCAAGCACTCGGAATGAACGCGACACAGTACATTTTCTCCATCGGAAATATCCCCCTTAACCAGAGCTACGTGGTGCTCTCCGGTAATATCATTGCTAAAGCCAAACATCTGAAAATCTCCATACTGTGTTGGAAGATGGGCTTCTGCCTCCCGTACAACATGCTTCTCATGCACCCGGATATAATCCTGCAGATCTTTGATGGTTATATAGGTCATATGTTCACGAATAGACAGCTCCTTCAATTCTTCCGAACGCATCATCCTGCCATCCTGCCTCATGATTTCGCAACAGACCCCAATCTCTGTGAGACCTGCAAGTCGCATAAGATCTACCGTTGCCTCGGTATGTCCATTTCTAACCAGGACACCTCCATCTCTTGCAATCAACGGAAATACATGTCCCGGCCTTCTAAAATCCATAGGTTTCGCATCTTTTAAAGTAAGGGAACGCATGGTAAGTCCCCTCTCCTCTGCAGAGATACCGGTCACCGTATCCACGTGATCAATGGATACGGTAAATGCCGTCTCGTGGTTATCCGTATTCTTGGACACCATCGGAGGCAATCCCAGACGATTCGCCTGTTCAACCGACATCGGAGTACAGATCAACCCCTTGGCAAGACTTGCCATCTTATTGATGTTCTCCCTGGTGGCAAATTCAGCCGCACAGATCATGTCTCCTTCATTTTCTCGGTCCTCATCATCACTTACCAGGATGATTTTCCCCTGTTTTAAATCCTCCAGTGCCTGTTCCACTGTCCCATACTGAAACTCTTTCATAATCTTTTCTCTCTTTCTGTTTCCTCTCTATAATCCATATGCCTCCAGCATCTCATATGTAAGATGACTCTCAGCCCTATCTTCTTCCCTTTTTATTCCAAGGAATTTCTGAACATACTTACCCAGCATATCTGTCTCCAGATTCACAAAATCCCCGGTGGAACGTTCCATAAGCGCCGTCACTGCTCTGGTATGGGGAATCACCGACACCGAAAAACTCTGCTCCGTCACCTTTGCAACCGTCAGACTGATTCCATCCATTGCAATAGATCCTTTCTCCACAATGCCCTGCAGTATCTTCTTTGAAGCGCCGATTTCATACCAGATAGCATTGCCCTCCGGCTGAATATCCAGAATCTTACCCACACCATCAATATGCCCTGACACTATATGCCCTCCAAATCGTCCGTCACAGGGCATCGCACGCTCCAGATTCACAAGACTTCCATGCTTGCATTCCGACAAACTGCTCCGACGTATGGTTTCCGCCATAACATCTGCCTCAAATCCGTGATCTGTCATACCGGTTACAGTCAGGCATACTCCATTTACCGCAATACTATCCCCCGGTTTTGTTCCCTCCAAAACCTTTGATGCGGCAATAGAAATAGAACCGGAATCCCCCATTAATTGCAGGGACTTCACGCATCCTACCTCTTCTACTATTCCCGTAAACACATTAATCACCTGACTTTCTGTAACAAATCTTTAAATCTTCTCCCAGTTTTTCAACCTTTTGGAAATGATACCTTTTCGCATTCTCCACTTCCTCCACCCCGATTCCACGAACCGGCGATGGTGCATCTCCTCCAAATATTTTCGGTGCCAGATACATATGAATCTCATCTACAATATCCTCCCGAATCGCAGATTCATTCACATATCCTCCACCTTCTATCATTAGACTGTCGATTCCCATATGCCCCAGAGCCTCCAGAAGTGCTTGAAATGATAACTGTTTTGTATCTTCATCTCGCTTTATCGCCAGCATCTTCACACCATATCCATGGAGCACCTCCAATTTATCTCTCAGTTTCTCCCTGGGAAGATTCTCATCTACCACAACAATCGTTGGCGTCTGTTTCGCCGTCTGTACTACCGTAGCCTCCACCGGGATTCTGAGATTGGAATCTAAGATAATTCGAATCGGACTTCTTGGCTCAACCCGGATATCTTCAGGTCTAATAAAATCACTTGCCAATTCCACTTTCCGGTTTGGATTCATACGGGCTGTAAGAGTGGGATTATCCTGAAGAACTGTCCGTATACCAACCAGAATCCCCATACATCTGTGTCTGAGAAGATGTGCATCCCATCTGGCCTCCTCACCGGAAATCCACTGAGATGCCCCGGTTTTCGTCGCGATTTTACCGTCCATGGTCTGAGCATATTTCAGAAATACATAAGGTCTACCGGTGGTAATATAGTGGAAAAATATAGGATTAATTGCATCACATTCCTCTCTTAAGAAATCTTCTTCCACCTGTATTCCATGCTCTCTTAAAATCTTTGCCCCCTTACCTGCCACCAGTGGGTTAGGATCTCTCGAACCGATTACCACTCGCTTGATTTTATGTTCGATAATCGCCTTGGTGCAGGGCGGTGTTTTGCCATAATGACAACAGGGCTCCAGCGTCACATAAAGTGTCGCATCAATTGCATCCTCCGGATGTCTCAGAGATGCCAATGCCTCCCGTTCTGCATGAAGCATACCGTACTTTTTGTGATACCCCTCTCCTACGATTTTTCCGTCCTTTACAATAACCGCTCCCACCAGCGGATTGGGATGCACATATCCCTCTCCTAGCTTTGCAAGCATAATTGCTCTTCGCATGCAGTTTTCATCAAAAAAATCTGTCATATCAAAACTCCTATAAAAAAAGCCCCACTTAGCGTGGGGCAAAACATGATAGAACGCAAAAACTCCGAACATAAACCTATGTTCGGAGCAATCTACAATCTACCTATACTCTAACTCTTCTTCCATCCAGACTGTACTGTCGGCATCGGAATCTCACCGATTCATGCATAAAGCTCGCGGGCTATACCGCCGGTAGGGAATTTCACCCTGCCCCGAAGATATGTAATTTCTATAGACAAACATAATACACTTGTGGTCATCCGTCAACCCTTATCATCATTCAAATCGAAATAAGTCCATGGACACCGGATCTCCCGGAAAAGACTGCATTTCCTCCATAGCATGTAAACCATTGTCTTCACTACGGTTCCCAAGCTTTGTATCGATGTAGGACTGTATCATCCTGACTGCGCCATCAATTCCGGTATGACTTGTGTTGATACAGATATCATAATCCGACGCCTGATCCCAGATTCTACCTGTATAGAATTTATAGAATCTACGTCTCTTATCATCCACTTCATCAATTAAGCGGCCGGCACTCCAACGGTCCAGCCCCTGCTTCATCATGGTTCTGCTGATTCTGTCCTTGGCCTCAGCATGTAAGAATATTGATACCACATCCTCATAATTACGGAATATATAATTGCCACATCGGCCAATCATAATAAAATCATTTTCAGAAGTAAGCTTACGAAGCTTCTCATAGATAGGCTTACCAAATTCCGGTGTTTCACCTGTAGCTGACACCGGATACAAGCTTTTCATCGGACGTTCCTCGAAAAAACTCTCCACTTCTTCATAGATTCCAAGTTCCTTTGCCTTTTTTATCATTCCTTCTTTGTCAAAGAGCGGCAGTTTATAAATCTTCGCAAGTTCCTCTGCCACTTCATGTGCAGCACTTCCGCACTCTCTTTCAATTGTAATGATCATAACCTATCCCCTTCATTATTATTCATCCAAAATTGAAAACTGATTTCTGCCACCAGACTTAGACTTATACAATCCGTTGTCTGCTCGCTTAATTGCATCTTTATAATTTTTATCCTCCGGTTTGAAATGCGTAAATCCAATGGATACTGTCGCTTTGACAATCTCTCCCTTGGATGAAATTGACAAATCATCCACCGATTCAAAAATCTTCTCTGCCAACAAATATAAACCGTCCTTGTTTACGGAGTTATAGACTCCAACAAATTCATCACCACCCCATCGAATCAGATTATCCGTTGCACGCATATTCTTCTTTAAAACGCGAACTACTTTCTTTAAGACTTCATCGCCTGCATCATGTCCATACGTGTCATTAATCCCCTTAAATTTATCCACATCCAGAATCATAATTGCCGGACTGACCCCGGTCTTCTTATATTCCAAAAACTTCTCTTCCAGGAGCTTATTTCCGTATTTTCTGGTACTTGCCTTGGTCAGCTCATCCACATGAGCCTCATTCTTAAGCAAGGTCTCCCGATGGTGAAACAGCCTACGGTCATTTCCAATAATGAAATACATTCCCAACAAGAAAATCGCAACAAACAATGCCGTAATCAATGCAATCATACGATATACCGCCGGCTGATTCTCCTGCTCCGTATTGGAAACAAATTCCACAATTGCATGCGCCGGAATTCCCATGGAAATAATCCAGTTGTAATTCTTGTAAAGCTTGCTATACACAATCTTCTTACTTATCAGATCGCTCTGATATTCCTGATACCAATAGGTGGTAAATACTTCTCCATCACCATTGATTCCATCCAGCATCGCCTGATTATACGCATTGCCCTGCTCATCCAATGTATTTGTGGAAATTGTCTCACCTTCCAAAGAAGGGTTGCCCGGATGCACAAGAACCGTTGCAAAATCATCTCCGCCATCGGTTTGATTCAACTTCTCAATCCAGATATACTCGCCATCCTTAAATTCCTTTGACTTACACTCTGCAGAGATTTCATTCATAAGCACAGTTTCTACATAGTCATAGGATATTCCGTAGATACAAGTCACCGTACCATTTCTAATCATGGTAGAATACATAAGCTTCTCAGTCAGAGCATCCACATCACCGTCAAACTCATTCATCGACAGAACTCCGGCAGAATAAAGCACCTGATTTGTTGCGGAATCAATAATGACATAACTGAAACAATCCTGAAGAGCCACTTCATCAAAATACGCCGCCAGACCGGAACTGTAATCTCCATAGGAAATAGCATATTCCTTGGCATAGGTCTCTGACTTTGTCATAAGTGAAGTATATCTCTCTTCATCCTCTGCGCGTTTCAAATCAATGGAGGCTATAAAATTGTTTACTGTATCACTGAGATATTGTTTGCGCGTCTCCAACTCGTTTGCATACATCTGTTTAGAATAGATATTCTGCATCCGACGAATCCCCAATATGAAGAAGGCAACACATACGATAGCCGTTATCGCAATTAAAATCACTGCAGAATATCGACCCTTTAGAACAGTCTTCTTATTTTTCATAACTTTTCTCCCAATATTAAAGATTTTTTCTTTATATAAATATATCACTCTTCCTATTTTTTGTGATGTATAATTTTCCACAAAATTGTCCGGTGATATTTTCTGAATTGTAAAGACAAATTGACAAACTTTATGTATAATGTGCTACAATTAAGGTAGAATTGTAGATTCTCTTGAAGGGAGATGATCCGATGGCTAAAAACACCATGAACAAGAATTTTCTTCCGCCATTTCTATGCAATGGCCCTATCTTCTATAATCCTGCAGAAATCGAGCATCCTCTGTTTCGTTATGACAGCCGATGTACGGGTATCATTGCGATTTCCACAAGTCGAAAACTTGATACAAGTTATGTTGGCACTGTAACACTGGATGGAGCCAAGATTTATCACAGTTTCTTCCTTCATCCGGAGGATTTCAACATGCCAAATGATCAGGATATTCTGTGCATTCCCGTACGTGGACGAATTGGTTATAACTCCATTCATACTCTTATGCTCAGTGGTTTTCGTGATGCAGAGGGTCATATTACCGAAGATATGCTGGTGAAAATCCATGGTGTAAAACGTCAGAACTTCCAGAAGGATCCCCGCACTATTCACGAGGACAATGTAGCTTTAAATGCCGCAAGGGAGAGCATCGTTCTTCTGAAAAACAAAGACCACATCCTCCCTATGTCCTCAACGGAAACGCTGAATATATTTGGCAGCGGTTATTGCAATTTCCGTACCCATTCTTTTCACAATGAAGTTATCGGACGAAACACTCCTACTCTATTTGATGCGATTGAAGAAAGCAGCTTTACTATCAACGAGGAGCTGGAAAAGTTCTACCGCATTCCTACTGATAAGACACCGGATCGACAGCTGTTTAATCATGCCCGCAATCTATCGGAATACGGAATTATGATTATCTCCCGCCCATCTCTTCGTGGCCGGGATGTCCGTCCGATTCCGGGAGAATACTACCTGACTCCGGAAGAAGATAGTCTGCTTCGCATGGTCTGTCATATTTTTCCAAAGACCATTGTCATCTTAAACACAGCCTATCCCATCCATCTGGAGTGGTTGAAAAAATATGATGTAAAAGCTCTGCTCTACGTAGGTCTTCCGGGACAGGCCGGTGCTGAGGCTATGCTGGATATATTAAGCGGCAAAGTCTGTCCATCCGGCAAACTGACAGACAGCTGGTGCTACAACTTCGACGATTATCCGGCCAGCATGAACTTCTACAGCGATGACCCTATTGCAACCAAGGATGACAAATGGGTGGAAACCTGTTATGAAGAAGGCATCTACTCCGGTTATCGATACTTTGCCACATTTCCAAAGAAACGGGAGGCGGTTGCATTTCCTTTCGGCTTTGGATTATCCTATACCGCATTTACTATCACACCACTGTTTTTCAATCCGAATAACCGTGTGCTAAGTGTTGTAGTTCGAAATGTCGGCAAGCTATCCGGCAAGGAAACGGTACAGGTGTACGTATCATTTCCCGGCACGATACAGCATCATCCGCAAAGACAACTGGTGGCTTTTCAAAAGACAGGAGAAATTGCGCCAAATCAGACACAAGAACTGGCGATACGTATCCCGCTTCGAAATCTATCCACCTATGTCACCGGTGCGAACGCCTGGTGTCTGGAATCCGGAACTTTTTATTTCTACACCGGTAATTCCATTAACAACACCGTTCCAGCCGGTTCTATGCAGATTGATGAGCCTCGTATGCTAAAGCAGATGCTCTATCATATTCCGCCGTCATTGAACTATCAGACCCTTGAGCCGGAGAAAAATGATACTCCAAAGGGCAATCTAACACGAATATTGTCCGATGAAACGGCTCTAAAGGTGAAAATCAACCTGCAGCGCGAGAACAATATCCTGGCAGGAAATGATATCATTTCCCGTTCACGGGAAGCAGATCAACATATTCGTTGGGAGGAAGTTGTGGAGAATCCCACACTTATGAACTCTTTTATAGAGCAGATGAGTGAATCTGAACTTACGGATTATCTGATTGCCAAGAAGTCACAACCGACACTAACCAAACGAAATCATGTTTTACAGATTCCGGAAAATAAGCGACTTGGCATACCGGAATTTAAGTTCTGTCCGGGAAACAACGGTGTTACAAACCAGGCTCCAACCGTCTGCATGCCTTCTTCACTGAATCTGGCGCAGACCTTTAACCGGAATCTTATGGAGGAAGTCGGATACTGTATCGGTCTGGAAGCGAGTCGATGTGAAATCAATATGCTAGAAGATACTTCCCTCAATGTGCATCGCATCCCTCTCTCCGGCTCAAATATCGATTCCTTCTCCGAGGATCCCTATGTAACCGGAATCATGCTGGTATACAAGATTCGCGGGCTGCACCGGGCGGGCATCAAAAGCTGCGTGGGACATGTAATATGCGCAAACAGCGAGACTTCTCTCGGTAACCGCATTGTTATTATTGACGAACGAACCTTACGAGAATTGTATCTTAGACCTTATGACATCCTGTTTCGTGAGGAAAAGCCCGATGCTATCCTTGCCAGCAGCACCATCGTCAATCATCATATGTGTGGTTCTTACCGGATTTTGCTGGAGGGAATCCTCCGTAAAGAATTGAATTTCAATGGATTTATTATGACGGGAACCAATGACGTCAGCATCCAGGGGTTCAACTCCCTGCTGTCCGGCGTTTCCACGGTTATCACCGATAATGAAAAGCAGTACAAACTTCTGAAAAGTGAAATAGAGACTGCCATTCGAAATGGCAGCCTCTCTATACAAGTTCTACGAATCTTAGTGAAGCGAATTCTGCTATCGCTCAAATAGTGTTTCCCTGGTGGAAACAATCTTATCTGCAATGCTGACAATCCAGGCCTCACGACAACGTGGGACCTTGGTGATTGTCAATGGCCACATATGACTGTAGATAATATTCTTCTCTTTTTCTGACAGTTGAAAATCCTGATTGGCATTGGCCAGAGCCGCTTTCGGATGATAGAATCCATGCAAGGGGCCATCAAAATGATGCCAGTCATACAGGAAATAATCATGTAACATCGCTCCGCGAATCAACTCTTCTTCATCCACGGAAATATGAAAAAACTCCTTTAATTTATAGCTCGTCTTTGCAACACTATAGCAGTGATGATACGTGGTAATCCTACCATGTTGTGTGTAGTTTTTCATCTCCTGAAGTCGACCGCTATGTTTGACACTGTTGATTAATCTAATAAAATCCTTTTCTTTTTCAAAGTTCATGATAATCCCAAAACCAGAATCCAATCCGGTAAATAGAACAAAACAGCTCGCAACAAGGATATATTACACCCATTTTTAGCATTTTGTGTGTCCTATTTCTTTCTTTTTCCTAAATTTTTTATTTCTTTTATCTTATCAAACTCTCTGACGTTTAATACCATTTTCTTCATGCGGTTACCCACTCTAAACTGGTACGGGCCTCTAAACTTCATGTTCTGAAGGGTATTAATCTGTCGGAAATTCAACTTTCCTACATACTCTCTTGCACGTTCTGTAATCTGATTCTCTGTGATGCCATGTTCAATTGTATGATAAGCATACTGCATCTTGGCGTTCACACTCTCTTCTGCTCCTTCCACCTTTTCCAGAAGATCTGTAAGGTTCGATACCGTAAGCACAATATCCGCAGCAAATACCGCCATAAATAACAGCGCAAAAAGCTCTGTGACTACGGGATTAAAATACCCCTCCGCCCGGAAAGTAATTGGAAGAATGGTTCGAACAACCAGAACCCCGGCTACTCCAAATCCAAGAGATGCCGGCAGGCAGATGCGCCCCTGAAAATTCAGCGGCATATCGGAATAATCCCACCAGGAGGCATGGAAAAATTTCTCTAACACATAAGATGTCGTTAGTTCTAACACTGCAGAACCAAGCATACAAATTAAAAAGATTTTCCATTTCTCGATGGAATAATAAGAATATCCATAAGAATTAATCAAATGACCAAAGATGATGACACAGAGTGTGGCACCAAATCCATAGATTGGACAGACGGGGCCAAATAAGAAGCCCCTGTTCTGCCATCTATGCTCTTTTATCGTACAATACGTGCATTCGTACAACCAACCAATGCAGCTAAAAATCATAAACTCATTAAAAAATTTTGCTATACACATGTTGCCCTGTTCCTTAGCTAAACTCTACCCCTACTTCAATGTTGCCTTTAATACTACCGGATTATGATCGGAATCCGTAAATCCAAGGTCCTGCGTCTCAATTGACTGAACCTCCAGATTATTGGAAATGATATATCCGTCAATAGTATAATACTGGAAATCCTCTTTGTCCGCATCTACATATGGCTGATCCAGTGATCTACAGCTTGGTGTATCTGCATCCATTAACAGCTGGAAGTCATCTCCAAAATCGGAAACATCAATGACTCCCGGTTCCCACATACCATCCTTAATCGGGAATTCTGAATCCACATTGGAGAATATCTGGTTAAAGTCACCTGCTGCTATTACGTAGTTTCCGGCATCCACTTCCTTTTGCAAAACCTCTCGAAGCATTGCTGTCTGTGCAGCCTTGCCCTCACCAGAATCATACGCTTCCAGATGTAAGTTTACCACTACCAGTTCCTTATCGCTACCTTCCAGTTCCATACGGTTCACGGAAATACATCTCTTCAGGTTACCCACACGATATGGCCAGGTAAATGGATTTGGAAGTTGCATACGAGTAGACTCTGTTATATCAATTTTACTTGTTGTAAGAATTCCTGCATTAACCGTTCCAATCGGTGGAATCGGATACGGAATAAACAAGGAACGATAATTATATGCAAATGTACTGCTTACATCCCCCATGGATGACACGATACTGTCTGCTTCATCTACCCAGTTACTACGGAAAGACTTCACATCCACTTCCTGGAAAAGTGCAATATCCGGATCTATCGCAGATACTTCAGCGTTAATTCCTTCCATATTCTCCAGTGTTCTATCCTTATCAGCCGTCTTAACTCCGGAACCGCCGTCCATAAAGAAGTCCGCATTATCTCCAAGACTTCCGTATCCGATATTCCAGGATAAAACCGTCAAATCATCTCCAACAGAAAGTGTTTCCTGTCCCTTTCCTTCAGTCTCAATCGACTCTTCATCTGCCGGCTTATACTCTGTTACTGTCAGTACCACAACAAGCAAAACTACAAGAAGCAGAACAGCAAGAATTATACCCAGCAGTCCTCTTACTACTTTCTTCCAAAGCGGACTCTTCTTCTCTTGCATCATATTATTTGACATAAAATGTCCTCCTGTTTTATTGTTTTTGTTTTATTCCATACACTTCAAAGCATCTGGCAATTCTCGAATACTATTCAAGTGAATCACATCTCCATCCACATTGCCAAATCCATAAGCCGCATGAATAAACTCTCCCCCAGCCTTACATGTCGCTTCGTAATCCCCCTGTATATCGCCAACATAGATATAGCGCTCTAAACCATTTCTCTCGGCCAGCAGGCGGATATTCACATCCTTTGTCTCTTTATTGTCCCCGTAGCAGGCAAAATCTGTTATATATCTATTTAAATCATAGTAGTCCAGAAATGCTTCGATGTAGCCGCTCTGGCAATTGCTCACAATATAGAGAGGGTAGGTCTTTATCAAGGTCTGAAATGTTTCCTCCACTCCATCATATACATAAGCCCCATGTTCTCTTAGATACTCATTCTCATAGGACATACACTCATCCATAATGCATTCCTGCTCTGCCTCCGAAACTTCCGGAAACAGTCGAAGTGCAATATCTTTCATTGTAAGTCCCATAACAGATTCCAAATCCTGCTTTGTTAATAACTGCTTTTTCACTCCCGGGTGTTTCTTCAACACCTCAGTCCAAGACGCTGCCACCTCCTCTGCGGAATCCCATAGGGTTCCATCCATATCAAAAATAATTCCTGTTTTCATGTTGTCTACCTTTATTTATCAACCATATTTTTCTTCAAATTCTGCTACACTAAGAGGTCTCTCAAAGAGAAATCCCTGATATGTTCTACAACCCATACGTTCCAACATATCGAACTGATGCTGTGTCTCCACCCCTTGTGCAATCACATCCATCTCCAATCCTCTGGCCATGGAGATTACCGACTCCAACACGATCTTGCAACGTTCATTGTACTCCGCCTGCAACAGAAAACTCATATCGATTTTGACTGCATCCAGTGGCGTCTTACATATCATGTTAATGGAGGTGTAGCTCTTGCCGAAATCATCCATCATAATTATGAAACCGGCATTACGAAGTTCTTCCACCTGATTGGAATGATCATCAAAATCTCCCAGTATCGCTTCTTCTGTAATTTCAAGACGAAGTCTGGATGAATCGATATCATAGCGCTCCACCATCTCTGTCAAAGTTTTAATCACATCAATATAGACAAAGTCATGGGGTGCGATATTTACGGAAATATAATAGTTCTCGTATTGGGTACCCTTCCACATAGCAAGCTGTTCAATCGCCTGCTCCCATATCTCCTGATCCAACTGTGCAATCAGACCGGCATCCTCAAGAATCGGAATAAACTTATCCGGAACTACAACGGTTCCATCCGGATGCACCCAACGGGCCAATGCCTCTGCCCCTACCGGTTCACCATACTGATTAACCTGTGGCTGGAGGAAAATATCATACTCATGACCACCAATGGTATGTTCAAATGAGCGTATCACTCCCTGTCGATAAATCAGGCGATCCTGAAGTGCCTGATCAAACCAGACTGCGGTTCTAAGATCTTTGTCTCTTGCCTCCATCAACGCCATTACCGCTCGATCATACATCACAGAAAACGGTAGATTCTGTCGATCAATCTGATAGATTCCCACGTGTATTTTCAACCTGTAAACAGACTGACTCAGCGTCTTCTGCACTCTGTCCACTATCTCATCCAGCTTTTTCTGATCAAACAGTGACTTCGGCATAAACACCGCAAACTGATCAGCCATGAGGCGACCAAATATAATCTCCTCACAATGCTCATAGGGACGTGTCAGATTGGCAATTTCCAGAAGGATTTCATTGCCCTTCTGCTTTCCAAAGAGTGAATTAATCAGCTTAAACTGCTTAACATCGGCAGCAATAATCAGCCAGGTTTCCTCAGGATATTTCTCAAGAAGCCTTCTACCACACTGACTATATCCATCCCAATTCAGAAGTCCCGTCAGAGCATCATGATCTCTGGCAAACTCTTCCAGATCCTCCATGCTTCTCTCTTCAAGGTAACTCACATCCTGATCTGTCACCTTTGTTTTCGTAATAAATTCAATAACAAGGGGAATGTCTCCCACCTCATCTAACTGTAACGTAATCGGATTCGATTGTATATGAAACAAATTGTCATCGTGCAACTCTTCTTTTTCCCTACGATGTCCACTAATACAGGCCTTATAGCTACTACAGTTCTTACAACGCTTATCCGAACGCCATACGCTGAAACAGTCTTCCCGGTACTCTATCCCATTCTCACACAGATGAATCACCTTACACTCTGTGGGATCTACAAGACGAATCACATCATACATCGATTGGGACACTTCCATAAACTGCTTCAGTTCATCCACTGTATACTCTGTATTCTTCATATTACTCACCCCTGATTAGACGAACTAATCTATATTATCCGAAAGCACCTTTGCCAGATTATTAAGAGTTTCATATGAATCCGTGCTCAAGGATGACTTTAATGTAACCACCGGTTCCACTATCTCCATACCCTTCATCGTCTCCAATATCTCTCTCATCTTCCGGGCTGTAACCGGTGCCCATGAGCCATTCTCAATCAGCCCCACTGTACGATTACACAGATTATGATTCTTTAAATCTACAAGTAATGTATGCATCGTATCAAAGATTTCTGCATTATATGTAGAACTGGCAAATACAAGTGTTCCATACTGAAATGCGCGACTGACAAGCTCAGATGGATGTGTCTTCGACGTATCAAACACTTTTACATCCCGAACGCCCAGTTCTGCCAGTTTAATGGCAAGCACATCTGCTGCATTGGCAGTATTGCCATATACAGAACCATAGAAAATCGCAACGGAGTCCACTTCCGGCGTGTAGCTCGCCCACTTTGCATAGCGGCCGATTATCTGATAGAGATCTTTTCTCCAGATATATCCATGAAGTGGTAACAACATCTTAATATCCAGATTCTTTGCCTTGGAAAGAAGTGCCGACGACTGTGCTCCATACTTACCGACAATATTCACGTAATATCTACGTGCTTCATCTGCCACGTCTCTTTCCCAATCAACTTCATCCGCGAAAATATTGCCGCTCAACGCACCAAAGGAACCAAATGCATCTGCGCTGAACAACGCACCTGTTGTTCTGTCGTAAGTCACAATTACTTCCGGCCAGTGAACCATAGGCGCTGTAACAAATTCAAGCACATGACTACCAAGTTTTAACTCGTCGCCTTCCTTGACCGTAACCGCCCAATCACTGACATCAATACCGAAAAATTGCTGTATCATCTGTATGGCCTTGGCTGTCGCAACAATTTTTAAATCAGGATACATAGAAACCAATTGCGGGATGCATGCGCAATGATCCGGTTCCATATGCTGAACAATGAAATAGTCCAGTGTTCTGCCTGAAAGCGCATACTCCAGATTCTCAAAAAACTGAGTTGATACTGCATCATCAATGCCATCCATAAGCGCTGTCTTGTCATCTAAAATAAGATAATTGTTATAAGACATGCCCTCCGGCACCGGATAAACATTCTCAAATAATGATATCCTACGATCTGATGCACCTAACCAAATAATGTCTTCCGTAACTTTTCTAGTATTATGCATTTTTTGCCCCCTTAAACTTAGTGATATTAACCGTTAACCTTCTCCTAAATATAATTCTATTCTACCACATCTGTTTTGGGTTGACAGCAACCATTGAAAATGGGCGTCAGGGGTGTACAGTATCAAAAGTACTGACGTCCCTAACGCCCATAAATAATTACTATTTTGTTGATTTATCTATTCTAGTTTCTCGTAAAACATTAGAATCTGCTGATCTATCCGCAACACCTTTATATTTCTTCCGGCCAAAAACTACCAACATCTAAACCATTTTCAATTAACCAATCATCCTCCACTGATCTGTATATTTCAATACCAGTTTCGTCGATCAATGTGACCGAGACCTTGGGTTTCTCTCCCGGTTGTAATTCCTCACACCCATAATCACCATCAAATATATGCTTTATCTTCCACATACTTATATCCCTCATTCTTTGCTTAGTCTACCGGTTCTTATATTACCATAGGAAAATATCTATTTACACATTCGAACATCTGTTCTGTAATTTAGTTATAACTGAGGTTTATTTATGAATAATAAGAAAACTGCGGTGGATGTCATATGCCAACACTCCAAAGAGGGGACTCTTATCCCTATGAGAGTTCCACCTCTCTTGCAATATCTGCAGTTGTCATTTCATCCCGATTTTCTCTAATAAAGCAATAAGTATACTCTTTTGAGAACAACCTTTGGGGAAATGTTACATTCACACCCGCATACTTTTTCGGATTGCTTTTCAAACAATTCGCCTCCTCCTTTCATATCAGGACATGTTTTTTTTGCGAATAAAAAAACAGCCATCCAACCTATACGTTGGATAGCTGTTTTCGTCTATACAATCAGAGATTCCAGATTCATACCACATTGCATTGCTTTTTCATACGCTCTCGTACAACTTTGGTATCTGGCAAAGGTACGCTTGGCCTCGCACTCATTTCCATACGCTTTCCAGCAGCCACTGCACTTTACGCCCTCACTAGGGTTCTCCATAAATCCCTTCACATCCGAAGGTGGATACCCTAAGAAAAGACCTATCTCATGAGGAAAACTCGCATCTAATTTTAAATGCTGAACCAGGTTCACTATACAGATATTTGCATCACCGCATGAATATCCTTTTTCCATTAAAATCTCTCTGGCTTCCGGCCTCTGTAGATCTTTTTTTAACCGGTCCGGACGGAACAAATACACCAGTGTTGCATTCTCCGTACGGCGGACAGGAATCAGGCGTAACCCTTTTTTCAAAAGGATACGATTTAGTTTACGGATTTCACTATCAATCCTTCCCTGACTATCTTTTACTGTAAATATATTGCCTGTTTTGATTCCTGCCAGTGTCGGAGCGCCATGTTTTACTAATAATTTCTGTACCATTATCTGTCAGTTTTATGCCAATGCCAAACCAAGAGACTTGCAGTCAGAGATGGCGGCATCATCCGGAGCATCATTGGTAATCACACTATCTGCTGCCAATGCGATTCCACTACTCATGCAACGTTCCTCCCAATCTCTCATCCACTGACCATCTCCCCATCCAAAGGAGCCAAATAATGCCACTTTCTTTCCTGAAATCAGGCTCTCCACTGCCTGAAACATCGGTTCAAATTCTGATTCTTCCAGAACTTCCGCTCCCATTGCAGGGCAGCCAAAAGCTATACTGTCAAAACCGGAAACAAGATCTGCACTGAATTCTGATGCCTGAAATACAGAAACCTCTGCACCTTTTCCTCTGGCTCCCTCTGCCACTGCATTGGCCATAGCCTCTGTATTGCCTGTACCACTCCAATAAACAACTGCTACCTTACTCATTTTTCCTCTGCTCCTTTTCTGTTTCTATTTTGAAATATGAAATGCCTGCATACCTGGATATCTTGCTGCACCCCCCAGTTCCTCCTCGATACGCAGAAGCTGATTATACTTCGCCACACGTTCTGAACGGGATGGCGCTCCAGTCTTAATCTGTCTTGTATTAAGTGCTACCGCAAGATCAGCAATAGTTGTATCTGCTGTCTCACCGGATCTATGAGATGAAATCGCTGTATAGCCATTTCTATTTGCAAGCTTAATTGCTTCCAAAGTCTCTGACACAGAACCAATCTGATTGAGCTTAATCAGAATAGAGTTCGCTGCACCATTTTCAATACCCTTGGCAAGTCGTTCTGTATTTGTAACAAATAAATCATCACCCACAAGCTGTACCTTGTGACCGATTCGCTCTGTCATTCTCTTCCAGCCTTCCCAGTCTTCCTCATCCAATCCATCTTCAATAGAAATAATAGGATATTTATCAACCAGGGATTCCCAGTGATCAATCAACTCATCTGCAGTGAACTCTTTGCCGGACTTCGGCTGCTTGTAGAAGCCTTTGCCCTTGTCGCTCTTCCACTCTGAAGAAGCAGCATCCATGGCAATCATGAAATCCTTGCCCGGTTCATATCCGGCTGCCTTAATCGCATCCAGAATAGTCTCTATTGTCTCTTCATCACTGGACAGGTTTGGAGCAAATCCACCCTCATCACCAACGGATGTTGCAAGTCCTCTACTTTTAAGAATCTTTGCAAGTGCATGGAAAACTTCCGCACACCAACGAAGTGCTTCCTTAAATGAAGGTGCACCAACCGGCATAATCATAAATTCCTGTGTATCAACAGTATTTGTTGCATGAGCACCACCATTTAAAATATTCATCATCGGAACAGGAAGATCTGTCGCCTGAGCACCTCCCAGGAAACGATACAGTGGAATCTCCAGTGCTATAGCTGCAGCTCTTGCAGTTGCAATAGAAACTGCAAGAATAGCATTGGCACCGAGTTTTGATTTATCCTTGGTTCCATCTGCCGCAATCATCGCCGCATCTACCGCATAAATATCAGATGCATCTAATCCCACAATAGCATCTGCAATTGGTCCATTTATATTCTCTACTGCTTTGGAAACACCCTTGCCCAGATATCTGGATTTATCTCCATCTCTGAGTTCAAGAGCTTCAAATTCCCCTGTTGACGCTCCGGATGGTGCTGTTCCTCTGGCAACAGTTCCATCTATCAGTGTAACCTCAGCCTCCACAGTAGGATTTCCTCTGGAATCTAAGATTTCTCGTCCTATTACTTTTTCAATTTCAAGATAATTCATCTTTTCACCCTGCCTTTCTAGTTAGTTCTACCTAACATATGCACATGTTAGCATACACTAACAGATATTGCAATAAAAAAATATCCGGTACATACAAATATTTTGTACGTACCGGTTTGCTATCTTTTTAATATCTTTTATTTAAAGAACTTCATCTCTTCATTTAACTGCTCTGCGATTTCCTTGAGATGCACAGCAGACTCTGCAAGGTTAGTAACAGTAGCGGAAAGTTCCTCTACTGATGCTCCTGTTGTCTCAGCTGATGCAGCATTCTCTTCTGAAATAGCAGAAAGTGATGTCATAGCATTTGCCACAACTTCGTTGGATGATACACAAGTATCTGCTTCCTCCAAAATCTTGGCAACACTCTTTACTGTTTCCTGAATATCAGCAAGCATTCCATCTACAGATACTAATGTGTGTTCCAAAGCACTCTGCTGCTCTATATTGCCATCCATAACCTGGGCAGCAACCTTGACAGCCTTGTCAGATTCAGCCAGAAGCTCATCCATTTCTACTCTGATTTCAGATGCCAGACTTTCAGAATCATCTGCAAGCTTACGAATCTCTTCCGCAACTACAGCAAATCCCTTGCCCATCTCACCTGCTCTTGCAGCCTCAATAGATGCATTTAATGAAAGGAGATTTGTCTGTGCAGCAATACCTGAAATGCCCATAACTCTTTCATTGATATTTGCAATTGCATCCTGTGTTGAATGAATACGAGTTGCAATCTCTTTGATATTTGTTGACATTTCATTAGATGATTTCTGAAGTTCTAAAAGAGCTTCACTGGAATATTCAGATGCATCCTTCATCTTATTAGCCAGAGCTGTCATATCTGTTGTGGAGTTCTGAACATTGCCAACCGCATCTGTGATTTCCCCGGTGCTCTCTGCTGCCGACTGAATATCATCCGCCTGCTGTACCGCACCGGTTGCAATCTGCTGAACTGACATTGCAACACTCTCTGTAGTAGCAGAAATCTGCTCTGCCATATCCGATAATTCTACCGATGATTCCCCGACTGTATTTGTTGTACTCTTAATGGAATATACAATCGCGGAAAGCTTATCGATTAATGAGTTCGTATCTTTTACAATCTGTCCGAACTCATCATTTCTTTTTGTATATTTATCTATCTTCTCAAACTCACCGTCAGAAAGTTTGGCCAATACATTACCAACTGTAATAATTGGATTTGTAAAACTAACGGCAATAAGATATGCAACCACTGCACCGATTGCCAGAAGAACTAAGCCAATAAGGATTGTTGTAAGAGCAGACATTCTGGCACTCTTTACAACTTCATCAACTGACTTGGCCATACAGATTGTATATCCGGTAATTGGTTCCTTAACATAAGACAGGTATGTAGCGTCTCCTGTCACATAACTGATATATGTATCAGACTGTTTATCTGAAGTCATATATGGAGATGAACTGTAAGATACAGGTTCATCATCAGTGGAAATCTCGTACATAGAATGAGCCGCAAGTGTTCCCTCACGATCCACCATAAAACACTCATTTCCATCTTCTGCCAGCATCTGATGAAGCTGATTTAAATCAAAGTTTCTATGAAGTGTTCCGATAACATTGCTTGTACCCGGTTCAAAAACAGGAACTGCAATACAGATACTTCTTACCTTTGTTGAACTACTTACCATAACAGCTGAAGCCGTAACCTCACCCTTCATGGCTCCCTGCCAGTAGTCTCTCTCATGGATATCTACCAGGTCTTTTCCATCGCTTCTAAGTACCATCCATCCTTCAGCACTGGAAAGTGTAATTGTATTATCATCTTCAAAAAGACTGTTAATAGCTGCCATCTGCGCAAGGACTTCGTCAGATGAATCTCCTGACTGCAAAAATTCCACCGTACTCTGTGAGGCTGCAAGTGTTTCAAGTGCTGACTCTGTCTTGGCAAACATATTGTTAACCTCTGCCTCAAGATACCAGGTTGACCACTCTAAAGTCTCTTTGGCTTCTACCTTGTCCTTGTTTGTCGATGTTACATAACTGACTGTAGTAGCAACAATCAGCGGAATCGCAGCAATCGCAACGATTGCCAGAATTAGTTTTGCTTTAACACTAGATGATAAGGTTAGTTTTCTCTTTTTCATGTATTCCTCCAAAATGAAATAGTAGCAAAAACCACCCAGCATTATGTCCATATCACACGAAGTCAAAATTATATCATCCCTTGTACAGCAAATCAAGTTTTAATTAAAACTATTTTACGTAATATTCAATTACCTTACATAAAATAGCAATTAATACAATTATGGCAATAATAACAATCGGATGAATCATAAACAACTCTACCTTTACAAATAGATTCATCACGATACAAAATCCCGTCAAAAACATGGCAATAAACACTGCTATTATTGTATATTTTCGATCCTTTTCCGCATCATCTCCTTCGAATGAATTTCTGCAAATCCACTGAACTAGTGCAACTGCAGTTACAAGAATTACGATTCCTGTAATCATTTCCCCCAGTCGTACCGGGAATGCTGAAATAAAGGTATGATTGGTAATCTGACTAAGTAAAACAAATATCAAACGGATAAAAAGGAGCATATCTAATCCCAAGAGCACATCTCCAAAATTTTCAATCATCACCTGTAGATTACTCTTCTTTGGAATCTCTGAAATCACATTGTCACAGAACTCTTTGAAATCATCACCGATAATCTCTCGAATATCCTGACCACGCTTCTCTCCATCAATCAGCATCTCTACAATATCTTTACGGACTTTCTCCTGATCAAGCATACTTATTCTTGACCCTCTGAGATATACAACGATGTCTGTCAGCGCTTTTATACTGTCTTCATTATGAATTTCCTTCTCAAGATTCTCGTTCTCTCTCATTAAATTCTTAACACTTTTCTTCATAGCAATCTCCTTCCTTCACATCCTGTATCAAATGATTTACTGCATTTGACAATTCCTCATAACTACTTAGAAACTCAACCAAATTACTTTTTCCCTCTTCGGTCAATCGGTAGTACTTTCTTTTTGGACCCAATTCAGACTCCTTATATATCGCTTGAATGAAACCGTTCTTCTCTAGTCGAAGGAGCATAGGATAGATTGTTCCTTCTTTAATTGTTCCAAATCCATATTTCGAAAGCGACTCTGATATCTCATATCCATAGGTCTCCTTTTGACTAATAATAGCCAGAACACATCCTTCCAACGTACCCTTTAACATCTGTGACGGAATCATCGCTTCACCTCCTGAGAATACTTCATCCATTGGTACCTTGTATTGCAAGATACTAACTATATGGTAATGCAAGGTACCTCATATGTCAACACTTGGTAGACAAAAAAACAGGTTTTGAGATATAAAATCTCAAAACCTGTTTTCTCATCCTAGATAAACCTTTATAAAGCTTCAATTCGAATCAGGAAAGCTTCCCCTTCGTATGTTGGTGTTGGGAGGAGAATTCCAGCATGTTCCAATGTTTTTCCGGAAAGAACATACGAAAAGCTGTTTTCCCCATTCCATCCTGTTTCATAGACACGATATCTCCTATCAGGCGAAACTCCGCGCACCCTTGTGTAACTCGGCGGCTGATTGCCTTCAACATCGTAATATACCACCGATACCAATGCTTCCGACTTGTCAGCTGAAGCGAATTCCCATGCCACAAATCTATCTTCCGGTGAAGACAGACGATAATATCTGCCATGAAATAGCAAGTTCTCATAATTCTTCACAAACTCAACCTGTCTCTGTATTTCAGCGCATTCCTCATTAGAAAGCCGCGAAACATCCAACTCATATCCGAAAGTTCCGGCCATAGCAACCACGGCTCTTGTCTTAAGAGAAGATCTACGACCCGTCTGCTGATTCGGCGACTCAGAAACATGTGCTCCCATTGTTCTCGGTGGATAACAGAAGGAAGTTCCATATTGAATCTTCAACCGGTTGATTGCATCCGTATTGTCACTGCACCATATCTGAGGACAGTAATAAAGCATTCCTACATCAAAACGTCCTCCGCCACCGGAGCACCCCTCGAATAAAATCTCCGGGAATTCCTCTGTCAGCCTCTCTAAAATACGATACAAGCCAAGTACATAGCGATGTGCCACCTCACCCTGCTGCTCTACCGGAAGAACTCTGGAATACTTATCACAGATACTACGATTCATATCCCATTTTACGTAGCTGATTTTTCCACTGCTGAGGATTTCTCGTAATCGCTCTGTCAGATAGTCTACAACGTCATCCCGTGACAGATCCAAAATCAGCTGAGATCTACCCAGAGCCGGATTTCTACCTGGTATGGAAAATGCCCAATCCGGATGACTCCGAAACAGTTCACTCTCTTCCGAAATCGCTTCCGGTTCGAACCAAAGCCCGAATTTCATCCCCTTGTCTTCGATACATTGTCCAAGTGAATCCAGCGTACCCCCAAGCTTATTCACGTTCGGGAACCAGTCTCCAAGTCCCTCCCTGTCACTATCTCTCTTTCCAAACCATCCATCATCCAGAACAAACAGTGACACACCAAGTTTCTTAGCTGCATCTGCAATCTGTATCAACTTCTCTTTATCAAAATCAAAAAATGTTGCTTCCCAGTTGTTAATCAGAACCGGCGACTTCTTGTTCTTCCATTCTCCCCGAATAATATTCTCGCAGATTGTCTGATGGAAATGATAACTAAGCTCTGCGAAACCATTTCCTGAGAAAGACATCAATACTTGAGGTGTATCAAAATTCTTCCCCGGATCCAATCTCCAAGTAAACTCATCCGGATGAATACCGCACAGAAAACGTATTGAATCTGTCTGAGACTTTTCAACTTCCATGGCAAAATCGCCGCTATAAGCTAATGCGAACCCGTAACATCTTCCCATCTCTTCCGTAGTGTACTTCTCAGCTATCATGGCATAGGGATTGTACTGATGGCTACTTGTTCCTCTGACACTTCCCACTTCAGAAATACCATGTTCAATAGGGCTTCTTGACAGGTTTCGCTCCATATTATGTCTTCCGTAAAATGTAATAAAATCATACGCGCCATAAGGCAGATCCAGACACATGGATGCACATTTTTCCAACCAGACTGTTTCATTACTCTGATTCACAAATCTGACTGATCTTGCAATCATATCCTTGTCTTCCAGAACTGCATAATAAATATATGCCTCAAGTCCCAGGCACTCATCCAACAGTCTGACAATCAGCGTCTCTCCCTCATTGCCATAAATTGCAGGGAGTCCTGGAATTACAGGAAGTCCTGGCTTGACTTCATAGTCCACATACTTTAAAGTTGCTGCCTGACTGCCGCAAACATTTCTCACCCTAAGTGCTGTAATTCTAAAATCTCCTGTCCCATAGGTGGAATACTCCTGCATAAGTGTATCCATAGAATACGTACGATCTTCCATGCCAAGCTCATATGGATTCGGAGAAAATCCCCTGTCCACAAATGGAATCTGTTGATATAAATCATCATCCTCTATCCTGCTGCCATAATATGTATGGACCAGATATCCATTTTCGTCTGCCTTAAACTGATATGTCGTTGTTCTCGTGTGAATGGAGAATAACTTACTCTCCTCCTGAATCGTAATTGCCATGTGTTACTAATCTCCCAAATACATTATTTCTTATAGTTTTCCTCCAGAGGTTGCGATACCCTCAACAAACTGTTTCTGGAAAATGATATAGATTACCACCATCGGTACAACAGCTAATACTGCCGCTGCCATCATGGATGGATAATCACTGCCATACTGGCCTTGCATCTTTGCCAACCCTGCACTCAAGGTTGTCGTTTCCGAATTTGTACATACAATCATTGGCCACATCAGGTCTTTGAATGCGAACAATGCTGTAAAAATACCAAGCGAAATCATACCGGAACGAGTAAGCGGCATCATGACATATAAAAATGTCTGAAACACGTTACATCCATCGATTTTTGCCGCTTCCTCCAGTTCCTTCGGTAAACTCTGATAAGAGGTCTTCAGAAGGTAAGTACCAAAGGCTGTTACCATACCCGGAAACAGAAGTCCGAGCGCGGAATTCATCCAGCCAAGTTTAGAAACCATGATGTACTGCGGAATGATAAAAATCTGCGCAGGAATCATCATCTGAATCAATACGAGGGCGAAGAGAATTTTCTTGCCTGGGAATTCCAATCTGCCAAACGCATAACCTGCCATGGTTGCTGTAAGTACAGCACAAATAATACGAAGTAAAATCATCAATAATGTGTTGCCATACAGACGCAGGAAATTATAGTTTTCCCACACTTTGGTAAAGTTCTCCCAGTGCCATCCGTTATGAGGGAAAACATAAAACGGATCCACAGAGATAGCCTCCTGATTTGTCTTAACAGCTGTAAGAACCATCCATACGAATGGAATCATCATAACTACAACCATAATCGCTAGAATCACATAGATTAAAATCTTTTTTATTTTACTGTTCCATGTTAATGCTTCCATAATCTATGCCTCCTAATTGTAGTGAACGAAACGTTTCTCAAGTTTCTGCAAAATAAATGTAATAATCATAATGAAAACCACAAGGATCGTCACAGTTGCCGCACCATATCCACGATTTCCATTTGTAAATGCCTGCGTATAAAACAGATAGACGATAGACTGTGTCTTATACAAAGCGAGGTTCGTCTTATCCATTACCATAAACATCAAATCAAATACTGTCAGTGCTCCGATAATACGGGTCTGCACAATAAAAAAGGTTGTGGGTGAAAGAAGTGGCACGGTCACATGGAAAAACTGTTTGATTCCAGATGCTCCATCCAGCTGTGCCGCCTCATAATAGTCCTTTGGTATTTCCTGTAGACCTCCAATAAAAAGCACCATATTGTATCCGATAATGGACCAGACACCGATAACACCTACACTGATCCAGGCAATATTTGGATTCGATATCCAGGCAGTATTACTGTGAAACAGATGATTCAAAAGTCCAAACTGCTGGTTGTATAACCATTTCCATACCATCGCAACTGCTGCCGGAGCGCAGACCATAGGCAAGAAAAAAATCGTTCGAAAGAATGACTTACCAATAATCTTCTGCTGTAAAAAGACAGCCAGTATCATGGAGATAGTTACGCCGAAAGGCACTTCTATCAATGCATATTTCACAGTATTCCACAATGCCTGCCATGTGGTTGGATCATGGATAACCGCATCATAATTTGCTAAGCCTACAAAGATATTTCCTCTTCCAAAATCACCAGTCTTGCAAAAAGATTGGTATACCGTATTAACCATTGGATAAAAGTTCAGCACGAACAACCCCAGCATAGTTGGAGCTACAAATAATAGCCCCCACATAGCCTCTTTCTTTCGTGATTTACTTATTCCACTCTTTTTCTCAATTCTTTCTTGCTCTTTCATAGCTGGTCTCCTAATTATTCCGCTGCGATTGCATCCTCAATAATCTTCTGTGCATTGTCACATGCCTTGGACATTACGTTAGGATCTGATGGATCCTGCCATGCATCCAGAAATGCGCCCTGCTGCTGAAGTGCATCTTCCCAAACAGTTGTATTTCTTGTGTATGGTCTGAAGAACAGATTTCCTTCTTCTTCGATCTTGTTAAATGCTGAAACATCCATTCCGTCAAACGCACTTGAGAACGTATCTGAAACGCCCTTCATACCACCCATTGTTACACCAAGTTCTGCCTGCATCTTCTGTCCTTCTTCTCCACAGAGATATGCAATTAAGCTGTAACATTCATCCGGGTTTGAAACATTCTTATTTGCTGCCCAGCCAAGTCCGTTATATGCAGACCATCTTTCATCGCTGTCGCATGTACCATTTCCATTTCTATCTGCATAAGGAAGAACTGCCCAAGCATAGTCATCATAATTTTCTGCAGTATAGAATGTATTAATCATCCAGGAACCCTGAGTAATCATTGCAGCCTTACCGGACTGGAAGAGTGAATCTGTACCGGTCTCAGCAACAACAGACTGAGGAGCACCAACTGTAAGAAGCTGACGCATCATCTCCATACCTTCCTTGGATTCATCTGAACCAATTGTGGTTCCCTTATGATCATCTGTAATAACCTCTCCACCATATGAGTAAATCAGGTTATACCAACCATCCTGGTTATTGGATGTATTCATAGCCACACCGTAAACATCTCCATTGGATGCTTCAGTGATTTTCTTAGCTGCTTCATACATATCTTTCCATGTCCAGTCATCCGTTGGATACTCTACTCCATATTCATCAAAAATCGCCTTGTTATAAAGAAGTGCGATTGTGTCATGATCCTTAGGAAGAGCGTACTGCTTGCCATTACTGTTATATAGATTCCAAACACCTTCGTAATAGTTATCTTCCTGAATAGAATCATCTTCTTCGATATAATCTGTCAGATCTAACAGAATATCGTTTTCCATATACATCTGTGCTGTATTGGAATGCATCCAGAATACATCCGGCATATCGCCACCTGATGCACCCGCTTCAAGAAGTGTCCAATAATTATCCCAATCAACAACTTCTACAGAAACTTTAACCCCTGATGTTTCTGTCCATTTGTCACAGATCTTCTGGATACCATCCTTCTGGTTGTTATCCCAGATATTAATCTTGATCGTATCACTTGATGCGCTATCGGAAGATGAGCTTCCGGAACTACCGCATCCAACCAGCGAAAGCATCATTGCTGCCGCCATAATACCTGCAAATAATTTTTTTCTCATGTTTCAAACCTCCATTAATAGTTATAAAACTGGGCCCTTTCCACAGTCTCAATCATACCCCTTTTATCAAATAATCAATATGTTATAATGTATTATGTATTTGTCATTTTGTGACATAGTTATTGGAGGTTTTTATGACAAAAAATCAGATACTCCCAGGAAAATTCGATGATCATGCATTCCTGGATTACAATCGTTCTAGCGATTTCACGTTATATGAGATTGGAAACTACTCCTGTCCTCCCCTCTATTCCTACGGGCCGGTAGCACGTACCCGTGATATTTTTCATTTTGTGCTTTCCGGGAAAGGAAAGGTCGTTATTAATAATCGGGAATTCGATGTGGAGAAAAATCAGGGATTCCTGATTCCAAAGGGTGTGCCGGCCTATTATATTGCGGACCGCAATGATCCATGGTCTTATTTCTGGCTTCACCTTGGCGGCACAAGACTTCAGGAAATGTGGAAGAGAGCCGGCCTATCTGCTGAAAACCCGGTCTTTATCTCTAATCAAAAAAAATCCCCGATGCCCGGACTCTATGAACAATTGTCCCAGTCCAGGAATCGTGAGATTTTCTGTACGGCTAAAGTCTATGAAATGATGGATTTTATTGTAAACTCATCCATTTATAAACAGCCTCTAAATGATAATAAACAAGTAACCTATGTACGCCGTGTCATACATATCATCCAAATCAAATACTCCGAGCCGCTTTCTGTCAGCAATATCGCTGATATGTGCGGGCTTAACCGAAGCTATATTTCAAGACTCTTCAAGGATGCAACAGGTCGAAGCATCCATGAATATCTCAATGATTACCGTATGAAAAAGGCAATCCAGCTCTTAAAGGAAACTGATGAACCAATACAGTCGATAGCATTTCTCGTTGGATTCAGTGATATCTTCACCTTCTCCAAGGCCTTTAAGAAGACCCACGGACTGTCTCCATCAGAATATCGAGCAAAATGATTACTAGTTTTTTTATATTGTAAACTGCTCCAGATTTGTATGAATAACATCTACCGCATCCACAACTGAGTTTGCCGCTTTGGATACGTGGTCACTTGAAGATGCCACTCCACGAGCTGCTTCAGTAACAAGATCTACTGTAGAAGAGATCTCCTGAGTAGAAGCTGACTGCTCCTCAGAGATAGCTGCCATGTTGGTAGCAACATCATTGACTGTTTCCATACGTTCAGCCATCTGATTCAGTGTTTCTGTTGCCTCTGAAAGTTCTGCAGTAATCTGCTGGAATGTTGCAGCTGCCGCATTAACATATCCTGCATTGTTATTAATTAATTCGCAGTTTGTCTCTGACTTCTCAGAAAGAAGAGTAACACGTTCTGACATTTCTTTAATAATCTCAGAAATCTGATTTGTTGCATCCGCAGAATTATTGGCAAGTTCACCAATTTCAGATGCAACTACCGCAAATCCACGACCTACTTCACCTGCTCTGGCAGCCTCGATGGAAGCATTTAAGGAAAGCAGGTTTGTCTGTGTTGATATTGCCGTAATCATTCCTACAATATCATTAATTTTCTGTGCTGCCTCATCTACACTTGCAACCGCATCTGCCATATCATTCATGGAAACCACTACATTGTCCATGCCTTCAGCAACAGACATCATATCTTTCTGTCCAATTTCTGCCTTCTTTACCAATTCATTCATAGAAGACTCAACTTTCTCTTCGCCCTCTGTCACTTCTTCAATTGTCTGTGCAAGGGTTGTAGCCGATTCAGCAACATCCGATACGGCATCCGCCATATTTGCAATATTTCCACGAATCTGCTCCATAGATGATGACTGATCTTCTGCTGCATTTTCAAGGGAATCAGCTGTTGACTGTGACTTATGTGCATCGCCACGAAGTCTCTCGGATACATCCTTAATATCTGTCAAAGCATGACGCATACCCGCAATAAATTTTGCCATTGCCGAATTCATATAGGCAATCTCATCATTTCCATCGGACGCAACTTCTACTGTAAAATCACCACCGGCAATTCTTTCAATATTACTTGTCAGTGTTTCCACCGGCTGCTTGATCATCTTCTTCAAAACTACAAGCATAATGGAAACCACTACAATAACAGATATGATTGTAAATACAATCAGAATCATCACTATCTTATAGAGTGTAGCAAGTACTTCCGAAGTTTTCGCATAGATGATAACTTTCCAATTCGTACCATCAATACCATACGTACTCATAAAATACTTTCCACCGGCCTGTACAGTTGTAACCTGACCATCCTTGTTGTTTAAAATGTCTGCAATCTTAGACAGGAAAACATCATCTGAATGATCTTTCAACTCTGTACCGCAAACACTGCTGTCCTCATAGGAAAGCACGAGGCCATCTTCTGTAACCATCATCGCCTTGCCTGATTCATAGAGTGTAATATCGTTTAACTGCTTCTGTACAGATTTCATCATAAGGTCAGCAACAAGAACACCCTCTCGACCATCATTTAATACAACCTTTCTCTGAACAGTAACACATAAATCTCCAGTTGCCTTGTCAAAATATGGTTTATCATAATAGTGATAATAATTATCCGTATAGGTAAGTCCCTCCTGGAACCAAGGCTTCTCTAAAACATTGATACCCGCCTCGACGTTGGCATCTGCCGGGTAAATAAATGTTCCATCATTTAATGCCAGATATGCACCTGTCGGAATCATATCATAACGGCCAACCGTTCCAGCCAGATAAGTACGCATCTCAGCCTCATCCTGGAAATTAGTTTGCTCAACGGCATCTGCTGCACCATTCAAATAATAAAATGTCGCATTTAATTCACGATTAACAAGACCGGCATCTACAGAAACTTCATTACTGAAAGAACTATGGATTAAGTCTCGTACCATTCCATATCCAAAACCTACTACAATTAATTCAGCCGCAAGCATGCTAATCACCAGCATCAATGCTGAGATTATCGACAGCTTACGGCTAATTGATGTTACATTTTTACTTTTTACTTTAGTTGACTTCATTCTAACTTCAAGTCCTCCTCATTCTTCATAACTTAGTCCAACAGTACATTATTCTAACACTCTTGAACTTTTATTCAAGTTAAATCGAATAAGATGAACAAATGTATATTTATGCAACACTATTCTTAATCTCTTGCTTCAATAACCAGCAGTGAGCCCAGTTGTACACGAATCTTGGCAACCGTATCAACCAATTCATTACTGATTCCAAGCGATGTAAAACTTGGGAGATCGTAATCTTCCAATTCGTATTTTAATCCCTCCAGTGTGACCCCATATGCTGTTCCATTCACTGCAACAATGGAGATATACTGGCCAAACTGCTTGTCTCGACGAATTACGGCACAGGCCGGATACTCATCGGCAGTCAGCATATATACTTTATTATGAGGATCAATCATCCAGATTTTACGATTATGTTCCGGTCCCTTTCCGAGAATCATCATATTGCCAAGTACGTGATCCAGTCGCGTTCCGGTACTACCGACAAAGTAGATATTTCCTGTGGACTCTTCAAATGCAATATTGAGTGCGGCCTCAGAATCTGTATCATCCTTTTCCGGATTCAGGTAGGTAATCTGCGTATTGAGACTCTCCATCTCCTGCTTCTTTGCCGGCTCAATGGAATCAAAATCACCTACAATATGGTCTGGGACAATTCCCAAATCCATACAGCATTCCACACCTTTATCTGCTGCAATAACATAGCAAATCTCACCGTGCTTCTCTGCATGAAGTTTTGCCTCTTCATACTGTTCCTTTACAAATTCTCTATCTGCGGTACCACCGCTTATAATAATTGCACTCATATTCTGTCCTTATCTTCTGTCTCTAGCCACTTATGCCATATGCTCTAAAAAGTCCTCTACGTTCTGTGATGCATCACCATTAAATACAGCAGATCCTGCCACAATAATATTGGCACCTGCATCCAAAACATCATCGACATTATCCAGTGTGATGCCACCATCCACCTCGATATCTGTCTTCAGTCCCTTTCTCTCAATCATCGCCTTTAGTTCAGCGATTTTATCCAATGAATATGGGATAAACTTCTGACCACCAAATCCTGGATTTACTGTCATCAGAAGCACCATGTCGAGTTCTGGGAGAATATATTCAATTTCAGAAAGTGGAGTTGTCGGATTCAATGCAACTGCAGCGAGCACATTTTCCTCTTTTATCATGTGAACCACACGGTCCAGATGTCTGGTTGCCTCCGCATGTACCGTGATAATATCTGCACCTGCATCAGCAAATGCCTGAATATAATTCTCTGGATTTTCAATCATAAGATGAACATCCAAAATCTTATCTGTATACTTACGAAGAGATTTTAAAACCGGAATACCAACCGAAATATTTGGAACAAAATGTCCATCCATCACATCAAAATGGATATACTCGGCTCCGGCTTCATCAACTTCCTGCACTGCTGCACCCAGCTGACCAAAATCAGCGGATAAAATAGATGGTGATAAACAATTCATAGTCTCGCCCTCTCGATTCATCAAAACGCAATAACTCTCTTTCTAGTACTAATATTTCTTTCTGTTTTTTACTTCCTCATATAGAAGGAGGTAATTGTCATATCGACTACGGCTGATTTTGCCGTCTTCCAATGCCCTCTTTACTTCGCAATCCGGTTCATGGATATGTGCACATCCCTGGAAACGACACATCGGGCTGTATTCACGAAACTCGCGAAATAGATCTGACAGATCTTCCTTTTCAATTTCCGGAATCAGCATCGAGCCAAATCCCGGAGTATCCATAAGATACGTTTCTTCGCCAAGTGCCAGGCACTGACTATGACGAGTTGTATTCTTACCACGCTGAATCTTCTCAGAGATAGATCCTGTCTCCATAACGGATGTTCCATGCATAAGATTTGTAAATGTCGACTTACCCACGCCGGAAGGTCCCGCTACGGTGGTCGTCTTACCCTTTAAAACATCCCAGAGTTCATCCTTTTCTTTTCCGGATTTCATGGATGTTGTAATTACCTGATATCCAGCGGATTCATAGATAGATTTCAACTTATCTGTTTCTCCATCCGTATCAAGATCCACCTTGTTTATAACAATTACCGTTGGGACATCCTGATACTCCATCATCCCTAAGAATCGATCCAGCAGATTCAGATTTGGTTTTGGTTTGGTCACAGAGAAGATATACATCGCCTGATCCACATTGGAAACAGCCGGTCGAATCAATTCATTCTTTCTAGTAAGAATCTTCTCTACATTACCAACTTTCTTTTCTTCGTCGATGACGGCCATATCAACGAAATCACCTACCAGCGGTTTTACTCCCGCTTTACGAAATGCCCCCTTGGCTTTGCACTCATAGAGTCCAAACTCCGGAACATCTACATAATAGAATCCTGCAATTCCCTTTAAGATACGGCCCCTCATGCGCATTTCCTCATAAACTATCCATTCCTATTTCATACTGTTTTCCTGACATATTACTGCTCAGAAAAAGTTACATCCTTATCGTATAATACATCACCTGATGTAGAAACAATCTTCAAGTGACCTGTAGATGTTGTGATACTACTTACACTGATTGATGAAACACTGGTTACAGATCCGCTATAGAGATTAGAACCATTTCCATCTGTCAGTGTAGCTGTTGCTGACTCACCATCTGCAAGTGTTACAAGACTAGAGATTGAAGCTGAATAAGTATAAGATTTAGCCTTGGCACCCTTTGACACCGTAATAGATATGGAACTTCCCTTGGTTACATAAGTTCCTGCTGATGTTCCCTGAGAGATAACCAGACCAGATTCAATCGTATCGCTGTAATCTGATGTTACTGTTGCAGAAAGCCCAAGAGCTGAAAGTGCAGCCTCAGCATCTGACTGTGATTTACCCTTAAGATCCGGTACCTGCACTGTCTCCTTACCCTGAGATACTGTGATTGTAATAGTATCACCTTCCTGGCCTTCACCTGTTGGTGAGTAGCTGATAACTTTGCCGGAATCCACACTGTCACTGTACTCATATTCTGTGTTGTATTTAAATCCTGCAGACTTCAAAGTTGAAATCGCATTGGATTCTGTCATACCGGTTACATCCGGAATATCAATATCACCCTTGCCGGATGAAAATGTTACCTTGATTGTTGTATTAGCATCAACCTTTTTACCTGCATTAACAGACTGGTCCATAACAAGACCCTTTTCATATTCATCAGAAGATGCTGTACCGATATTCTTGTATCCCAGTCCTGCCTTCTCAAGTGCAGCCTTGGCTTCATCCTCTGTCATGCCAAGAAGGTTTGGTACTTCCACCTGCTCTGTTGTCTCAGTTGTTGTCTCGGTATCATCTTTACTGCTTGAACCAAACTTAAACAGACCGAAGAAACTTCCCACAATATAGATTACAATCGCAGCGATAATTACTGCTGCAACGATGCCCATAATAGTGATAGCCTTCTCCATTTTAGGGTTGACCTTCTCATCCGTCTCGTCGTCTTCCTCATCTTCGTCATCCACATCTGCATCAATCGCACTTGTTTCCTCACGAATCTGCTCCAATTCCGAATCAGTGATTACACGAGTCTTCTCAGCTTCATCGGTGTTAATCATTGTTACAAAATCTTCTTCCGGATTAATCAGAGCTTTCTTCAAATCCGTCAATAGATCTGCCATTGATTCATATCGTTTATCCGGGCTCTTCATCGTAGCCTTCTTGATAATCATTTCCATGCTGATTGGAAGATCCGGTGCATATTCTGTAGGAGAAGTCATCTCTCCCTGAAGATGCTGAATTGCAACAGCTACTGCTGTTTCTCCATCAAATGGCACTCTTCCTGTTGCCATTTCATACATCACAATACCAAGAGAGTAGATATCAGACTGTGCAGTAACGTAACCATTTCTAGTCTGTTCCGGGCTTGAATAATGCACAGATCCCATCACGTCTGCATGAATTGTGTTTCCACTGGCCGCCTTAGCAATACCAAAGTCAGTAACTTTTACCTTGCCCTCTTTGGAAATAATAATGTTCTGTGGTTTGATATCACGGTGAATAATATTCTTCTTATGTGCCGCTTCAATACCACGTCCAACCTGAATTGCAATACTGATTACTTCTTTATAATTCAGTCTGCCCTTCTTCTCAATATATGTCTTAAGAGTGATACCTTCCACATATTCCATAACAATATAATAAAGGCCATCCTCTGAACCAACATCATAAATATTTACAATATTAGGATGTTCTAAACCGGCAGCTGATTTGGCCTCTGTACGGAACTTGGAAACAAAACTTGTATCCTCTGCAAATTCCTCTTTCAGAACTTTTATTGCAACTTCTCTACTTAATACATGATCTTTGGCTTTATAAACATCTGACATTCCGCCTGCGCCAATTTTTTCTAATATCTCATATCTATCTGCTAAAAATGTTCCTGCATTTAACATCTTTTTTCTCCTTGCTTTACAACTCAATCAGAATAACGGTGATATTGTCTCGTCCACCATTCTCTTCTGCAATATTTACTAGTTTACTTGCTTTTTCTTCCGGGGTTTCATCGGCCGTAAACAATACATCTGACATAGTCTCGTCAGATACCATATTGGTTAAACCGTCTGTGCAAAGCACAATCTGATCCCCTGTACGGATTTCTACATCGAAAAAGTCTGTTCGCACGGCTTTCTCCGCTCCAACAGCCCTTGTTATCATATTTTTTCTTGGATGTATCTGAGCTTCTGATTCCTGGAGATTACCTTCACGAACTAATTCCTGAACCAAAGAGTGATCTCTGGTAACCTGTCTTAGTTCCTGATTCGTAGCCACGTATAGTCGGCTGTCTCCAACATTAGCGATAAATAGATGTCCGTCCTGGAATGTTGCAGCCACAAGGGTGGTTCCCATTCCCTTCTTATTCGGATCTGCCAGTGCCTCCTGATAAACCTTATAATTGGCACTTGATATCGCCTGCTCCAATGCTGCGATTGGCTCTTGAATTGTCGAATTACGAATTGCTTCCACAACAGTTTGCACTGCGAAAGCGGAGGCAAATTCACCTGCGTTATGGCCGCCCATCCCGTCGGCCACTAGAAACAGATTGGAAAGTGGTCCGATCTTCTGATCTGTAGCAAATACAAAATCCTGATTCTTGCTGCGCACACGTCCTGTCTCTGTTATTGAGTAAAATCTCATGTTATAGTTCACCTTTCATGTGTCGCCTTCTAAGCTGTCCACAGGCCCCGTCAATATCGCGGCCCATTTCTCTCCTAATAGTAACATTTATGCCATATTTTTCAAGTTTCTCCTTGAAGGCTAACACCACCTTGTGGCTGGATTCCACATAATTCCTCTCCTTAATCGGATTTACCGGGATTAAATTAATATGACATGGAAGTACCTTAATTAGGGAAGAAAGCTCCCTGGCATCTTCCTCTGAATCATTAACCCCTCCCACAAGGCTATATTCAAATGTTATACGACGTCCTGTCGTATCAAAATAGTATTTACAGGCATCTATCACTTCATGAATCTCATACTTGTTGGCCACCGGCATAAGTTCCAATCTCTTCGCCTGATTCGGCGCATGAAGAGAGATTGCCAGCGTAATCTGAAGATGTTCTTCTGCCAACTGCCTGATTCGAGGTACGATTCCACAAGTGCTGACTGTAAGATTTCTCTGGGACAGATTTGCACCGTTTTCATCTGTAAGAAGTCGAATAAACTTTACGATATTATCGTAATTATCCATAGGTTCTCCTGTACCCATCACAACCACATGATTCACACGTTCATTGATATCTCTTTCGATTCTATAAATCTGATCCAACATCTCCGCCGGTGTCAAAGAACGAAGTAGGCCATCCAGTGTTGATGCACAGAAACGGCAGCCCATACGACACCCAACCTGGGAAGAAATACAGACCGAGTTACCAAAGGAATATCTCATAAGAACAGATTCCACCATATTGCCATCTTCCAGTTTAAAGAGGTATTTACGAGTTCCATCCTCTCTGGAAATCTGCAAATCTTCCTTCTCTAATATGGTAATCGTTCCCTGATCCATCATCTTCTGTTTCAGGCTCTTAGGAATATTTTGCATCTCATCATAAGAAGCCGCTTTATGAACATGAAGCCATTCAAATACCTGTTTTGCACGAAACTTCTTCTCGCCCATGTCTTCCATACACGTTGTAAGTTCCGCTAGATTCATTGATTTAAAATCCAACATATAGTTATTTACCACACTTTTTTGTTTATTCTGTGTACATTCCAAAAGTTTATCTACGCTTTAATACCGCGATAAAAAATCCGTCCATAGATTCTGCTCCCGGAAGCAACTGTTCTTCTGATTCCAAGGAAAATTCCGGATGATTTTCTAAAAACCATGCCACATTATCCTCATTTTCCATCTGACATATTGTACAGGTACTATAGACCAGTGTTCCTCCCGGTTTTACATAACGATGTACCGTAGACAGAATCTCTCTCTGGAGATCTCTAAGAGATTCCTGATCCTCTTTTTTAATCCTGTACTTAATATCCGGTTTCTTACCGATGATACCAAGTCCTGAGCAAGGCAGATCTGCGATGACAATGTCCTCTTTCTCCACAAGTGACTCATCTAAGACTCTCGCATCCCACACCATAGCTTCCATATTCTTCATATTAGAACGGGAAATATTCTCGCGGATTAAATCCACCTTCATCTCTGTAAGATCCCTGGAAATCACGTGACCCGTTCCCTTTAAAAGTTCTGCTACATGGAGACTTTTTCCTCCCGGTGCTGCACAGACATCCAGCACTTCATCGTCCCTTTTCACACCGGAACGTTCCGCCACCATCATAGAACTTAGATCCTGAATATAGAATTCGCCATTCCTAAAGGACTTTAAGGAACTTAAATGATCATAACCTGAAATTCGAAATGCATAATCCAGAGATTCTACCGGTTTTACAACAACACCCTCATCTTCCAGATGCTTTTTCAATTCCTCCGGCGTAACCATTGCTGTATTCGTACGAATTGTAGTGTCATGCGCCGTTAGAAATGCTTCCAGAATCTCTTTTGTCTTCTCTTCCTTGAATCGTCCGGTGAATTCCTCTACAATCCATTCCGGCATAGAATACTGCTGTGAGATAGTGAATTTTACAGCTTTCTCATTTCTACTGATGCTTCGCAAAACACCGTTGACAAATCCCTTGAGCTGAGGGACAGAACGCTTCTTCGTCAGATTAACTGCCTCATTACATACAGCAGATGCCGGAACCGAATCCATATACTTCAGCTGATAAACGCTCATACGTAAGATGTTTCGAATCTCCGGTTTCATCTTCCGCACCTTTGTCTTGGAATAGGTATTTATAATCTTATCCATTTCCATACAGCGTTCTATCGTTCCTCTTGAAACTCTGGAAATAAAGCTTCGCTCCTGTTTTGTAAGATACTGGTGTTTCTCCAAAACCTGCGAAAGAACTATATGGGAATAGTTTTCATTTTCTAAAACTTCTAATAATATATCGAGAATAATATTTCTGAGATTTACCGTCATTCTCTACGTCTTCCTCCGGAAATCAAAATCAAACGCAGTAATTGAAGAATCATAGCTGCTGCAGATGCCACATAAGTCAATGCAGCCGCAGACAGAACCTTTCTTGTATCCTTCAATTCTGCCGGATTGAGCATCTCGCTGTCTCTTAAGAATACAAGCGCACGATGACTCGCATCAAACTCTACTGGGAGAGTAACCAACTGAAACAATACGGACAGGGAAAAAAGCAATATACCTAACATAATCAGGTAATATCCTGTGTTGCTGGTAATAAAAAATCCAAAAATAATTAATGGCCAGCAGATTGCAGAGC
This sequence comes from Lachnospiraceae bacterium, assembly GCA_017392525.1. Taxonomy (GTDB): domain Bacteria; phylum Bacillota; class Clostridia; order Lachnospirales; family Lachnospiraceae; genus FD2005. The sequence goes on from JAFOVD010000007.1 coordinate 48,804, forward strand.
CAAAATTTGCTGCCGGTACAAGAGCTGCTCTCATGCGAAGCGGTACGTATGCTTTCTGATGCTGAATTGCATGTCCACACTCGTGAGCTGCCACTCCAATTGCCGCAACACTTCTTGCATTATAGACCGGATCTGAAAGTGCCAGTGTCTTATTTCTTGGATCATAATGATCCGTTAGCTGTCCGGGAATATGTACAACCTGAACATCATAGATTCCATTTCTCTGAAGCATCTGTTCTGCTGCCTCTCGACCTGTCATACCCAAAGTGCTTCTATAGTTACTATATTTTTGAAATGTTGACTTTACCCTGGCAGATGCAAGCAGACAAATCACTGCACCAATTACTACCAGAATATATGTCGGGTCGTAAAAAAGTCCTAATCCGTAATACATATGTACCTCCTAAATCATCTCGCCGGCTTCTATCTTATGCCCTCTCAAGAAGTCTTCCATATTCATACGTTTCTTACCCTCTAGTTGAATCTCATCCAGTCCAAGCAGTCCCTCACCTGTCTGAACAAGCACATGCTTATTATCAGCATAAAGTACCTGTCCCGGCTCAGCCTTCTGAATTCTAGTTTCGCCCTTTCTAGATGTAACCTCTGAAAGAAATTCGTCAAGTGAATCGTAAACAGATGCCTTGTAGATCTTCAGATTCTTATCCATGTATTTTGTAAATGCACTTGGCCATGGATTCAAGCCACGCACAAATCTTTCAATCTTCTCTGCTGATTCTGTGAAATCAATGTCACCAAGATCTTTCTTAATCATGCCAACATGGGATACTTCATCCTCATTCTGCGGAACCGGTGTAACAGTTCCCTTTTCAATCAAATCAATGGTTTCAACACAGAGTTCTCCACCTACAACAGCAAGGCGATCAAAGAGGCTTCCACCAGTCTCATCAGCTGCAAGTTCCACTTCACGCTGTGTCAGAATATCTCCATCATCTAATCCAACACCCATCTGCATAATTGTAATACCGGACTTTTTATCACCATTTAATACTGCCCACTGAATCGGAGCTGCTCCACGATATTTTGGAAGTAAGGATGCATGTACGTTGATGCAACCATACTTTGGCATATTAAGAATTTCTTCCGGAAGGATCTGACCAAATGCCGCTACTACAGCAATATCTGCATCATACTTCTTCAGTTCTTCTATGCACTCCTCCTTGCGGATTCTCTTTGGCTGATAAACCGGAATATCATTCTCCAGAGCCCATACCTTGACATCGGAAAACTGCATCTTGTTGCCTCTTCCCTTAGGCTTATCCGGCTGTGTAACCACTAATACAATTTCATGACCGGCTTTTTTCAGTGCATCTACTGTACTTACTGCAAAGTCCGGAGTTCCCATAAAAATTATTTTCATAGATTATTCTTCCTCATCCTCATCATAAGTCACATCCATCAGTGGACCCTCTGCAAGTTCATCATAGAGATGTCCATCCAGATGATCTAATTCGTGACAGATTGCTCTGGCCAAAAGTTCTGTTCCTTCAATTGTATACTCCTTCATATCACGGTCAAGAGCCTTGGCAATAACGTGATTTGGACGAGTTACAATACCGGCCTTATCAGGGATACTTAAGCATCCTTCCTGACCTGTCTGCTCTCCATCCTGTTCAATAATCTCAGGATTAATCATAACAATTGGGCCTTCTCCCACATCGATTACAACGATTCTTCGTAAGATACCCACCTGAGGAGCTGCAAGTCCAACCCCATTGGCGTCATACATAGTATCAAGCATATCATCAATCAGAGTACTAATGCGCTCTGTCATTTCCTTCACCGGTCTGCACACTTTATTTAAAACCGGATCTCCTTCTACACGAATTGTTCTAAGTGCCATTTCTATACCTCTTTCTATATCTATTTATTAAACTTCATTAAAAACTGTTCATGGGATCAAAATCAAACCAAACCGTCGCATTGTATGTATGATTCATGAGCAGATATTTCTCTATTCTGTCTTTTACTTCTACAAGTCTACCATACTTTGGATCTTTCAGATAAACCACATAGCGATACGCATCCTGAATCTTTGCAATACTGGCTGGTTGCGCCATACTGCAAAAGATTCGCTCCTTTTGTGACTTGATTAGATTCTCTATCTCTTTCGCCTGTGCACTTGCTGCATCTTCTCTTGCAGATGTAACCATAATCAGTAACATATGGGCGCTTGGCGGATAATGCATCATCTTTCTATAGATTATCTCATGAGCATAGAATTCCTCATAGCTCTGCTTTGCTGCAGTTTCAATACTATAGTGATCCGGCTGATATGTCTGGATCACTACATTACCCGGTTTATCACCACGACCTGCACGGCCTGCTGCCTGTGTCAGCAATTGAAATGTTCTCTCTGCGCCACGATAATCATTGGCATTAAGTGACATATCCGCCGCAAGGATTCCTACCAGCGTAACATTAGAGAAATCATGTCCCTTAACAATCATCTGGGTTCCAATCAGAATATCTGCCTCCCGATTTTCAAATTTCTCAAGTATCTTTGCATGGCCTTCCTTGCCTCTTGTGGTATCAGCATCCATGCGAAGTGTCCTGACTCCCGGGAATACCTTCTGAATAGAATCCTCTACCTTCTCTGTTCCCATTCTGAATCCGCCGATGTATGGGCTGTTACAGCTTGGACATCTCTTTGGCATCGAAACCGTATGCCCACAGTAGTGACATATCAACTTCTGATTCTTGTGAAGAGAAAGCGGCACATCACAGTGAGGACACTTAATAACTTCTCCACAGGAACGACAGGAAATGGTACCTAGCATACCTCTTCGATTGAGGAAGAGCATAATCTGTTCTCCTCGAGTCAACCGATCCTGAATAAGTTCTAAGAGGCGTCGACTGAAAATCGTACGATTACCTGCTCGCAACTCCTCTCGTAAATCAACTACTTCACACTCCGGTAGCGGTCTCTCTTCCACCCTTCCGGTTAATTTCAGCAGTTCATATTGACCATTTATTGCTTTTGCATAGCTGTCAACCGATGGCGTCGCTGAACCGAGAACCACCGATGCAGATGCCATAGATGCTCTCTGTACCGCCACTTCTCTGGCGTGGTATTTCGGAGCCTGTTCACTCTTGTATGAATTCTCATGTTCCTCATCTATAATAATCATTCCAAGATTCTGGAATGGGGTGAACAATGCAGATCTAGGTCCCACCATAATCTTACAGTCACCTTTTTTCGCCCGTTCAAACTGATCAAATCGCTCTCCCGGTGACATTCTTGAATTCAGGATAGATACCACATCTCCAAATCTCTGGTAGAAACGCATTACTGTCTGTCTTGTCAGTGCAATCTCCGGAATCAGAACAATGGTCTCTTTACCCTCTTCTAACATCTTTTCTATCAGATGCATATAGACTTCCGTCTTACCGGATCCTGTTACTCCAAAAAGTAAATAGGTCTTCTCTATCTTCGCCTTATGATTTTCTAAAATCGTATCAACAGCCGCCTGCTGCTCACTATTTAATGGATGTCTGCTCGTATCCCGTTCTATCTTCTTCACCGGATTTCGATAGGTTCTTCTGGATTGAATCTCAACCCAGCCCTGAGTTTCAAAATCTCTGATGTAACTGGATGGAATCTCCATCTTCTTCGTGATTTCATCCCATGGAATGGTCTCTCTTTGAATCAAAGACTCTAACAGTTTTACCTTGTACCTACTGGAGCGCTTTTTCTCAAGAAGCGCTGCATGTTCTAATTCTGCCTCTTCTTTTTTTAGAGTCAGATGTACATCCTTGGCTTCTTTAATCTTCTCCTTGGTCTTAATGGGAAGCACTGTCTTTAAAGCAAGATTCATAGTAGAGCCATAATTCTTCTTGATCCAGGCAGCCAGAGAAATCATCTGCGATTCAACTGCCATCTGATTCTGTGGTACTTCCAGAATATCCTTGATTCTCTCCACTTCAATCTTTGGCTCCTCAGACAGAGACAGCACATATCCACTAAGTGTACGCGTACCATTTCCAAAGGGTATCACTACGTTACAACCCACATGTACCCGATCCACAAGATGATCGGGCACACGATATTGAAATGTCTTATCCAGTTTTTCCAATGATAGATCTACTATGACATCACAAAATAACATGTTTTATCTTCCAAGTTCTTCCAAAACTTCTGCAATCAATACTCGCTCATCCATTGGGTATTTCTTACCCTTAATCTCCTGATAGTCCTCATGACCCTTACCGGCAAGTACGATAATGTCTCCCGGCTGACCATGCTGAATTGCATATTTAATCGCATCTTTACGATCGATAATCTCGACATATTCTCCATCTGTCTTGGCAATTCCGGTCTTGATATCGTCAATAATATCCTGTGGTTCCTCATATCTAGGATTATCGGAAGTAATAATCGTAAGGTCCGCAAGTTTACCGGACACTTCACCCATCTCATATCTTCTCAGCTTTGAACGATTTCCTCCACAGCCAAAGAGACAAACCAGTCTTCCGGGATTGTATTCCTTTAAAGTTGTCAGAAGAGACTCTAAGGACATAGCATTGTGCGCATAATCAATCATCAATGTAAAATCGTCAGAAACCTTGACCATCTCAATACGTCCCTTAACCTTGGCCGCCTTCAATGCCTTCTGCATATCTTCTGTAGATACGTTGAAATGATGACAGATGGCAATGGATGTCAATGCATTATACACACTGAATTTACCCGGAACATCGATTTCCATTGGACAGTTTACAAGTCCGGAAACATTAAATGATACACCCAGGTATCCCGGTTTATGGATAAGCTCTACATCTGTGGCGCGGATATCAGCGTTTTCGCCAAATCCATATGTCTCTACAGAACATGTGTGACCCTGCAAAATCTCCTCGAGATGATCTGAATCCCCATTGAAGATTCCGGTCTTACATTTTCTGAAAAGCATTGCCTTACATGCCATGTATTCTTCAAAACTGGCATGCTCATTTGGTCCGATATGATCCGGCTCAATATTGGTAAAGATACCGATTTCAAATGTGAAACCATCTACACGATGCATCATAAGTCCCTGAGAAGAAACCTCCATCACGCAGATTTCCAGCCCTGCATCCAACATCTTGCGGAAGTATTCCTGTACAAGAAATGATTCCGGAGTAGTATTGGCAGCCGGGATACGTTCCTCGCCAATAATGGCTTCAATTGTACCAATCAGACCAACCTTATAGCCGGCAGACTCTAAAATAGCCTTAACCATATATGTTGTTGTAGTCTTGCCCTTGGTTCCTGTAACACCGATTACCTTTAACTTGTCTGCAGGATGATCGAAATATGCTGCTGCAAGATATGCAAGTGCTTCTCTTGTATCTGAAACACGAATAACTGTTGCTGTCTCAGGAACCACTACGTCCTCCTGAACGATTAATACCTTGGCTCCACTCTCTACCGCTTCATTGGCAACAGTATGAGCATCAAATGTCGCACCCTTTAAACATACGAACATTGAACCCTTTGTAACTTTTCTAGAATCGTATACGAGATCTGTAATCTCTCCATCTAAACTTCCCTGAACCAATGCATAGTCCAGCTCATTTAATAATCCATGAATATCTTTCATAAGATTAACCTCTTTTCCAACCAATCTAAACATTTCTAAAAATAAAAACTCAGAAAAAATTATATCAAAAAGTGCCCCGAAATTCTATGTTGATATATCATAGAATTCCCGGGCAAACTTCTCTCTTTTTTCAACATATCTTTTTTCATAAATCCTTGAATTCCACTTATAAGAATATTAAAATAAGTCAGAACAATTTATAAGCTAATTTAGGAGGATAATATGCGTCATCTAATGAGTCCTCTGGACTTCTCGGTTGAAGAGCTTGAAAAGCTTATGTCTTTAGCTTCTGATATTGAGAAGAATCCTGAGAAATACGCACACAAATGTGCAGGAAAGAAACTCGCAACCTGTTTCTATGAACCTAGCACCAGAACACGACTTAGTTTCGAAGCCGCTATGCTAAATCTTGGTGGTTCTGTTCTTGGTTTCTCTAGTGCTGATTCTTCTTCAGCTGCCAAGGGCGAAAGTGTTAGCGATACGCTACGTGTCATTTCTTGTTACGCCGATATATGTGCGATTCGTCATCCAAAAGAAGGTGCTCCATTGGTTGCATCTATTCATTCAGGTATTCCAGTTATTAACGCCGGCGACGGTGGTCATCAACATCCAACTCAGACATTAACTGATCTATTTACGATTCATTCTTTACATGGTGAGATTCGTGATCTTACTATCGGACTCTGTGGCGACTTAAAATTTGGTCGTACTGTTCATTCTCTTATCAATGCACTGGTTCGCTATCCAGGTATTCGTTTTGTTTTAATTTCCCCGGAAGAGCTTCGCGTTCCTGATTATATTCGTGAAGAAGTATTGGATAAAAATAATATTCCTTATGTGGAAGTTGAAAAGCTTGAAGAAGCTATGCCTAATCTCGACATCCTGTATATGACAAGAGTACAGAAGGAACGTTTCTTCAATGAAGAAGACTACATCCGTATGAAGGATTTCTACATCTTAGACCGTGATAAAATGAGTTTGGCAAAGGAAAGTATGATGGTTCTCCATCCGCTCCCACGAGTAAATGAAATCTCTGTTGAAGTGGACGAAGATCCAAGAGCTGCTTATTTCCGTCAGGCACAATACGGCGTATATATCCGTATGGCTCTGATTCTTACACTACTCGGATTGGAGGAATAGAAATGTTAAATATCAGTGGAATTCACGAAGGCTATGTACTTGACCATATTCAGGCCGGTATGTCTCTGCAGATTTACCATGATTTAAAGTTAGATCAGTCAGAACATACAGTTGCCATCATTATGAATGCAAAAAGCCAGAAGATGGGTACAAAAGATATTATCAAGATTGAATGTTCTCCTGAAGATATCGATCTGGATGTTCTTGGATTTATTGATCACAAGATTACCGTCAACATCATCAAGGATGAAAAAATCTGTGAGAAGCGCGTTCTCACTCTCCCTAAGGAAGTAAAAAATGTCATCAAGTGTAAGAACCCTCGATGCATTACTTCTATTGAGCAGGGACTGGACCAGGTTTTCCTCCTGACCGATGAAGAAACAGAAACTTATCGTTGTAAATACTGTGAAGAAAAATATATACGAATTCAATAAGCCGGATTTTATTTAAGAATAATAAACAAAGCAGGTTATATATATAACCTGCTTTTATTAGTTTAATTTCAATTATATTCTACAACATAAGTTACAAAATAGATTTAACAAAATCATACTCAAACACCATCTTCCGGTATCCTGATATGGTCTTTGATAAGCTGCACCACGAGTCTCATACCACATTGCGCCACCATCCAGATGCTGACGGAACTGACGATAACTGAAGTTACTTGGTTCCAGTTCCAAAGCACGATTGATATATGTTCTTGCATCCATAATATTTCCAAGTCGCTCGGATGCATAGGCAGCCAGATAATACCACTGCCCGCTTCTAGCGGAAGCATCTATATTATTTAGCACATTCATTGCTTCCCTATAATAGCCATTCATAATATAATTCAGTGCCGCCTTCATCTCATTGGACTGCTGAGAGGCACCACCATATGAACCATAGTTTCCACTATTCTGGCTATGTCTGTTTCCATATGAATAACCAAACCCACCAAAGGAATCTGTTCCCTGCTGTCTCTGTTTCATAATCAGGTCATATGCCTGTTGAACTTCTTTAAATTTTTCTTCCGCCTGCGCTTTATTCGGATTGTTAACATTGGCATCCGGATGATACTTACGGCTCAAATTACGATAAGCCTTCTTAATCTCATCATCCGATGCACTTCTTGATACTCCTAACACCTGATAAGGATCCATATAAACTCCTACGATATCTTTTTCTTTTTTATTTTGTCCCGCCTCTTAAGCTGAATATATTCATATCTGCTCCAGACACCGGAATAGATAATATTTCTTAATATACCACTGTTCATGAGAACCGGCATCCGCTCAAATGATTTTGCACATTCTGACATCAGTGCCGTCATGGTCTGCTGTATGCACACTTCATAACTTGCACCACAGGAACGCCACATTGCAATAAGTGGATTATACTCGCCTTTTTTCTCATCTTTCTCTCTATCTTCATATGCATCTAGAATATAGATATACTTACCGAGATAAAATCCCATATTTTTGAGATCCTCGTTCCAGATATCGTCTTCCTTCCACTGGAACAATTCGGCCATAACCTCACCTGTAAAATTAGATACTTTATCCAGATTTGGTTCCATTGCCTTCTCGGCGCGGTTAAGCTTCATGATATAATCTTCCACCGCTTTAACCTGACGAGGGTATTCTATTTTTATCTTGTCATAAACAGGTTTTAGCATCTCACTAAAACGCTTTTTAGTGCGATTGCCATCATCCATATAGTCATCGATAAAATTATAATAACTCAGTACAATGTCCATGGCAGCTGCATAGCGAACTGCATCATTGGAAATACTGTATTTCTTGCTCATTGGATGAAACCGGCAGAAGAAGCGCTCTTCCTCTTCCGGAAGTTCATACAATCCGGATAACAATATGCTAAGAAATGCCGAGTCATAATTAAGTAACATCTGTCCCTTGGTTCCGGCAAGATTCTTTAATTCTCTACACAAACCGCAATAATATTTCTGGTATGTTTTTCTATCCTGTTCAGACAATTCATCTCGATTTACATTGACATATCCAAACATGGCAACTACCTCATGATTTTCTTATAAACTTGGCGCTGCATCTTCGGCAGGTAATCTCAATTTTACCATGACCCTTTGGAACACGAAGCTTCTGCTTACAACCAGGGCACTTGTAAAAACGATAGTACTTTCTCGCAGCCGCTCTATCGCTCATATTTCTAACAAAGGATTGGATTCCATTCTCGATCCTGTTTAATGTTGGACGAATTCTGTCCGTGATTTGAAGATATCTCTGGTTTTCCAGGTATCTCTTAGATATATTTCTAGACATCATTCGAAAATAACTATATCCAAGCATCGCCAAAGCAATCAGATATACTACCGCCGAATGTGTAAACATTGTGGCCAACATCAAAATCAGTGACAGCCACATAGTAGCCTTGCCCAACTGATCTACGCCATTTCTACCAACAAAAAAACGCACCATCTTGTCTCTAAACATATAAACCAACCACCTTATAAAAAAATAGAGAGAGCCCCGATAAAAAGAGCTCTCCCCTCGCATCTTTATAAAAACTTTATCCCGAATCAAATAGTTAGTCAATGGACGTTTCATGCTTTTAATAAAAGTTTTAGAATCTATTCAAACAGTCTACACAAAGCTAAAACAATTTGACCTTCTTTTCCATCAAAGCCCTGTCATAGGCATACTTCACAGCAGTTTCTGCAGAAATGCGACTTCGCATATAAAGCTCATAGATTGCATCATCCATAAGTGACATTCCAGAATTTTGAAAGCTCTGCATAAGCTGTGGAATCTGCTGGATTTTATCTCCTTTGATAGCCTCCTGAATCGTAGGATTTTTCATCATGATTTCAAATGCCGCCACGCGACCGTCACCATTCATTCTAGGCATCAGCTGCTGAGTAATAATACATTCCAAAACCATGGCAAGCTGAACTCGAATCTGCTGTTGTTGATGCGGTGGGAAAACCTCGATTAATCGATGAAGAGAATCCACCGTATTATTCGTATGAAGTGAGGAAATAACCAGATGTCCTGTCTCCGCTGCAAGGATTGCCATCTGTATCGTTTCCATATCCTGAAGTTCCCCTACAAATATCACATCTGCATCTTCGCGAAGTGCCGCCTCAAGTGCCTTAGAATAACTCTTTGTATCCGTTCCAATCTCTCGCTGAAGTACCATGGATCGACCATGCTGGAGCAGGTACTCAATCGGATCCTCTACAGTAATGATGGATTTGGTATACGTATTTGCTATCTGTTCAATCAAAGCCGCAATCGTTGTGGATTTACCAGTGCTGACTGCACCGGTAACCAGCACCAGACCTCGGTTAAGATTTACAAGATCAATTACCGGTTTTGGCAAGCCCAGATCCACCGGGTCAGGAATATCAACCAGCAGAATACGAAGCGACATTGCGTAAGTATTTCTCTGTCTAAACACATTGATTCGAATACGACTGAATCCCGTAATTGAATAGGCAAAATCCAACTCGCCCTTATCCTTTAATTCCATCATCTGGTACGGTGTCAGCATCGTATCCAACATGTAATCAATCTCATAGGGTTTAAAATACTTATCCGGGAGTGGTATCAGTTCTCCGTTAATTCGCAGAAGCACCGGACTGGCAGGTGCAAGATGGATATCTGAAGCATTTCTTATCTTTGCTTCTCGTAAAATATCAATCAGCCCCTCCAGTTTCGCCTCCTGCTTCGCACGAACCTCTTCATTAATCGCTTCTTTGACTTCAAAATCTGCCATTTTACTCCCTCTCTTAACTCTATAAAAACTGCCTCTTCCAAGGCCACAAACTTTCTTCCAAAATTTTCACATAAAAAAAGGGAGAATGCAAGTATATGCATCTCCCTAATTTACTATTCAAAAGAGCCTGAAATGAGCCGGGTTATGTCTAGAGTGATCATCTATCTAGGATGACTGTCGCCAATCACCTCAAGCGACCAACCTGGAGCTGGCGGGCCACGTCAACGCTCCTTTTCGGTCTTGCTTCGAATGGGGTTTACATGTGCCCCGCCTGTTACCAGACGGGCGGTAGTCTCTTACACTGCCTTTCCACCCTTACCAGGCAAAGCCTAGCGGTTTATTTCTGTTGCACTTTCCTTGGGGTCACCCCCACCGGACGTTATCCGGCATCCTGCCCTGTGAAGCCCGGACTTTCCTCACCTGCGGTCTTTCGACACTTGCAGCCGCGATCACTTTACAGACTCTAATTGACTATGAAATTATAAATTGAAAATTCCGCCACCGATAAATTCTCTCACAAGAGACGTACTACTAATACTCTCCGGCGTAATCGGAAGGAAATAATCCAAAAGCTTTAAGAGACGGTTTGCTTCATCATATTCCGGAGCACCTTTCTCTATCGCATACAGCTGTGGCTGCGCGTATAATTTTAACACAGACATCTCATAAATCAAGGCCGAATTAAACATTACATCTGCCTGCTCCTGGAATGGGAAGATATTCATCCTCTCTCCACGCCTTACGCTATCCCACATTGCAATGGTTTCCTGAGCGGAAGTTCCACGGGTTCTTGCATCTCTCACAATACGACGAATCAGTCGTCCGTCTGTTGTGGAAAGTGGGTTATGTTCGTCGATACTAAGCTGTGTCAATGCACTGATATAAATCTTATACTTGCTTTCCTTTGGAAGGCTCTCGGTCATACGCTCATTCAATCCATGAATACCCTCAATAACGAGAATATCATTATCTCCAAGTTGCATATAATGATCTCGGTACTCGCCCTTGCCGGCAATAAAATTAAATGTCGGAAGCAGTACTCTCTCTCCATTTAACAAACGCTGCATATGATCGTTAAATTCATCGATTTTCAGACCTTCGATGCTCTCAAAATCCTTCTCTCCAAATTCATCCAGAGGCATCTCATTTCTCGGTTTGTAATAATCATCCAGACTGAGTGGATGCGGATGTGCCCCCAGTGCCCGAAGTTGTGTGGAAAGACGATGTGCAAATGTTGTCTTGCCGGATGAAGACGGACCCGCAATCAATACGAATTTGCGGGATGGATTGGAAATAATCTCTCTGGCCAGTTCTCCGATTCTCGCCTCCATCAAGGCCTCCTGCATCAGGATAATATCATTGGACTTTCCTGCTGCAATAGCATCGTTTAAAGCGCCCACCGTCGGGATCTCCATGGTATCAGACCATTTCTTATTGGTCTTAAGTACCTGGAACAATTTCTGCGCCGGATGGAACATCGCAACTTCCTTTGTATGCTTCATATCCGGAAATTGAAGTACAAATCCCTCGTCATACGGAAAGATATCAAAATACTTAAGATATCCCGTAGAAGGTGCCATATATCCGTAGAAATAATCCTTGATTCCATCCAATTCATAAATATTAATATTGGATGAAGAACGATAACGAAGCAAACGATCCTTGTTATTCATACCGGCTTCACGAAACATCTTTCTGGCATCATCTGTTCTCATGGTATATTTCTTCATCGGCAGATTCTTTTCCACCAAATCAAGCATAATACCCTTTAACTCCCGCAGCTGATCATCCGACAGTATCGTACCATTGGCCAATTGACAATAATATCCCTGTCCAATTGAATAGAGAACTTTAACATCCCAGGCGTCATCTCCCAATAAAAGAGACAATGCCTTCTGCATCATAAAGGTAACTGATCTACGATATGTTCTCTGACCATTTTCCTCCGCAGTAGTGACAAATTCTAAAGTCCCATCCTCTGTCGGTGTATACCAGAGTTCACGCAGTTTATTCTGAAATACTGCAAGAACAATGTCATCCTGGTATGTATCCTGTACTTTTTCTGAGAGTTCTTTAAATGTTGTACCTTCCGGTACATCCCATTCCTTATCCTGCCATTTAATCTTCATGTACTCACCCGCTTTTCCGTCAAACTGACTAGACCATGACCTATAGTAGCATCACATTTTTAAATAATTATAAAAGGTTCCTGCTTTGGTTCCTCCTGCACTTCCACTCCATCGAAAAGTGCACGAAGTTTATCTGCCATGTAGGAAATAAACAGATGCTCAACTCCATAATGTCCCGCATCAATAATCTGCAACCCCTTCTGGAGTGCATCAATTCCGGAATGATGGTCCACATCGCCCGTAATCAATACATCTGCTGCTTTTGAAATCGCAAGATCGATATCACTTTTACCGGATCCCGGTAAAACTGCAACCCGACTTATCTTTGCCTTAGGATTGCCAAAAACCTTTACGGACTGAATCTGCAATTGATCTCTGACATAAGAGGCAAAGGATTCCAGTGTTGTCTCCTCTGAAAGGTTGCCAACACTACCGATACCCTGTCCATCCTCTAAACAGACCTCCAATGTATCCGTATCTTTAAGTCCCAGGCACTGATCCACCAGATCACCCATCCCGTGAATATCAAAATTCGTATGCATAGCATAGACTGCAATCTTATGCTCTGCCAGTCTTAATATCTTATTTCCAATAAAATCGGAAGCAACGATTCTCTTCATTCCTGAGAAAATCATCGGGTGATGTGTGACAATCATATCGGCTCCATATGCTATTGCATGAGAAACAACATCATCTGTTGCATCTAAAGCCACGTAAATCTTCTTTACTTCCCAACTCTCGTCACCCAGTAACAGTCCCACGTTGTCCCAGGAACAGGCGTCTGCTTCCGGAATCTCAGTTCCAAGTTTTTCTATAATCTCTTTTACAAGCATATCTTTCCTCGATTCCGCAGTTGTACTTACGATTTCACTATTTATTTCAACAATTCGTGTATCATATGTATCTTGTTTTCCACAATTTTTCTACGTTCTGTGATTCTATCTTCATCAATATCCGGAAGGTTCAAGAGAATCTTCTCCTCCCGTTTCATTTCCTTTTTCAGAAACTCCTTAAGAACCGGATGCTGCATCTTAAGAAGCAGCGGTCCGTAGAGAAGTTCAGCCTCAGAATATAAATCCACTTTTAATCCAGAAACTTTTTCATCCGGCAACTGACTTCTATGAACCAGTTTCATCATTGGATAAAACTTGCCATCTTCCTCTACTATATCCTCAGAAAGAAGTAAAAATCCCTGATCAAATACAAACTTGCGAACTTCGTCAATCTCAGACTGCGGCTGTAAAATCAGCTCTTTAAGATTCTTACAAACCTCCAATCCCTCTGTCAGAATATGAATCGTTACACTACCACCCATACCTGCAATCAACACCGATTCTGCCTCGCGAATTCCAAGCTTTTGCACACCATCTGATAATCTTGTCTCAATAGAATCGGAAAGATTACACTCCTGAATATGCTTCTTGGCTCTATCAAGAGGTCCCATACGTAAGTCCATTGCGATTGCATTTTCACATACACCGGCCTGAACAAGATAAATCGGCAGAAAACCGTGGTCGGTTCCAACATCACAAAATGTTTTGCAAGGGCTGACAAGATTTGCCAGCGCCTGCATACGTTTGGATAAAGCTATCATCTGTATATCCTACTCTAAATAATCTTTCAGCTTTCTGCTGCGACTTGGATGACGAAGTTTGCGAAGTGCCTTAGCTTCAATCTGACGAATACGCTCACGAGTAACGTTAAATTCCTTACCAACTTCTTCCAAAGTTCTGCTACGTCCATCTTCAAGACCAAAACGAAGAATAAGAACCTTCTGTTCTCTCTCTGTCAGTGTTCCAAGAACCTCCTCTAACTGCTCCTTGAGCAAAGTGAAAGTTGCAGCATCTGCAGGTACAGGCACGTTATCATCCTGAATGAAATCTCCAAGATGAGAATCTTCTTCTTCACCGATTGGTGTTTCAAGAGATACCGGTTCCTGAGAAATCTTTAAGATTTCACGAACACGCTCAACCGGCATATCCATCTTCTCTGCAATTTCTTCCGGAACAGGTTCACGTCCAAGTTCCTGTAAGAGCTGTCTGGAAACACGGATTAATTTGTTAATTGTTTCTACCATATGTACAGGAATACGAATTGTACGAGCCTGATCGGCAATAGCTCTTGTAATAGCCTGACGAATCCACCATGTTGCATATGTAGAGAACTTGTATCCCTTTCGGTAATCAAACTTCTCAACGGCCTTAATCAAACCTAAGTTACCTTCCTGAATCAAATCAAGGAATAACATACCACGACCTACATAACGCTTTGCAATACTTACTACAAGACGTAAGTTAGCTTCTGCAAGACGCTGCTTTGCAGCTTCGTCTCCCTCTTCCATACGCTTTGCAAGTTCGATTTCTTCCTCAGCAGAAAGAAGAGGTACCTTACCGATTTCCTTTAAGTACATACGTACCGGATCCTCAATGCTTACACCATCAGGTACAGAAAGGTCAATCTTGTCCATCTCGATTTCTTCATCTTCATCATCCGGAATAAAACCATCTTCATCAGGTAACGGTGCCTCCTTCTGAATATCAATATGATTCTTTTCAAAGAATTCTAAAATCTGCTCTAACTGCTCCGGATTTGGCTGGATATCCTTGAAAGCATCGCTAATCTGATCATATGCAAGGGAGTTGTTAGTCTCCTTTGCCATCTTAAGAAGATCCATCAGCTTCTGCTCTAAATCCTCTTTATTGATTTCCTTTCTTCCACCCTTTTTCTTAGTAGAAGTCTTACCTGTTGTTTTCTTTTCTTCTGCCATCTTGTTCTCCTAATCTTATAAATTAAACTTTAATCGCTCCATCTTCTCTAAGAGCTTTTTATTCTCTACTATTCTAGTCAAAGCTTCCATGTCTGTCGGATCGAGATTCTTTCGATCCTGCTCCATGCTGTTTTTCTTAACACGAAGCACCGTCTCTCGAAGGGCTTTCTCCTTGTCAGAGCTAGTCTCCAATTCACCAACGGTTGTATTAAAAATGGCTGCTACCAGTCGCTGTTGCTCCTCTTCCTGGAACATACTGACGATTCTGGCCGGATTTACCACACCATCTTCTGCAATTTGTTTATAGACCTCTTCTGCCACCTGGCGATATACGCCTTCCGAGAAGTCTTTGGCCGCAATATATGGTGAAACCAGATCATAAACCTTAGGATTTTCACAAATCCAGGTAAGCAATAATCTTTCTGATTTTTGCATACCATAATTTTTCGGTTTAGACTGGATTCCGGACTTAAGAGGTTTTCTCTCTTCCTTTCGGACGATTCCACCCTTGCCGGCTCTGGAAATAATCAGTTTCTGCAGATTCTGCAAACTGAAATGATACTGTTTTGCAACTGCCTCCGCGTAATTATTTCTTTCGATTTCTTCCGGAAATTCAAGAATCATATCTGCAATTGCCACCTGGTATGCGGTCTTACTCTCCGGATCATCCATATCATATTGATCCTGAAGCATGCGAACCCGGAACATAAAACTGTTCTCGGCATTATCTATCCTCTTCTGATATTCCTCAGCACCAAGTGCCTTGATAAACTCATCCGGATCCTTATACGGTCGCATATTAATAACTTTACAGGTGATGCCCACCTCGCGCAAAATCGGAATGGCACGAAGCGCTGCCTTGACACCGGCGCCATCACTGTCATAGCTAAGATAGACCTCCTTGCCATAACGCTTAAGCAGATTTGCATGACCGGATGTAAGGGCTGTACCAAGAGAGGCACAGGCATTGTCAAATCCCGCCTGATGAAGTGCGATTACATCCATATAACCCTCACAGAGAATCAGCTGTACTCTATGGGTCTTCTTGGCAAGATAGAGTCCAAAGAGATTTCGACTCTTATCAAACACCATGGTTTCCGGCGAATTCAGATACTTCGGTTCACCGTCACCCATAACTCGACCGCCAAATGCAATCACTCGGCCATTGACATCCATAATCGGAAACATCGCCCGGTTCCAGAACTTATCATGACCACCACGTTTCTCATCCAGAGTAATCAGGCCACAATCCTTTAATATTTGATCTGAATAGCCCTTGGATTTTAAATATTTATACAAATCATCACTATACTGATCCGCATAGCCAAG
The DNA here is from genome assembly GCA_017392525.1 of Lachnospiraceae bacterium. Taxonomy (GTDB): domain Bacteria; phylum Bacillota; class Clostridia; order Lachnospirales; family Lachnospiraceae; genus FD2005. Next base: position 65,504 of record JAFOVD010000007.1, read on the forward strand.
CCCAAACTTCTGCATCGTCTCTAAAGAGAGTTCTCTTTTCGTAAAATAGTCCATAGCTCTCTGGCCTCTGGGACTACGAAGTAATGAATAAAAGTACTTGGCAGCCTCCTTGTTGATTTCAAGAAGCTGTGTACGTTTATCCTGTCTTCTCTTCTCTTCCGCTGTCATCTCACGCTTTGGCAATTCGACGCCGGCTCTCTCTGCCAGCATCTCCATAGCCTCCGGAAATGTCATATTTTCGTGATTCATAAGGAAGGTAATTACATTACCACCTGCACCACATCCAAAGCAGTAATACATCTGCTTACTAGGCGTTACAGAAAAGGATGGCGTCTTTTCATTATGAAAGGGACATAACCCGAAATAGGTACTTCCCCTTTTTTGTAAATGCACATATTGGGAAATTATATCGACGATATCATTCCTAGAACGAATCTCCTCGACTAATTCATCCGAATAAAACGGCATAGCCAACCTCCAACTTCTAGTTCTCTAAATCAGGCATTATTCTCCGTCCACATCCCAGGATTTCGGCATAAAATACTCCGAAAACTTTGTGGATGCATACTGGTCTGTCATACCGGAGATATAATCGGCAATCACTCGATCCTTGCTCTCCTCTCCATCTGCCAGCGCACGGAAATATTTCTCCGGCATATCTTCCGGATGTTCCTGATAGTATTCATATAGCATCTTCAGCATACGTCGTGCTTTGACTTCCTCGCCCTTTGCCACAGGATTTGTATATACCTGCTGGTACATAAATGTTCGCAAGTCCATAAACGCCTGATATACTTCCGGCGACATATTTATATCCGGTGTTCCCATGGAATTCATAATGACATCATGAATCATACGATCCAGTCGGGACTTCGCATCGAATCCCAGTGTCTTCCGAATCTCAAGAGGGATATCCTCCTCGGAAATAATCTGCGCACGTATACTGTCATCAATATCTGCATGAATATATGCCAATTTATCTGAGAGTCGGACAATCTTGCCTTCAGGTGTCGCCGGCTCTGTACTCATCTGATGATTTCGAATTCCGTCCCTGACTTCCCAGGTCAGATTCAATCCTCTGCCGTCATTCTCAAGTTTCTCAACAATTCGCACACTCTGCTCATTGTGTCGAAATCCATCTTTACAGCATTCATTCAGCACTTTCTCTCCTGCATGACCATAAGGTGTATGCCCAAGGTCGTGTCCAAGAGCTATGGCTTCCACCAGATCTTCGTTCATCCGAAGAGCCTTGGCAATAGTTCTTGCATTCTGTGAAACTTCCAATGTATGGGATAGACGGGTTCTATAATGATCCCCCAAGGGCGTCAAAAAGACCTGCGTCTTATTCTTCAGACGTCTGAAAGCCTTGCAATGCAGGATCCGATCTCTGTCTCTCTGAAACAATGGACGAATATCACACTGTGGCTCTTCAATCTCTCTGCCACGAGAATTCACACTTAATGTTGCGAATTCGCTCAATGTCTCCCGTTCCATTTTCTCAATCGTCTCTCTAATAAGCGTAACCAACAACCTCCTCTCATCAAAAAAAGGAAATATCTTCTTACATAATATTAATTACGCGTTTTGTAGATATTTCCTTTTTATTTTTTTAATTTTTTAAATTTTTTGAAAAAATCTATACAATCTCACCACAAACAGAGACTACATAACGATTTCCATCGGTCTGTTCCACCTTACCATCAATCTCCACCATCGGATATTCTATCCGGGTCTTCTCAATGTAAGAAATAGTCCCTACCTCTCCTGTAGACAGGATTACCACCTTACCCTGAAGTTCTCGAATCATCTGTTCCAAAAACAGATTGACAATTCTCGGATCCAAATCGGAGAACTGGTCCCGATAGAAACTATCCAGCACTTTTAAAGGAGTGGCGCTCTCTTTATACACACGTTTTGAGATCATTGCATCATAAATGTCGGAAATTGCAGTAATCTTAGCCATCTTCGGAATATGATCCAACACCAGTCCCTCCGGATATCCACCTCCGGAAATGCGCTCGTGGTGATATTTTACCCCTTGCAGCACCTCCTCATCCTGAAATCCGGAATTCTTCAGCATGTCATAAGAATATACCGGATGTCTTTTAACAACATCGAATTCCTCCTTTGTGAGTCGGCCGGGCTTGTTTAAAATACGTTCCGGAATCCGTAATTTACCAATATCATGCAGAAGACCTATCGTAAGTAATTTTTCAATTTTATCTTCACTCAGTCCCAACCAACGTCCGATTACACCGTTTAAAATTGCAACATCCACACTATGAGTCTGGAGTAAATCATCCATATCACTCATATAGGTTCCAAGTTGCAATAAAAAATATGGTTTCATAATATCCAGTGTGTTCTGTGTCAAAGAAACCAGACGTACCATTGCCTCCTGATTTACTCGATTCTGATACGCTGTATCGCGTAAAAAATCCGTCATCTTCTGTCTGGCCAAATCATAGCTTTTTGCAATATAGTGATTAATACGGGCTACATACTCATGCTGTCTTAGAAGTCTCTGGTAGCTACCTTCCTCTATGTAGATTTCCACATTCTGTTTTGATATATCCCGTAAACGTTCTAAAACAGATGCGTCAATCACCGTACCATGGCACAAAAGCACTGGTTTTCCCTCCACTAAATAGAATAAATCACTGTCTAAATACATGCCATTGAGTAACATTCCAGATGAAACTCTCTCAAATTGTCGATTAATCATAAAAACTTCCCTTTAATTTCATTCTAGCAATTGTTTTTCCCTAACTCCCAACAAGCAACCGCAGATGCTGCCGCAACATTTAATGAGTCAACACCTTCACTCATGGGGATCATAACCCTGTAATCCGATTGCGCTACAGTCCCTACCTGTAGTCCTGCGCTCTCAGTTCCCATAAGTATTGCCAGCTTTTCTTCTGACTTTAATCTGTTATCCATAATATCTATGGAATCCTCTGTGAGTGCCATTGCCACAGTTTTATACCCCAGTTCATGCAATGCATCGATATCAACAGCCTGAGTGTCCTTATCAAATGTAGTCCATGGAATCTGAAATACCGTACCCATACTCACTCTTGCAGCCCTTCTATACAATGGATCTGCACAACCGTTTGTCAACACCACTCCATCCATATGCAGGGCAGCTGCATTTCTAAAAATAGCACCTACATTTGTAGGATTCATGACATTTTCCAACACAACAATACGGCTCTTGCCCTCACAAAGCTCTAAAAGAGATTGCATCTTCTTCCGACGGAAGATAGCCATCATCCCACGCGTCATAGAAAATCCCTTGATATTCTCAGCGAGAATATCCTCCGGCAATACATATACCGGCACATCCTCCGATATCTGGGACAAGACATCCTCTGTCTGACAAAAATCCAGCCTCTTTAAAAGATCCTGATTCATAAGAATGGACTGAACCTCATATCCGGCCCGGATAGCCCGACTGATTACATTAGGGCTCTCTGCAATAAAGACTCCCGGTTCCGGTTCGTAGAGATGGAATAATTCCGGCTCCTTATAATTGATATATAACTTTAATAAATCTTTGTTAAATTCCGTCAATTTCATTATCATTCGTCAAAATTTCCTCTCAACAAATACCTATTTTACTCTATTTGCGTATATTTGTGTGATTTTTCTTTGCTCATTGCATAATTTTTTATGCAAATTTAATGTAGAAAAATTACAACTAAACCATTAGAGTATTGCACATTGACGTTTAAAAGCAAAAGATTGAAACGAGGGTAAAAAGTTATGAATCCTTATATTGAATTTTTAATTTGCAGGTCCTTTGTATTTGATATCTTAATATACATATTCGGTTCTTACTACTACTTCATCAAACCCAAAACCAAAAGACCAAAATACTGGCCAATTAGAATATTACTTGCTTCTGTTCTGGTATCCCGTGCTATACTCACGCCTATTGCTTTTTTCACAATTGATTTTGTCATTGCCAGAACCCACACAGTAAGTATCGTCTACATTGCCATTTTAATTGTCACACTACTTTATTATCCAATCTCCTTTCGTATTTTCCAACGATTGGTAGGTGTGCGACACTACATATTGTCACTGGCTCTATGTTCAACCATTACACTGATTGAAAACTTAACATCGGTTATTATTCCGCCATATAATCCACTGCATCCGATTCTTTTCGTCATTGCAACTTGCCTTTGCTACCTGTATAAGCACAAAGAATTTTTGTATCTTGTAAACTATGCGGAAGCCAAGGAAACAATAGACGACACCTTTAACTCCTTCATGATTTTCGCAATTGTGGATATGACCGCAGCATTTCAGGTTGGAGTAGCTATTAATACTTCCCTGAACAGAATTAATTTCTTCTCCTTTGACTCTCTTTGGCCCATTACATCTGCGACACTTTTAATCCTTGTATGCTACCTGTTTATCAAGGCATCTCTGCAAAATATAATCCGTAGCATCAAGAATCGACAGTTACAGGAATCCATTAACTCTGTGGACAAAAAGATCATGGAATCCCAGGAGCATATGCTGCAGTCTCAGGAACACATTATTGAATCCTTTGCCAGTATCCTGGAAGAGAAATCCAATGAATCCGGCGGACATGTACGACGTGTAGCAGCCTATTCTACTACAATTGCCATGGAACTTGGTTTCTCTGAGGAAGACTCCAAGAAAATCGGTACCGCATCCATGATGCATGATATCGGTAAAATTCTGATTCCAACGGAGATTCTGGAGAAGCCAGGTAAATATACTGACGAAGAATTTGAAATAATGAAAAAGCACGTAATCTACGGTGGACAGATTCTACAACACGGCGAAGGCGAAATCATTAAAATTGCCCGGGACATTGCAGCCTATCACCATGAATGCTGGGACGGAAGCGGGTATAGCGGTTCTCTACGTGGTAATGCCATTCCTACCGCTGCACTGATTGTAGCCGTCGCAGATGTATTTGACGCACTTACTTCAGACCGTTGCTACAAAAAATCCTGGCCAATCCACCAGGCTAAGGCTGAGATTCTCGCCAACTCCGGAACTAAGTTCTCACCGGAAATCGTATCGGCCTTTGAGAGGTGCTTTGGTAAAATCAAGGAAATATATTACACAAATTCTTCTATGGAATCTGCGGATTAATATGTGAATTATGTTGATTGACAACCCAAAATCCACATGCTATTATTTCAAAGTTGCTTTTGGCAATTATATTCAGCTTCGAGGAGGATATTCATGGCAAGCCGTAGTCAGTTAATTTCACAACTTGCAACAGCAATGAACAATGATGGTTTCAATATTGAGATGCCAAACCACTATGACCGTTCCACAGGAACGTTCTATATCAGAGGTTCAGAAGTTACGAAAAACTCTGCAAAGAGAGCACTCCGTTTCTTCGAAGAAAAGGTACTCAAATGCCCTAATTCCGTTCGCGGACAGGAAGAATTACAGTATTACAATATTGCAATCGCCTCCATCAAGAAATGTCTTGAAGAAAATGAACAGGATGACTCTAACAAATAAAACCATCACGCTTGAATATGAATTTCAATAATAAAGTCCATCGGCAAATTTGCCGATGGACTTCTTATTTTTTATAACTTATATTGACCAACGATACTGTTCAAATCTTCCACTACATCTTCCTGGTTTACCGCCAGATCTGAAAAATCGCTTACAGTATCAGAAACTCCATTGACAGTCTCTGTAATCTCAGAACTGCTATTGGCTGTATCCTGGGCAGATTCCGCAATGGACTGTACTGCGATATTAACTTCATCCATGCTATGGTGAATGGTTCCAACCATGTCATCAATCCGCTCAAACAAATCCCCAAACATCTGAGCATCTGTTCCATACTGTTTACCTACACCAACGAACTTATTGTAATCCGGTGTAACGGTTTCCTGAAGAAATACCAGAAGTTCTGTGGCACTATTATCCAATGATTTAAATGCATCCTGCACACCATCAATAGTCTCTTTAATCTGGTCAACTGTTCCCGCCGTTTCGCTTGCAAGATTATTGATTTCGGAAGCAACAACTGCAAATCCCTTGCCCTGTTCTCCCGCTCTTGCAGCTTCGATTGTAGCGTTAAGTGACAATAGATTAATCTGGTCTGCGATGTCAGCAATGTAATTTGCCAGATCTCCAATCTTTGCAACCACTTCTGCCTTTTGACGTGCAACCTCCAAATCCTGTTCTCTCGCTTCTACAATAGATGTTGCATGGGTGTACGCCTTCTTGCTACTGGACTCAATCTCTTCTGCACGAACCTTAATCTCCCGAACTTCTTCTGTAGTTCTCTTAACTTCCCTAGCAAGATCTGTAACAGATTCATTGACCTCAGCAACAGAAGCACTTACCTCTTCTGTTGCCGCTCCCGTTGATGTCATTGCATCATTAACAAGCGCCATATTGTTCTGTATACTTGTGAACTTGGAAGACAGTTCCTGTGCTGCACGAGTCATCTGTTCACTTGCATTATTAATCTGATTTGAACCTTCGGCAATTCGGGAAATAATATCCTTGTTATTTTCATACATATCATTGAGGGTTCCGCTCATCTGACCGATTTCATCCCCACGCTTGGATTGAATCTTCGTAATGGTAAAATCACCACCGGCAAGCTTATGAGCAAATGTCTTAACATTGTATATTGCCTTGGCAATACTATTTACCTGAAGTAATACAACCAGAATACAAATCAGGGTCGCAATAACCGCAACAATTACCATGGATCGGATTAACTGATTCACAGGTTCCTGCAATTCTGATTGAGGAATCCGAATCATCAGTTTCCATTCCACACCGGGGATTGTTGCATAATACACATTGTATTTCTTGCTTCCTTCCGTATAGTTTGCAATTCCACTATCGTTTTTCAGGACCTCTGCTGCTGCCGTTGCAAGAGAACTATTTGAATCTGCGGTGATATTCTCGGCATTCTCAACCTTTTCTGTTTCATCCGTATAAAGATAAGTTCCTGAACTGGTCACCAGGAGAGCATTTCCCTGATTTCCCACCTTAATCTGAGATACGATTTCCTCAACTGTACCCAGAGTAATGTCTGCTGAAATACATCCAATATAAGTTCCATTGCTATAAATCGGAGCAACACATGTGGACATAATAGTTCCTGATGTAGAATCGTAATAAGGGTCTGTAATATCCGCTTCCCCTTCAGGAAGATTCTTCGCAGTCTTATAGTACTCCTGATCAAAATAATTGTAGTCAGCATTGCTATAATCCCAGGTCTCCGCAATCTCTGATTCGTCCTTGTACCAATATGGTCCAATGTATTCTTCTCCTGCATTATAGACATATGGCTCAAACCAGATTCCTGAACCATTTAATAAATCTGAGCTGTCCACCACCTTAGAGAATACCCCCCGGTATTCATCCATTCCTGTAGACTGATAGGTTCCAGCCACTGTTGAGGCCAAATCAATAGCCATAGTCCTGACATTGTCCAGATTTCCGTTTATCTTATTCATATTGGCATTTAATTCTGCACTCATACGATCTGAAATCTGTCCATTAATCAGATTACTACTGGTTCTCTCTGAAATAACAGTAAGTATAACCATTGCCAAAATGATAAATGGTAAAATCGAACCCAGCATCTTCCACCTTAAACTTCCACGTTTCTTCATAATTCATCCTCCAAAAAACACAGAAAGCGTCCATGTGCCTACTTATCATCATTCCAACCTATAAAGGGCATTACTTCAACACTTTTAAGTTCTAAACTCTATTTAATTTTCATATCCTCCATAATATTGTGAATCTGACGGCTTAAATAAGGTTTCAGTTCCTCCAGATTCACCGGATCTTCATACATAATTGCCGAATATCCTGCAGAACCCACAAGCTCAACAATCATAAAAAGCGCAATATCCGGATTCTTGTATTCTGCCTCGGTTTCAAGCAAAATATCGCGAAATCGTTTCTGAAAATCCTGCTCTGATTCCTCCTTTGGATCCAGAACCACATTTTTAAATATTCCCCAAGAGAGATTCTTATTTAAGAAAATCAAAAGTCGAGGATTCGATGCCAGTTCATCCAGTGCATGAAACATCATAAAACTCACCGCATCTTCAGCTGAGATTCGCTTATACTGCTCTTTCTCTTTTCGCATACGATCCTGTTCTCTTGCCTCAAGTTCTGTGTATGCATTTTCAAATAGCTTCGTAGCTTCATGTTGAATCAGCATACTTCGAAGGTCGTATTTATCTTTGAAATACAGATAAAATGTTCCCTTTGCCACCCCTGCATCCTTGGCGATATCAGCTATGGTCGTCTTCGAAAATCCCTTTTCCGTAAACTGACGAAATGCAGACTTAAGCAATGAATCAAATTTCTGTTTCTTCTTGTCCTGATTTTTTGTACCCATCTGATAACCCCTCCTTTCCTTTTAAAATTCCCCCTATTTCTCCGTCATTGTAACACATAAATTGTTTCCTATAGAACCACGGAAATGACAATTTTGCAAGAATGTATATCTGCACTACTTTTATTATTGACCAATGGTCATAAAAGTATTATACCGGAAATAGAGAAAATGACCAGTGTTCATTTTTCGAATTTTACAGGTTTGGGAAAGGAGAGAATTATGAAAAGATTTTCGAGGTGGATCGTCAATGCACGAATTCCAATTTTGATTCTTGCCATTGTTCTCATGATTCCGTCTGCTATCGGATATTTTAAGACGCGAATCAATTACGATATACTGACATACTTGCCAAGTGATATCGAAACTATGGAGGGCCAGGATATCCTGGAAGACGAATTTGGAACAGGGGCTTATTCCATGTACGTTGTAAAAGGCATGGAGTACAAAGACGTCGCAAAATTAAAACAACAGATTGAAGATGTTCCACATGTTGCCAAGGTACTTTGGTACGACAGCGTACTGGACATTTCCGTACCTAAGGAAATGATTCCGGAGGAATATCGCAAAGCATTTGATTCCGGTGATGCAACCATGATGTTTATCATCTTTGATGAGACAACATCTTCTGACGGAACCATGGAAGCCGTTGAACAGATACGTAACATTTCCAGCAAAGACTGTTTCCTTGCAGGTATGAGTGCTCTTGTTACGGACACCAAAAACCTGGCTGAAAAGGAAACGCCAATTTACGTAGGAATAGCTGTTCTACTTGCAATAGTAGTTCTCAGCTTAACAATGGATTCCTTCCTGATTCCACTGTTCTTCCTATTATCCATAGGAATGGCAATTGTTTATAACATGGGGTCCAATATCTTCTTTGGAGAGATATCCTTTATCACGCAGTGTATTGCAGCAGTATTGCAGTTGGGTGTTACCATGGACTACTCCATCTTCCTGTGGCATAGCTATCAGGAGCAGCTGAGCAAGATGCCGAATGACAAAAATTCGGCTATGGCCAATGCCATCACCGCAACATTTCAATCTGTCATCGGTTCATCCATCACAACTATTGCAGGATTTATCGCACTTTGCTTTATGAGTTTCCGAATCGGTCTCGACCTTGGTGTAGTAATGGCTAAAGGTGTTTTACTTGGAGTAATCTGCTGTATCACTATCCTGCCAAGCATGATTTTGATCTTTGATAACTTAATTGAGAAAACAAAACATAGACCATTGCTTCCGGAATTCGAGAAGATTCCAAGATTCATATCCAAACGTTTCTATGTTTTCGGATTAATCTTCCTCGCAATTCTGCCGTTTGCAATCTATGGATATACACATACAGATGTTTACTATGACCTGGGTGGAACACTTCCTGCAAGTCTCCCATCCATGCAGGCAAATGAAGCATTAAATGAGAATTTTGATGCCAACACATCCTATATGATTCTCTACGATGTAAACATGTCATCCAAGGATAAATCCGCTATGTTATCCGCCATTTCCGATGTGGACGGCGTTGATAGTACTCTCGGTCTAAATACACTCTTTGGACCAAGGGTTCCTGAGATGATGATTCCAAAGGATGTTCGTTCACTCTTAGAGAGTGATAATTATGAAATGGCACTTATCACTTCGACCTATAAGGTTGCATCTGACGAGGTTAACGCAGAGATTCAGGAAGTAAATGATATTGTAAAGAGCTATGACAAAAATGCCATGGTTGTTGGTGAAGCTCCTTGTACCAAGGATTTAATTACCATTACAAACCGTGATTTCCAGATTGTAAACTGGGTATCCATCATCCTGGTATTTGTAATTATTGCCGTAGTTTTAAAATCCATCTCTCTGCCATTTATCCTGGTAGCAGTTATCGAGTTTGCCATCTTTATTAATATGGGAATTCCGGCCTACACCGGTTCAACACTTCCATTTATTGCATCCATCGTCATTGGAACCATCCAGCTTGGTTCTACTGTAGACTATGCAATCCTTATGACAACCAGATATCTGTACGAGAGAAATCACGGACTGGGCAAAACCCATGCAACACGAGTAGCACTTGCTTCATCTATGAAGTCCATTATTGTTTCCGCCTTGTCATTCTTCGCTGCAACATTTGGCGTAGGTATGATTTCAAGTATTGATATGATTAGTTCCCTCTGCTCTTTAATGGCACGAGGCGCATTAATCAGTATGGTTGTAGTAATTTTAGTTCTTCCTTCCATGTATATGATCTTTGATCCACTGATTGTCAGAACAACTATGAAATGTCAGGGTGCAAGAGAATATGACCGACAGAAGAAAGAAAGGAGTACATTATGAATAAAAATCGTAAATTAGGAAAAAAGGCAACTGCCATTGCTGCCGCTTGCGCAATTGGATTAACAACAGTAGCATGTGGCACTGTTGCAATGTATACACAAAATCAGGAACAGACCACACAAGCTGCCAAGAATGACAGTGATGCAAAAACTTTAGAGAATGCATTAACAAGCACAAGCTTTGGGGATTCTCAGTCAACAGATGAAAAGGTGGAAACCGTTTATGTTTCCTCTTCTGCCAATGGTTCCCCAACGGATATCATCGTCAGTGACTGGCTTCGTAACTATGATGGTGCAGATACTCTGACAGATTCCTCCTCTCTTAAGGATATTGAAAATGTTAAGGGAGATGAATCCTACACCACAAACTCTGATGGAACCATCACCTGGGACGCCAAGGGCAATGATATCTACTACCAGGGCAGCACTTCCAACGACCTTCCTGTAGGTGTCAAAGTCACATACTATCTGGATGGCAAAGAAATCTCCGCAGCTGACCTGGCTGGTAAATCCGGCAAAGTTAAAATACGTTTTGACTATACAAATACAGCCAAAGAGATCATCGATGTAAACGGACAGCAGGAAGAAATCACCGTACCTTTCGCCATGGTATCCGGACTGATTCTACCTACTGACAATTTCTCCAATATCCAGGTTACAAACGGCAAAGTAATCAGTGATGCAGACAACAATATCGTTATGGGAGTTGCTCTCCCGGGTCTTACAGATGCTCTGGATCTGGACAAGGATAAACTGAGTGATTTAGGCCTGGATGTAAACACTTCCATCCCTGAATACGTAGAAATCACTGCTGATACGATAGATTTCGAACTCGGTATGACTATGACACTGGCTTCACCAAATGTCCTGTCCGATCTCGGATTCTCAGACTTTGATAACTCTGACTCTATCAATAAATTAAATGATGATATGACTTTGTTACAGGATGGTATGAAACAGCTGACAGATGGCTCTTCTGCTCTGGCCGATGGATCTAATTCACTGTATGACGGTTCTAAGAAGTTATTCCAGGGAACCCAGTCCCTGGCCGGTGGAGCCGCTACACTGTCCAATGGAACCAAAGATTTGTATAACGGCATCACAACTTATACCAATGGCGTAGCCCAAGTTACTACAGGACTTGAGACACTGAACTCCAAGGTATCTGAACTTGCAGCCGGTACCCAGTCTCTGGCAGATGGAACCAATACATTGAAACAGAGTCTAGCAGCTGCTGACACTTCCGAACTTCAGAATCTGATCAGCATGTATAACACTGTAAACAGCCAGCTGACATCTACTGATTCCGCATATGCATCACGCCTTGCAACAGCCAATAACCTTGCAGATGCAAGCGGAGAAAGCACCGTAATCAATCAGCAGATTGCAAGCGTCAACAGTGATGATATTGGAAATGCAGTCCTAAACGAACTTACCGGTGGTGTTCAGGCAGCTCTCACCCAGAGTGGCATGTCTGTTGATACCGATACTGCAAAATCTATTACAAGCTATGCTATTGTAATGGCTCAGCAAAATGGCGAAACTGTAAACGAGCAGTTCCTAAACTCATCAGCTTTCCAAACCTATGTCATTCAGTCAGCACAGGCCATTATGACAGGAAATGTTACACCTCAGGCTCTAGCTCAGTATCAGGCTGCTGTTGTTACAAATCTCGGAACAGAGACTCTCAGTACTGTTACAACTACTGTGAAAAACACACTTTCAGCCATGGGCTCTACTGTTTCCGATGAACAGGCTTCTATGATTACGAAATATGCCATTTATCTTGCTTCAGCCGATGGAGTCACAGTGAATTCCACATTCTTCCATTCTGACAGCTTTACTGCCTATGTTCAGAACAGTGCAACTACCCTGCAGGCATTACAGGCCAAGGCAGCTTCTGCTATCACTCCGGCTCAGGCAAGTGCCATTATATCCAGCCGTGGATATGAATCCATTACAGATTCATCTGATATCTCAGCCGAAGATCAGATGTGGCTTGCAACCACCGGCATGACCAAGGAAGAATGGGATTACATCTCAACCTGGGCAACTGTAAATGATGCCAGTCAGTCAACTGCAGCTGAATATATCGTAAAATACACCGCTTTTCAGCAGAAATACGCAAAACTGACCGCAGCCTATGCTTCACTGACAGGAAACCTGTCCAAACTTGCTGCCGGTGTAGACCTCTTAAACGAAGGTGCCAACACATTGAATACACAGGTTCAGACAGCACTTGTCCCGGGCGTATCTGATTTATACAATGGTGCAGCACTATTAAACAGCAATTCATCCGCTTTACTTTCCGGTGCCGGTGCACTTCAAAACGGAGCATCACAGCTCAAAGATGGTGCCAATACCTTGAGTAACGGAACCAATTCTCTTATGAGCGGAGCTGATCTACTGGCAAGTGGCGCAAATGAATTAAACAGCGGTCTAATCAAATTTGACAACGAAGGTGTTCAGAAACTTGCAGATGCATTCGAAGGTAATGTCACATCCTTTGCAAATCGTCTGCATGCAATTGATGAAGCATCTAAGTCCTATGACAGCTTCTCCGGACATTCCGATGAAATGTCATCCACTGTAAAGTTCCTTATTGAAACAGACGCTGTAGAAAAATAAACTAAAAAACAAATCAAAAAGGAGCAAGAACATCCTTACCTTTCCATAGATAAGATGATGTTCTTGCTCCTATTTTTTATATAGAATTCTTCCTATAAAATATCTATCATCTCTCCTGCCAGAGCTTTATTGATAGATCTCACTGCGCAGAATTTACCGCACATACTGCAGGTATCACTGTGATCATCCTCCGGTGCACGACTTTCACGTATCGCCTTTGCATGAAGAGGATCAATTGCTTCGGCATATTGGCCTTCCCAGTCCAGGGCTCTTCTTGCATCTGCCATCCTATCGTCCCAATCTCTTGCTCCCGGCAACCCCTTGGCAATATCTGCTGCATGAGCAGCTATCTTGGAAGCAATAATTCCCTGATGCACGTCCTCCACATCCGGAAGGGCCAGATGTTCTGCAGGAGTTACATAACAAAGAAATGCCGCACCATTCATAGCCGCAACAGCTCCACCAATTGCCGCCGTAATATGATCATATCCAGGGGCCACATCCGTAACCAAAGGCCCCAATACATAAAAAGGTGCGCCATGACATATGGTCTCTTGAACCTTCATATTGGCAGCAATCTGATCCAGTGGAACATGTCCCGGGCCTTCCACCATTACCTGAACATCTCTGGCCCAGGCTCTCTCTGTCAGTTCTCCGAGGCGGAGCAACTCCCCGATTTGTGTCTGGTCTGTGGCATCTGCAAGGCATCCCGGACGGCAGGCATCTCCCAAACTGATTGTCACATCATGTTCCCTGCAAATCTCTACAATCTCGTCATAATACTCATAAAATGGATTCTCTTCTCCCGTCATGGACATCCATGCGAAAATCAACGAACCACCTCGACTTACCAGGTTCATCTTACGCTTTCCAGCCCGGACCTCCTCTATTGTCTTCTTCGTAATTCCACAATGCAGCGTTACAAAGTCAACACCATCCTCAGCATGCAACCGTATCACATCAATAAAGTCTCTGGCACTAAGCTCCCCCAAATCTCTCTGATAATGAATAACACTATCATAGATTGGAACCGTCCCAATCATCGCAGGACATTCTCTGCAGAGTTTTTGACGAAATGGCTGGGTATTGCCATGACTGGACAAATCCATAATCGCTTCCGCTCCCATATCCACTGCCCGCATTACCTTCTGCATTTCAACATCGTAGTCCTTGCAATCTCGGCTTACCCCAAGATTGACATTTATCTTTGTCTTCAACTTTCTACCAATCGCATGAGGAATCAACCCCTTATGATTTGGGTTTGCAGGTATAACTGCTATTCCTCTGGCAATCTGCTCTCTTAATTCCTCCGGAGAAATCTGCTCCTCCCGTGCACAAATCTTCATTTCTTTCGTAATAACATGATTTCGTGCAGCTTCCATCTGCGTGCTATACATCATAATTTCATCCTCCTCTATGGTCCATAGGTCCAGATCCATTTCCCAGATTAAGTCTCTTCTCTATGCACCCCTCTGTATATCTTTTTGCTTTCTCTATGCTTTCTGTAAGTGTATATCCAATTGCCAGATTAGCTGCAACGGCTGAAGATAAAGTGCACCCCGTCCCATGGGTATTCGGATTATCAATTCGAACTCCTGGAAATGTCACTTTGCCATCCGAAGTAAAAAGCACATCCGACGTGTCATTTCCATCACTGTGCCCACCTTTTATTAACACGTTGGTACGACATTTCTCCTGAAGCACTTCTCCGATAATCATCACATCAGCTTCCGATTTCCCGGTGATACACTGATACAGGCGGAGAGCCTCCATACGATTTGGTGTAATCAGACTTGCAACAGGAAAGAGCTCCTCATACAAAATGCTCATTGCATCCTGCATCAAAAGCTCTTCTCCACTACTTGCCATCATAACCGGATCGATAACAACATGTGATGCCTGGTACTTCTGTAGGAGATTTGTAATTATCCGCACCTGCTCACTGTTTGCTATCATTCCGATTTTTACCGCATCCGGCCTAAGATCTGAAAAAACCGCTACAATCTGATCTCTCAGAATATCTGGTGCTATACACTGTTTTGATAAGACGCCTAGCGTGTTCTGCGCAGTCACAGCCGTTATGGCACTAGAGCCATAGACTCCATGTGCCATAAAAGTCTTCAGATCTGCCTGAATGCCGGCGCCTCCGCCGGAATCCGATCCGGCGATTGTAAGTACTTTTTTCATCATAAGTTACTCTTTTCTATACCGACACGAGGTGGTGCCCCCAACCTGCCGGTGGTACTAAATAAAAAAGGCAGAACCCATTGGATTCTGCCTAATATCTGCGCTTATAAAAGAACCCCTCTAGACAAAATCTAGAGGGATCCAAAAAATCTCAGCGTCTAATATACTACATCCCTACGTTGGCATTATCCAAATCAGGTTATAAGGTCGTACTACTGTACCTCTCAGCCTTTCAGCTCCCTTTGTATTGTTATTTAATTATCAATCGAGTTTCATGTTAACACTTCTTTGTACTATATGCAACAGAAATTTTTACGCGCGCACTGCGAATCTAAGTTTAGTGGAATGGGCTCTTGGATTTCGATAGCACTCTTCTTTGGATGGTCGAATTACCTCTTCTGAAATCTCACTATAGAGGCCCATCTTCTTCTGCTGCTTAAAAAACTTTTTTACCAGGCGGTCTTCTCCGGAATGAAATGTAAGAATTGCAACTCTTCCACCGGATGCTAAAGCCTGTGGCAACTGCTCTAAAAATTCATATAACACTTCAAATTCCTGATTTACATCAATTCGAATCGCCTGAAACACTCTCGTACAGGATTTCTTAACTGCCTTTTTCTGACTTTCTACATCCAGTGCCTTAATATCTTTTTCTCCCAAAACCACTTCTTCCACAATGGAACGAAGCTGCTGTGTAGTTTCGATTGGTTTATGTGCCCTGATTCTCTTCTCAATGGCAATTGCAATATCACGGGCATATGGCTCATCCGAATTCTCCACAAATAAACTGGTCAGTTCATCACGATCCAATTCCATCAGACGCTCTGCCGCTGAAACACCCTTCTCCGGATTAAATCTAAGATCCAGAGGGCCGTCTTCTCGCCAGGTAAATCCACGTTCCGGATTATCAATCTGCATAGAGGATACTCCAAGATCCGCCATAATAAAATCAAAAGGACCATGTTCCTCTGCCACCTGACCTACATTTCTAAAATTCGTATGTATCGGAGTCCAGATATCCTCTGAGAATCCTCGATTTCTCATACGCTCTGTCGTCTTTACAATTTCAATAGGATCGATATCCAAAGAATAGAGATGTCCCTGTCCTTCCAATTTCTTACAAAGTTCTGTAGAATGTCCACCATATCCCAGTGTGCAATCCAACCCTTTCATTCCCGGCTTAATCTTAAGAACATCAAGAATCTCCTGCACCATAATTGAAATATGCATACCGGCAGGAGTATTGCCCTTTTCAATAATATGCTGTATCTGATCCTTGTACTTCTCCGGATTTTGTTCTTTATATTTTTCACTGAATTTCTTAGGATATTTGCCACTATAACGAACTCTTCTCTTATGAGGCTTATCCTGTTCCATATTCTTATTTTCTGACATACTAACTCCTAATTAATCTTTGTTTTTCTTATTCTATCATAGTTTAACTTTACATAGTGATTCTCTGATAAAAGTGTTAAAATAGATTTCAGTACGATTTTTGGAGGGGACATATGGCTAAATTAATTTTTCGCTATGGCGCCATGGACGCATCAAAGACTGCAAATGCTCTTATGGTACGTTTTAACTATTATGAAAGAGGCATGCACGCCGTAGTATTAAAGCCTGGAATGGAAAATAGAGATGGTGCGAATATTATCAAATCTCGCATTGGTTTATCAGCAGAATGTGAATCCGTTGAATCATTTCTTGAAGAACGGACACCTGAATTTAACGATGCAGCATCCATTGACTGTATCATCATCGATGAAGCCCAGTTTTTAACCGAGGAACAGGTAGATAGATTTGCTTGGATTGTAGATAATCTGGATATTCCTGTTATTTGCTACGGTCTTCGAACTGATTTTATGGGCAAGGCATTTCCAGGATCCAGAAGATTACTGGAACTTGCAGACAATCTGGAGGAAGTCCCTACTATCTGTTGGTGCGGACGAAAAGCTCGTTTCCAAGCACGTGTTTCTAACGGCAAAATGGTAACCGAGGGCGAACAGGTCGCCCTCGGTGGTAATGATATGTATGTATCTCTTTGCCGTAAACATTTCATGAATGGAGAGATTGGCCCTGCATTCCTAAAATAAGATTTACTTTAATGAATCAGACAATTCTTTCAGCATATCAAGGACTGTTGCCATAAGCTTCGGCTGATCCACCTGGTTTAACAGGAATACGTTACCATTTGGATCTTCTGTGCAGACAGTCTGTCCAACTGTTTCACGCTCACTGCAATCGACCACTACTGTAGACTGAACACCATCGAATAATTCCGGATGACGAAGATACAGAATGGTTGTTGCATCGTGAATACCCAGCAATGGTTCATTTTCATAATATGGTGCATGGAATTCGAAATCCATCATTCTACCATAGGTATTCAAAAGTACATCATCACTTGCCACAAGCTCTGCAACCGCTTCTCTTGTCATACCGCAGATTGTTGTTACATCTAATCCACACATAACAATTGGAAGGCCGGACTTATACACAATATGCGCAGCTTCCGGATCACCCCAAATATTAAATTCTGCATAAGGTGTATCATTTCCAGGACCTGCAGATCCACCCATCATAACGATTTTCTCAATCTTATCCATAAGTTCAGGGAAGGCTCGAAGCAGTGTTGCTACGTTTGTAAGGGGAGCAAGTGTCACAAATGTGATTTTTCCCTCAACCTCCATAATTCTATTTCGAATTGTGAGGAATGGACTCTCACAAACGGCCTTCTTGGATGTTTCCGGAATAATTACATTACCCAGTCCATTAGAACCATGAACGGCTTCTGCATCCCTTTTCTTACGTACAAGTGGTACAGCTGCACCACGAACAACAACAGCATCATCCAGTCCCAAAAATGAGCTCAGACGAAGCGCATTCTCTGTAACTGTCTCAAGAGAGGAATTACCTCCACATGATGAAATACCAATTACGTGAATCTGCTCCTTGCTGGCTGCTGCCATAGCAAGTGCCAAAGCATCATCAATTCCAGGGTCTGTGTCAATCCAAATATTAATCATAATAAACTCCTTACTTTATCTTAGATAGCACTTCTTCTCTTGTAGGCATAGCGGACTGTGTTCCGGGTCTTGTAACCTCGATTCCCGATGCCGCTGCCGCAAATCGGAATGCTTCTCTGTCATCTTTACCCTCTGCATACATTGCAATCAATGCTCCGAGGAAGGTATCTCCTGCTCCGGTAGTGTCAATTGCCTCACACTTCATCGCCGGAAATGTTACCGCTTCCTCATCTCTAACATAGAGCCTGCTTCCGCGGCTGCCCAATGTCTGCACTACAGAGCGGATATTATGGGCTTCCATTAACTGCTGCCAATCCTTGTCCGTAATCTCATCCGCAGGAATCTGTGATAAGATTTCCCCTTCTGTCTGATTGACAATCAATGTATCCACATTTTCCAAGAGACGAATCTCAAAACTATCGATTGGAGATGGATTAAATACTATCTTTACTCCGTATTTCTTCGACAGTTGCTCTGCCATATAAACAGAATCACTAGGTATCTCTAACTGTAAAATGCAATACTCCGCCTGCCGGAACAACTCTTCATGCTTCAATAGATATTCCGGTGAAACCATCCAGTTTGCAGAAGAATCTACAACAATATTATTTTCACTGTCATCAGAAATATTAATATATGCCTTAGAACTTGGTACGTCCTTTGTTCGCATAATATACTTCGTATTTACACCAAACTGATCCAATGATGCTAACAATGCATCACCAGCCTCATCGGCACCTACACATCCAAGCATCACCACATCACCACCTGCCTTGGCGGCGGCTACTGCCTGATTCGCCCCTTTGCCACCCGGGCTCTGTGTTATACCCTTGGCTAATACTGTCTCACCCGGCTTCGGAAGAGACTTTACACGGATATTCACGTCCATATTAATACTTCCAACTACTAAAATCATAAGTTTCTCCTTATCTACTAATAAGCCTAGCTAATACTATACCAAAAAAGTATCCACATCGCTATAAAAATCACGATGACTGTTGCAGGAATAGAGGTTCTGCAATACTTTCCCCATGTAATCGGATAACCGTTCTTATTGGAAACAGAAGTTCCAACAACATTGGCACTTGCACCAATCGGTGTTGCAGAGCCTCCTATATCTGTACCCAAAGCAAGTGCCCAGGCAAGTAGAGACAAATCCATCCCCGTGGAGACTGACAGCGTCCGAATCACCGGTATCATCGTCGCAGCAAACGGAATATTGTCAATAATTGCAGATGCAATTGCCGATACCCATAGAATAATTGCTATCATCGCCAAATGATGTCCACCGCTTACATTTTGGATAAACATAGCCACCAACTCTAAAACTCCTGTCTCCTCCAATCCGGAAACCACCACAAAGAGCCCTGTAAAAAACAGAAGAGTTTTATAATCCACTTCCTCCAGCAGCAATCGCATATCCTTGCCTACCGATAACAATGTAATAATTGCTATCATCACTCCAATAAAACCAACAGTAAGATGAGTATGGGCGTGAGTTATCAGTAGAATCACCGCCAGAAGAAATATTAACGTACTGATATAAAAATCCCTACGTGAACGGATTACTGACTGCGGTGAAGGCATCGCCTTGATATCCTCTTCCGTAACCTTTTCCTGAATCAATTCTTTGTGATATACCAACATAAAATAAATCACAACAGCCCCCAGACCGATTACAGAAATCAGCCCTGTATTCGTAATAAAATCCAAAAAAGTATAATGAAGAGCTGTTCCGATAATTATATTAGGCGGATCACCGCACATCGTCGCAGATCCGCCCAGATTAGCGCAGAATATCTCTGATAGTATCATGGGTATAGGGTCTAACTTAAGTAGTTGCGCCAGTTCCACTGTCACCGCCGCTAAAAACAGAATCACTGTTATGCTGTCTATAAACATTGCCAAGGCAAAAGATATCAGCATAAATGCAATCATAAGAGGTATCGGACGGTATTTAACCAATGCAGCTATCTTCATGCATAGCCACTTGAAAAATCCGGCTCTACCCATACCTTCTACCATAATCATCATTCCACTGATAAAGATAATCGTCTCCCAGTTTATTCCTGTACTGACAGCTGTTTCTGCTTCACTGGCAATCCAGAAAGATCTGTCTGCAAAATGCGTCACATTCAGCGCTCTTAATATTGCACCTCCATCCTGCATACATATACCAAACACCACAACAATCATAAGAGCTGCCGCTCCCAATGTAACCAGATGTCTTTCCACCTTGTCCAGAATAATCAGTATGAACATCAATGCAAAGATACCAAGTGCCAAAACCTGTTCGATAGATAACATCTCTAGTTCCCCCATATGGGAAATCATTCCCCGTTCATCTTCTCAATACGTTTCTCAATGTAATCCTCCAGTAAATCAATTGTCTCCTCAATCCCAAGCTTACTGGAATTGATACACAAATCATATCCTCTGGAGTCACCCCACTTATAAGTACCATATCGATTGTGATACTTCTTTCGCTGGTCATCGTGTCTATCCATCTTGCTATATACGTCTCTCTCCGGCAATTCATAGATTTTCTCTACACGTTTTGCCTTAATCTCCCGATCCCCCCGGATAAAAATCGTAATTAGATTTTTGTTGTCCCTTAGAACCGATTCTGCGCAACGTCCGATAATTACAAAGGACTCTCCATCAGACGCCTTGTCTCGAATAAAATCAAACTGCATCTCAGCCAATGTCTCCGCAAGAGAATTCGAATGTCCCCGTACTCTTCTTGAAAATAGAGGATGTGACAGTTTCTCCTCGTACTCCCGCATGGTCTCCTTGACATCCTCTGCACCGATAAACATGTGATCCAAAAGATTTCTGTCATAGAACGACACCTTTAGGCGTTCTGCCAACTCCTTGCCAATTTCATGACCTCCACTGCCGAATTCACGTCCAATTGCGATAATTACCTGTTCATCCACAGTATCACCCCCTGATTTTATTATCCCATCTTCTCCTTATAGCGCTTACATAATTCATAAAAATTGCGTTTTTCTGAAAATACAGAAAAACTGCATATACAAAAGCTCCGCCAACAATTGATACAAATAGATAGAGCATATCGTTCGAAATCAGGAAACGTAACATTTCCAGAGAAATCACCATACCGATACAGGCAATCAGTGATTGAAAGCCATGCATAAGAAGTTTCTTCTTATGTAGGTGCTTCCTTGCATAAATATAAAACACTACAAAATTCAAAATCTCCGATACAACCGTAGTTAAAGCTGCTGCATCCTGCTTCCAATGCGGAATTAAAACAATATTTAACAGGATATTTAAGGTTGCACTAACCAAGGCCGTGTGAAGCATAATACGCTCCAGATTCTTTGGCACAAGAATACACTGTGCAAAAAACAGTGCAGAAACACTGAATAATACGGAAATCGCCAATATCTGTAATGAGACTGTTGCCTTTATATAAGACGGACCGCCGATTAATAAAACAATTTCCCTTGCCAAGAATATCATTCCAGTAATTGCCGGAAACATGGCCAGTATCATGGTACCGCCCATTTCCTCAATCGTATCATCGAATCGATCCATTTCCTTGCAGCTAAAGAACTTGGAAAGCCGTGGGATGGAAACCTGGAACACCGCCAAAAGTGCCAGCTTTACAACATCATATATTCTAGTGGAAACAGAATATAAACCATTGAAATAGTCCCCTACCAAAAGTCCAATCAACACTGCATCGGAACTTACATAAACTGTAGTCGCAACCTCTGTTGCAAAAAGCGTCATCACAGGGCGAAGATGTTTTTTTAAATTCATCCTACCCATAAGTTTAAATTTATGCTTTTTTGAAAAGTACAGATGATTCAAAACGCCTTCCGCTGTTGCCTGAAACATCATAATCCAGGTATAAATATAAAAATCATTCTGGCCATGAATAAAACAAAATACAAAAATCAAGGAAAGAACCTGAACAATCAAAGTTCGAATCGTTATATAACGATAGTCTTCATACACAGAACACATCCAATCAACACCGAATGTGCGGCCGATAATCACAATAGAGTAAATAGCCAGTAAACCCGTATAGGAACGAAGTACCGGAAATGCCCAGATGAAACAGGCCAGCAATATATAGGAAAGAAATGTCGCCGCCATATTAATGGAATAAATCTCATTAAAGAAGCGCGTGCGTTCTATATCATTTGCTCTTACTATCCCACCTTCACGAATCGCATAATTTCTGGTTCCAAGGCCTGCCAATAGAGAAAAATAACTGATAACAGCAATGGTGAAATTCACCTTGCCAAGATTTTCGACCCCCAACACCCTCGAAACATATGGAAACGTAATCAATGGAAATACAATAAACAGAAACGTCCGTATTCCATTTAATATAACATTAACTTTCAGCGATTTTTCTTGCATTCTCGAGCCCCAAAAACTTCCTCTTCTTTTAGTCTATAAAATATATATTCAGTATAACATTTATTCTTTCTTGTACAAAAAAATCTCCCAAGATTTCTCTTGGGAGATTTATAATATGCAAATTATTTTGCACTTGTAATCTCTATATTCCCTTGATAATCACATCTATATACATAAGGTGCATCATCTGTTTCATTTGTAAGACAATATGATTTTGTGAAGAACATTTGATCAGCCTCTACCGAACCAATATAATATACTAATCCATTGTCAAAATAGAATGTCACCTTATCATATGGCAAAATTGTTACAAGTAAAACAGATGCGCCAAGTTCATTACTAAATGCATCTATCGCACTTGCAATCTGATCATTGGACACAGAACCATTACCGGCATCATCACTTCGCTGTAAAAGGTCTGATTCTTCTGGCATCAAATCAGTAGTTCCATTGTTAACACACATGCAATCCTTGAAATCTGAACACATCTCATTAAACATATCCAGAGTACCCGAATAATTAACAGGGTTATACGCTGCATATATTCCTGACTCATATCCTCCAATGATTTCTCTTGCAATCTGTGTTCTGTAGAAATTGTTTCTTTCTACGTCTGTATCCACTTCACTATAGCTCTCTAATGTATCTGCATTACATTTTTCTATTCCATATAATGACAAATCTGCAAGATTTCTTCCTTTAATATATTCATCTAAAGTCATCTGATTATACAGTTCCTTAGAATCTGAACCTGAGCTTTCTCCTTCTTCAGAAACGGCACCTGATGAAGAAGATGTTTCTCCATAATCTTTACTCTCTGAACTTCCAGATGTTTCCGTTGTCGCATCAGCTGTTTTTTCACCACATCCTGTAAACATCATTACTACTGCTGATGTCACTAAAATAAGTGATAAAATCTTTCTTTTCATAATTACTTTCCCTTCGTGTTTGTTACAAAATTGTAGCGGATTTTAATATAACATTAGCAGACAATTTTTTCAAATTATCCCCACTAATAATATAATTAAACTATATACAACAAAAGAACCCGAAAGCCGTTAAACTTTCAGGTTCTTCCCATACAATAAATGCGGAAGGCGGGACTTGAACCCGCACGATGTAACCACCACAAGATCCTTAGTCTTGCTCGTCTGCCAATTCCGACACTTCCGCGCAACATAACAATAATTATTCAATTTGAATGCGGAAGGCGGGACTTGAACCCGCACGACATTGCTGCCACAAGATCCTTAGTCTTGCTCGTCTGCCAATTCCGACACTTCCGCATCTATTCATAATAGAATCGTCGCTCGCGACGACTTCTATATACTACCACCTAGCACCACTTCGGTCAAGTATTTTTTTATTATATTTTAATATTTTTTGTTACCCTTTCCTCTGACACTTCTCAACATTTCCATTTCGCGTATTATGTAAAAAAACAGTTGACACAAATATGCAAAAAAGATAGAATATCATTTGTCTGCAGGAGTGGCGGAATTGGCAGACGCGCAGGCTTCAGGTGCCTGTGGTAGCAATATCGTGTGGGTTCAAGTCCCATCTCCTGCATCTTGTTAAAGAAGCTATTCAGTTGAAAAAACTGAATAGCTTTTTTCCTTTCCTTTGTTGACAAATCTTTAACATATGAGTATCATCCTAAAAGAACGTTGGTTTTCTATGTAGAAAGGTTACAAATAGATGATTTGCAATAGCAATAAAAATCGCATACTTGCAATCGTGGTCCTAATGACCACTTTATTTGTGCTGTTCTTTTCTACAATTTATATCAACACACATGTAAACCATCATTGTAATGACACTGAGCACTGCCCTATCTGTACAATGATTGAACAGTGCCAACAGGTTGTTCGCAATATTGGTCTTGATTTTGCAATTGCTGCAACTACTTTCTTTTTCTTAATCGTAACAGCAAAAGCAGTCATCTACTTTAACTATCAGTCTGTTCAGACTACACTTGTATCCCAAAAAGTTCGATTAGATTCTTGAATTGTACCTTTTTACACCTGCGTCCCGCAGGCTTTATTTGCGTACACAAAACAGAAAGGATCTAATTATGAAAAACAAAAACTTAATATCGATTGTAAGACGTTATCTAACTATTTTACTTGTTGGAGCGATGCTCCTCTCCACTCTATCCGGATGTAAGGGCGATGCATTAAATACAGATTCCGCTTCTTCTAATTCCGATAGCATCTCCATCGTCACCACGATTTTCCCTGAATATGACTGGGCAAAACAGGTTGTCGGCGATACTGACAATGTAAACATTTCCATGCTTTTAGATAACGGCGTTGATTTACACAGCTACCAGCCTACAGCAGATGATATCATGAAAATTTCCGACTGCGATATGTTCATCTATGTCGGTGGTGAGTCTGATGAATGGGTAGAAGATGCCCTAAAGGAAGCTACCAACAAGGATATGGTCGTTATCAACCTCTTAGATATTCTTGGCGAGAGCCAATTAAAAGAAGAGGAAGTAAAAGAAGGTATGGAAGCCGAAGAAGAAGATGATGATGAAGGTGATGAAGAATCTCCGGAAATCGACGAACACGTCTGGCTTTCTCTTAAAAATGCAGCCATTCTGGTAGATGAAATAGCGAGCGATCTTGCATCTATAGATAGTGAACATGCTGACACTTACCAGAGCAATGCTGAAAACTATATCAATTCCTTAACAGAACTCGACCAGAAATATCAGGAAACAGTCCAGTCAGCAACCAATAAGACCGTTGTATTTGGGGACAGATTCCCATTCCGTTATATGGTCGACGATTATGGATTGGATTACTATGCAGCATTTGTCGGCTGTTCTGCAGAAACAGAAGCCAGCTTTGAGACAGTAACCTTCTTGGCAAACAAGATGGATGAATTAGGTCTAAAATACATTTTTACAATAGAAAATTCTGACCAAAAGATTGCTAAGACTGTCATTGATAACACTGCATCCAAGGATGCCGTGGTTCTGACACTGGATTCTATGCAGTCCACAACGAGCGAAGATGTCAAAAACGGCGCTACCTATTTAAATATCATGGAAAGCAATTTATCTGTATTAAAGGAGGCTCTACAATAAAATGAGCATACTATCAGCAAGGGATTTATCTATCGGTTACGATGGAAGAACAATACTTTCAAATATTGATTTCAAAATACATTCCGGTGATTATTTCTGTATTGTCGGCGAAAACGGATCCGGGAAATCCACTCTTATGAAAACCATTCTAGGACTTCAACCGGCCATCTCCGGAGAAATTGTATTTGGTGATGGCTTAAATAAAAGCCAGATTGGTTATCTACCCCAACAGACAGACTTGCAAAAGGACTTCCCGGCCTCCGTATATGAGATTGTACTTTCCGGCTGCCAGAGTCATCTGGGGAAACATTTCTTTTACAGTAAAGCGCAGAAAAAGACCGCTCTTATGAACATGGAGAAAATGGGTATTTCTCATCTAAAGAACAGATGCTTTCGAGAACTGTCCGGTGGGCAAAAACAACGTGTTCTCCTCTCCAGAGCTCTCTGCGCAACGACCAGAGTTCTCCTATTAGACGAGCCCGTTGCCGGTCTTGATCCCACAATGACAGCTGATATGTATCAACTTATCAAAGAGCTAAATGACGATGGCATGACAATCATTATGATTAGTCATGACATCGCCAACATTTCCATCTATGCAAATAGAATTTTCGACATAAACAAAGCGGAAATTAAAACGATAACGACAGGAGGCACTTGCTATGTTGGATAAACTTATCATGTATCTGCAATATCCATTTGTAAAATACGCAATTATTGTAGGTGTCTTAATTGCTCTGTGCTCCTCACTTTTAGGAGTGACCTTGGTTTTAAAGAGATATTCCTATATCGGTGACGGATTGTCACATGTTGCCTTCGGAGCGCTGGCAATCGCGACAGTATGCGATCTGACAAATAAAATGATTCTGGTACTGCCCCTTACCATCGTAAGCGCCATCCTTCTATTGAGAAATGGCACCAATGCGAAAGTCAAAGGCGATGCGCAACTTGCGATGCTCTCTGTCAGTGCACTGGCATTTGGATACATGCTTATGAATCTATTTCCTTCGTCTTCCAATATAACCGGAGATGTCTGCACCACACTTTTTGGATCCACATCCATCCTGACCCTAACCGCTCAGGAAGTCTGGATCAGTATTGTCCTCTCCGTATTTGTCGTGACGATATTCATCCTGTTTTATAATCGAATTTTTGCCATCACATTCGACGAAGGATTTGCCAAAGCTGTGGGCACCAATGTGAAATTCTATAATCTATTGATTGCAACCGTAATTGCTATCATTATTGTCCTTGCAATGAAACTGGTAGGATCACTACTTATTTCTGCGTTGGTTATATTTCCAGCCATTTCTGCAATGAGTATTTTAAAGAATTTCAAATCCGTCGTTATATTCTCTGCAATTTCGTCCGTCCTATGCGCCCTGATTGGAATACTTGTTTCTATTTTGGCCGGAACGCCTGTCGGTTCAACCATCGTCGTCTTTGATGCATTTTTATTTCTCCTATGCTACATCATAGGAAGAGTAAGGAGCCTGGCATGAAACATAAGATACTGATTCTTTGTATTCTCAGCATCTTTCTTCTCAACGGATGTAAAAATAATTCTACCGAATCCGCTGCGGATGCAAACACAACACAAACTACTTCTAACGAGAAGGAAGAATATTCAGATGACAGCGACGAGATTAATTTGGATTTGACCACACTAAGTTCCACTATGGTTTACTCTGAAGTCTATAATATGGTTCTGACACCTGAGAATTACCTTGGAAAAACTATTAAAATGAACGGAACATGCAGTTTGTACCAGGACCCGGATACGCAGAAACTCTATTACGCGTGCATTATACAGGATGCGACTCAGTGCTGTTCACAGGGACTGGAATTTGAATTGGAAGATTCAAAATATACCAGCGATGATTATCCGAACCCGGATGATGAGATAACCGTGCAAGGTACCTTCTCTACTTATATGGAGGATGGAAATGAATACTTAGTTATAAAGGATGCAATTCTTATAGAATAAAAAAAACGAGGTAACTTTGAAATTTCAAAGTTACCTCGTTTTTCATTCTAATCTTTTAAATTTTTTCATCTATACCATTTTAATTATGATATAACTTATTACCTTCATATGATGGCTCACATGTCAGATGAACACCGAGCTGTTTAAACACACCTACATCGACCTGAGACAGAATTACAGAAGAATGTACTTCCAATCCTGACAACTTCGGTAAGCAGTCATAAGCCTTCTTTGCATCCTCACTGTGTAATGCTTCCAAAGAAAGTGCAATCAAAAGCTCATCCAAGTGAAGAAGTGGGTTTCCATCTCCAAGATAATCTACCTTTAAATTCATAATAGGTGTAAGAACCTCTGGAGAAATCAACTTCACGCTGTCTTCTATACCCGCAAAATGCTTTAATACATTTAAAATCATAGCGGAAGATGCACCAAGCATCTGTGATGTCTTACCAGTAATCACTGTACCATCTGCAAGTTCCATAGCAGCACAAGGAACTCCTGTCTTTTCTGCCTTGATATTTGCTGCTGCCACAACTGCACGATCGGCAATTGTTACGCCGGCCTTTTCCATCAGTAACTCCAATTTGGCAATTGCAGAATCAGAGCCTTCGCCCTTTCTCTTAGCAACAACTGCCTCAAAGTAACGACGCACGATTTCCTGCTTACTTGCTTCTCGACAGGCCTCATCATCAACAATTGCATAACCTGCCATATTTACACCCATATCTGTAGGTGACTGATATGGAGATTCTCCGGAAATCTTCTCGAACATTGTCTTTAAAACCGGGAATACTTCAACATCACGGTTGTAATTTACGACAGTTTCTCCATATGCTTCCAAATGGAATGGATCAATCATATTTACATCATTCAAATCAGCGGTAGCAGCTTCATATGCGAGGTTAACCGGATGATTCAATGGTACATTCCAGATTGGGAATGTTTCGAATTTTGCATATCCCGCTTTTACTCCACGCTTTGCTTCATGATAAAGCTGTGAAAGACAGGTTGCCATCTTACCACTACCTGGTCCCGGAGCCGTAACAACTACCAATGGACGAGTTGTCTCAATATAATCATTCTTGCCAAATCCTTCATCTGAAACAATGAACGGAATATTTGATGGATAACCCGGAATAATATAGTGACGGAACACCTTTAATCCAAGCGCCTTTAATTTTCTCTCATATGCGATGGCTGAAGGCTGATCTGCAAACTGAGTAAGTACAACAGAACCTACATAAAGTCCATTACTTGTAAAAGCATCTATTAATCGCAGTAAATCCATATCATAAGTGATTCCGATATCACCACGAACTTTATTTTTCTCAATATCACCGGCTTTAATTGCAATTACAATTTCTGTCTTATCCGCCAACTGCTTCAACATTGTAATCTTTGCATCCGGTTTAAAACCAGGAAGCACTCGAGAAGCATGAAAATCATCAAAAAGCTTTCCTCCAAATTCCAGATAAAGCTTACCTCCAAATTGATCGATACGCTCTCTGATTCTCTTTGACTGCATCTCAGTATATTTCTCATTACTGAATCCAATTTTTCCCATAAATGCTCCTTCCAATAATACACATAACTTTTATCTCAACGGATAAAAATTATAATTTAACAATGCACATGATGCAACCAAAAATTACATCTGTTACAAATACTTTTCTTCAAAGTCTTCTTTAGGTAGGGGCTTGTCATAATAGTATCCCTGAATCAGATCAACCTTCATCTCACGAAGTGCTTCTGTCTGATTCCGTTCTTCTACACCCTCTACTACAACATTGACATGAATAGCCTCTGCCAAATCTGAAACTGTCTTTACAAATGCATCTGAGAACTCGTCCTGACCCACATGATCAATAAAGCTCTTGTCAATCTTAATGGTATCCAATGGCATATCTCTCATATAACTAAGAGAAGAATATCCGGTTCCAAAATCATCTAACGCAACCCGGACACCCATTTTCTTTAACTTATCTAATATACGCTTCATAGCGTCCATATCCTGCACAGCAAGACCTTCTGTTACTTCAAGTGTAAGATTCTGTGGATTCACTCCGGTTTCTTCAAGAGCCGACTGAACTGTAGACACAATGTCATCTCTAATCAACTGTATCACGGACAGGTTTACATGAACCTTGTACTCCGGATGTCCAAAATCATTCCAATATTTGCACGCCTTGCAGGCTTCAACTAATACGTGCTGACCAATCGGTACTATCAAACCCAGATATTCTGCCAGCGGGACAAACTCACCCGGCATCATAAATCCTAGTTCTTCAGATTTCCATCTCACCAAAGCCTCAGCGCCTCTACAAGGATGTCCCGTCTGTGATGCATCCACAATTGGCTGATAGTATACAACAAATTCATCGCATCCACGTTCTACCGCACTTCGAAGGGCACGTTCCATATCCAGACGCTGAATTGCTCTGACGCCGGTTTTTTCATTATAGTATTCCACGTTATTTTTGCCATGATGTTTTGCATCTCGAAGCGCAACATCAGCACGCCGTGTCAATGTAGATACATCTTCTCCATCCTTCGGGAAATACACAGCTCCCATGCTCATCGTGCAGTAGTATTCCTTGTCCTCCAAGGTCCAAGGAGTAGAAAATGCATCGTGAATCCGATTCACAATATCTTCTGTACGCTGTCCTTTCGTCGATGGAATAATCAACGCAAACTCATCTCCACCAGCACGATATGCCTTGATTCCTGTGCCTGTGATTTTCTGTAATTCATCTGCCACAGCCACCAGCAAAGCATCCCCCAGGGTGTGTCCCAATCCATCATTGATATTCTTAAAATCATCCAAATCAATATAAAGAAGTGCTCCATGGGTACCCATACGAATCGCATTTTTAATTTCAACATCCAAATCAATCTCACAGCGTTTTCTATTGTATAGTCCCGTCAGATAATCCATATTTGCCTGTCGTTCAATCCGCTTCTGATACTGTTTAATCTCAGAAATGTCATAGAGCGTACAGAGTTTCACACTTCTACCATCAACCCAGCGAATCATCTCAAATGACAAATCATACCAGTAATTTGAAATTACAGAATGATACTCCAGATGTTTAACCTCTGCATCATCCGGATTCAGAAGAACCATTTCCAGTGTCTCCTTGTCATCTTCCCTCAGCATCATTTCCTTATATGTCTCGTTGGTAAATAAAAGTCCTTTTGTATCCAAATCCACCACAGCAATTCCACATCCTGTATTTTCAAGAATTGCTTCCAAGGTGTTATAAGAACTTGCAAGTGAATTCTTCGTAATCCTTTTTACAAGAATTGTCTGCAATACGCGACGTACATCATTTACAAACTTAACTTCATCCATAGTCCAGTTTCGGTCCTTACCCTGCACCGAAAAACAGACATACATCCCGTTCTGGTGATTCACCTGAATTGGTAGAAATATACCTGCGGTCAACCCATAGGTATGGAAATATTTTTGAAAACTCTCCGGAGACTCTGTCCCTGAAGAAATTGTATACGGTTTGCCATTAAAAAACGGTATCTCTTTCAGCGGAATCTTTTGAAATGATTCCGCAAGGTCTGCCTCTTCTTTGCAACATTGCGCAATCATATCCACCGTCTCACCATCAACATTGAGTCTAAGAATGGATGCGCGATCTATCCCCAGATACTCTCTTACCTGAGCCAAAATCTTCTCTGCAATCTGAATAAACTCGCCATCATCTTCCAATGACTTAAGAATCTCTGCAAAGGTCTCGCTCTTTCGTAAAAGTTCCTCTGTCTTTTTGCCCGAGTGTTCAACCTGTCCCAGATTATCCGACAGTTTTCCTGCCTTCAACATCTCATACATATATTTCTCTGTCAGTACCTCCAGAAGCTCTGAAGCCTCATCAAAATGCTGACGGCTTGTCCTCCGAAGATTTCCCGGCAGAAAATAATCCTCCGGAACCTGAGTCTCATCAATACCCATCATCACCCAGATTCCATCCACCTTACGACTGTCACCTCTAAGCGCCAATCCACGCATCAAATGATAGGATGACTCCATCGATAAATCGATAACATTTTCCAGATCTCCATCTCGAAACTGTTTTGCAAGCGTCTCCTTATACGGAAGGAAATGTTTCTGTACATATTCCATTTCCTCGTCATCCACATCTAACTCAGTGATATCTCCCCTTACCACATCATAACAAAATAAATATATGTGATTCGTCTTGGAAAAAACGTCCTGCAATTCCTGTAGAACCTGACGCTCCAAGTATTCTGTCTTTTCAATCCCCCGGTCCAGGCGATTCACCCCTGCTAAACTCATAATCTATTTCCTTATTTCCTTCTTAATATGAAAATCTTAGATCTCTTTCTAAAGTCAATTACCTGCTCCATCCTGTAATCAGAAGATAATCGAACAAGCTTCTTTATCAGCTTCTCCTCATTACTAAGAAGAATCAGAACAGCATCCTCTGTCGTAATTTCCATCGTCTTCTTAAAAAACGATTTATAGAAGGCTTCTCTTTCTTCCGGCTCCTTGGCAAATAAATCTGGGAACTCAGTAATCACTTCATCAAAAAGATAATCGTGCTTAAAATCAAAATAATCTCTATTAATATAATTTGCATGCATACCCGCAGCTTCTGTATTTACTCTTGCCGAACGAATTGCATCACCATATGTATCTAATCCATAAATTTCCCTTGCATGGATAAAACGATGTCTCTCAATCAGCAATGTACCCACACCACAAAACGGATCAATAATCTGGGCATCCCGACGCATATACTTGCCTGCAAGTGAAACCATAGCTGCCGCTGTAGCCGGCGCTGTAGAAGTAGGTAAGAACTCTCTTCGGTAAGCAAATCTCTCTATCTCCATCATCGGTAAACGGAAGAATGGTGCCAGAGTTCCATCCTTTCTAATCTGGAACTGGATTTCTACATCGTAATCCGATGGGACGTTCTGGAACACACCTTTACTTGCTTCTTCCAGTACAAACCCAATCTCTTTTGATGCAGGCTTATGCTCCTCCGGAAGCCCTTTCCACTGGATTCTGAAATGATACGGTGCGCCTCCGGTAAGCAACTGGTCCAACATGGATTTTAACTTACTATCCGCAAGTACACTGCCCGCATTCTCCTTAGTAAGAACTGTTCCACGTTTCATAGGGATAAGATAAAGAACTTCATTATAAAGTCCATTGGAATAAATCTTCTTCCATTCATTACTGCGAATTCGAACACCGCTTGCTGAAACCCTTGCCCCATGGAAAAACTGAGCAAGCCCATCTCTAATCAATTCATCCGCGGTTAAAAGCAATTCGAATTCCTGCTCTGTGTAAGAAAATTTTCTCTCCACTGCATCCGTGCTCGAAAGAATCTTTTCAAGCTGCTTTCTCTCTCCTCGAACATGCTTCAATTCTGCCTGCTCATGTTCCTGATTCTGCAGTTCCTCCAGACGATTTTTTAAAACCTCCTTGTAGGCTGTTATATCATAGGATGCCAGTCCTTTAACATAAGATTCCTTTACAAATAAAGTCTCCTCTAACTGATAATATTTCATCAGCAAATCCGAGAAATACATCTTATGTTCTTCTGAAATATACGGTTCAATATCACCAATCAAAAGAGCAAGATTCTTACGTACCTTTGCATCGTCATTTTGAAAAAGAGCCTCATAATCCAAAATCGAATCTGCGTTCACAAAATCAAGAAGTTCCTCCTCCGGAAGAACTCCCTCTGATAACGCCTCTCGAATCTGACTAAGGCTCTGTCTTACTTTTTTATCTTTACATAATTCTTTTA
Source organism: Lachnospiraceae bacterium (assembly GCA_017392525.1). Taxonomy (GTDB): domain Bacteria; phylum Bacillota; class Clostridia; order Lachnospirales; family Lachnospiraceae; genus FD2005. Next base: position 99,335 of record JAFOVD010000007.1, read on the forward strand.
ATCTATTCATGCCTATATTCTACTTGATTTTCCTTAAAATTGCATTAAAGAATGTGATTGTGCATTATGCACAAATATAACTATATATAATTGTGTATTTTGTTATCTTCGCCATTGTAAATTCAGGATAAAGATACTATAATAAGGAAGACTTAAGAACGAACCCCCAATTAGTGTTCTTATGTCGCTTCCCCTTTATATATTTATATAACCCCCTTAAGAAATACAACCCCGTAGGTTGTATTTTTTTTACCCTTTTTTAGTATTTTTACTTCTTATTATGTCTCAAAGCACGCTTTGCAACAGCCAGCCCAATAATAGTAAATGCGGAAATCATATTTTCCAGCGGTGTTCCATGATTAATCACCATATTTCTCGCTATCAAAAATATGATTGTCTCCAACACATTCTCCGACGTTGGTCTGCAAAGCATCTTCAAAAACTCAATTCCAATTACAATCGTAAAAATCTTTTCCAGATAGGCCATAAAAGCTTCTGCACTGCCATGATTTGTCACAAGTTCTACCAATTCCGGCACCATAAAATAGATGCACACAACTGCACCAACCAATACAAATACCGCCATCAGTACTTCTAAATAAAAATTAATCTTTGTTGCAGCAATTTTAAAAACTCGCTCTGTCTGTTCTTCCTTCTCGATATTCATATATCCTCCTGCCCAAAACTCCACAAATGGTTCCACCCCTAGTATGCCACAGTCATTTCCCTATTTGCAATCACCCCCCTCCTTTTCCAACCTTATTTATTCCCTCATCCCCACTCCGGCATGCATGTCGCGAATATTTCAGTTTTCCAATATGCAAAAAGCGAGCATCCAGCATGTGTTTTTGCAGGATGAACAGTTTCTACCCGGTGTATTCAAAAGGCAGACGTTTTTATTACTTAATAAGGACTTTTTAGTTGGAGAAAGCCACGAGTTCAAGTATCGTTCATTAAGCAAAATTTAAAATCAGGTTTTGTATGTATCGTCATCGTGAAACATTCGTCGTCCTGTCTCTGGTGTCACTTGCGTCGCCGTCCATGGCGGCGGAGGGCCGGAGTGGGGATGAGATAAAAAAAGCCCCCTCCAAAAGGAGGGGGGTGATATGTAATATAGGCTCAGATTAGTCTTCTACCGGAACAGTCCAGTTATATTTATCTTCCAACTTGCCCCACTGGATACCAGTTAATGTATCGTAGAGCTTCTGTGTCAATTCGCCAGTCTTCTCATCGTTGATTCGAACAACGTCATCCTTGTAACGAAGTTCTCCTACAGGAGAAATTACAGCAGCTGTACCTGTACCAAATACTTCTTCCAACTTACCGTTATGTCCGGCTTCCATAAGATCTTTGATTGCAAGATGTTCTTCACGAACTGTATATCCCCAATCACGAAGTAAGTGAATCATAGAATCACGAGTTACACCAGGAAGTACTGTACCTTCAATTGGTGCTGTCCAGATTTCACCGTCAATCTTGAACATGATATTCATAGATCCAACTTCCTCAACATAAGTACGTGTTTCTCCATCAAGCCAGAGAACCTGCTCATATCCAAGCTTTTCTGCCTTTACCTGACCAAGAATAGATGCGGCATAGTTACCACCACACTTTGTAAATCCTGTGCCACCACGTACTGCTCTTACAAGCTCATCTTCTACCAGAATCTTAACAGGATCAAGTCCTGATGCATAATAAGCTCCTACCGGACAACAGATAATTACAAACTTGTATGCAGATGCCATATGTACTCCAAGACTTGCTTCTGTAGCAAAACAGAATGGGCGGATATAAAGAGATGTATCCGGTTCAGATGGAACCCATGCTTCCTCTGTCTTTACTAAAGTTTTAACTGCATTAACAAAATCTTCTACAGGAAATTCCGGCATACAAAGACGCGCATTGGAATTCTGCATTCGTTTAGCATTCATCTCAGGACGGAATAACTGAATCTTACCATCAGCTCTTCTATATGCCTTTAATCCCTCGAATGTTTCCTGTGCATAATGAAGTGTCATACAACTTGGTTCCATTGGAATTGGTCCCTCCGGTACGATTCTTGCATCATGCCATCCTTCTTCCTTGCTCCAATCACAGATATACATATAATCTGTCATATATTTACCAAATGGCAGATTCTTCTGGTCTGGCTTTTCTTTTAACTGTTCTCTTTTTTCAAATCTGATGTCTAACATTTTCTTTGCCTCCATTTTCATAATCTTTTTTCTTTTAGAAATCATTATCAAACTTTTGGTTTAGCGTGTCAAGAAAACGCTGACTATTCTGTTGTTTTTTTTTAATTTCTACTCTATAATTTGTTGTATACAAAGAAAGGGGAATCATGTTATGAACGAAAAGCATAAATTTCAACCAATGCCTATTTATGAGATGGACTTCAATCCATTTCGACAGTTTAAAGAAGATAAATGTGCAATCGTAACTGAAGTCGATGGCAAAGCCAATGCCATGACTGCAAGCTGGGGCGCCATGGGCGAAATGTGGGGCAAGGATGTCATCACCATATATATTCGTGAATCCAGGTTTACTCGTGAACTCCTCGACAAATCCGAAACATTTTCAGTCAACTTCTTCGATATGTCTAATGTTGAAAACAAGATGGCTCTTCAGATTTTTGGTTCCGAAAGCGGACGTGACAAGGATAAAATAAAAGAAATGGGATTTAATATAAATCACAGTCTAAATACTCCATTTCTTGACGAAAGCAATCTCGTATTTCTCTGTTCAAAGTTATCCCGTACAGAGATTAAATCCGGCGATTTCTTCAATCCAAGAATCAACGATAAATTCTACGAAGATGGTGATTATCACATTATGTACATTGCTGAGATCATCCGTGTAGGCGCAAGATAAGCCAAGAAAAACAAAAAGCATCGATAAGAGTTTCCTCCTATCGATGCTTTTATTTTTCGCATATTATTCTTCTGTATTTACAATTGCAATATGTAATTCATCAAGCTGTGCCTGTGTAACTTCACTTGGCGCACTCATCATAATATCCTGTGCATTCTTATTCATTGGGAATGGAATGATTTCACGGATAGAATCCTCACCTGCAAGAAGCATAACCATACGGTCTACACCAGGAGCAATACCAGCATGTGGTGGTGCACCATAAGTAAAGGCGTTGTACATTGCTGGGAACTTCGCCTTCACATCATCTTCTCCAAGACGAACCATCTCGAATGCCTTAACCATGATTTCAGGATCATGATTTCGAACTGCACCGGAAGAAAGTTCTACACCGTTACATACCAAATCATACTGATCTGCTGTAATAGAAAGTGGATCAATTTCTCCACGTTCTGCCTTAAGTAATGTCTCAAGACCACCGGATGGCATAGAGAATGGGTTATGGCAGAATTCTAATTCACCGGATTCTTCACCGATTTCATACATAGGAAAATCAACAATCCAGCAGAACTCATAACGTTCCTTGTCCATATGACCTTCTACCTTAGCACCGAATGTCTTCACAACAACACCGGCTGTCTTCTGAGCTGCAAGCTTCTTGCCGGCTGTAACAACAACAAGTGTATTATTTTCTAATCCAAGTCTGGATTTCACCTGTTCTTCCACAGGTTTTACAAACTTAGAAATACCACCAACAATTTCGCCATTTTCATCGACTCTAAACCAATAAGGCTTATTTCCTGCCTGAACCTCAACCTCATCGATTGTCTTATCGATGAACTTACGTGATTCAGAGAAATTATCAATTGCAATTGCCTTGATGCAAACTGCAGTATCATTTCCTTCTTCGTCCTTTGTTGCAAATGGACCAAAACCTGTGTCCGCCAACACTTCTGTTACATCTTCCACATGAAGGTCGATACGAAGATCCGGCTTATCAGAACCGAATTTCTCCATAGATTCCAGATAAGGAATTCTCTTAAATGGAGCAGAGCTTGCGATATCATACTTTCCGTATTCCGCAAAAATCGGAGGAAGAACATCTTCACATACAGCAAATACATCTTCCTGTGATGCGAAAGCCATCTCCATATCTAACTGATAGAACTCACCCGGAGAACGATCTCCACGCGCATCTTCATCACGGAAACATGGTGCAATCTGGAAATAACGATCAATTCCGGATACCATAAGTAACTGCTTAAACTGCTGTGGAGCCTGTGGAAGTGCATAGAACTTACCAGGATGCTTACGTGCAGGTACAAGGTAATCTCTTGCACCTTCAGGAGAAGATGCTGTTAAGATTGGTGTTGTAATCTCCATGAAATTATGATCCATCATAGCCTTACGAAGTGCAGCTACAACCTTGGAACGCATAACAATATTGTTCTTTACTTCCGGATTACGAAGATCCAGATAACGATACTTGAGACGAGCCATCTCATCTGCTTCACGAGAACGGTTAATCTCAAATGGGAGCTCATTGTGACGGCATTTGCCAAGAACTTCTACCTTGGTAGGTACAATTTCGATTTCACCTGTCTCCATATTTTCATTTTTAGAACTTCTTTCACGAACCGTTCCTTCTACAGAGATTGTAGATTCCTTTGTGATGCCCTTAAATGTTTTAACGAGTTCTTCTGTTTCAGCAACAACCTGAGTCTTGCCATAGAAGTCTCTCATAACCACAAATCCAAGGTTGGAACCAACC
>JAFOVD010000038.1 GCA_017392525.1 Lachnospiraceae bacterium
ATGTAGCAGCGGGATGCGACACCGAAATCGCAAGTAAAACTTTTCGTCCCGATGACAACTCCCTGTTCACCGAGCACTTAACGCTTCGACATCTACTCTGCATTTGTTAATTGATACAAGCAGATAATAACACCCCCCTATCGCTTCTGCAATAGGGGGATTGATTTTTACTTATCATTTTCTCTTATGACAGTTATAAGGAACTACTCCAGTGCATCTGCAACAGACCTCAAATTCTCTATAATCGGCAATTTCTGAGGACAGATTCCCTCACATTGTCCGCATCCCACACACTCAGACGCTAATCCGGAAGTCTTATGAATCTGTTGATACTCTTCTCTATTTGCACTGTGATCCGCTCCCTCCCGTCTGTCTTTGTTATAAAGAGCAAAATATTTCGGAATCTGAATTTCCATAGGGCAACCCGGCGTACAATAAGCGCATCCGGTACAAGGAATGGTAATACCGGAATTAATCACATCGGCCACTGTATGAATCGTCTGTATTTCCAACTCATTTAATGGTTTGAAATCTTCCATATATGATAGATTGTCTTGCATCTGAGCTATATTAGACATTCCGGACAAAACCATCTTCACATTAGGAAGGGAAGCCACAAACCGAATAGCCCAGGATGGGATTGATAGAGCTTCATCCAAATTTTTCAGCATCTTCTCTGCCTGTTTTGGAACCTTTGCCAACGTGCCGCCCTTCACCGGTTCCATAACAATAACCGGCTTATTGTGCTTCACACATACCTCATAATTTTTCCTTGACTGAATCCGCTCTGATTCCCAGTCAAGATAGTTGATCTGTAGCTGTACAAATTCAACCTCTGGATGCCGGGTCAGTATCTCATCCAATAAATCCGCTGTCGCATGAAATGAAAATCCCATATGCTTAACCAGGCCCTGTCGCTTCTTCTCCGCCAGCCATTGAAAAGCTTCCAGATCCTCATATTTCTGAATACTATCCGCTTCAATATCGTGAATCAGATAATAATCAAAATATTCCACCCCCGTCTTTTTCAGCTGTTCCTCAAATACCTTATCCCTATCCTCTTTCGTCTCAATAAATGCGGAATGAAGCTTTGTAGCCAATGTATATCGGTCTCTTGGTATTCGATTAACAAGTGCTTCTTTCACTGCATTTTCACTCTGAAAACTATGATACATCCAGGCAGTATCAAAATATGTAAACCCTTTCTCCAAAAACATATCTACCATTGTCTTTACCTGTTCAATATCAATTGTCTTGTCATCTGTCGCATCCAATAACGGCAAACGCATAAGCCCAAAACCCAATTTCTTCTCCGGAAAAATATTCTCCATTGTATTACCCCCTTCTAAAACACTTTATCTTGCCTTATTTTATCATTTTCACTTTTTTTATCCAAGATTCAACTATTTTCCGCTCTTTACTTCTGCTATAATACTGTTATTTCGATAGGATTGAGGTAAATAAATGAAATTATTACTTACAAATGACGACGGTATTCAGGCAGAAGGTTTGAAAAAGTTAGCGGAAATGGCAACGAAATTCGGCGATGTAATCATTATAGCTCCCAATCATGAATGTTCCGCTATGTCACAACGTATAACACTGCGTGATTCCATGAAATTACAGCGTGTTGATTATCCTGTTGCCGGCATCACAGCCTACAGCCTTAACGGCACTCCTGCCGATTGTATCAAGGTTGCCCTTCATCACTTAAAGCTCCGCCCAGATTTTGTGTTTTCCGGCATGAATCACGGTTTTAATATGGGATATGACATTGCATACTCCGGAACTTGTTCTGCCGCATTTGAGGCCGCTATGAACGGAATCTCAGCGATTGCATTTTCCCGTGATTTAGGTGATAACTATGAAGTCTTCGACAGCTATATGCTGGACATAACGCAAAGCATCCTTGTGAAAGCACCACTCAAGAACGGTATCTGGAACATCAACTTCCCAAGTTGCCCTCTTGAAGAATGCAACGGCTATCTATCGGATGTAGCTGTCGCAAAAGTGCAATTCTATAAAGATCGCTATATAGAAGAAAAACAGGACGACGGATCTGTTTTACTTACATCAAACGGCTATCCATCTGACCCTGATCTTGTTCCGGAAGGAACTGATGTGTGGGGACTTACACATAACTACGTAACAGTTGGATCAGTAAAATGCGATGTGTTAAATTAGCTTAATTTGTTTACTTTTTTATCTTTCATTCAAAGAAAATAATAAATGCCTCCGACGCCTGATTTTTGGCGCCGGAGGCATTTTATTATTTTATTTTCTTATTTTCCTGCATTTGCATTGAGTGATGCATCAGCATACTGTGGTTCTGCTACATGAAGTACACGATCCTTGATTTCTTCGGTACGTCCCTGATTCCAGAACTGTGTTCCGATATAGCCACAAGTTCTACGAGCCACGTTCATCTTATGCTGGTCTGTATTTCCACAATTTGGGCATACCCAGACAAGCTTATGATTCTTATCTTCCTGAATCTGAATTTCCCCATCGTATCCGCATACCTGGCAATAATCAGACTTTGTATTCATTTCTGCATACATAATCGTATTGTAGATATGATCGATAATAGAAAGTACAGCCGGAATATTGTTCTGAAGATTTGGCATCTCAACATAAGAGATTGCTCCACCAGGTGATAACTGCTGGAATTCCGCTTCAAATGTCAACTTCTTAAATGCATCAATATCTTCTCGAACATTTACATGATAACTGTTTGTAATGTAATTATGGTCTGTTACATCCTTAATCACACCAAATCTCTTCTGAAGAAGCTTTGCAAACTTATATGTAGTAGATTCCAGTGGTGTTCCATAAACGGAATAATCGATATTCTCACTAGCCTTCCATTCTGCACATTTGTCATTTAACTTCTGCATAACAGCCAATGCAAAATCCTTGGCTTCCGGATCGGTATGAGACTTTCCTGTCATATATACGCACATCTCATAGAGTCCCGCATATCCAAGAGAAATTGTTGAATAACCGTCATAAAGCAATTTATCAATTGTTTCGCCTTTTTCCAGACGAGCAATGGCGCCATACTGCCAAAGAATAGGAGCAACATCTGATACTGTACCAAGAAGTCTCTCGTGTCTGCATCGAAGTGCCTTATGGCAGAGTTCCAGTCTCTCTTCGAGAATCTGCCAGAACTTATCCATATCCTTACCGGATGAGCATGCAGCATCTACAAGGTTAATTGTAACAACACCCTGGTTGAAACGTCCGTAATACTTGCTCTTTTCTGTGCTGAAATTCTTAGCTTTTGACAGGTTTCCCTTTGTCTTGGAGAAACGGTCAACTGTCAGGAAGGAACGGCATCCCATATTTGGATACGCATCGCCATCCTTCAATTCCTTCATCTTCTTTACAGAGATATAATCCGGAACCATACGCTTTGCAGTACACTTCGCAGCTAACTCTGTAAGGTAATAGTATTTACTATCCTTTGGTTCATTATCTTCATCCAGGAAATAAAGCAGTTTTGGGAATGCAGGTGTGATATATACGCCCTTTTCATTCTTAATACCTTTAATTCTCTGGTTTAATACTTCTTCAATCAAGAGTGCCAAATCATCTCTAGTACGGCCCTCTTCTGCCTCATCCAGATACATACACATAGAAACAAATGGTGTCTGTCCGTTTGTTGTCATTAAAGTAAGTAACTGGTACTGAATTGTCTGGATACCACCCGTAATTTCGTCCTTTAAACGAGTTTCAGCAATGGCGTCAATCTTTTCCTGTGGGACATCAAGTCCTTGCATCTCAAGCTCTTCTGCAACCTTCTTACGATACTTCTGACGACTGACATCGACAAATGGAGCAAGATGTGCAAGTGAGAATGTCTGTCCACCATACTGATTGGAAGCAACCTGCGCAATAATCTGTGTAGCAACATTTGCTGCTGTTGCGAAACTATGTGGCTTCTCAATCATTGTATTTGTGATAACCGTTCCATTCTGGAGCATATCCTCTAAGTTTACAAGAGAACAGTTGTAAATGTGCTGTGCAAAATAATCGGAATCATGGAAATGAATAATTCCCTCTTTATGTGCATCAACAACTTCCTTTGGAAGAAGCAAACGATCTGTCAAATCGCGGGAAACTTCACCGGCCATATAATCACGCTGTGTACTTGCAATCATTGGATCCTTATTTGAATTTTCCTGCTTTACTTCCTCGTTCTCATATTCGAGAAGAGATAAAATTCTGTCATCTGTTGTATTAGATTTACGAAGTAATTCTCTTTTGAATCTATACTCTGTATATACACGAGCAACTTCGTATTTCTGCTGACGCATAATGGCATGAATTACTAAGTTCTGGATTTCTTCAATCGTAGGAGCATGATGGAACGCTTTACAATGTGTTTCCACCTCCTCTGCGATTACATCGATTTCCTTCTCAGTCAGCTGATCTGCAGCGCCAACTTCCTTATTGGCTTTTTCTACTGCACTATGAATTTTAGTCAAATCCCAAGCAGCTTCTCGACCATTACGTTTAATAACCTTCATTACTCTTCTTCCTCTCTAATAATCTATAACATCAAAAAATGAGGGCCCCTCATCTGGTGTCCTCATTTATTATAACAACACAACATGTAGTGGTAAAGAGTTAATTTTTATTTTTTTACCACTAATTCTTGAATTCCTCTCGCAAAGCCCGTAATTGCTGGGGTACAGAATTTTCCTCATCAAAAAAGTTTATATAACCTTCCAGTGAGTTCGCTTTTTCACGTAGGGTTCTAGAACGGCTCCATACTAGAATTAGTGCCTTTCCCTTGCCGTTTTTCGCCTCCTGAATAATATTCGCACCGGCGGAATTACCATCAAAGGCAACAACAATCGAAGGACGACGTTCAAAGATCTCATAGTTAAAGCTCTTATAAATTCCCATGCCTTCACTTTCCGGTGAAACACGGATATAGACCCCAACATCTTGTAGTTTCTTCTTTTCCTGTTGTGTAATTAATGACGGAACAACCGCAAAAATCCTAAAATTCTTACGATTATGCTCAATCAGATATTTTTCATATCCTGCTATCTTGTGTCCGATAACAAAGCACACTTCCTGTGGATCAAAGAAGTCCATCATCTCTTCCAACTGTCGCACGCCGTCTTCCTTCAATACTGTCGCACGCTTCTCTGTATTGAAACTTCCACCCATAAGAACAACCGGTGTCAAATCCCACGGAAGTTCCTCAATCTGTGTCTTCAATTCCGTATTTGCATCAAACTTCTTTACACTTCGAAGAGAAAGGCCCTTGATTGGATTTCGCTGTTCCATTTCCTGAAGAAGAGTCTCCTCTAAAGAGCGACCATTTCTCAACTTATGAAGCTTATACTTCTTCAAAGAATAGGCTTCTTTACCCTGCTCAATAATCTTGGCTTCTGTTTCACGCATGAAACGCATATCATCATCTGTCAGTTCCAACAAATTACGAAGGGACAACTGCTCATCCATGGAGTTTGATCCATAAAGTGCCGCACCATCCGTTCCCTGTACACAGGCAATTCCCTCTGCAATATACTGTCTTAACGGATGATTCTCCAAAGTATTCAGGTTATTTAGACGAACATTGGAAGAAATCTGGAACTCGAGAACAATGTTATTCTCCTTCAAGTCCTTCAAAACCTGCTTACCCTTCTGGGACTTAAAACTATAGGTATAAAGTCCGTGGCCAAGGCGTACATGTGGCATCTTCTGCCCCGGTGCAAGGCAATCCCTTACACAGGCAATACTATGGGCAATATTATCCTTCTGGCTGTCATTTTCACCTGCATGTACACGGATTACAAATGTCGGATCCTCGGCACAAATCTTAACGATTTCCTTAAACACAGGTTTTAAAGTGATGATATCATTGATTTCTTCGCCGACAAAATCACAACCTGCCACATACGGATCCAGCGCAACTGCGCGTAACACCTCTAAATTCTTAATCAGATAATCCTCCGGTGTAACGGCATCCTTGACAATTGTAAGAGGAATACGTCGCATAGCAGCAAGGAAACGAATCATCACTCCGGTTTCCTTATAAATCTTAGGCATGATTTCATGAACCTCATTCAACATCTGAAGAGATTCATACTTTTTCACAAGGGTCGTATCTGCAATTTCCGCATAGCAGATTCCCTGTCTCTTATACCCACGCGCAATCCAAAGCAGCTTATCCTGGAATATCGTATTGTTATGATATTCCGGGTTCTCAGCATCCGATAGCATCTGCTGAAGAGTCTCTCTAATATCTGCATCCGGAATTCTATGAATTCCCTGCAAATCAATCTTCTCTTCACTCTCCTTGCCCTTGGCAAAAACATAACGATACAGATAAACCTTTTCCAGATTTGTAAATACTGCCTGTCCATCCTTTAAAATTGCAAGTGATCCACGAATTTTAACAATATTTTCTTCTGCATTATCCACGTTATTGAGAATCAAATCTGCAAAATTAATGAATGTATTATCATCAATTCTTCGATCCAGATATTTTCCCTGTAATCCGGAATTTACAAACTGTCTTGCGACCTTTTCACGCTGTGGATTGATACGTGACCACTGCGCTTCCGTCATTTTTAAATTCAACTTCTTCACGTAATAGAGCGGGTAACGAATCTGATGATAAATACCCAGTGCAATCATAACATCCGGAGTCAGATTACCATTCATATGTGTATGTAAATCGGAACGGAACTTTAAATCTCTCGGAATGTAAGTCTTAAAAATAGTCTTATACATATCCAGCTTATAATCACGCGTCTGCGACATAAGCGTCTTAGCGATTGACGGAATCGATGCCTTCATTTCAACCCGACCATCCGGATAAATATTGGCAACCTTGGTATTTCCCAGGCGGAAAATAAACACTTCTTCATTATCCGCATTAATATAACAGGGAACCTCTCCGCGCATCACAAGCAGACCCTTTTCATTCTCTACCAACTCAATTTCACATAATTTGGCAAGATTACGAATCAGGTTTCCCGACTTATGATTCGGTGTCTCAAGCTCAAAATAAAGCCGATCCAAATCCTTATATAAATTTACAATAATGTCTTTCTCGTTATCGAGAAACAAACATGTAAAATATGTCATATGCTTACCTCTCCAGCGAATGTAATAAGTATCTATTTTACCTTAAATTTATTAAAACGCAACCGCTAATTGTGTAAATTATACCACTGTACAATATCCTTTAGGTCGGAGGATGTAATTTCAAAAGGTGCAAGGGACATCTTTAACTGATTATGTACCACTTTTTCATAGGTTTCCTGGAGGTTCTGCTGTTTTGGTAACAGCGGTCCTGCAATCATTTGGATAAACTCACCCAGTTCCTCTGCGTTCTCAAATCCAATGGTCTTAAGCATCTTACCTGCATCCGAAACACCCTGTTTCATACAGGCATCTATATAACCAGGGATAAAGTAGTTAACCGCAAGGCCATGTTTCCAGCCCTCATCCAGCGTCAGCTGATAGCTGAGTGCATGCGGAATTGTTGTCCCTGGTCCTGCAATTGCCATTCCACCAAGTGTAGAGGCAATCATCATATTCTTATAATCTTCCTCATTGGGTTCTCTTTCACCTGTCAGAACTTCCTTCGACTTTGCCCATACAGAAAGACCTGCATAGCTATAGCACTTGCTAAGATCTGTCGCATTGACATTCAGGCAGCTCTCCAAGAGGTGGGAAAGAGCATCCAGAGCTGTACTCACCAAGATACCCCGACTTGCCGTTTTAAGATACTTCTTATCAACCAATGACAAATCCGGGAAAATACGATATGGAATAGATCCCTTGGTATGGATTGCCGGTCTGGTAAGTACAGAAACCGCCGTTGCCTCTGAACCTGTTCCACATGTAGTTGGAATAGCAACCACCGGAACATTGTCAACTATATTTCCCGCTTCAAACAGGTAGGATTCATCCCGGTTCGGATGATTAAGCAGAAGCGCAATTGCCTTGGCTGCATCCAATGGGGAACCGCCTCCTACTCCTATTACAAAGTCCACACCCTGACTCAAGGCAAAATCTCTCGCCTTTCGAATGGTCTCGACAGACGGATTTTCCTCAATTTCGTCATAAATACAGTACTCAATATGTTCCTCTGTAAGGGCAGAAACCACATCCTCCAGAGAACCATTCACTCTGGCAGAGTGTCTGCCTGTAACAATAAGAGCCTTGTTTCCCTGTGCAGCAATCATCTTACGATGTTTCTTCACAGAATCCACATCCTGAATCAGATACGGTTTCTCTGTCTTATTAAGAAGCGTTCCAAACTCATCGTAATTCAAATCATAATAGAAAAACTCATTGCTACCCATCAACTGTGCAAGGAAAATCATATCTCCTGACCAGAGATCCAATTTCAATACGTCCTTCTTATCAACCCATGACAGGATACCTTCATCACAAGTCTGCATTACTCCACTGAATTTATCTGCAGTGTAGACAAACATTATCTCTTCCACTTCTTTATAAGTGAAATGAATCACTCCACGCAACCGCGGGTCTTCTAATTGAAGTCCTGTTTCCTCAAGGGTCTCACGAACAATGCACTCGTCCGGTGTCTCCCCGGGAAGCATATGACCTCCCACACCAATCCATTTACCTTCATTGATGTCATTGTCTTTCTTCACTCGATGAAGCATAAGATACTGTTCATCTTTTTCAATATAACAAAGTGTTGTAAGTTCTAGTGAATTCATTTATCCTTCCTCATTCTTTGCAAATTTACCAAGGTGATATCTCTTTTCCACATCATGCATAACATAAAGATATGCAAATACTCCATATACACCTGTTGCCACCCAGGCAGCCGGATCTCCGGCTACACCGAGAAGGAAACTTCCAAAATGAATCGAAAGCCCCGCCATAACCACTCGAGCAACAAGTTCTAACACCCCTCCCATTAACGGGAGAAATCCATATCCGCAACCCTGCATGGCATCCCTGCATATAAACAGAACTGCCAACGGGAAATAAAAAGTTGCTGATAAAATCATATACTGTCTCGCCCAAGGAAGCAATGCTTCCACATCTGCATCTGCTCCAAGGAACAGCGGAATTGCCGGCTTGAGAAGTACTGCTGCAAGAATTGCTCCCACTATAGAGAACAGAAGTCCCAGAACCGTAGCCACCTTGACACCGCTCTTGATTCTTCCTGTATCCAGCTTACCAAAATTCTGTCCGCAATACGTTGCCATTGTCTGCCCCAGAGACGGAAATGCCTGGGTCAAAATGTTACTTACCTTTCCGGCCGCTGTGAAGCCGGTAATCGCAACTGTACCAAACATATTGATGGCCGATTGCATAATCATTGTACCCGATGCTGTAATTGCGAATTGCAGTGCCATTGGCAGTCCGACCCGAACCTGCTGGACCGTCGCATTTCTATGGAAATACCAATCTCCTCTATCCGGACGTAAAATCGGAACTTTAAAATAAATATAAGCACCACAAAGCACCGCTGAAACTCCCTGTGAAAATACTGTGGCAAGGGCTGCCCCAAGCACACCGATTCCCAGGCCTGCAATGAGAATCAAATCCATTGCAATATTTAAAAATGCTGAAAAAATCAGGAAATAAAGTGGCACTTTAGAATTTCCCACCGCTCTAAGAAGGGAAGAAAACAGATTATAAAACGCACAACAGGTTACACCATATACAATCGTTATGATGTAGGTATATGCATCCTGATAAATATCCGACGGCGTGTTCATAAGGTGAAGCAGCGTCTTCATAGCCAAGCCTCCAACCACCGTCGTAAAAATTGAAACAATCACTGTCAACAATATGCCATTTGCCACAGATGCTTTGACTCCAGCCATATCCTTGGCTCCGAATCTCTGGCTTGTAAGAACCGTAAATCCCGTTGCCAGACCGTTGGCAAACCCCAAAATCAGAAACATTATCGTTCCTGTCGAACCAACTGCCGCAAATGCTCCCTGGCCTACGAAATGCCCCACGATAATCGTATCTACCAGATTATACACCTGCTGAAACATATTTCCTAAAAATACCGGCAGGAAAAACCGAAGCATCATAGGCATCGGTCTACCTTTTGTCATGTCTAATTCCATGCTGTCATTACCCCCATTATCCTTCTGCTCTTACTTTTTTCGAGCAGAATTTCTATTCTTTATATTTTTGCTTTTTGTATTTTTACTCTTTGTATTTTTATTCTTCATCTTATGTGGAGGAATTAAGTATTCCGGTCCAAAACCAATTAAATCCTCTCTATGACATTTTAGAAGCGCCTCCTTCACCAACTCATAATTCTCAGGATTACGATATTGGATCAATGCTCTCTGCATCGCCTTCTCATGCGGATTTTTCGCCACATAAACAGGGTCCAAGGTAAAGGGATCCATCTCTGTATAATACATGGTGGTGGAAACCGTAGCAGGAGTCGGATAGAAATCCTGAACCTGCTCCGGAATGTACCCCATATCCCTGATATATTCAGCCAGTGCAATAGCGTCTTCAAGAGTTGAACCCGGATGAGAAGACATCAAATACGGAACCACATACTGTTTTAGCCCCATCTTCTCATTAATCTTCTTAAATTCCTTGATAAACGCATTGTACACATTCACCGACGGTTTTCCCATCTTTGACAATACATTGTCGGAAATATGCTCCGGCGCAACTCTTAACTGTCCGCTGACATGATACTTACATAATTCCTTTAAAAAGGATTTGTCCGGATCCGCCATAAGATAATCAAATCGCACCCCTGAACGTACAAATACCTTCTTTACCCCCGGAAGACTCCGTACCTCTTTCAGAAGCTTAATATAATCACTATGATCTACAACCATTGCAGGACAAGGCTTCGGCCAAAGACATTTCTTGTCAACACAGGCACCTCTGGTCATCTGCTTGTTACAAGCGGGACGTCGAAACTCCGCTGTAGGGCCACCGACATCGTGGATATATCCCTTGAAATCCCGATCCTCCGTCATCACTTTGGCCTCTTCCAGAATTGATTCATGGGATCTCGCCTGAACAATTCGACCCTGATGCATCGTAAGTGCACAGAAGTTACATTCTCCAAAGCATCCTCGATTGGACGTCAACGAAAACTTGATCTCTGCCAACGCCGGTATGCCGCCGGTAGCCTCATACATGGGATGATACTCTCTTGTATAAGGAAGCGCATAAGTATCATCCATTTCCATTTCAGTCAGAGGTTTTGCCGGTGGGTTCTGCACAACGTAGGTATGTCCTCCATAACACTCATAAATACGTTTTGCTGCAAAGGGATCGGTATTTCGATACTGAATCGCGAAACTACGGGCATACGCCTTCTTATCCGCCACAATATCCTCAAAATCAGGAAGCCGGATTGCATCATAGATTGAATCTTCATCCCTTGTCTTGTACACTGTTCCATCGATAAATGTCACATACTGTACTTCCAGACCGCTATTCAATGCATCTGCAATCTCAACAACGCTATGCTCTCCCATACCATAGGAAATGATATCTGCTCCCGACTCAAGAAGAATGGATCTTCGCACTTTATTAGACCAATAATCATAGTGACCCAGACGACGAAGTGACGCCTCGATACCACCCACAATAATCGGAGTATTCTTATAAATCTGTCGAATCAGATTACAGTATACTATTACCGCTCTATCCGGGCGTTTACCTGCCTCACCCCCGGGCGTGTAGGCATCCTTTTTTCTACGCTTCTTGGCAACCGTATAATGATTAACCATGGAATCCATATTCCCGGCCGATACAAAGAACCCCAATCGTGGCTCTCCGAAAACATTAATGCTCTCCGGATTTTTATAATCCGGCTGGGCAATAATACCGATACGATAACCATGAGCCTCCAGTGTTCTTGTAATAATTGCCGGTCCAAAACTCGGATGATCCACATAGGCATCCCCGGACACGTAGACAAAATCCACCTGATCCCATCCACGTTCTATCATATCCTCTTTACATACTGGTAAAAAGCATTTTTCCATCTGTGCTCCTTATTTATCTAAACTCTGTTGCAAAGGTTGAATTACTCTTAAAATCAAAGATGCAAAGCATATTTTTTGCACGGGTTGCACCGACGTAGAAGAGCCTTCGTTCCTCTTCGTACGCCTTGATATCTGCAGGCAAAGCCCGCTTAGGATCACGTATTACCTCCTCGGGAAATACACCGTCCTTGACATCAAGCAAAAATACACGATCATACTCCAAACCCTTGCTGGAATGAATCGTGCTTAAGATAATCTTGGCCTCGCTATCAAAACTCTTATTTTTTATTATATCAGCCAATTCATCCAAACGCTCTAATAATCTCACTGGATTTGGCTCATTTTTAGCAATGGATTCCAGAATATGTGCCTTATTCGGCTTCATATGCATCTTTTCAATATACTCGCCATATCCCATAAAATGCACGATTCGATAAACCGCATGGTCAGCCCGTTCCCGAAGCAACGTGTCCATTTCCTTTTTCGTATTTCTGACATTTCTCTCTGTTCCGGGAGACATTCTGCAATAACGTAATGCCGCATCCAGAATCGGCAGGTCTCTTTCCACTGAAATACGACATGCTTCCATCGCCACCGCTCTGCTCATATACATATTCATCTTATAATAAATCTGCATAAAGATATCTGTGTCCCTGGGATTCATGGCAAAACGGATGATATCCTTTATATCAAGAACAATACGATGTGAGAAAAACGTTAAATCCGAATTTCTGATTCGATAGGCAATACCCGTTCTTTCAAACAGATCCAACACCGGCAGAATACTCTCGTTATCCCTATACAGAATCGCTGTTTCCATATTGCAGGAACGTGCCATTTCCAGAAGATATGTATACTGACCTCTACGTCCCTTAGGGTCAATCCAAAACACCTCTGTTTTTGCATTTCTGGCGGCATACATAGACTTCTTATGACGGTAGCGGTTTTTCTGTATAAATCGGTTAGCCATTTCCACAATATGCTTATCTGACCGGAAATTCTCCTCCATAAGAAGCACGCGCGCTCCCGGATGTTCCTCCTCAAAATTGAGAAGAGACTCCGGATATGCGGCGCGAAATCCATAGATACTCTGATCTTCATCTCCCACCATAAAAAGATGTTGCCCATCCCCTGATAGAAGTTTCAATATCTCATACTGAATTCTGGATGTATCCTGGGCCTCATCCACAGAAATATAGGGATACAGCTCCCGGAAATGGTTACGAAGATCCGGCACTTTACGAAGCAAGGTATAGGCATAAACCATCTGATCGTCGTAATCCATCTTCTTATTCTGCTTCATAGTATCACAATAGGACCTATAAATCTTATAAAGGGGAAGATTCTCCTCTTCCCCCATTGCCAGGATTTCCTCCACCGTAAGCATACGGTTCTTGATATATGTGATTTTACTTCCCAGGTTCTGTAAATCACTCTCCGTCGGATATTCCCGCACAATATCCTGGTACAAGATTGCAAGAAGACGATTCCTCTGACTCTCATCTGAAACAAGTTCATATGGTGTGCGACCTATAGCACTGCCATAGAAACCAATAATCTTAGCGCAGATTCCATTGATTGTACGAAACTCCAGTCGCTCTGCAAGAGTTGAGCCAAAAAGCTCCGCAAAACGCTCTCGCATGTCTCTTGTGGCAGAAACCGTATATGTAACTGTCAGAATTTTCTCCGGAGGAATATCCAAACAATAAATCATGTAACCAAGACGGGTTACCAGAACTGTTGTCTTACCACTTCCAGGTACAGCAAGAAGCAGTGTAGGGGCATCCACCGACTGCACTGCTTCTTCTTGTTGTTGATTTAATTGTAAATGAAATTTCTCTTTAAATTCTTCGAAATTCAAAACTTACTCCTCTAGAAAATACTAGAGATGCGCTTATCGGAAGAATGATACAGTTGTTTCAAGATCCTGTGCCATAAACGCAAGGGTTTCAGCTGCACTTGAAATCAACTCAAATGTAGAATCCAATTCCTGTACAGAGGCATTGGTCTCTTCTGTACTTGCCGCATTCTCTTCAGAAATGGCAGACAGTTCTTCCACTATCTGAAGCATAGATTCTTTCGCCTTCTGGAGACGTTCAATACTCTCTGCGATTTCTTCCATACCATCAGAAACGTTATTAACGTTATTGGCCATGGAATCCATATTGTTCTTTGTATCATCCAGCTGTTCCATCTGAAGAGTCATACCGGCGTCCAGACCCTGCATAGTTGTCATATTTTCCTCAGACTGCTGAACAAGCGCCTCTACAATTTCTTCAATATGCTTTGTTGCATCCTTTGACTGTGCTGCCAGCTTACCGATTTCGGAAGCAACTACAGCGAATCCTCTTCCCTGCTCACCTGCTCTGGCTGCCTCAATAGAAGCATTTAAAGCCAGAAGGTTTGTCTGCGTTGCAATACCTTCGATTGCACCTGCAGCCTCTGCAATAGCATTGACAGATTCATTGGTTGTACGGATACTCTCTCCGATATTACGAATTGCAGAAACAGTATCATCTGACTGCTCTGAGAGACGGTTTAAAGCCTCTACTGTCTGATCACATGAAGTACGCATCTCTTCTGAATAGTTATTCATGTTTTCAGCATTAACTGCAATCTTATCAATATTTAATCCCATCTCATCCATATTCTCAGCAGCGCTCTGTGTGTTTTCTGCCTGAGAAACGGCACTCTTAGCGATTTCTTCAACCGCAGCAGCTACCTGATCCGCTGCATGTCCCGCCTGGGTACTGGATTCATTCAACTCAGTACCTGCCATAAGAAGGGCCTGTCCAAGTTCCTTGGTTGCCTGAATAACATTGGCAAGCTTATCTCTAAGCTTATCTGTATCTCTGGCAATCTGACCGATTTCATCCGGTCTTGTCATAGTCTTATCACTAAAATTAATCTGTAAATCACCTGTTGTCATTTCAAGAATCTGATCTGTCATATCCTTCATGGCAAATGACATTTTCTTTGCATAAAGATATCCAATTCCACCGGCAATGACAGAAACCAGAATACCGATTCCAATTAATACAAAGAAAATTGTAACAAGAGCCCCTGTCAAATCAGAACTTTCTCGTCCTGCAAAGACCATACCACATACATTTCCACCATCATCATACAGTGGCATATAATATCCATAATATGGCATTCCTAAGATGTCGATATTTTTCAGATACATCTCTTCGCCATCTTTATATACGGCAGATGTAATATCATCTGTTGCCTTGGTACCCACTGCACGGCTACCATCCGGCAAAATAAGAGAAGATGCCATCCTAACATTTCCGTAAAAAATTGTGAAGTCAAGACCGGTCTGTTCTTTCAACTGATCCATTGTATCGGTGTCAGATGAAACATTGTAATGACCCTTGTAGAGACTGTCTCCGGTCATACTCCAGTCACCGGCAATTCCATCATACTTATCTCTAAGCAAATTTGTTGCCGAAATAAGTTCCTCCTCATATAACTTCGTATATGCATGTCTAACTGCAAATACACCTACAACAGCCATAATGAGTGATACCACTAAAATTGCTCCAACAGCTTTAGTGATAATGCTTACCATCAGCTTCTTTGGCTTCTGGATCTTTTTCTTTTTTTTCATTTCGAACGTACTCCTCAATTACTTAAAATTTTGTACCTCTCCCCATTCGAATATACAGCGTACAAGTTACCATATTTCGTTCCTTTTTTCAATGTTTTTAACGAACTTCTCTTTTTTTTAATACACAAAAAAGAACCGGCTGTTCACCGGTTCTTAAACAGTAATTATTATTTCTCAAAAAACGCAAAACCGATTGCCCCTGGACCTGCGTATGTTCCGATTATCGGACCTACCTGAATCACCGGCAAATCATGTGGATATTCCTTGTATAATTCATAGCTATCCTGCTTATACTTCTGAAGCAGCGCATCAGAATATCCGGAATAGAACAGTGCAAATGGTCTATCAAAATTGATTCCACCATTATCTTTAACAAACTGCATCAGTTTGTTCTGCCCGTTTTTAGATCCCTTTGCCTTGCCAAAGAGCTTCACCAGACCTTCATCAAAGATGACAACCGGTTTGATAGAGAGTACATTTCCGATTGTAGCCGCGGCTGCATTGATTCTACCGCCTTTCTTCAGGTATTCCAGCGTATCCAGAAGTGCAATTACCTTGATATGTTCCTTATCTTCCTCTAATCTCTCTACGATCTCCTGTCTGGATAATCCCTGATTTCTGTAAATCAGCGCCTGTTCCACCAGAATGTACTGTCCGGCGGCAGCCAGTCTACTATCCACAATAGAGATGCAATCCTCATAATCTTCCGCTGCAATCTTAGCCGACTGCATTGTACCGGAAAGCTCAGAAGTTACACTGATATAGATTGCTTCATCCCCTGCCTCCTGGATTTCTTCAAAGGCTTCATCATAGACACCCGGTGCAATTGCACTGGTTTTTGGAAATACATCTGTTTCCACTAATTTATCGTAAAACTCATCGTTAGTAAGGTTAAAACCAGCCTGGTATTCGTCCTGATCAAAGCGTACATTCATTGGCAATAAAATAACACCACGTTTTTTTGCTTCCTCCGGAGTAAAATCGCTTCCAGAATCTGTAATAATCTTAATTGACATTTCATTTCTCCATTCTAATTTCTTGAACATTTTACCTAAATTATTTTAGCTAAAACTTCTATGGGACATAGTATGCATTGTTGCGTAAAAAAAATCAAGTATTTTTATTATCTTTTTATGTTCTTTTTATGTTAGGATAGAAAGCAGAGAAAAAACGAGGAGGTTTCTATTTTGGCAGAACAGAATAAGAAAATTATTCTCACAGGGGACCGTCCTACAGGCAGATTGCACTTAGGACACTATGTTGGCTCATTAAAACGTAGAGTAGAGTTACAGAACTCCGGAGAATACGATGAAATAAACATTATGATCGCCGATGATCAGGCGCTTACAGATAACGCAGATAATCCACAGAAGATTCGTGACAACATTATTGAAGTTGCTCTTGACTACCTATCTGTTGGAATTGATCCTACAAAGTCAACTATCTTTTTACAGTCAGGAGTACCTGCTCTTCATGCATTGACTTTCTATTACATGAATCTGGTGACAACTGCAAGATTATCCAGAAATCCAACCGTTAAAAGTGAAATCCAGATGCGAGGATTCGATAACGAGGGACTCCCGGCGGGATTCTTCACATATCCTGTTTCACAGGCCGCTGATATTACTGCTTTCAAAGCAACTACTGTACCGGCCGGAGAAGATCAGGAACCTATGCTTGAGCAGACTCGTGAAATCGTTCGTAAGTTCAACAGCACCTATGGTGATGTTTTGGTTGAACCTAAGATTTTACTTCCGGAGGCTAAAGCGCAACTTCGTCTCCCGGGAATCGATGGCAAGGCCAAGATGAGCAAGTCTCTCGGCAACTGCATCTATCTGTCTGATGATCCCGACACAGTAAAGAAGCAGGTTATGAGCATGTACACGGATCCAACTCACGTCAATGTCGCAGATCCCGGTCATGTAGAAGGCAATATGGTATTTACTTACTTAGATGCCTTCAGCCGTGATGAGCAGTTCGCTGAGTATCTTCCGGATTACAGCTGCTTAGATGAGATGAAAGAACATTATGCCAAGGGTGGTCTCGGTGATGTTAAATGTAAGAAGTTCCTGATTAAAGTTCTTGAAGAAATGCTTACACCAATTCGTGAAGAACGTCATAAATGGGAACAGCGTATACCGGATGTATACGACATTCTCCATGAAGGCACACTTAAGGCTGCAGAAAAAGCCAATGCCACATTGGAAGAAGTTCGAAGCGAGATGCGAATCGATTACTTTAAAGATAAATCCATTATTACAGATTGGGAAAAATGGATTCAGAAATAATTTCTGTGTAACATAAAAAGGAGCGGTCAGCTTAAGCTGCCCGCTCCTTTTCTTTACTGCCAGTTGTCAACTACAACACCGGTTCCGTCAGAAACCGTTGTATATACATGATTGGAACCGCTCTCCCAGATAACATTTCCGGATGCGTCCTTCTTAATGTACTTATATTCAATAGTTGTTCCGGCCGGTACGCTAACATCATAGAACCACGTCGGATAATTGGCAATGCTTGCCGTATTATTGAAGAATCCTCCTACAGCCTTATCAGTATCCCAGTTACCAAGTTCTTCACAATTACCTACAATGTAAACTGACTGTCCATAGGAAGTATCTGCATTATTGATATAGAATCTTGTGGCAACCTGCGAAGCCGTAAGTACCTTAAATCCTGCATAGGAATCGGAACCACCGGATGCAGAATTCACCTTGATTGTATACTCTCCACCGGAAACATTTGGAATCTGAACTTCAATCAGAGAATCTGACCAATCCAAAACGGTTGCAGCTGTCTTACCGAAATAAACAGTGCCCTGTGTCTCTCCAAATCCTCTTCCGGAAATTGAGATTGTATTGCCGGAAACGCCCATTCCCGGATCAACATTACCGATGTTTGTTGCCTGATCCTGAGTTGAATATGTCCATACAGCACATTCTCCACCATCCAATGTGAAGTTTGTTACTGCACCGGTAGATGATACATTAATAGATTCACCATTCAAAATACCATCCAATGCATCGTTGTATGTTCCTGCCGGTAAATCTGTAAACAGACCGGAAATGTCATAGCTTACATTTTCATTTCGATTTACAGCAGTCAAAACAACATCATTGCCAAACTGTCTCTCGTAGATTAATACATCGTCATTTACCCACTTTTCAGTAGATGTTCCATAGGCCATCGCTGCATTTGTCTTTCTGAGCGGAGCCAGCTTGCTGATAACCTGATATGCAGTGCTGTTTGTATCAAAAGATGTCATATCGCCACGGTTATACGGATCTGTGCTACCTGTCATATACTGTTCAGAACCGTAGTAGATTGTTGGTACGCCGCGTGATGTAAGAAGCATTACATATGCCTGATTGACACTGTCGCTGCTGTTCTTGGACAAAGTCATGAATCGACTCATATCATGGTTGTCGATAAAGGTTACCTGATCATTGACCTCATCATAATCAGATTCTGTATCAACCATCACCTGATAAAGACTCTTCATAGAAGAGGACTCTGAACCAATTGCATTACGAACGGCGTTTGCATAACGGAAATCCAAGAGACTCATACCACTGTCATTTGCAAATGCTGTCATCTCTGTATCATTTCCTGTTCCACCATTAAACCACTCACCAAAGACAAATACATCATGGTCTTCATAAATTGAACTTAACCAGTTTGTCTGCCATCCCTGTGGCATATGCTTAACTGCATCCACACGAATTCCATCAACCCCCATATCCAGCCACTGATCAATGGCGTCCTTAAGGTAGTCATCTACTGTGGAATTCATCTGGTTAAGATCAGCTAATCCATACATGCTGTGATAGATTCCATTCTCTAAAGACGAGAAATCTGTCCAGCTTTCATGGTTAAATAATCCATTGGAATCATTTGAGAATGTTCCAACCAGAGAACCATCTCTATACAGTGCGCCATCCTCCGGGAAATTGATTCCCGCATATTCTGCTGTAGAAGTATGATTTGGCGCAAAATCAATCACAATCTTCAATCCATTGGCATGTGCTGTATCCAGCAATGTCTGAAAATCATCCATAGTGCCAAATGCGCTATTGGTTCTAAAGAAATCTTTACCCCAATATCCATGATAAGATGCGCAATTATTACTTGGATCAACGGACATGATATTCTCCACCGGTGATGAAATCCAGAGTGCTGTAACCCCCATATTCTGGAAATATCCATCATTAATCTTCTGTGTAATACCTGCCCAGTCTCCACCGTGATATTTTTTCATATCACCCTTGTCAAATACTGCTCCGGAAGGGTTATTAGAACTATCCCCATCCAAGAAACGATCTGTAACAATCTGATAGATTACATCTGTAGAATACCCCGCTGTATTCGTTACTTCTGCATCTGTCTTTGCCTGCACCGGCATCATTGGCACACTAGTAAATGTAAGTACAGAAACTGCTGCCAAAACACCTGCTTTTTGTAGAAACTTTACCCTCATGTCTCCTCCTTCTCTGTTTAATCGTTTAAATGTTTCGGTAAATTTTAAGCAGCGGTAACATCTATCTCCGCTGCTTAAACGCTTAACCGTCTCTAACGATATCATTCCTACAATACATCGTCAATTTTCAATAATAGACATATTTTAACATCATTTTTTGTACATGTTGAACACTTCTGTCGATTATTTCATCTACAGTTCTTTTCCATTTGTTTCGATTACATGCTTATACCAGTCAAATGACTTCTTCTTATAACGTGCCAAAGTACCATTTCCGTCGTCATCCTTATCAACATAGACAAATCCATAGCGCTTTCGCATCTCACCTGTAGATGCTGAAACCAGATCAATAACGCCCCACATGGTATAACCAATCAGATCCACACCATCTTCATCCACGGCATCTATCATGCACTTGATATGTTCACGCATGTATTCAATTCTATAATCATCATTTACAGTCTTGGTACCATCCGGCAATGTCACAAGCTCATCCTTGGCACCAAGTCCGTTTTCCACAATAAAGAGCGGCTTCTGATATCGATCATAAATACTGTTCATTGTAATTCTAAGACCCAGAGGATCAATCTGCCAGCCCCACTCACTTGCCTTTAAATATGGGTTCTTAAGGGTCGCGAAAACATTTCCTGCAGTCTGCTTATTTACCTCCGGATCTGCACTTGTCAGACGGGAAGCATAGTAGGAGAAAGAAATGAAATCCACCGTATTTTTCAGTGCTTCCTTATCCTCTTCTGTGATATCAATCTGAACATGATTTTTCTCAAAGAACTTCAGCGCATAGCTTGGGTAATATCCTCTGGCCTGCACATCGATAAAGAAATAATTCTCGCGGTCTTTCTCAATTGACTGCATAACATCTGCGGGATTACAGGTATTGGCATAGGTATTACCGGCAGCCAACATACATCCAAACATAACATCTGGATCAATCTCATGAGCTGCCTTTGTAGCAAGTGCGGACGCAACCAATTCATGGTGCGCAGCGGTATACTTCACCTGAAGTTCATTCTCACCCTCTTCAATAATCAGACCTGACGCCATAAACGGCATATGAAGAAGCATATTAATCTCATTAAATGTCAGATAGTATTTCACCTTGCCCTTAAATCTGGAAACTACAGTCTTTACATACTTTACATATAAGTCAATCATGATCCGATTCTTCCAAGAGCCGTACTTCTTGGTAAGTGCAAGGGGTGCATCGAAATGAACCAGCGAAATCAGTGGTTCAATTCCATATTCATTACAACGGTCAATGACTTTTTCATAGAATCTTAAGCCTTCCTCATTCGGCTCTGACTCTTCTCCCGTAGGATAGATTCTTGACCATGCAATACTAAAACGAAAACACTTAAGCCCCATCTCATGAAGAAGTTTCAAATCCTCTTCCCAATGATGATAAAAATCAACTGCCTCGTGACTTGGATACTTGTGCTCAGCATCACATTCCAACATAATTTTCTTGCCACAGGCTACCGGAAAACGATCCTCACCATATGGAACCACATCCACATTGGCGATACCGCGACCGCCTTCATTCCATCCACCCTCATACTGATTGGCAGCTGTTGCGCCACCCCACAAAAAATTCTCTCGCATTTTATATAACCTCCAAAAAGCTTGCTGTTACCTATTATAGCAAACAATCAACCTGTTCGATTACGAAACCTCAACGAAACTGTTTTAAAATCAACGCAACCATCTCTCCCTCAGAAGTAACGGTATAATCCGGTTGAATTATCGGATGTGGCTCACTCTCATTCATAGTATGATTCATCTCTTTTTCTATAACCGGCATCTCATTATGTCTGCGATTCACCCAAATGCTGTGCCATCCTGCATTTCCTGCCCCCACAATGTCATTTTCAAAAGTGTCCCCGACAAACCAGGCCTCATCCCTTTTAATCTTCAGCTTCCATCTCGCAAAATCAAAGATCCGTGGGTCCGGTTTTGCCGCACCCACATCCCCGGAAACCAGTATATTTGCCTCAGGAATCCATTCTGTAAGTCCCAGGGTATAAATCTTACTCATCTGATGTTCTCCCCCGCCATTGGAGATAATCCCCATCTTTACGCCTCTCTCCTTTAGTTCATCAAGCATCCTCTTAACATCATCCGTCAAACAAATTTTCTTCTGAAACTCCTTATAAAATCTCTGGATCAAAAGGGCGTCCTCTCTGGTAATATCGATTCCAAAATCCTTGAAGGCATTCATATTCCGGTGGGCATACATATCATCTGTTGTCACCTGATTTGCTGTCCACTTTGGAAATATTTCATCGCTATGCCTCCTACTTGCCAGAAAGATATCCTCAATCAAATCCAAAGCGCGAGTTGCCTCAACATTATTCGTGCACTTCGCATAATATTTTTCAACTGCCATCTTAAATGGCCAGCATAAATCGTATAACGTATCGTCTAAATCAAAGATAATGGTATTTTTCATATTATTTCCTCTATGTTCTCATATCTACATAAATTTTAAAGATATTTGGATTATATCGAATATTTCATTTAATTTCAGCAACACAACAAAACAAAAAGAAGGACTAAAAGTTCTTGCGAACTCTTAGTCCTTCTTAATCATAAGACTATTTCTATAGCCCAATTCACTAATCCAATAAAATTAGTTTAAAGAATCCTTTAAAGCCTTACCAGCCTTGAACTTAGGAGCCTTAGAAGCAGGAATCTGCATTTCAGCACCTGTCTGAGGATTTCTACCTGTACGAGCAGCTCTTTCAGAAACTTCGAAAGTACCGAATCCAACTAACTGAACCTTTTCACCCTTCTTAAGTTCTTCTGCTACTACATCTGTGAAAGCCTTTACAGCACCTTCTGCGTCCTTCTTAGAAAGACCTGTCTTGTTTGCAACTGCTGCAATTAATTCTGTTTTATTCATAATTTATTTTCCTCCCGAAAATTGTTACTAAACGAGTTTACTATATTTCAAGGTGTCTGACAACCGGAAAATCAAGAAAAATCAAGGTTTTCGCACTTTTTCTCGTTTTTATATCTGACAATTAAGTTAAATTATGCTAATTTTACACTCAATTTGCTAGTTATCCACAGAAATGGCTAACTTGTAACACCCGGGTACGTTATCCACAACTCCTTCTCCTCATCTGTGGAATTGTACATAAAACTCCAAAAATTCTGCACCAGTTTCCGCGTGACATTCTTTTCTATAGCCTTTAAAATAAGAACTAGATTTTAGAAACAAGAGGTAACTCTCATGAAAAGAACGAAAAAACAAGTCATGATCTTTGGCATCTCTATGGCACTGCTTTGGGCAGTTGTATTTTCCATCCTACTGGAGAGCCCGATCGGCATTCTACTCGGCATTCTTTTTGGTGGCGCCTACATGGGGACGATTCGTATTATGACCGGACGTATACAAAGTGA
This sequence comes from Lachnospiraceae bacterium, assembly GCA_017392525.1. Classification (GTDB taxonomy): domain Bacteria; phylum Bacillota; class Clostridia; order Lachnospirales; family Lachnospiraceae; genus FD2005. The sequence continues at coordinate 23,516 of JAFOVD010000038.1, forward strand.
CTTCTCTGATGATTCCGAGAATTCTACAGATGAACCTACCAAAACATCGAAATGAGATTCATTCAAAAGGGAGCCATACTATGACCTACTACCGTCCAAGTTATTATAAAAATTTCAAATGTACCGGGAGCGACTGCGTCTTCACCTGTTGTCGTGAGTGGGCAATTGGCGTGGATTCAAAAACTCTAAAGAAATGGCAACGCCTTCGTTTGCCCGATTGCACCATCTCTCCAGCAGATTACGTCACCGATGGACAGATCCAGCTAAATGCAGACGGACTCTGCCCATTTTTAGACGAATCACACCTTTGTAACATGGTGAAAGCTCACGGCGAAGAAAGTCTCTCCATCACTTGTCACACCTTCCCACGTGAATGGCATGTATTTGATGAAAGAACGGAAGAAACGCTATCTATTGCCTGCCCGGAAGTCTTTGACACCGTATGGAATCTGGAACAATTTGAAATAGAAAAATCAGACCGTCCAATCCCATTCTCGCATCCAGCCGAGGAACCAGAACCATGCCAGGAGCTTTTCTTCAAAATCCGTGACTGGTTTCTGGAAATATTACGGGGCGATAACATTTCCAAGAATTCCCATCCCGTTTCTACGGAACTTGCGCTGAAAATCATCTTCTTTTTTGCGCTTGATTTGTACGAAGCCTATGTTGATGACAGGCTTACGGATTCCTTTTTTGAACATTATAAGAAGCACAATCTCTACGACCAATTGGTTACAGAGATTTCCAGAAATAAATCCGCTCCTATGGATTCTATGTTCGAGCAGAATGAATTGCTACTGGATTTATCCGAAAACTATAGAAACCAAGGGATGTATCGTCAATGGTTAGAGCCGCTATGCAAATCGGCAAAAGAAATGGAATCGGCAACTTCTATCGAAAACATAGAAAAAGCGCTCGAGGAATTCCAACAAATCTGGAAATCAAACGAGCGCCATCATCGCAATATTCTCTGCGAAGAAATCTATTCCACCTGCCTCATTCCAGGCGGCGATTTATATTCTATGGTTTTAAAACTTCAATGGATTGCCATGACACATGCTGTATATAAACAAGCAATGTTTCTGGATTGGCTGAAATCCAGAGACAAAGCCAGCGCATCTGGAGAAACGTCTGCCAATTCCATGCTGATTGCTACGATGATTTTCCGAATGACGGGATATAGCGAGGCCGACATCGAAGAATATCTGGAAAACAGCTTTGAAAATATCATCTGGGAGTGGCCTTACTTTGCACTGGTTGTGGGTTAACCCCATCTTCAACTAGTGCAAATAAAGAACTCCATCTAATTGTCTCTGTTCATCCTGCGTTAAATGATGGCTAATCATAATGATCGTCAAATCCTCCCTTCTTAAAAGATTTCCTTCTATACTTTTTCTCGTTTCGTTATCAAGCGCGGACGTTCCTTCATCAATAAATAATAATTTCTTCTTTGCATATAAAGCTCTAGCTATCGCTATTCGCTGTTTCTGCCCGCCTGACAAATTTTTCCCATCTTCACAGATCATAGTATCTAATCCATTTTCAAAGATGTTATTCACATCGTTTAATCCACTCTCTTCTAAAACAGAATTCATGAAATCTTCATCTAACTCATTCCATAAACATATATTCTCACCAATCGTTCCTTCCAGTAAGATTGGTTTTTGATCGATATATGCTACTTGTGACAATATGGATTCATACAAGAGTGCATTACACCCATTTATTTCCATTGTACCTTGATAATCCGTTAGCAAACCTGCTATGACCTTTAATAAAGTGCTTTTCCCACATCCACTTTTTCCAATCAGAGCGTATTTTTTACCTTTTTCAAATCTATAATTCACATTCGAAAAGATTTGCTTTTTGTCATATGAATATTGAAGATCTTTTAATTCAATACTCATAATATCATCATCTATAGCCTTCCTATGCACCACATTTGTATTACCCTCCACCAAATCAAAATATGGCTTTGCAGAAATTATTGCATTTTTCAACTGTATGGTATCCGTCAATCCGTCAAAAACCCTTGGCAAAAAACTATAGATACCTATAATTGCTGAAGCTTTTATTAGATTGTGAAATACAAACCAGATAGCCGTTATAAGAAAAAAAACTTGAAAAACGATATTAACGATCATCAAAAATGCATTGATCGTAATTTGTGCAGCTGTATAATCATAATTCTTTTTCTCATATTCATCACTAGCCAATCCCATTTTTTCTTGAAACAAACGCATTCTCTTAAAACAATACAGGACTGTAAAGCCTTGCAAAAGGTCATCTATCTTCTTCAAAAAAATTTCATTTGACTGTACTTTTTCCCGTGATTTTCGAATTATACATTCCCTCGCATACGTAGATATAAGATATAATACAATAATAAATAGCAAACTATAAATTGACATCAACCAGTAAATCAGTCCCAACGAAACAACAGCGATTGCCGTCTGAAAAACAGTTGTACATATAGAATAAAATGATGTAAATCCTTGCATACTTATTTGCTCAATATTAGTACTATACCAAGCAATATACTCGGCCACATTTCTTTCTCGGTACTGCTCATAGGAATAGGTTCCCAACTGACTACTCAAATCACATCGAATATCTCCTCTCATCGCTGCGTGAACCTTTGCCCTACATAAACTTCCTATAAGATATGTAATAACGCTTAATACTAAAATCACAGCAAAAATAATCATTTCTCTAAGTACATTGTTCCATTCTGTAACAGCTACAATATCATCTAATATCTTCATCAAGATAAACGTTTCTAAAAAGGAGCATGTTACATATAGACACAGAAAGATTACTGCAAACAAATTTCCACGCCATCTTTTCTTTATATACTTACACATTGCGTCATTATTTCCTCCTAATATGAGGCTACCAAACAACGCACGAATTTATAATATCGTTCTACCGATATTTTTTATATTATATCCTCTAACCGCCAATGATCCTCCACTAAAACCGTTCCATATTCCAAACCTAACCTACAAAATACCTTCATTAAATATTTCTTTGACATTTCCTGCTTTCCACTCTCAAATCTAGAATATGTAACGGGTGAACAGATTCCATCGCATAGACTTTCTTGCGTATATTCTCTTTCTATTCTTTTCTTTTTTATATACTCATTCATTAATAAATAATTATGATTCAAGCAGAAATCGAAGAAATTTTGCTCTTCCATCCCTAACCTTCGCATTAAGTTTTCCTTTCTTAATGCAAAATAGTCAAAAAACATTTTATCATTTGAATCCAGCTTCATTTGTCGCATAATATCTAATTCATAAGAAAACAATTTAACCTTCTCGATATCTGCATAATATAAATCTGTATATTCTATGCACCCTTTTAAAACTTCCACATTAGATAACAATCTACCTTCTCGCTCCCAATAAAAAAGTAGCATTAACATTTCATCAGAAGAAATTGAAATTTCTCGAAAATATATTTGGTTTATTCGCGGAAGCGTAAGTAACAGTGCTTTCTCTATGTCCTCCAAATTTTTCATTAAATATCCTTGGACAAACAATTGAAATTGCTTCTGTATCTCGTCTTTTGGCTCTCTAAGCTGTAATAATTCCAGCGCTTTTGCATTTTCCCTACTATTAACTAATCTCATCACCGCCGATTGCCATTTTAAATACTCGTATTCCTTTTGCGATATCAAAAAAACAAATTCTGACGTTGATAATCCCAGCCTTTGTAACAAGCGTTCCGTAAAAATTTTTGAAAATGCCATTTCATTCTTCTCAAACAAGGAATATGTCGACTGTTTACATATTCCATAAATCAAATTCTCTTGACTAATATTCCTTTTTTTACGGACAAAATAGCAAACCTCTCCCAAATCTATTGTTTTCAAGTCTAATCATTCCCCCATCTTCATTCACAACCAAATACTAATATCTTATCTGCGCTTCTGTAATCTCCGAAAGTTTCGATACTCCACACATCTTCATGGTATCCTGGAGCTCTTTTCCAAGTTTCTCTGTGAAGAATTTTACACCTTCCTCAGCGCCACCGTAAACGGCTGTTACATATGGTCTTGCGATGATTACCGCATCCGCGCCCATCGCAAGGGCCTTAAATACGTCCACGCCATCGCGGATTCCTCCATCTACAAGGATTTTCACATCGCTGCCCTTTAGTGCTTCTGCGATTTCCGGCAATACTTCTGCCGTTGCCGGACACTGGTCCTGCACACGACCGCCATGATTACTCACCACAATTGCTGCTGCACCGGCTTCCCTTGCCTTCAACGCGCCTGCAACTGTCATAATTCCCTTCACGATAAATGGCTTTCCTGCAGCTTTTATGATTTCCGCCATCTCCTCCACTGTCTTTGATCCGGCTGGTGGATTCAAATTCTGTAGAAATGGTAACCCTGCCGCATCAATATCCATCGCTACAGCAAAGCTCTGCGATGCTTTCACCAGCGTGAATTTCTCTTTCAGAGTCTCCTTGTCCCAAGGCTTAACCGTTGGGATTCCAGCGCCGTTACATTTCTCAATTGCTGATGCTGCAGCCTTCATAACTTCTGGATTTGTTCCATCCCCTGTAAATGCTGCTATTCCAGCATCTGCACAGGCTTTTACAAGAATATCATTATATTGAACATCATTTAATGTATCACCATAATGTAGATTCACAGCACCTACCGGTCCTGCAAAAATAGGATATTTAAATGTTCGACCTAAGATTTCCAATGTCGTATCTGGTATTGTATTCGCATTTAACGTATCCATATTCACGCGAATTTCTTTCCACGCATCATAGTTTCGAATGGCAGTATCGCCGACACCCTTGGCGCCCGGTCCCGGCATGGTATTCTTGCACGCGCGACCATTGCAAACCAGACAAGCCTTGCAATACGGGCCATTATTTTCTCTTGCTGTATCTAAAAGTGATTTATAATCCATGAAGTTTCTCCTATTTTCCTAACATCCTTTTCCATCCACAGAACATGTCGATGATTTCTCCTGCTCTAAATGCGCTACCGTTATTCCCAAATCTTGAAGATATTTTTCCCAATCAAGTTCGATTTCACCTTCCAGATCAATCGCCGGAATGCCGACAAATCCATTCTTTTTCACATCATCAAATGCCGGATTCATATCCCTGAGTCTCAAAAACGCCTTTAAATTCGCCATATTCTCATGAATATCCACAAACTCATAGGAAATGTTATTTCTCTTGAGACTTTCTTCAAAACATATACAGTCCGGGCACAATCTGCTTCCATATACTCTAATCATATTCTTCTCCTCCATGTAAAATCAAGAAGGTGCCGACATCTGCCGGCACCCTCATTCTTGTATCGTTCCTGTTGTATTTCGAACCGAAAACCTAAACTATATTGTATTTTAAGTCCACTGCCCTAAATATTATTACAGTTCTGCGAGTTTCATGATGCTATGAACATAGATTTCTGCCTGCATAAGCAATTCATCAATCTTAACCCACTCATTTGTATTATGGATACGGTAATCATTTCCCGGGAATGCGCAACCAAATGCGATTGTATTCGCAATTTCCTTGGCATATGTACCACCACCAATTACCATTGGCTTGTTCTCTGTATCGCCTGTAACTTCTGTATATGCTTCATAAAGAGATGTTACAAGTGGAGAATC
>JAFOVD010000008.1 GCA_017392525.1 Lachnospiraceae bacterium
CACTGGGTTTCCTGTCAATCCAGCATTATCATACCAACCACCAAATTGATGTCCATCTTTTGTAACATCATTAGGTAATGTTGCACCAGTTCCTTCAGTATATTCAGTAATATTACCACTGTTAATAGTTCCACCATTAACATTTAACGTTACTGACGATTTAACAGTTGCTGCATTAACTGTAACTGCACATGTTGCCGTCTTATCATCACTTGTATCATCTGTTCCGTTTGTTGCGGTGACAGTGATATTTGCAGTACCTGAACCAACAGCTGTTACTACGCCATTCTCAACTGTAGCAACATCTGTATCGCTACTTGACCATGTAACAGTCTTGTCCGTTGCACCATCTGGGCTAACGGTTGCTGTCAGTGTTTCTGTATCTCCTACAGTCAATGTAGTAGTCGTTTTGTTGAGAGATACACCTGTAACATCGACAGTGGTTGGGGTAACATATCTATAAACCTCGATCGATGTGACGCCATCCATATCCCAGTTTGTATCTTCTGTGCAGTAACCATCACTAAAATGTATCTCAAATGGTGCCTCGGTATCCGTGATAGGTTGCTTGTTATTTTGGCGGAATACGCATTTGTTAATAGTGTATCCTTCTTCCGCTGTAACAGACAGGGAACCTACATCCATAAAAAGCCATCCATACGTACCACTGTACGACGAAACGTTTGTAGCAGTAACACTAACTACTCCACTTTTAGTTTCACTGTAGGTAGAGCTATCTCCGAAGGTGAGGGTGGTTAGCAGTTCCTCGGTATTATCCGCATACGCCGTCAAGCTCATGCCGGGGAACATCCCCAGCACCAGCGAAAATGACAGTATGAAACCAAGAATCCTTCTTTTTATATTTTTCATTCGTATACCACCTCCACGATAAATTCCCCGGAATTATCTCCATATCCGTTGCCATATCTTCCATTCACATCATCATTTACTCCTAGGTAAAGCCTTCCTTTTTTGGAATAAAATATCTTCCCTTCTTTTACCAATTCCGGAGTACCATTTTCGTCAAATTTTGCAATCAGTGCGCCTTCGTTTTCTCCTTTAAGGAGATATCCCTCTTTTCCTTTTTTGCCGGAATCACCATTCGCATCTAAATCTTTCGCCCACGGACTTACAGTGCATCTGCCACTTTTATAAATAATATTCACGGCACCATCCACATAAATACCCGTATCGTTCCATACCGTCCTCGCATCAACATGAACTAACTTTTGTCTCAATCCTTTATAATTGCTCTGCAATGCAGTTATTTTCTTTAGATAATCGTCATCTTCTTCACTTCTTATCAAGCTAAGTGAAAGTCCGGCTTGCTTTACTTCCGATTTATATTTTTCATAAAGTGTTTTGAAATCAACGCCACGAAAATACTCCGGAATAAAAACACGCTTTCCTTTAAGAGATTCTATCGATGTTTCAAGCTCGGCAAAGTACTCTTTTTCATCTGAAATATTTTCGACACACTCTTTCTCACCATATATCACATTTCCGCCAAGCATCACCATCTCTACATCCGAGTCCGTTGATTCGTAGAACGTATCCATAAGCGACGGGGTGGATCCATCCGCAGTCTGTCTTGACCTCAAAACAAAGAAGTCTGCATATGCACCGACCTGTATATTCCCTATCCTTTCACATCCCATCATCTTCGCTCCATTTACAGTGACCGCCCTCATTATGGCTTCATCAATATTTTTCGTGTCGGAAGCGTATTTTTTTAGAAATGTCCTGGCAAATTTACATTCATCCCATGCATGCTTGGACCCACTTGGTGACCAATCAGATCCAAGCCCTATCAACAAATCATCATTACCAATATAGTTATACGCCTTTGGAGTATCTCCATAAAGAAGAAGATTCGATACCGGCGACCAAATGATTCCGATACCATACTCTTTGATAAACAGAAAATCGTCTTTATCATCCAGGTTAATACCACATCCATGAATGAAGTTGATATGGGTGTCCATCACATCCTCTTTAGTAAACAGTCCATTCTTTATTCCGTCCCTGATAAAGCTCTTAAATTCGGTAAATTCCCTCCTGGAATATGAATCTGCACCGTTATATAAAGGATCAGAGTTCTTTGTCCAGAAAATATTTCCAGCACGTCCTTCCGCGAGGTGGATTAAGAAGCCGTTCCATTGTTTATTCTTACTGCTGATGAATTTAACCAGATCGTCACGATTTACAGCATAATCCACTCCCCAATTTGTCGTTTCGCGATGTGGCCTGTAAGTTTTAGGTTCCTTTGGCTGCGGCTTATTTTCACCAGGCCTATACAAATCAACATAAGACATGATAGCTTTTCCTTCAGGGAAACCTAAATCATCCGCAACACCTGTGCTTCTCAGAACAAGATATTTTACATGGTTTTCCGTAACATCCGCATTCAGTAAGTCCTGATTCATTCCATCATTTTTCAGGAAAGAATATTGAAATTCATTTTCATGCGAATCATCATTTTTGTAATCAAGACTTCCCAATAGACTTTTGGCACCTGTGTTTTCCTGGAGGACGGTTGTTCCACCGCATGCAGCCTGTAATTCACAGAAATAGAGCATGACATCACCAAGGACAATCTCATTCCCATCCTTATCAGCAAAAAGGCGAGTTTTCCATGCTTTGTCAATTCTCTCCTGCGTATCTCTGATATCCCTGTAGTAGTATAAAGATTTTCTCCATTCATGTCTGTTATCCCAATGTGTATTACCAGTCTCTTGCAGGCAATCCCAAACCTGAATCATATTGTAGTCGACATGAGAATGAAGATCTGACAGTCCCGGATAGATAATGCAAGAGTCATCTAATTTCTTCACGCCCTCTTCATTTTGAACAAATTCTTTTACTTCTGTGATAATTCCATCTGTAATGACAATTGTCCTTTTTTCGCATTTAAACTTTTCAGCATCTCCGTCATAAATAACACAGTTGCCGGCAAGTTTAAGACTTTTCCCTTTTGAATTAAGTAGCATAAGCATCTTACCTCCTATGATTTTTTTCTTCCATACCCATCATCTGACACACTGTTGAGTATGTAAATCTAACAAAATGACCGCCGAACCTGACAGGGTATAGTACCCCCGTCAAATCCGACGGTCATCCATCACAAATGTAGTATGCAGTTTCAAACGCCCCGCATCCGCAAGACGCAAAAAGGGCGCATTTATTGCTCTGCTCTGCAAGATTGTAACATTCTTTGCATGGCTGTCAACTCCCCTTTCATCCAACTTTAACAAAGTATATATCGGCTATTCTTACAATAAGCTTTAGTTTTTTCTCACAGGCCTTTACTCTTTGTGTATTTATTAAATTGTATCACAATACACGATTTTTCATAAGAGTATATTCACAATTCAGTGATTATGTTTTATCTTTCAAGTCATACGCTTTAATCATTAAGTATAAACAGCCCTGCAAACGGTAATGCAAGAATTACCCATCCACCAATCATGTGAATCAACAGCGCAGTTACTCCAATTCCAATGCCACTAATAATAACACCAGATACTAACTTATATTGAGCATCCTTATCCTTCATTCCAATGACACCACGTAGCAGTGAATAGACACAAAATAAAACAAATCCCATTATTACTATATTTACCGGAAGATATGCCTTTATTATATTAGGTGCAAAGACCATAAGTGCCAAATCCATTAAACACACAAACACTGTCAATTCATCCTTTTGATATTCGATGAAAAAGTTATAATATTTTCTTCCTACAATAAATAAACCTATTCCCACTATCCCTAGCATAGCCACAGATAAAAACACAATTATTACCCAGTAAACAACTATAGCCAAAACTTCATTAGGGATATAACTTGTAATACCTGCAATCGTTTTAATTGCTTCATACATCGTAAAAACAAGCATCTTCGTTCCCTGTCCAAGTATTTGAACTGCTCTTATAAGATCCGTTTGTATCGTTTCAGACTGTATCGCTGTTATTAACGTTGTAATAATCCCATACAAAAGCGAAGCATACATCACACTCTTATATTTAATTGTCATAACCTCATACTTCTTAGATAATTGCTTTTGCTTCTCCTCATGATTTTTCCATAACTTCTGTTCAAACTCACGAACGATTTTTCCAGCACGTTGCCCTACTTC
>JAFOVD010000009.1 GCA_017392525.1 Lachnospiraceae bacterium
AGCTATGGATGCAAATGAGATTATAAGGGAAATAAAAAAGGGATTATTAAAGTGGTATCCATTTCGGACGGGGACATCGTGCCTGTATATCGGGGAAGAGACGGATGCCATTTTTTCTATGCTGTCAGATATTGAATTGCAACTTACACTATGTAGACCGGGCGAGTTAGAAGCTTATTTTAAGCAGAATGGTGAGAAGAGTGCAGACGGCGAAAGATTTGACTATATTGTTGCAATCGCATCGTTGGAAATAATAGAGAAGATGGAAGATGCTATTTGGATGTTGTCGAAGCATCTTTCTACTAATGGACATCTGCTGATGGGATTTAATAATCGTCTGGGAGCGCGATACTTCTTCGGAGACCAGGATCCGTATACGGGAAATATTATGGATGGTATCGAGGATTACCGTAGAGCGTACAGTAAAAAGGAGGACGCCTTTGCCGGACGTTGTTATGACAAAGCAACTTTAATTGAGATGATGGATAACTGCGGGCTCTCACATCAGAATTATTCGGTGTTGCCGGATCTTGATAATGCGCAGGTGATTTTGAGGGATGATTATCAGTCGAACGAGGATTTCTCGATTCGTATTTTGCCGACATTTCATCATGCGGATACGGTATTTTTAGAAGAGGAATATGTATATAATTCGCTGCAAAAGAATCAGATGTTACATGCGATGGCGAATGCGCTACTTTTCGATTGCACCAATCGTATTTCTGATCGGCAGGGATTATCAGAGAAGGATGAGAAGAATCCGCTGGATATTCTGCAGGTCACAAGTAGCATGGGGCGTGCCAGAGAGGATGCATTTTTCACAATCATACGAGGCACAGAGGAAAGTGCAGATACTGTTGAGAAGCTTCCTGCATATAAAGAGGGAGAAGAGAAACTGAAACAGATGCTTCAGATTCGAGCAAATTTGACGGATAGAGGCATTTCTGTCGTGCCGATGAGGATTGCTGAGACCGGCACATATAAAAGCCTAAAAATGCCATATATTGAGGCGCCTACAGCGCAAGCATATCTGAGGGAACTTGCAGAAACGGATGAAGTGGCATTCCTTCAGAAACTGGATCAATTTGTGGGGCTTATTCGTAGAACTTCCGGTGAAGATAAGAAATATGGTTATCCGGATTTGGTACCCCTTAATTGTTTCTATCGAGACGGTGAATTTATATTTTTTGATCAGGAGTTTGAAATTTCGGATTATCCGGCAGATGTTGCTGTCTTTCGTAGTGTGAATGCGATGCGAGTATCTGTGGTGAAAGCCAAGGGCAATCTTACCATGGAGGATTTATTTGAACGGTATGAAGTCCAGAAGAATCGCATTAAGTGGAGCGATATGGAAGGGGAGTTTATTGTAAAACTCCGTAAAGAGAAAGAGTTGGCACCGTATTTTTCCAAGGTTCGATATGACGGAAATAAGGTCTATTCCAATCGTCAGAGGATGAATTTCTCTGCAGAAGAGTATATGGAACGCTTTGTAAATATTTTTAAGGGACTGGAAGATAAAAAGGTCATTATCTTTGGTAGCGGACAGTTTGCAAAGCAGTTTATGCAGATGTATGGAGATGACTATGATATTGACGCAGTTGTGGACAATCGTAGCGAACTTTGGGGTGATGCATTCTACGGTTGTGAGATTAAAAGTCCGGAAGTCATAAGAGATTACAAAGACGGAGAATACCGGGTGATTATCTGCATCAAAAATTTCCTGTCGGTCAAGAATCAGATTGAGGAAATGGGCGTTACAGATTATGGAATATTTGACCCAAATCAGCGCTATATCCGTGAGCGAAGGAGTGCCGCTGTGGGAGAGACAATGAATCGTTCTGTGACAAAGGGTATGGAAGATGCTGGTCAGGAGACAGAAAGAAAGCCAAAGAAATATCACATCGGCTATATTGCAGGTGTATTCGACCTGTTCCATGTGGGACATCTGGAGAAATTCAAGCTTGCCAAGGAACAGTGTGATTATCTGATTGTGGGCTTAGTGACAGATGAAGGGGTTCGTCGCTTCAAGAAGACGGAGCCATTTGTACCATTTGAAGAACGAAAGGCGATGCTTGAGGCCTGCAAATATGTCGATGAAGTTGTGAAGATACCGCCGAGCTTTGGAGGAACCAAAGATGCCTGGAGGATGTATGGATTTGATGTGCAGTTTTCCGGCAGCGATTATGTAGACAATCCTAGGTGGCAGGCAGAGAAGGAATTCCTGAATCAACACGGGGTGGATATGGTATTTTTCCCATATACAGAGTCTACAAGTTCAAGCAAATTGAAGGAATTGATACAGCGTAAGTTGTTATAGATTGAGACAGGGAGTGTAAAATATGAAGATTATATGTAATCCGGCTGGAATCGTAGATGAAAAACGCCCAAGACAGGGTCTGCAGGACATTGTGGATGCAGGTTTTGATGAAACATTACTGTCTACGGGGTTTTGTTGTCCGCAGCAGAGATTTGAAGGGATGGCAAGGGAACGAAGAATAGCAGAGGCAGAGCATCTGATTTATGTACCGGATCATCCGGATATGGTTGAAAAAGCAATGGAACCATTTATTGAGGCTGCAAAACAAATTGGTGTAAAGATGTCTTATTGTCTGGCGAGTTTTTTGCCAAGAGATCGAAAGAATCCGGAATTGAATCAAATCATAGTTCCGATTATTGAAGAAGCAGTACGTCTGGCAGTTAGAAATGGATGTAAGGGCATCATTGTAAGACCACTCTATGCCGGTATATCGGTTCAGGATGAGTGGAGTGTGAATTATCCGTATCTTATACATCTTTCTGAGATTGCAAATGAAGAGCTTCAGAAATTGGATAAGGAACGTAGAGAAACCCTCTCAGGGGCATTTCAGATTCTGATAGAAAATCAGTGTAAGTATCAGGAAGGGCATCTGGTACGAGGTGTATTTTCAGATCCATATGAGATAAATCGGTGGTTGGAAACACTGCAGCAGGAGGCTCAGGACAGAGACTATGATGTTCATTTCGGGCTCTGCATGAATACAGGAATTCTCTCTATCTGTGGTATGGATATTTATGAGTTTACCATGGAGGTTTCAAGATGGATTGGTGCAGTTGTTATTCAGGATAATGACGGTCATGTAGAAGATGGATTGATGCCGTTTTCCTGTGTACGAAGATACGGATTCCAAACTCGATGGCTGGAAGTGATTCGTGGACTTCGCTCCATTAGTTTTGATGGCCTGCTGATTTTAAATATTGAGTCGTCTGCAAAGCATTATCCGCCGTTGTTAAGGCCGGAAATGCTGAAACTGTCAAAGAGTATCATGGACTATTTTGTATGGCAGGTGCATATGGCTGACGCAATGAAGAAGTATGATCATGTGGTGCTTTTTGGCGCGGGAAATATGTGTAGAAATTATTTGAAAAACTATGGTGAAAAGTATCCGCCATTATTTACCTGCGACAATAATCCGGCTCGTTGGGGTGAGGACTTCTATGGAATCAAGATAGAGTCGCCGGAGAAATTACGGGATTTACCGGAAAATACCGGAATCTTTATCTGTAATATCTATTATCGTGAGATTGAGAAACAGCTTCAGGATATGGGGATTACAGAGGGAATAGAATTCTTCAACGATGAGTTTTTACAGACCTTCTATATGGACAGACTTCGTGGATTGTAAGGAGGCAGAGTTATGTTAGAAATTGGAGTGCAGACACATAATGCAGTGATGGACAGTGATCCGGCAGCAGGTTTTAAGATGATGCATGATGCAGGATTTCAATGTGCTGATTTTTCGCTGAATATGTATCTTAAAAATACAGATTTATATGAAGAGCGCCTCAATGCATTTTTTGATGCGTCTATTGAGGAATTAGAGCAGTTTTTTACGCCACATAAAGAGGCTGCGAGAGCGAATGGAATACGCATTCACCAGATGCATATGCCTTATCCTAATTTTATTCCGGGAGTATCAGATCATATCAATGATTATCTGATTAAGGAAATGGCACCTAAGAGCATGAAGTTATGTAAGTTCTTTGACTGCCGATATATTGTTGTACATGGACTTAAGGTCAAAGAATATTATGGTTCAGAAGCTGCGGAATGGGAGGCAACGGAGAAGTTTTTGGACAAGATACTTCCGCTGGCAAAAGAAATGGAAATCACAGTGTGTGTGGAAAATATTTACACAAGCTCAGGAAGACACATATTGGAAGGCCCATGTTGTGATGCAAGAAAGGCAGCAGCTCGTATTGATAGAATCAATGATAAATACGGGGCGGAAGTGCTTGGATTTTGTTTTGATACAGGACATGCAAACCTGGTAGGAATTGATTTTGAGAAGTTTATTAAGATACTGGGCCATCGTCTGAAAGTATTGCATATTCACGATAATGATGGGGTGGCTGATTTGCACCAGGTGCCATTTACATTTACAAAGACGAGAGAGAATAAACCGTCAACGGATTGGGATGGATTTATCAGAGCCCTTAGAGCCATTGGTTTTGATGGGGTTTTAAATTTTGAAACGGCACCGGTATTGAAATCATTTCCGGAGGAATTGAGACCACAGGCTCTCCATATGCTGGCAGAGATTGGTAATTATTTTTCGTCAGAAATTACAAAAGACAGATAAAGATGTTAGAAATTGGAATGTAGCAAAATGATTTTAAACGTAGAAGAAGATTTTTTTAAGGAAGAAATCCGAGAGGGTTTTACGGTTACAGGGACAATGAAACGGGCCTGGGCTGCGGAAATGGAGATTCTAGAGCAGCTGAAAGAATTCTTTTCGGAGCATAATCTTACCTGGTTCGCAGAAGTAGGCACGCTTTTGGGAGCAGTTCGACATAAGGGATATGTACCCTGGGACGATGATCTGGATATTGGAATGCCTCGAGGAGATTATATGAGGATGATACAGATTCTTCTCAATAATCCGGATGCTTTGCCGGACCCCCTTCGTATGATTTCTATGTATTCCAAGGATGATTTCTATCAGTTTCACGCGGTGGTGACAAATAATCGGGCCGAAAAGCTGTTTTGGGATGAAAAACGGGTGGCTGCGTATCACGGCTGTCCTTTTATCATCAGTATTGATATCTTCCCTTTTGACGATATTCCTGCAGATCCAAATCTTCAGAATCTGCAAAAACTGCTGTATTCTTACGTTTTCAGTCTGGCAGGCCGTCTGTCACAAGGGGAGAGCGTGAGTGAGCAGGAGCTGAACCAGTGGGACCAGTATTCCATGCAGTTTTTTGGGGGAGCCCTGAATCTGGATAGAAGTAAGCCTCTCCATATACAATTCTGCAGGATCGCGGATCAGATTGCCATGTTGGGAAATGATAAAGAAGCAGAGTATTTTGATTATTATCCCCGCATGGTTATTCAGGAGGAACCACATCTTCGCTCCAGGGAACTATATGCGGATCTGGAGAAGCTTCCTTTTGAGATGACGTGGGTCTATGGGCCGAGAGAGACCGGGAAAGCATTGGAGATAATGTATGGTGAGGATTACATGACACCGGTGATGTATGCTTCAGAACATGAGTATCCATTTTATAAAGAGCAGCTGGAATTTTTCAGGCTGAATAAGATGGAGAAAGAATGGAGGAATGACATGAAATTACGAATTGGAATGATTGGAAACGGACGAATAGCCGAGAAATTTGTTCCGGAGTGTAGAAGCGTTGAGGGAATGGAGATTACCTGCGTTTATAATCCAAATAAGAAGAGCGCAGAGGAATTTGCCAATCGACATGGGATTACGCTGGCAACAGATAAGATGGAGATTATGCTTCCAGAAGTGGATGCAGTGTATGTTGCGGTTCCTCACGAATATCATTATGATTATGCGAAGTCCATGTTGAAGGCTGGAAAACACGTACTTTGCGAGAAACCTATGTGCCTTTCCGTGGCTGAGGAAGAGGAGTTATTCGACCTGGCCGAATCGAAACAGTTGATTCTGATGGAAGGCTTAAAGACGAATTACTGTCCGGGATTTCAGGAGATTATCAAGGTTGTAAAACAGGGAGTAATTGGACAGGTAACGGATGTTGAAGCAGCCTTTACCAGAATTCAGGCAGCAAATACAAGAGAAATCTGGAATACAGAGTGTGGAGGAAGTTTTACAGAATTTGGAAGTTATGTATTGCTTCCCATAGTGAAGCTTCTTGGAACTAAGAATCTGCAGGGGGAAATCAAATCAGTCTATGGTGAAACAGGAGTGGATAATTACACGAAGTATATATTTACCAAGACGGATGATGAGGGACATGCAATTGCATTTGCAACGGCAAAGACCGGGCTCTGCGTGAAATCCGAAGGACAGCTTTTAATCTCAGGAACAATGGGATATATACTGGTTCCATCACCTTGGTGGCTGACGAGAACTTATACCATTTGCAGGGAAGATCCTTCCCAGAACCAGATGAAGGAAACTGTATTTGAAGGCGCAGGTCTTCGATACGAGATTGAGGCCTTTTGGAAGCGGATTCATGGAGAAGAGGTTGAAAATCTTCTTTCAAGAGAAGAATCCCTTTGGATGGCGCAACAGATGGAACATTTCCAGAATATGCGTCGAATCAAGAGAAGAGAGAAGGCTGTGGAAACGACGAAGATGAATATTTGGGCCCATCGTGGATGTTGTTACCGCTATCCGGAAAATACGCTGCCGGCTTTTTCTGCAGCGGCAAAACTTCCGGGGTTAACAGGAATTGAACTGGATATTCAGCTTACAAAGGATGGAGAAATGGTTGTTATCCATGATGAGAAAGTGGATGCAACTACTACAGCGGTTGGTGCAGTTAAGGATTTCACGCTGGAAGAATTGCAGGCCATGCAAATTACTGGGCGACATTCGGATGAGCCGGTGGATCCAAGTCAGTATGATTTACCGCTTCGAATTCCTACGATTCGAGAGGTCTTTGAACTTTTGATGCCAAAGCTTCAGGAGGGGCTCCTCATTAATATTGAGCTGAAAAACAGCAATGAAAGATATGAGGGTATGGAACAGAAGATCACTGATCTGGTAAAGGAAATGGGGCTGGAGAAAAACATTATATATTCCTCATTCCTGCCGGAATCTATGGGGGTGATTCGTAAACTTAAGTCGGATGCAAATACTGCAATTCTTGGTGGAATTTCTCACTGGTGTGTACAGAAGATGCACGAATTCAAGGCGAATGCGATACATCCGTATACCGGAGGAATGGATATTAATATTGGTGCCCATGACGATTATAAGGGTATTCCGGTTCGTGCATGGAATATGGAAGAGCCGTTCTATGGTTCTAAAACCGGAAAATTCAAGGATTCTGATATGGCAAAGTATGCACTTCTTGGAGTGACAGATATTTTCACTAATGTACCGGAGGATTATCTGGGACAGTAATTTAATAAAGAGGATAAAACAGATGATTAATTTTGATGATAATTTTTTCTTAGGTGAAGTACGTAAGGACTTCTATATCGAGCCTATGATGAAGCGTGTATGGGCTGCGCAGATGGAGGTCTTGCAGGTGATCGATGAAATCTGTAAGAAGCATGATATCAGATATTTTGCAGATTGGGGAACCCTCCTGGGAACCGTCCGGGAAGGTGGATTTATACCTTGGGATGATGATATGGACATTGCGATGTTGCGACCGGATTATACAAAATTCATTCAGTTGCTGTCGCAGGAACTTCCGGAGGGATTTGTCTATATTAATATTCATAACAAGGAAATGGAGGACAGTTTCAATACGAGAGTGCTTAATTCTGCCGCTATAAGGACAGACGAAGCTTTCTTAGAGCGTTTTCACGGATGTCCATATGCAATTGGAATTGATATTTTCCCGGTGGATTATGTGCCGAGAGAGAAGGAGGATGAAAAACTCCAAATCAATCTGATTAATCTTGTGTGTATGACAGCTCAGATGCTGGGAGCGGAGGATGCAGATCAGAATCAAATCTCGGAAAATATTCATAAAATCGAGGAATTTACAGGATATCGCTTCCATGCTAAGAATTCTATACTGTATCAGTTAAATATTCTGGGAGAAAGCCTCTGTGCAATGTACGGCCCTGAGGATTCAGACTATGTAACATCTATGCTGGATCTGGCCAAGGACTGGGATTATTACTGTCCAAAGGAAGCCTATGGTGAGGCGATAATGATGCCTTTTGAGGGTGTTATGGAAATGCCGGTTCCTAAGGGATATGAAAAATTACTGGAAATAAAATATGGTGATTGGAAGACTCCGGTTCAGGGAGTCAACGGACATGGTGGAGTGGTTTTCTTCTATGATCAGGAAGAGTCACTACGTCTCGCTTTAAAAGAACGGGGACTTTCCGGAGAACGATTTGGAATCGACGTAGACCACATGCGCCCAGAGTATGAACAGATATTAAAAGATCGGGAAAAGGCTGCCGAAGAAGCAGAAGAGTCGGAAGAAGCGTAAAATTTGTGATATACTAGTACCCATGAATATTTTAAATTTAGAAAATGTGTCAAAGACACTTAGTAATCGAATAATATTAGACAAGGTTACCGTTGGTATAGATGACCAGGATAAAATTGGTGTAATCGGTGTTAACGGAACCGGCAAATCAACATTTCTAGCTATTACAGCTTGCGAGATGGAACCGGATGAGGGCGCTGTAGTCATGGGGAACAGTGTTCGAATCTCGTATCTGCCTCAAAATCCATATTTTGATGAAAAATTGAATTTACTAGACAATGTGGCATCCAAAGTTAATGGTAAAGAAGCACATTGGGACGTAACGGGAGAAGTGCGTTCCATGTTACTTCGATTTGGACTTACAGACCCGGAAGCGGATGTGCGGACACTATCCGGTGGCCAGAAGAAGAGAGCAGCATTGGTAGCAGCTTTATTAACGCCTTGCGACCTTTTGATTTTGGATGAGCCTACAAACCATCTGGATCACGAAATGATAGAATGGCTTCAGAATTATCTGAAGTCTTATCGTGGTGCCATTTTAATGGTTACTCATGACAGATACTTCTTAGATGAGGTTACAAATCAGATTCTGGAGTTGGATCGAGGTAAGGCCTATCGTTATGACGAGAATTACTCCGGATACCTGGAGAGGAAGCAGGAGCGACTGGATGCGGCTGTTGCAGCAGAACGAAAGATGGCAACCCTTTATCGCAAGGATTTGGCGTGGATGATGCGAGGGGCAAGAGCCCGCTCCACAAAGCAGAAGGCGCATATTCAGCGTTTTGAAGCGCTTCGAGATCGAGAGAAGATTGTGGAAGAGAGAAATGTGCAGATTTCCGCCCTTTCTTCCCGCCTGGGTGGTAAGACGGTGCTGTTGGACAACCTTGGTAAGTTCTATGGGGAACGGGTTTTATTCCACGATTTTACGTATCATTTCAACAAGACAGATCGAATTGGTATTCTCGGCCCCAATGGTTGCGGTAAATCTACACTGCTTAAAATTCTGCTGGGAGAATTGCAGCCGGATGAGGGTACCGTTGAAATAGGTCAGACTGTGAAGTTTGGATATTTTTCCCAGGAAAATGATCATCTGAATCCATCGGAACGTGTGATTGATTATGTTAAAGAGGTGGCAGAGTATATACAGACTCCGGAGGGCCCGGTTTCTGCATCTAATATGTGTGAGAGATTCCTTTTTGACGGCAATATGCAGTACACGCCTATTGAGAAATTATCCGGTGGAGAGAAGCGCCGTCTCTACCTTTTACGGGTCCTTATGGGAGCGCCGAATGTTCTGATTCTGGATGAGCCTACTAACGATTTGGATATTCAGACATTGCAGATTCTGGAGGATTATCTGGATACATTTGCCGGTATTTTGATTGTTGTTTCCCATGATAGGTATTTCCTGGATCGTGTGGTAAATCGTGTTCTGGCATTTGAACCGGATGGAAGCATCTTCCAGAGTGAAGGTGGATATGAGGAGTATCGACAGCACAAGGCTGCATTGGGACAGGAGATTCAGAAGGGCAATACAGATGGTTCTATGCGTACAGGAACCGCTGGAAATGTTACTGGGGCGAATTCATCCGGTTCCAAAGAACAGTGGAAAACCTCGAAAAAGAAGACAAAACTCTCCTACAATGAGCAGAGAGAATATGATTCTCTGGAAGGAGAGATTGACAAGCTTTCGGCCCGCTCTGAGGAGATAGATGCAGAGATGATTGAGAATTCGACAAATTCCGTTATGCTTTCTCAATTGCAGGAAGAAAAAGAAAATGTTGAGGTGGAATTGGAGGCGAAGATGGAGCGGTTCTTCGAATTAGAGGAATTGGTCTCATCATTTGCGAAGGAATAGAAGGAGACAGATATGTATAAGCAGGTGATTTTAGCCAGTCAATCTCCAAGAAGAAGGGAATTGCTGGCACAGTTGGATTTGGACTATGTGATTTGCCCCGCAGAGGGAGAAGAACAGTCTGAAGCCACATTGCCTCAGGAATATGTCAAGGATTTGGCAACCTGTAAGGCTGAGGAGATAGCGGGCTGTTTGATGGTAGACGGACAGAAGTGGATGGACAAGGTGGCAGGTTCAGACTGGAGTGTGTCTAATCCAACATTGATTATCGGAGCCGATACTGTAGTTGCAAGAGGGGATGAAATCCTGGGAAAACCTGTGGATGAGGCAGATGCTGTGCGTATGCTTCGTATGCTGCAAGGGGCAACACATCAGGTATATACGGGAGTGTCTTTACTGGTAGTAAAGGAAGGACATATCGTCAATCAGAAATCTTTTTATGAGAAGACAGATGTGACATTTGGCCCTATGGAACAGCAGGAGATTATGGATTATGTTGCCACAAAAGATCCTATGGACAAGGCCGGTGCCTATGGAATCCAGAGCGGTGCGGCGAAGTTTATTCAAAAAATAAACGGTGATTACAACAATGTGGTTGGTCTTCCAATCCAAAGACTGTATCAGGAGATAAAAAACCTCGATGTAAAGCAGGAGGAGATGGGAAATGTTACTTCTCATCAGGTAAAACTGTCTGAGGGTGCAAGAGATGCATATCTGAAGGCAAGAGATGATACGCTTACAGATGATTTAAAAGAACGTATCCAGAAACAGTTTGACTTTATCCTTGAACTTGATAAGGAGAAATTGATTGGTCGTCAGACCTATCTCTCCGGTGGAGTACGAAAGGAAAATGATGCAGAACATGCATGGCATATGGCTGTTATGGCAGTGCTGTTGCAGGAATATGCCAATGAGGAAATTGATGTTCTACATGCGGTTACCATGATTCTATTACATGATGTGGTAGAGATTGATTCCGGAGATACCTACGCTTATGATACAGTAGGCAAGGAAGAACAGGCAGAACGTGAGCGAATTGCTGCGGATAGGATTTTCGCCCTTCTTCCGGAAGATCAGGCGAAGAAATTCCGTAGCTATTTTGACGAGTTTGAGGCATGGGAGACCCCGGAGGCAAAGTTTGCCCACGCCATGGATAATTTTCAGCCTTTAATGTTAAATCGCTCTAATCATGGTCGATCATGGCTGGAACACGGTATCGGATTGAGCCAGGTATTGGGAAGAAATGCCAGATCCAGTGAAGGTTCCATGGAACTCTGGAAATATGCTTATCAGACATTTATTAAGACATCCATGGATGAGGGGATGCTTAGAAATGATATGGACTAGATAGAAAGAGGTTAGTTTTATATATGGAGCAAAAGAAAGAGAACAAGATGGGTGTCATGCCCGTTAAGAAGTTAATTGTTACGATGTCGCTTCCGATGATGATTTCTATGCTGGTGCAGGCACTGTATAACATTGTCGACAGCTATTTTGTGGGGCAGTTTGATAGCCAGTATGGTGTTGCGGCCCTTACGATTGCATTTCCACTGCAGAATCTGATGATTGCATTCGGATCCGGTACCGGAGTAGGTATCAATGCTCTGTTATCCCGCTCCCTTGGGGAAAAGAAGTTTGATAAATCCGATGCAGCAGCAAATAACGGTATCATCTTAACTGTTGTAAACTATGTGATATTTTTGACGTTGGGCATCTTTATGGTTCGTCCGTATATTCTGTCACAGGCTACGCAGGAAATGACAATCCACTATACAGAGCAGTATCTGGGAATCGTTATGTGCCTTTCCTTTGGGCTTTTTTGTCAGATGACATTTGAACGCCTCTTGCAGGCGACAGGGCGTACCAATCTCTCTATGGTGAGTCAGATGACAGGTGCTGTTGTTAATATTGTGATGGATTACATGCTGATATTCGGTCATGGACCATTTCCGGAACTTGGAGTTGCGGGAGCGGCGTATGCTACGGTGATTGGTCAGTCCTGTGCAGCATTGGTGGGATTGACACTGAATCTTAAGTTCAACCACGATATACATATTTCCATTCGTCGTATCTTAAAACCTAGGGCAGAAGTGATTAAGCAGATTTATTTTGTGGGAATTCCGACCATTGCCATGATGAGTGTAGGATCTGTGATGACATTTTTAATGGATCTGATTCTCGGTAGAATTGGCGGTGAAGATGCGATCAGTGTATTTGGAATCTACTTTAAACTGCAGAGTTTCTTCTTTATGCCGATTTTTGGTTTGAACAATGGAATTATACCGGTTCTTGCATATAATTACGGTGCGAGAAAGAAGGCGAGAATTGATCAGGCCTTTAAATTCGCATTGTCTCTGGCATTTTGCATTATGTGCGTAGGAACTATAACCTTCTGGTCGATTCCGGAGCAGCTTATGCGGATTTTTAACACATCAGATGAAGTTACGGCTATGGGTATAGTTGCACTTCGGATTATCAGTGTACATTTCCCACTGGCTGCCATTGGAATTGTACTGGGCTCGATTTACCAGGCGTTTTCAGAGAGTATTTATGCGCTGATTATCTCTCTTTGCCGTCAGTTGGTAGTACTGATTCCGGTTGCATATATTCTATCGTTATTTGGAAATGTTAACGATGTCTGGTTCTGCTTTATTGTGGCGGAAGTGGTGTCTGTTACCCTGTCTGTAATCTTCTTCCGACATATTTATAGTAGGAAGATTAAACCACTGGAAATGGGACAAAATCAATAGAAAAAAACAAACAAAAAAGCACTTGCTGAGAGAGGTTAGCAAGTGCTTTTTTTATCTAGAAACTTAATAATGTGAAATTGGCTAATTATTTATGATGCTTTCTTGAGAAGCGAGAAGCCTTCTTTAAAAGGCTGGCTCTGATTCCCTGATCGCAATACTGGAGGCGTTCATTACGCATCCACTCAGGAATTACTTGCTTCTGTGGTTCATAATTCATCATTGTATATAATGTTGTCATAACGCTACCTCCTGTATATCAAATTCAAATTATAAAAACTTGAAAGGAGAACTCCCTTTCTTTAATTTCATTCTATCATGTCTTATAGATATGAAAATGGATTGAAAATATAAAAATTCATGCTAAAATATGTACTGAGAGTACAAATAATCGCTAATAATTAGTTTATATTTCTAAATAATCTATGAATATTGGTGCTGGGCGCACACGTGTACGCCTGAGGCGGACAGACCGATGAAATAATCCACCAGAGAGACACGATGGTGGTATTTTGGAAAAGAGAGGATGGATTATGGGTTTTACTATTGAAGATATGCTTACAGTTGGACGGGAAAAATACAATATGGAGATCATTGCCGGACAAAATGGATGGGCGAATTCCATCAGTTGGCTCCATGTGGTGGAGGATACAACTCTGATTCAGAATTTCTGGGGTCGAGAGATGGCGGTTACAACGGGACTGGGCTTTGCAACGGAGGAGAAACAGCTTCAGTTGGTTGCAGATTTGATTTCTCATCATGCTGCCGGTCTGATTATTAATACCGGAAAATATATACCGGTGGTACCAAAACAGGTGATGGAAATCTGCGATGAGAATGACTTTCCATTGCTTACAGTGCCGTGGGAAGTACATCTTGCGGATCTTATGAAGGACTTTAGTATCCGTGTATTTCTGCAGGATGGAGAAGATCAGAAGATATCTACAGCTATGATGCAGGCAATTATTGAGCCGGAGAAGCAGGAGAATTATCGGGATGCGTTGAAGCCCTATTTCGATGTGGACGGATCATTTCAAACAGTTCTTATTACGACGGATGGTCTGGATGCTATGGATACGGTTGAACGTCGTAAACTGTCGAATCAGATGCAGGTATATCTGGAGGGAATCTCCCATAACGGTAACTTCTTCTACTATGATTCTGCCTTTGTGCTGGTAATGAATGACATCGAGGACGAAGTCAGAAAGAGCATTGTAGAGGGTATGGTTCGTCGTGCAAAGATGAGGACAAGTAAGGAAATCCCTTTTTACGTAGGTGTAGGTACTCAGGTGATTGATATTTCCAATCTGTATCTTAGTTTCCAGCGTGCCGAAAGTGCGATGAAACGTGCCATGAAGACAAAGCAGGCTGTTATGAGATTTGATGAGATGGGAGTCTATCGTCTCCTTTATTCCGTTACGGATAAGCAGCTTCTGGAGGAAATGGGAGAAGAACCTTTAAAACCACTGCTGGATTATGATAAGAAGCATAACAGTAACCTGGTGGATACCCTGGAGATGTATCTGTTTTATGACGGCAGTATTCAGAAGGTTGCCGCAGCGATGTTTACCCATAGAAACACAGTAATTTATCGGGTAAACAAGATTAAAGAGATGCTGGGCACGGATTTATCGAGTCCGAAGGAGCGCATGAAATATCAGGTTGCATACTATATTCGTAAGATGTAATCTATTCAAAGAATGAAGAATGAGGAGAACAGTAGTGAAGAAATATAAGAATATTATTTTTGATGTAGGGGATGTATTGTTGGATTATCGCTGGCGTACGATGCTTCAGGATTATGGTTTGAGTCAATCGGAAGCCGAGAGAATCGGCGGAGAGATGTTCAATGATCCGGAGCAGTTATGGAGTCAGATGGATCTGGGAATCGAGGATCAGGAAGCGGTTATCAGAAAATACGAGAAGAAGTATCCCGAAGATGCCAAGGTAATTCGCTGGTTTATTGAGCATGGAGAATATATGCATAAGCCAAGACGTAAGGTCTGGGAAATGATACCTATGCTGAAATCCAGAGGATACGGTATCTATCTCTTATCTAATTATCCGGAAGTGCTGTTTCATAAACATACACAATATGCGGATTTTATGCAGGAAATTGATGGCCTGATGGTTTCCTATATGATTCATGAGATGAAGCCACATGCAGATATTTATCACGCTTTGCTGAACAAATACGGATTAAAAGCTGAGGAGTGCATCTTCTTTGATGATCGCCTGGAAAATGTTCAAGCGGCCCTTAGAATCGGGATGGGATCAAAGCAGGTGCACTCCCAGGAAAGCTTATTAAGTGATCTTGCCAAGCTGATGTAGTTTTTATTCTACCCCCAGGAAAATTGCCCTGAAGAAGTCGGAAGGAACGAAATAGATGCCGTCTTCAGAGGTCTTTCTCCAGGTGATGGAATGATACCAAGGCATAAGCAGTTCCTGATTGTCATATTGAATTTTTATATTGATATTTTTCGCCATCATGTCGGAAATCAGATTTTTCAAGAGCTTTAGATAGTCGTTGAAATCAATGGTAATACCCGATTGAAGGGAAGAATCGTGAGTGGAGGTGTGCCATGCCTCATCATCTATATTATCCAGAATCTCGTCGTGGGACAGATAGTAGATGTGAGCGCTTGGTTCTACCTCCATTTTGTCGCATAGGAGGTTAAAGAGAATCCCCTGATTCCCTGACATCTGATTTCTAAGCTGCAAAAATACCTGACGGCAATAGTCTTGATGGCTGTTGTCTGTAGCCCAGTTATCAGGCAGTGTGGTTCCATCCAGAGCAAGAAGATAGTTTAAAACCTTGCTAATCCATACAGGCCCCTCAAGAGCAAGTTGTTCTCTGGCACTGATTCTGGCCCGATGGTCCACATTGACTTCAGAGGCCATAATCATCCAGTCGCGTCCAACTTTTCGAGCAGTTTTAAATCCGCCCCGGAGAGCTTTTTGTCTGGCGGTATCCGGAGAGATACCATTTCTAACAGCCCAGTCTCTAAGGGGAATCATATCCCTTGAGAGGTTAACCGGAAGTTGTCCATCGGCATCTAATTCCACTTTGCTTCCATTTTCATCTAATAGTGCAAATAAGTATTCAACAGTATGTATTTCACCCATAGTAATCCTCCTTACCGGTAATAGCTTTCTATGATTTCATATTACTACGTATGCGTAGTAATATCAAGAGGGTATGTGCGCGTTCCGTTGTCTGTGGTAAAATGTAGCTGAATTCCATGAAAATGGAAGGTAGAAATGAATAGTATTATTTAAATAAATGATAAAAGGAGGAAATAAGTATGAAGATTGCAATGGCAAATGATCATGCAGGAACACAGATGAAGGAGGAGATTAAGAAATATCTTCTGGAAAATGGATACGAAGTGGAAGACTTTGGAACATATGACGGAGAATCATGTGATCTGTCTGATTTTGTTTATCCGGCAAGTCTGGCAGTGGCAAAGGGCGAATGTGACCGTGGAATATTCTGTGATGGCGTAGGATACGGAAGTGCATTGATCGCAAACAAGATTAATGGATGTTATGCTGCTGTTTGTCAGGATCCGCTCTGTGCCACACTTGCAAGACAGCATACAGATTCCAATATTCTTTGTCTTGGAGCCAAGATTATTGGTGGATTGATGGCCATGGAGGTTGTAAAGACCTGGTTGAATACAGATCCTCTTATGGATCCAAAATACAGAAACCGTGTGAAGAAGGTATGTGATATCAATGATAAGCACTGCGTACCTGTAAAATAATTTAAGTAGTAGATTTGATAAGATAGAACAGAAATAGAAAAGAAGTACAACATGAAGAAATACAAGTTAGCCGTTTTTGATATGGATGGCACAATTTTAGACACATTGGCAGACCTACATTTATCCGTAAATCACATCCTGGTGGAGGCGGGATTTCCGGAACGAAGCCTAGAGGAGGTGCGACAGTTTGTTGGAAACGGTATCCACAAGCTTATTGAGCGCGCTGTTCCGGAGGGTACAAGCGAAGAGAAGATAGATGAACTCTTTGAGAATATGCTGGCATATTATAAAGACCACTGTACCGAACATACCGCCCCATATGAGGGAATACCGGAGTTGATTGATACATTGAAGGCCGGTGGAATCAAGGTGGCCGTTGTGTCTAATAAAGCGCATACAGCAGTTCAGAAATTATGTGAACAGTATTTTAAGGGACAGTTTATGGCAGCAGTTGGAGACAGACCGGGAGCACTTAGAAAACCGGCTCCGGATTCTGTTAACGCGGTTCTGACAGAATTGGGAGTCAATCGTGAAGATGCGGTTTATATCGGTGACTCTGATGTGGATGTTCAGACGGCTAAGAATGCGAATATGGATTGTATCGGTGTAGATTGGGGATTCCGAGGAGAAAAATTCCTCCGCTCCTATGGATGTGACAATATCGTCTTTTCACCGAAGGAGATTGCAGAGCAATTACTGTCTGTTGATTAAGGGTGAATTGTATGAAGATTGATATTATTACGGGTCTGCTGGGGGCAGGCAAGACAACATTTATTAAGCGCTATGTGCGCCATTTGGTTGATAAGGAGCAGAATGTCTGTATTCTGGTCAATGACTACGGGGCAATCAGTGTCGATATGGCACTCCTCAACCACGAGCTGGGAGATATAGCTGATTTGGAAATGGTTACGGCGGGGGATTTCGATTGTTATCTCAGACGAACCAAAACCAAGCTGATTCAGATGGCAATGCTGGGATATGACCGGATTGTAGTAGAACCATCAGGTGTATTTGATGCAGATGACTTTTATGATATTTTGCATGAAGAACCGCTGGATCGTTGGTACGAGATTGGCAATGTAATCTCTCTCGTGGAGGCAGATCTTCCGGAGCATCTCCCAGAGGATCAGGAGTACCTTCTGATGGCGCAGGCTGTAACAGCCGGAAAGATTGTGATTTCAAAGATGAAGGACAATCAGGACCCGGCTGCGTTGAAGGAGAGACTGGTTTCCCATCTGAATCGGGAAAGTGGTCATTTCCGCTGCGAGAGGCAGTTTAAGACGTCGGATATTCTGGCTTTTGACTGGGATAAGGAGACAGAAGAAGATGTGAAGGCCATAGATTCTGCCGGATATGTACGTTATGACATGAGCAAGCGCCATATAGAAGAGGAGGGGGATTTTGAGACTCTCTTTTATTATACGGTGAAGAAGAGCCTTCCCGAGGTGGAGCAGATGGTGGAACAGCTGTTTTCCCAAGAGAAGTACGGCGATGTTATACGTGTAAAGGGTCTGTTTCAGGATACAAAGACAGGAAAGTGGTATGAGATTAATTCCACCTCTACAGAGAGAAATCTGCATGAACTTGACACGAAAAAAGAGGTCATGCTGGTTATTGGTGAGAGATTAAATCATGAGGAAGTAAATAAAGCATTCGGTGAGACAAGAAATGTTTTAGATTATGATGTTTAAAAAATTAACAAATATTTTGAACAGATTTGAGGATTAGTACATAGACTTTGAGATGAAGATTGTTATAATAGTAATGTTAGTTTTCATGAGGAAGGGAGAAAAGAAACATGGATAATTATAATAATAGCAATATGGGAGATAATAATCAGAACGTACACGAAGGTCAGTACAATGCTCAGGGTCAGTACAATGCTCAGGGCCAGAATTATGCTCAGAGCCAGAATTTTGGACAGCCACCGGTACAGCAGGTTAAGAATCCTTTTGCAATTCATCTGGTATTTTCTATTATCGAAATTATCACTTGCTTGCTTTTTGGTATTCTTTCACTGGTTTTCACAATTCAGGGAAACAATCTCTTTAAGCAGAATCGAATTGAGGAAGCTAAAGGGAAATATAAAGTTTCTACAATTATGCTGATCATTGGTCTTGTATTAACAATCATTACAGTTGTTTTATCTGCAATGTTCTTTGGTGCAGTAATGGCATATCTTGAGAATGAAGATCAATATGAAACAACTTATGATGATGACTATTATGATGACACAGAGGATACAGAGGATGCTGAGGATGAGGATTTTGAAGATGATGAGCTGAACACTAATGCAGCTTCATCTTACGATTCATCTATGGCAGCAGGCATGATTGAAAACTTTAATACAAAGTCTGCTACATACGGATATTCTCAATATACAGATGATAGTACAGAGTCTACTATTTTATCATCAGGTGCAGATGCGTATGGCGTAACAACAGATGCAGATGGTAACACTATGCAGGTTATTATTGGAAATGAAGACATTATTGAACAGTACGCACAGACATTCTATTCTCAGTATGATTTAACAGATCAGGAAGACGGAATCTATTTTGGTGAATATGCCGGATTATATGTAAGTATGTGTTATACAGATAATGCACTGATTGTAGGTATGAAAAATACAGATGATTCAAGTGTAATGGTTGATTTTGATGATCAGATTATCGACGTTATAACAAGTCTGTAATTTTAAATTTGTTAGAAATGATACGGAGCTGGGGTTTTTCCTCGGCTCCTTTTTTGGTATGATAGCTAAGGAAAAGAAGAAAGATACAATTGGAGGACTGTTTATGAAGACAAAAGTATACATAGATGGACAAAGTGGAACAACAGGGCTTCAAATCTTCGATCGCATCAGTGCGAGGCAGGATTTGGAGCTTTTACGCATTGATGAAGATAAAAGGCATGATTTAGAAGAGAGACGTAAGTTTTTAAATGCTGCAGATATTGTGTTTTTATGTCTTCCGGACGATGGAGCAAGAGAGGCTGTAAGTCTGATTGACAATCCTTCTGTTCGGGTGATTGATGCGTCTACAGCACATCGTACAGATGATAGCTGGGTGTATGGATTTCCGGAATTGTCCAGAGAACAGAGAGACCTTATAAGAAATGGTAAGCGAATCGCAAATCCGGGATGTCATGCAACGGGATTTATAAGTATAGTGGCACCTCTGGTTAAGCTTGGATTTTTGCCGGAAGAGTATCCGGTAACTTGTTATTCCCTCACCGGATACTCCGGCGGAGGCAAACGCATGATTCAGGATTATGAGGACAATCATCGGGATGGAGCACTGGATAGTCCGGGAATCTACGGACTGTCTTTGAAACATAAGCATATCCCGGAGATGATGAAGCTTACCGGACTTCAGTATGCTCCTGTATTCATCCCTGTGGTGGATGATTATTACAAGGGGATGGCAAGTACGGTTGCTCTGCAGAATCGCCTGCTTAGGGGGATTCCATCTGCTGCTCAGATTTGTAAAGCATTAAAGGACTACTACAAGGATGAACATTTTGTAGAGGTTCTGGATTATGATCCAAATCCGGGCACAGTTTATGCGAACACCAATGCAGGTACGAATCGTTTACAGATCCGTGTGTGTGGAAATGATGAGCAGACAAGCATAATTGCTCTTTTTGATAATTTAGGCAAGGGAGCCAGCGGTGCTGCGGTGCAGAACATGAATATAATGCTTGGATTAGATGAAACCATGGGATTGGAGTGATGAACTATGTATGAATTGACTTCGAAATTAGTAGTATATCGTGGCCTTGAGCCGGACAGCATTTTGATGAAACTTGCGGACATCTATCATAGATATGATATGGGAGAGAGGAATCTTTCCGGAGAAGTGTTAACGCAGATTACACGTCTTCTGGATGTTTCAACGAAATATGGTTTCAATCATAATCTGTGGCATAACTATCTTGCCTACGTTCTTGCTATGACAGAGACACCATTTACTTTGGTTTCTGAGAAATCGGATCCGGTAGACGGTTCCGTCAATACCTTTGTTCGAAATGATCTTTCGATATTTAAACAGCTGTTTGATTTTGATTTTAGTCAGATGGAGAGAGATTTAAACTTAAATTGCTTCTCCGTTATTCAGGACTATCACGCAGTTACCAAGAAAGAGCAGGTATATAATAAGAGCGTTTCCGAGAAGGTGCAGGAATTATCCAGAGAGATAGAGGAAGCCGAAGATGTGGATGCAGTATATGCGGCAGTTACCGGTTTTTATAAGAAATATGGTGTTGGAAAACTCGGTTTAAACAAGGCATTTCGTGTTGGACAGAAAGAGGATGAAGACCTGTTGGTACCAATTACGAATACAGGAGATATGCAGCTTCAGGATATTATCGGATACGAACTTCAGAAGAAGAGACTGATTGAGAATACCGAGGCATTTGTGCAGGGAAGAAAAGCCAATAACGTATTGCTTTATGGGGATGCCGGTACCGGTAAGTCTACCAGTATCAAGGCAATCCTTAATCAGTATTATCCGGATGGACTTCGCATGATTGAAGTCTATAAGCATCAGTTTAAGCAGCTTTCAGAGATTATCAATGAGATTAAAAATCGAAACTATCGTTTTATAATCTATATGGATGACTTGTCATTTGAAGAATTCGAAATTGAATACAAGTATCTTAAGGCGGTAATTGAGGGTGGTTTAGAGCCAAAGCCGGATAATGTACTGATTTATGCAACATCAAATCGTAGACATCTGATAAGAGAGACCTGGCATGACAAGCAGGATGCGTCAAAAGATGATTTGCATAAAAATGATACGGTTCAAGAAAAACTTTCACTGTCTGCCAGATTTGGTGTACAGATTGGTTATTTCAAGCCGACTCCGAAGGAATTCCAGGAGATTGTAGAGGGATTGGCTGCGAGAAATCCGGATCTAAAGATATCCAAGGAAGAGTTGTTGAGACAGGCAAATGCCTGGGAAATGCAGCATGGCGGCTTTTCCGGAAGAACAGCAAAGCAGTTTATTGACTATTTGCTGGGACAGAATGCAGAATAACAAATGGGTAAGTTTTTAATTGACTAGTTTAAAAAAAGGAGAAGAGAAATGGCGATTGATACGAAAAAAGAGTTGAGAAATCAGGTGATTTATTCAATTTTTGTTCGAAATTATAGTGAAGAGGGGACATTTGAGAAGGTTCGATGGGATTTGGACCGTATCAAAAATCTGGGTGTAGATATCATCTGGCTTATGCCGATCCAGCCTTCTGGTAAGAAGAATCGAAAGGGTAGTCTGGGAAGTCCATACGCAATCTCGGATTATCGGGCAATCAATCCGGAATTTGGAACGATGGATGATTTTAAGCGCCTTGTGGGGGATATTCATAGAAAGGGCATGCGTGTTATTATCGATGTGGTTTATAATCACACATCTCCGGATTCTGTGCTTTCGGTGGAACATCCGGAGTGGTTCTATCACAAGCCGGACGGTTCATTTGGTAATCGAATCGGTGATTGGTGGGATGTAATCGATTTGGACTATAGCAACCCGGAATTATGGGATTATCAGATTGAGACTTTGAAGCTGTGGGCTGAATACGTAGATGGATTCCGCTGTGACGTTTCCCCTATGGTTCCGCTGGAGTTCTGGAAGCGTGCCCGCCGTGAGGTTGCAGAAGCGCATCCGGGACGTGAGTTTACATGGCTTGCAGAGTCGGTAGAGCCCGGTATGATTCAGTCTAATCGAAGCCGCGGAATAGAGACATCTTCTGATAGTGAGAGCTATCAGGCCTTTGATATATGTTATGACTATGATATTTATCCGGAGTTTATGGATGCAATTGTTGGAAATGATACATTGCAGCATTATGCAGAGGCTATTAATCGTCAAGAGGCGATTTATCCGGACAACTATGTAAAGGCACGTTTCCTGGAGAATCATGACCGCGCAAGGGGAGCATATCTTGTGCCGGATGATAGATTGCTTCGAAACTGGACGGCATTTACCTATTTCCAGAAGGGCACGGTGCTCCTTTATAATGGCCAGGAAAAGGGAGAGATGCATACGCCGTCATTGTTTGATAAGGACAGCCTCACGTGGAAAAATCTAAATCGTCCAGGACTGGATCTCACAGAACTCATGCAGAGACTGTACACGATTAAGCAGGACAGAGTGTTCACAGATAGTACTTATACAGTGAGAGAAGTCAGGGATGGTGTAGTAGTTGCATTACATCTTGAGAACAAGGCGGATTTCCCGGAAGGTGAAAGACGCTGTGCTGTTGGTGTATTCCAGTTGGGAAATTCAGCAAATATGCCATGTGCTGTTGAAATGGGCAGAAGATGTATCACGGATGGAGTATATAGAAATGAAATCGATGGAAGAGAAGTTGAGGTCCGTGATGGCAAGCTTTCGCTTTATGGGGAACCGGTAGTGTTTTATCTGTAAGCGGGATCCGGACACAGTAATGAGAGATTGATTTCTGTGAGTAGATTCATTATACTTGTACTGCTGACTG
Organism: Lachnospiraceae bacterium; assembly: GCA_017392525.1. Lineage (GTDB taxonomy): Bacteria > Bacillota > Clostridia > Lachnospirales > Lachnospiraceae > FD2005. Next base: position 23,292 of record JAFOVD010000009.1, read on the forward strand.
TGTACGTGAGAGAGGTATAAAGTTGGTATATGATAAAACATATTACATTTTATAATACATAGAAAGGATCTCTATTATGGATAAGAAAGAAGTAAAAGAGAGAGTAGAGGCTTACCGTAGCGAATTATTAGATCGTTTGGATAAGCTTGTAGCAATTAACAGTGAGATGGGAGAGGCAGAAGCAGATGCACCATTCGGTCCTGGACCAAAGAAGGCACTTCTTGCAGCTCTTGAGATGTTAGATAAAGATGGATTTACAACAAAGAACGTAGACAACTATGCAGGTTATGCAGAGATGGGTTCTGGTGAGCAGGTCATCGGTGTGGTAGGACATCTTGATGTTGTACCAGCGACAAAGGAAGAAGGCTGGGATTCAGATCCTTATACTATGACAGAGAAGGACGGCGTTCTTTACGGACGTGGCGTTTCCGATGATAAGGGTGCAGTTGTTGCCTCTATGATCGCGATGAAGGTTATTAAGGATATGGGACTTCCACTGAATAAGCGCGTTCGTCTGATCATGGGAACAAACGAAGAGAATGGTTCTAAGTGTATCGAACATTACGTAGAGAAGGAAGGAAATGTGGACTATGGATTTACTCCAGATGGCGAATTCCCTTGTATCTACGGTGAAAAGGGTATTATGTTCGGTAAGTACAATTCTAAGAAGACAAATATCATCGATATCAAGGGTGGTACTGCTGGAAATATCGTTTGCCCTCAGGTAACAGCTAAGGTTGCAGCAGGTTCTTATGACGTTGATAAGCTTTCTGCTTACTTCGAAGCACAAGAACACGCTTCTGTAGAAGTTACAGTAGACGGTGATGTAGCTACAATCGTAGTGACTGGTGTTGCTGCACATGCTTCTACTCCAACACTTGGTACCAATGCTATCAGCCACTTATTTGTTGGTCTTCAGGCAGCAGGTTACGAAGATGCATTTGTAGATTTCTACTGCACACACTTTGGAACAGAGACAAATGGTGCGATGTTAAATGCTGATCTTAAGGATGAATACGGCGATTTAACATTAAATACGGGTGTAATCTCTATGACAGACGGTGTGATCGAAGGTTCTATCGATATTCGATTCCCAGTTACTATGACAGCAGATGAAGTAAAGGCTGCTATGGATGGACGTCTGGAAGATGAAGGTGCTGTTATTACAATGGGAACTCTGGTTCAGGATCCATTGTTCTTCGCTCCAGATTCTCCACTTGTAACATCTCTTTATGAAGCATATACAGAAGTTACAGGCGATACAGAGAACAAGCCAATGGTAATTGGTGGTGGTACATATGCCAAGGAAATTGCGAATACAATCGCATTTGGTTGCGCATTCCCGGGA
>JAFOVD010000039.1 GCA_017392525.1 Lachnospiraceae bacterium
CTCACACGGGATAAAATATGATTCTATATCTCCATTTGAGGAAATGCGAAGTTGTGCCAATCCAGTATCATAGGCAGAAGGCATGGCTCCGGAAACAGAAAACCAGTAATTTCCAAGACTGTAATATACCGGCACGCCATTAAGGTATTCGATACCCTGTAAACAATGAGTATGCCCACCAATAATAGCATCTGCACCGGCATTGATAAAATCCTCCGCCAGTTTTGTCTGATCTTCTCCATAGGAAGCATTTCCTTCTGTCCCCCAGTGAACAACTGCAATTACATAATCTGCATTTCTATTCGCTGCCTTTATCTCGGAAACAAACAATTCTGGGTCCAATGTCTTAAGCACTCCCGGGCCATCCTCTGTAGCCTGTTTTGTATAATTGTATGATTTCTCAATCTGTGTTGCTGAAACAATGGCGATTTTCTTACCATTTGCCACATAATAAATCGGTCGCATAGCCTCTGCCAAATTTCTTCCGGCACCAACATACGGCATATTCACGCCATCAAGTGTATCAAATGTATCCAGCAATGCCTCCTCATCATAATCCCACACATGATTATTGGCAAGGTTAACAAAATCAACACCTAATTCATTCAGATAAGATACATAGGATGGATTGGCACGAAATGTATACGCTTTGCCATCCAACGGATGTCCACCATTGGAATAACAAAACTCGTTGTTAATCATAAAGATATCTGCAGACTGCATCTCGTTTAATAATTGAGTCGAAAAGCAATCCTTGATACCGTTAGGCTGTGACTCCATATATTTTGTTGTTGCTACAGATTCTGCAAGAGAAAAATCCCCTGAAAAATCGATTACACATTCCTCGGAACTTGCTGTTTCAATCCTATAGACACGATCCGAATCATAAAGGCCATAGGCATCACAATAATCCAGCCACAATACATGAATACTCTTCCCCGTCAGTTTATACCACAAATTCGGATCCGAGTAATCATTATTTTCAGCAATTGACTCCACGATGTCAGTGCCATATAAAGACGCTACCCAGCCCAAGAAACTCTCATCAACCGGATGATATCCTATAAACTCTTTTGTCGTGTTATTTAGAATTGCATTCACTGCCTCTTCATAATTTGCGATTTCAAGATGCACAGCTTCATTCTCAGAAGTTACAACTGTCTTTGTATCCTTTGAAGCTATCTTGGACGCAATACTGCATCCGGAAAAGCTAACGATACAAAGCGCTAATACCAGCATGATACTAACAATAATTTTTCTACTCATTTGTTTCATTCATCAAACTTTCCACGCGGGCTACTGCCTCGCTGGCCCCTTCATAACTCTTATCTGCAGCTAGCTTGTAATAAGCCAGAGCTGTATCCAGATTCTTTTCAACCCCGAATCCGTTTTCATACATATATCCCAAATTAATCTGCGCAGGCGTATAATCCTGTGCAGCCGCCAATTTCTGATAATAAACCGCCTGACTATAATCAACATCCACACCGTATCCATTAAAATACAGACATCCCAACTGATTAAGCGCCGGTGCATAATCTTTGTCCGCTGCTTTCTGGAACCAATCCAGAGCATCATCATAGCTTTGATCAATTCCACATCCACGCATATACATAATGCCAAGATAGTACTCTGCCACAGAATATCCCTCATCCGCTGCAACCTGGAAATAATCAAGCGCCAGCTGATCATCTTTTACATCCGGATTATCACTTACGTGAATAATTCCCATACGCGTGTTTGCCGCATTTACCAGATATTCATTCGTCTTTGACAAGTCTGACATTTCAGCAACCTGCTGATAAAGCTTTAATGCAGAACTAAGATCCGCATCTACTCCAATACCTTTTTCATAAAGATATGCCATATAGTATACACCGTCAGGAAGCAACGCATTATATGCCTGGGAAATATATTGATAAGCCAATGCTGTAGAATTTTCATCTACATTGTCATCAATATAACTGCGTCCCATTCCAACAAGACTCTCCTGATCTCCCGCATCTATTCCCTTCTGGAAATATTCCCGTGCAGTATCAAGATTAGCTTCCTCACCGATACCATTCAGATAAACATATCCAAGTGCTGTATAACCTTCTGCATACCCAAGATCCGCAGCCTTCTTATACCAGCTACAAGCAATTACCGGTTGTTTCTCTACATCATCAGATCCATAATCATATAACAGACCAAGATAATAACAGGCTTTGGCATCATCATCATAAGCCATCACTTCCAGATCAGATTCTGAAAGTTCTGCATAGTCTACCTCTTCCTGTTCCTGACTTTCGTCTGCATCCTCAGTATTTGTAGATTCCTTATTAGAGGTCTTACCGCTCTTGCAAGCAATCAAACTCGAAGAAAGAACCAACATAAAAAGGATACCAATTATTCTCTTTTTCATACTTTGTCCTCATTAATTTAATTTCAATATGTAATTATATCACATGTCCATAAATTAAGAAAACAAAAAGGAGCCAAAACCATTTCGATTTTAGCTCCTCTCTTATATTACATATTAGGAATTAAGAATTTTTATTTGTTGTAGTTAACGATTTCTCCGAAATCTGGCTTCAGAGAAGCGCCACCAATAAGACCACCATCAATGTCAGGCTTAGCAAGTAATTCCTTGCAGTTACCAGCATTCATAGATCCGCCGTACTGAATACGAACAGCATCAGCAGTTGCCTGATCATAAACTTCAGCGATAGTTGCACGAATAGCTGCGCAAACTTCCTGAGCCTGATCAGCTGTAGCTGTCTTACCTGTACCAATAGCCCAGATTGGTTCGTAAGCGATTACGATATTAGCAACCTGTTCTGCTGTTACACCAGCAAGATCCTGCTTAATCTGTAAGTTGATCCAGTCAAGAGTAACACCCTGTTCTCTGTGTTCAAGTGTTTCACCACAGCAAAGAATTGGAGTGATTCCAGCTTCAATAGCCTTCTTTACTTTCTTGTTAAGAAGAACATCATCTTCCTTGAAGTAATCTCTTCTTTCAGAATGTCCGATGATAACGTATTCTACGCCAGCATCCTTAAGCATTTCTGCAGAGATTTCTCCAGTGTAAGCACCCTTTTCTTCAAAGTAGAAGTTTTCAGCACCAACATGTACATTTGTACCCTTAACAGCATTTACAACTGGTACGATGTCGATTGCAGGTACGCAATATACAACATCTACATCATCGTTGTTAACTAATGGCTTTAAAGTTTCAACAAGCTTTAAAGCTTCAGAAGGAGTCTGGTTCATTTTCCAGTTTCCAGCAATAATTTTCTTTCTTGCCATGATTATTTCCTCTTTTCAATATAAATCAATCTTATTTATCGTTAGCAGCAGCTACACCTGGAAGTTCCTTACCTTCAAGGAATTCAAGAGAAGCTCCACCACCTGTAGAAATATGGCTCATCTTAGGGCCAAATCCCATCTGGTTTACAGCTGCAGCAGAATCACCACCACCGATGATTGTTGTAGCATCTGTATCTGCAAGTGCCTTAGCAACAGCTAATGTACCAGCAGCAAGTGTTGGATTTTCGAATACACCCATAGGTCCATTCCATACAACTGTCTTAGCAGACTTAACTTCGTTAGCGAAAAGTTCTGCAGACTTTGTACCGATATCTAATCCCATTTCATCAGCTGGCATCTTGTCGATGTCAAAGTTATTAACCTTGATTTCAGCATCGATTGGATCAGGGAAAGAAGCTGCTGTAGCAGAATCGATTGGAAGAAGGATCTTCTTACCAAGCTTTTCAGCCTTAGCCATCATTTCCTTACAGTAATCAAGCTTTGTATCATCTACAAGAGACTTACCTACTTCATAACCTTCAGCCTTTGCAAATGTATAAGCCATACCACCACCGATGATAAGTGTATCACACTTCTCAAGAAGGTTATCAATAACGTTAAGCTTATCAGCAACCTTAGCACCACCAAGGATAGCTACGAATGGGTGTACCGGATTTTCTACAGCATTTCCAAGGAAATCAATTTCCTTCTGCATAAGGTATCCAACTACAGCTGGCTTTCCTTCTGCCTTAAGTTCTTCAGCAACACCAACATTTGAGCAGTGTGCACGATGAGCTGTACCGAATGCATCATTTACAAATACATCAGCAAGGGAAGCAAGATCCTTAGAGAAAGCTTCACCATTCTTTGTTTCTTCAGCTCTGAAACGAGTGTTCTCAAGAAGAACAACGTCTCCATCCTTCATAGCTTCAACAGCAGCTCTAGCGTTAGGTCCAACTACTTCTAAATCAGCAGCGAACTTAACTTCCTGTCCAAGAAGTTCAGAAAGACGTGCAGCTACAGGAGCTAATGTCTTAGTCTGCTTATCTTCTTCTGTCTTAACCTTTCCAAGGTGTGAGCAAAGGATAACCTTTCCTCCGTCAGCAATTAATTTCTTAATTGTTGGTAAAGCTGCAACAAGACGATTTTCATCTGTGATCTTTCCGTCCTTTAAAGGTACGTTAAAATCACATCTGCAAAGTACTCTCTTGCCGCTTACGTTGATGTCATCAACTGATTTTTTGTTTAATCCCATGATTAAAACCCTCCATATTAAGCGTTATTTTTAAAGAAAGGGCCCAGCAACTTGCTGGACCCTCCTTTAGGTCATTATTATCACAAGTTGATGTGATTATAATTACTTATTTAAGAACTTTGCGAAGTACTTGATTGTTCTGCACATGTTAGATGTGAATGAGTTTTCGTTATCATACCAAGAAACAACCTGAACTTCTGTCTTTCCATCACCTGTAGGTACTACCATTGTCTGTGTAGCATCGAAAAGTGAACCATATGTCATACCAACGATATCCTTAGATACGATAAGATCTTCGTTGTAACCGAATGATTCTGTCTGAGCAGCCTTCATTGCAGCGTTTACCTGATCTACAGTAACTTCGCCATCAACGATTGCTGTAAGGATTGTTGTAGAACCTGTTGGAACTGGTACACGCTGAGCAGATCCGATTAACTTACCGTTAAGTTCTGGAACTACAAGACCGATAGCCTTAGCTGCACCTGTTGAGTTAGGAACGATGTTTTCAGCGCCTGCACGAGAACGTCTCTTATCGCCCTTTCTCTGTGGTCCGTCAAGGATCATCTGATCACCTGTGTAAGCATGGATTGTTACCATAATACCAGACTGGATAGCTGCTAATTCGTTAAGAGCCTTAGCCATAGGTGCTAAACAGTTTGTTGTACAAGAAGCTGCAGAGATGATGTCATCTTCAGCTGTAAGTGTTTCATGGTTTGTGTTGTAAACGATTGTAGGAAGGTCATTTCCTGCTGGTGCAGAGATAACTACCTTCTTAGCTCCAGCATTGATATGAGCCTGAGCCTTATCCTTAGATGTGTAGAAACCTGTACATTCAAGAACTACATCGATATCAAGCTTACCCCAAGGAAGGTTGTTAGCGTCTGCTTCCTTGTAGATTTCGATTTCATGACCATCAACGATGATAGAATGATCTGTGTTTTCTACCTTGTCTGCTAATGCATAACGTCCCTGAGATGAATCATACTTTAAAAGGTATGCAAGCATGTCAGGAGATGTAAGATCGTTGATTGCAACGATATCAAATCCTTCTGCCTGGAACATCTGACGGAATGCAAGACGACCGATACGTCCAAATCCATTAATTGCTACTCTTACTGCCATTCTTAATTCCTCCTAAAAATTAAAAAAATGTATTTTTTTGAGAGCAAGTCTCAAAACTATATACATTTTAGCGAAATACATAATCTTTTGCAAGTGTAATTGTGAAGTTTGACAATTTTATCACAAATAATTCCGGAATATGCTAGAATTTCATTAGAATGAATAAATTTCGGAGGTATAAATATGAAGATTTGGGATTCACATATGCACAGCAGTTTCTCCGGGGACAGCGAATCAAGTCCGTTGGAAATGATTACGCGGGCCAAAGAACTACATCTCCCCGGTATAACATTCACAGACCACTTGGACCTGGATTATTACGAAAATCCAGGAGAATTCGATCTTGATATACCTAAGTATATAGAAGAAATCTCAGAATTAGCCAAAAAATATAGCGATGAAAGCTTTCAGATTCAATGCGGACTTGAACTGGGATTGCAGGAACATCTGGTGGATAAACACCACGAACTATTAGAAACGTATCATTTCCAGGAAGTAATTGGTTCTATTCATCAGGTGAAAAAAGAAGACCCATACTACCCTGCATATTTAAAGAAAAGGACCATCAAAAGCGCATACAGAGATTATTTTGAAGAAGTGTTAAACAATATAAAAGCGTTTCACGAATTCGACACTCTTGGTCATTTAGATTACGTGAAACGCTATATCATCCAGAATGCCGGCCCGGAATATGACTACATTATGAGCGACTATCAGGATGTGATTGATGAAATTTTAAAATGTTTAATTCGTTATGATATTGCCCTTGAAATAAATACCGGAAGCATCCGTTACGGTTTCCTAGACACCAACCCAAATTCCGAAATCCTAAAAAGATATATGGAACTTGGTGGGCAGATGGTAAGCATCGGTGCCGATGCTCATAAACCGGAACACATTGCATGCGGTTTTGAAGCCATCCCATCCATGCTCAAGAACGCCGGTTTTATCAGCTATACCGTATTTAAAGAACGAAAACCTATCGAAATCCCATTATAGATTACTGGATAATTGTTCCACCTCCGGCAACATAATCTCCAGAATATAATACCAGAGCCTGTCCCGGTGTAACAGCCCGAACAGGCTCTTCAAATTCCACCAGAATCTTATCCTTTTCCAGCATCTTAACGTGACAAGGTGTCCCACTATGTGAATAGCGAATTTTACCAAGATATGTCTTCTGCGGATCAAATTCGCTATCTGCCATAAAGTTTACACGATCGGCAATCAGATGATCTGTAAATACATCTTTATCATTTCCAAGCACCACTTCATTTGTCTCCGGACGGATTGCAACTACAAAGACCGGATATCCAAGAGAAATATTAAGCCCTTTCCTCTGGCCGATAGTGTAGTGTGTAATACCTTTATGCTGTCCCACAACAATACCATCTGTTGTAACAAAATTACCAGGACCGGGAACCGAGCCAGCCTCTCTCTCAACAAAAGCCGCATAATCACCGTCACTGACAAAGCAGATATCCTGACTATCCTTCTTATGCGCAACCGGAAGCCCAGCCTCTTCTGCTATTTTACGAATCTGGTCCTTTTCGTAGTCTCCCACAGGCATAAGGGTTTTCGACAACTGTTCCTGGGTCAGATTATAAAGTGCATATGTCTGATCCTTCTTTGCCGTTACAGAATTTCGAATTGCATATCGACCATTTGAAAGTTTTTCAACACGCGCATAATGACCCGTTGCAATATAATCCGCTCCAATTTGCAGGGAACGCTCCAGCAAAGATTCCCACTTTACATATCTGTTACATGCAATACATGGGTTTGGAGTTCTTGCATGAAGATATTCATCCACAAAATAATCAATTACATTTTCTTGAAATTCTCTTCGGAAATTCATTACATAGTACGGAATATCAATGGTAGCGGCAACCCGTCTCGCATCTTCAACCGCAGACAATCCGCAGCATCCGCCTTCACGCTCACAGTATGCCGGCGAATCTTCCTGCCAGATCTGCATAGTAACACCGATAACATCGTATCCCTGTTCTTTTAATAAGTAGGCACAAACCGATGAATCCACACCACCGGACATACCCACAACAACTTTCTTCTTACTCATATAACTTCCTTAATTATCATAATATGGAGACATGCTTCGAAGTCTGGAAACGATTGTTTCAACTGCATCTACAGTCGCTCTCAATTCTTCTTCTGTGGTCTCATCACTAATTGTAAATCGGACAGACTCCCTCGCCTCATCACTTGATAGTCCCATAGCGACAAGCACATGGGACGGATCTATCGACCCTGCCGTACAGGCAGAACCGGAAGACGCGCAGATTTCCTGCATATCAAGCATAATCAACATAGATTCTCCTTCTACATAAGGAAATGATACATTGATATTATTTGGCAGTCGGTTCTCTTTACAACCATTTAACTTAATATCACTAATGCGATTGAATAACTCCTTAATGAAGAAATCTCGAAGACGAGTTTCTTTCTCCATTCTCTCTTTCAAAGTTTCTTTCGCAAGCATGGCAGCATGTCCAAACCCAACAATACCGGGAACATTTTCCGTTCCCGCTCTTCTGGCTCTTTCCTGACCACCACCATGAATTAAAGATGAAATCTTCAGGCTGTTATTAATATAAAGGCATCCCACTCCCTTTGGTCCGTAAATCTTATGTCCACTGGCCGAAAGAAGATCAATATGCATTGCCTCTACATCAATTGGTACATGTCCAAATGCCTGCACCGCATCCGTATGAAAAACTATTCCATGTTCGCTTGCAATTTCACCAATTTGTTCAATGGGCTGAATCGTACCCACTTCATTATTGGCAAACATAACAGAAATCAAAATCGTATCCTTACGAATTGCCTGTTTTAATTCCTCTAACGAGATTCTACCATCATTGTCAACCCCCAGATAGGTTATTTCAAATCCACGTTTTTCTAAATAATCACATGTATGCAGGATTGCATGATGTTCAATCTTCGTAGTAATAATATGTCTGCCCTTTTCTTCATAAGCCTCTGCCGTTTTAATCAACGCCCAGTTATCAGCCTCGGTTCCACCACTTGTAAAATAAATACTGTTTTCCTTTGCATTAATCAACTCTGCAACCTGTTTTCTTGCCTTCTGAATCGCAGTTTTATTCTGTGCAGAAAAGGAATAAATTGCCGAAGGATTGCCATACTGTTCTGTAAGAAACGGCATCATAACATCAATTACTTCTTTTTTTGGCTTTGTTGTAGCCGCATTATCTAAATAAATCACTTTTCATTCCTCTTGTTTGTCATAATTCGTTTTGCTTTATTACGAATCCTCTGAATTGCATTGTCAATTGTCTTCGGTGTTTTATCTAAAATACCGGCAATTTCCCGATAATCATAGGACTGTAACTGCAAAATCATAACTTTTTTCTCCAGTGGACTCAGTTCCATATATAAGCTATGCTGCAAATCGCCATACGCCTCTACATCCAGTAAAAGTTCTTCCGGACTTTTCTCTGCCCGGGAAATAAGCGATTCAGACGTATCATTTCCATCTTCTCCATAGATAGACACATAACAATTCAGGGGTTGATGCTTCTTTCGATTGGACTGTTCTATCGCCTTGATCTGCTGGCGACTGATACAGAGCTTGGCAAAGGGATAAAACGAGTCACTCTTGGTACTATCATAATCATTCATCGCAACAAATAATCCTAAACGACCTTCCTGCATCAAATCATCCTGATCTCCACCAACGAGAAAGAGCTTCTTGGACATTTTTTCAAGAAGCTCTCTGTACCTTTCAAAAAGCGCAGAAACAGCCAGCATATCACCTTTTTTCGATAATCCAACCAGTTGTTCATCTGTACATTTTTGATAATCCATCTATTTCTCTTTCTAGACTAAAGTCTCTGTCGAACAATTTCGTAAGCCAAAACTCCTGCTGCAACAGAAGCATTTAACGAATCAATATCACCTTTCATAGGAATTGATGCAATAAAATCGCAATTTTTCTTCACCAACGCACTTACACCATTTCCTTCATTTCCAATCACAAGTCCAATCGGACCGGTCAAATTCAGGTTATACATCGTTTCTCCACCCATATCTGCACAGACAAACCAAAGTCCCTGATCCTTTAACATTTCCATAGTTCTTGTAATATTTGTAACCTTTGCAACCGGCGTGTACTCAATTGCACCAGCGGATGCTTTGGCAACTGTAGCTGTAAGTGACACTGCCCTGTTCTTCGGAATAATAACACCATGTGCCCCAGCCTGATTTGCAGTACGGATAATTGCGCCAAGATTATGAGGATCCTCTATTCCATCCAATATAAAGATAAATGGATCTTCCCCCTTGTCTTTTGCATTTTTCAGAATATCCTCCACCTCTGCATATTTATATGCAGCCGCATACGCGATGACACCCTGATGTTTACCTGTTGTGGAAATCTGCTCTAATCGCTCTTTCTTCACATACTGTACCATTACATCTCTTTTCTTTGCTTCTCTTGTAATAGTATGAATCGGACCATCTTGAGATCCCTCCAGTACAAAGATTTTATCGATTGTTTTTCCGGAACGAAGTGCTTCTAAAACCGCATTTCTTCCTTCAATTACAGATTCTTCATTTCTCATACATTTATTTCCTTACTATATATATATCATTTCTTAAATAGTCATCTTAGCTTTAGCAAGACCGGACTGAACCAGTTCCAAAATACGACTCATTTGTCCCTGTAAATACAGATATCCCATTAAAGCCTCAAATCCGGTTGCATTTCTATAATCCGACATAGATGCATTCTTAGCCATGGTATTGGATTTTGCATTTCTACCACGACGATATACATTCATCTCTTCTTCCGTCAACTCATCCTGCAAAAGCTCAATCATCTTCGACTGGGTCTCTGCTTTAACGATATGACTTGTATGGGCATGTAATTGATTCGGAGAAGTATTACCCTTACCAACAACAACAGAACGAATTACCAAATCATAGATTCCATCACCAATATATGCTAAAACCAGTGGAGAATAGGAACGCACATCTACATCTCCCACTCCAAAGCGTTCACATATAATCTGATTTAAATTCTCTTCCATTTTACGCCCTCTCTCGTATCCTTTAATTCAATTCCCTTTTCAAGGAGTTCATCACGAATCTGATCTGCCAATGCAAAATCCTTGTTTTTTCTGGCATCCTGACGTTTCTGAATCAGTTCTTCAATTTCAGCTTCCAGAATTTCTTCTTCTGCCTCTAATTTTAAACCACAGATATCAGAAAGAGTCTCAATTGTCTTATAAAGTTCTTTCGCATAAGCGCTCGTTCCTGCATCCACTGTAGTATTTGCAAGCTTAACCAACTCAAAGATAGCAGCCAATGCATCCGCTGTATTAAAGTCATCATCCATAGCATCACAGAATTTCTGTTCAAAGGAATCTCTTATTTTCAGATTTTCCTGGTCTTTCTCTGTCAATGCATCTTCAGAACCCATATGAGAGCGGAGGTTTTCAGCCGCATTCAAAATTCGTTCCAAACTGTTCTTAGCTGCTTCCATCAAATCTGCACTGAAGTTTAATGGACTTCTGTAATGAGCATTTAGCATAAAGAAACGAAGCACCTGAGGGTTGTATTTCTCAGTAATCTCTCGAACAGTGAAGAAATTGCCAAGAGACTTTGACATCTTCTTATTATCAATATTCAAGAAAGCATTGTGCATCCAATAGTTTGCAAAAGTCTTACCATTTGCAGCTTCTGACTGAGCAATCTCATTTTCATGATGAGGGAATACAAGATCCTCTCCACCTGCATGGATGTCAATCTGTTCTCCAAGGTACTTCTTAGACATAACTGAACACTCAATATGCCATCCCGGTCTACCATCGCACCATGGTGATTCCCATGAGATTTCACCCTCTTTTTTAGGTTTCCACAATACGAAATCCAAAGGATCTTCCTTGGCATCAGCACCTGTAACCTTGATATCTCGATGTCCACCTTCTAAATCATCAATATTCTTATGAGAAAGTTTTCCGTAGCCATCAAACTTACGCGTTCTATAATATACCGTTCCATCCTCAACTGCATAAGCATAACCTTTATCCATCAGTGTCTGAATCATTTCAAGCATACCACCGATTTCCTCTGTAGCAAGAGGATGCTTTGTTGCAGGAAGAATATTCATATCAGCCATATCCTTCTTACATTCTGCAATAAACTTCTGTGAGATATCAGAAGCAGAGACACCGGCCTCATTGGCAGCTTTGATAATCTTGTCGTCAACATCAGTAAAATTAGAAACATAGTTGACATCATATCCACGATACATCATATAACGACGGACAGTATCAAACACAATCATAGGTCTTGCATTTCCAATATGTATGTAATTATAAACCGTAGGGCCGCATACATACATGCGCACCTTCCCATCTTCTATTGGAACAAACTCTTCTTTTTTCTTTGTCAGTGTATTGTAAATCTTCATTATGTAAAACTCCTTCGTTTCTTCTCTCTTATGTCAAACTATTGTGCTTTGCTACAGCCGGCGCAACTGCTACATCCCCGTTCTGTTGTAGCAGCTAAAACAGAAGCATCATAAAAGTTTTCCAGCAAGCAGACTGCCTGCGAACTTATCCCTTCTTCACGACCGGTAAAGCCAAGATGTTCTTCCGTTGTCGCTTTAATATTTACCTGATCTTCAGAAATATGAAGCGTACGTGCAACATTCTTCTCCATCTCCTCAATATAAGGTCGAAGCTTTGGACGTTGGGCAATTATCGTTGCATCAATATTCGAAATAACATATCCCTTTTCCGTAATCAAATCTCTTGTATATTGAAGCAGTCTTAAAGATGAAATACCTTTAAATCTGTCATCCGAATCCGGGAAATGTTTACCGATATCACCCATTCCTGCAGCTCCAAGCAAGGCATCCATGATTGCATGAAGCAAAACATCTGCATCGGAATGTCCAAGCAACCCCAGGGTATGTTCAATCTCTACCCCTCCGAGGATTAACTTTCTATCCGGCACCAATTTATGAACATCATAACCAGTTCCTACTCTCATATGTATCTCCTTTATATTCAAGCGGAAATGCAACTGCTGCACTTCCGATAAAACACTTATTTCATGCCAGCACATGAACTAATTAATTATAATATATCCCCTATAGAAAAGCAAAAACGAAACAGCATTTTCAAACACTTTTCTATACAAAAAAACCGAGAAGCAAATCGCTTCCCGGTAATATATCGTAGCGAGGGGGGGACTCGAACCCTCGACACCACGGGTATGAACCGTGTGCTCTAGCCAGCTGAGCTACCTCGCCATATGTTTCGGTTAAAAACCGTTTTTACAGGTTTTAAAACCTGAGTAGCGAAGGGGGGACTCGAACCCTCGACACCACGGGTATGAACCGTGTGCTCTAGCCAGCTGAGCTACTTCGCCATCTTTTATTGAATTATAACATTTATCGATTTCTCGATAAATGGGACCTACAGGGCTCGAACCTGTGACCCCCTGCTTGTAAGGCAGATGCTCTCCCAGCTGAGCTAAGATCCCAATTCGTTGTGGTCGCTTGCCGTGACCGAGTAATAATATACTATATCTAGTCTCAGTAAGTCAACCACTTTTTAATAATTTTTTTATTTTTATGTAAAAGCCAGAAGTCGCTCTACCACTCGCACGGAATCAGCTGCGTCCTCCGCATATGCATCTGCGCCGATTTCCTCTGCAAAACTCGGTGTAATACATGCACCACCAATAAATACTTTGGCAGTACACCCACGCTCCTTCGCCAGTTCCACAACATCTTGCATCCTCATCATAGTTGTTGTCATAAGAGCTGATAACCCGATACAGGATGCTTTTTCCTGAATTGCTGTCGAAACAATTGTTTCAGCCGGAACATCTTTACCCAAATCAAGTACACGATAACCATAATTTTTCAACATCAACGCCACCAGATTTTTCCCTATATCGTGAATATCTCCCTCTACTGTGGCAATAACAATCGTCTCCTTTTCATCTCCACGATTGGCCTCCATCAAAGGTTCTATATACTCCATAGCGGCTTTCATAGCATTTGCACCGGAAATCAACTGCGGAAGGAAATATTTTTTCTCATCATAAAGCCTACCGACCTCATTAATTCCGGGAATCAGATACTGATCCACAATATTTGACGGACTTTCTCCGGCAGAAACCAAAGCTTTACATTCCTCACATATTCTGTCCTTATTACCTTTAACAACGCATTCCATTACCGGATGCATCCCAAGCGTATCACCCTTGTCACCCTTTTTATCTTTATCATTATTCGACGACTGAATAGACAGATTACCTGCAGGTACACGGTCTAAGTAACGTTCTGTAGCCCCTGGACGTTCCATTAACATATCAGCCGCCATAGCCGAATACATAAGTACTTCCTGCGATGGATTGGCAATGGCCATAGTTAGCCCCTTAGACAAAGCAATCGTAAAAAACGCCGTATTAACGAAGATTCGCTGCGGCAAACCAAAAGATATATTGGACAAACCACACACTGTTGGCATATTTCGTTCTTTGCAATAGGTAACCGTATCAAAACAATTTCTGGCAGCACTTGCATCCGCCCCTACAGTAGCAACTAATAAATCAACTACCGCGTCCTCTCTTTTTAACCCCACCTCTTCTGCTCTGGAAAGAACCATTTCTATGTTTTGTTTCTTTTCCTCGGCATCTTTCGGAAGTCCACTATCTGTAAGCGGTAATAAAATAAACATTGCACCGTATTTTCTGGCAATCGGAAGGAGTTTTTGTAGTTTTTCTTCCTCTCCTGAAATGGAGTTAATCAATGCTCTTCCCGGATAAATTCGAAGAGCGGCCTCAATCACCTCCACATAACTGCTATCAATGCAAAGAGGCAAATCCACTGTGGATGTAACTTCATAGATTGCCTTAAGCATCATCTCCTTCTCATCAATTCCATTGGTACCCATATTTACATCCAAAATTGAAGCACCTTGCTCCTCCTGCTGCACAGCGAAAGTAGAAACCATCTCAAGCTTGCCTTCGCGAAGTTCTGCCTGTAATGCCTTCTTACCGGTTGGATTTATTCTTTCACCTATTACAAGAAATGGTCCATTTGGATCAATCTCTACGAATTTTCTCTCTGATGTCAAAACCCTGCTTTTATCAGAATTCGGAATTTGAATACTCATATCACCTGTCAGATCTACAAGGGCTCTTATATGTTCAGTCGTAGTTCCACAGCATCCACCAACGATAGAAGCTCCCGCATCCATAAGATTTTTTACCTGATGTGCAAACTCATCCGGAGTCATCCCATAGACCGTTTCTCCATTAATCAGTTCCGGTAATCCCGCATTAGGTTTTGCAATCAACGGCACCCTGGCATATTTTTTCATACGCTGAATCAACTCCAGCATCTGATCCGGCCCGGAGGAACAGTTACATCCCACTGCATCAACGCCAAGAGATTGAAGCGCCACAACCGCTGTTTCCGGATTTGTTCCAAAAAGAGTTCTTCCATCTTCATTGTATGTAAGTGTCGCCATAACAGGCAAATCACAAGTCTCTTTAATTGCCAGTACCGCAGCTCTTGTTTCCTGCAGAGACATCATTGTTTCCACCACAAACAAGTCCGGTTCTTCCAGAAGAATGGCCCGCACCTGCTCCTTATAGACTTCCACCAGCTCTTCAAACAGAAGGTCTCCAATCGGATAAACCTGCTTGCCAGTCATCGTTAAGTCACCTGCAACCAATGCCTTTCCTGCTGCAGCCTGCTTAGAAATACGGACCATAGCACGATTGATTTCAACAAGTTCGTCCTCTAATCCATATTCCTCTAATTTAATTCTATTGGCTGTAAAAGTAGGCGCATATAAAATATTCGTACCTGCTGCCACATAGTCCCTTTGTAAAGACAGCATCACATCTTCATTTTCCTGCACCCACTTCTCCGGGCAAACACCAATCGGCATCCCCGCCTTCATCAGATTCGTACCCGTTGCTCCATCCAGATAGACCGGGCCAGCTTTACATAACTCTATAAACTTATCTTTAGTCATCTTATAATTCCTCTCGGATTCTATCTATAATCTTACAAATCAGCGACACACGATTAAAAGGCGTCATAAAATAATACCCATCCGCAACGTCCTGCATACGTTTCGCAACATCCAAGGATAGACGCACCGCCACCTCTTCTGCTTCTTCTCTTGTCATATTGATGTCATAGGCATCCACCACTTCAGCCGGCACACGAATACCCGGCATTTCATTTGCGATAAACGTAGCATTTCTATAACTGACAAGAGGCATAATTCCACAGCAGATTTTCGCATTTGTTTCTTTCTTCAAATAGCGAAGTCTCTCTATATCTTCCTCAGAATAAACCGGCTGGGTCAAGAAATAGGCACAACCCTCTTCCATCTTTTGCTTCATACGTTTAACAATCGGATCAGGATTTTTACCATGATAATTAAGAGCCCCACCATAAACTACCGTATCTTTTACAAATAATTCCTGATTCATCTCACGAATCAAATGCATAAAATGAATAGAATTATAATCAAATACTGCCGTCACTGTACTTCGATCCTGCACCGGAACCGGATCTCCGGTTACAATCAGATAATGTCTGATATCGTTCATATAACTACCGAGCATATTTCCACGAAGGGCAATCAGATTTCTATCTCTGCATGTCATATGCGGCATCACCTGAATCCCAACTTCACGCTGTATCTTTCCGGCAAGCTGAAGAGAGTCCATACGAGTTCTACCCATAGGTGAATCTGAAAGTGTTAACAAATCAACATCGTGTTCTTTAAGTGTCTTTGATCCGCTCATTACCTTATCAATATCAGTATCAAATGGCGGATCCAGCTCAACAATAAATGGTTTCTCCCCGGTTTTTAGTTTTTTCCAGAAAGAAGACATGGTACGATGCTCTTCTCCCGGTACATATTCACTAATAAACTTCTCAACAGGAGCCTCACCAAGAATCGCCTCATGAAGTTTTCTAATATGATTTGGTGTTGTTCCGCAACACCCGCCAACCACATTAACTCCGGCGTGAATCATATGCTTAACATGTTCTACAAAATAACTCTCATTTTTTGCATAAATCGGCCGTCCGCGAAGCATATATGGATAACCGGAATTTGGTACCGTAAACACCGGACGATTATCATAGAAATGTAACTGCTTCACATGAGATAACATATGAAGCGCATCCATACCACAGTTTAAACCATAAGCATCCAACTCCGGAATATTGTGAATCTGTTTTGATAATCTCAACAGTCCTATTCCCGCTTTGGTATACCCTGTCTTATCCAGCGAAAAGGTTGCAGCGACAAATGCATCCGGTCTTTTTAACTTAATATAAGAAGCCAATTCCTGCAGCAGGCTTGTATCCGCCTGTGTTTCAAAGAGAAATACGTCCGCTCCCTCCTGCAGGAAAACATCAATATTTTCACGGTACTCTTCCAGCACACGTTCTGAGCCGATAATCTCGCCGTCAAAAACTGTTCCCAAATCAGCCGCTATATAAATATCTTCCTCTGAACCGCTTTCCTCTCTATACTTACAAACTGCTTTTTTTGCAATCTGATAAGACTTACGCACCGTCTGTAATCGAAGATCTTGTTCCGGGAAAAACTTAGAATTGGCAGCAAAACTATTCGTTCTAAGAAGTCTGGAACCGGCGCGAAGATATTGAAGCTGTAATTCAACAATCTGTTCCGGATGGATAAGATTTGCCTGTTCCACAATCAGATTTGATTCCGGGTATTTTTCATTATAGTAGGTACCTGTAGCACCATCTGTAAGCAGTATGTTCTGCTTTAAATATTCTTGTAACTTCATTCTTTTTTCCTTAATTAAACAGTCTTTCTTCGAATTTATACTAACATAAAAGAGGTCCCCAAAAAAGGGACCTCCTTCTATGCTTTACATATAACTTGATATAGTTAAAAACTATAGCGCTTCTTATGCATTTTTTACCTTTGCGATATCCACTAATGTAAAATCGTTCTGGGCTGTTTCCAAAGAACGTGCCAACGCATTTGCTGTATCCATGGCTGTGATGCAATATACACCTGTTTCAATTGCATTTCTACGAATCTGGAAACCGTCACTACTCTTATCTCCATGGCCAGCTGTCGGGATATCAATCACCAAATCTATCTTATGACCAAGAATCAAATCCATTACATTTGGCGATTCCTGAGAAATCTTATTTACCCAGAGTGCTTCCACACCATGTTCCTGAAGATACTTTGCTGTAGATCTGGTAGCATAAATCTTATATCCAAGAGCCGCAAAACGCTTTGCAACTTCAACAGATTCCGGTTTTGCCTTATCTGCCACTGTCATAATCATCTGCTTATGTTTTGGAAGTGATACACCCGCACCAAGGAACGCCTTATATAATGCCTCATTAAATGTCTTGGCAATACCCAGACATTCACCTGTAGACTTCATTTCCGGTCCCATTGCAATCTCAGCTCCACGAAGTTTCTCAAAAGAGAATACCGGCATCTTAATCGCAATATATTCCGCACTAGGCTGAAGTCCCGGCTTATATCCAAGTTCCTTTAATGTATGTCCTGTAATAACCTGAGTTGCCAGATCAACAATTGGGATGCCGGTAACCTTACTAATATAAGGCACTGTTCGTGAAGATCTAGGGTTAACTTCAATTACGTAGATTTCATCGTTCATATCAATAAACTGGATATTAATCATACCTTTGACATGAAGCGCCTTGGCAAGTCTTTCCGTATAATCAACAATCTTATTCTTTGCAACTTCGGAAATGGTATTTGCTGGATATACAGAGATACTATCTCCGGAATGAACTCCCGTTCTTTCAATATGCTCCATAATTCCAGGAATAAGAATATCTGTTCCATCACAGACAGCATCAACTTCGATTTCCTTACCCTGTAAATATTTATCTACAAGAATCGGATGATCCTGAGCAATCTGATTGATAATTCCAATAAATTCTTCAATTTCCTGGTCATTAAATGCAATCTGCATTCCCTGTCCACCTAATACATAAGACGGACGCACCAAAACCGGATAACCAATCTTATTGGCAATCTCTTTCGCCTCACTTGCTGTATAAACAGTTCCGCCAGATGCTCTTGGGATACCGGTCTCTTCCAGAATCTTATCAAAGAGCTCTCTATCCTCTGCAGCATCTACATCTTCTGCTTTTGTTCCAAAAATCGGAACTCCCATCTTCATAAGGGCTTCCGTCAACTTGATTGCAGTCTGTCCACCAAACTGAACTACAGCGCCATCAGGCTTTTCAATATCAACAATGCTCTCTACATCTTCATCTGTAAGTGGTTCAAAATAGAGCTTGTCTGCAATATCAAAGTCAGTGGAAACTGTTTCCGGATTGTTATTAACGATAATTGTTTCATATCCTTCTTTTGCAAATGCCCATGTAGCATGAACCGAACAATAGTCAAACTCTACACCCTGTCCGATACGAATCGGACCAGAGCCAAGAACAAGCACTTTCTTTTTATCCTTTGTCTGTACCGCTTCATTTTCACTACCGTATACGGAATAGTAATATGGTGTCTCTGCCTCAAACTCAGCTGCACATGTATCAACCATCTTGTAAGCAGCAACAATGCCATTTGCATAACGCATATCATGTACTTCTCTTGTAGTTTTACCACAAAGATCTGCAATTACATGATCCGGGAACTCAATTCTCTTTGCTTCCTTTAACAGTTCAACTGTTAATTCCTCGGATTTCAGGCGCTGTTCCATTTCCACAAGAATCTGAATCTTATCGATAAACCAGAGATCAATTCTAGTGATGTCGTGAATATGTTCCTGAGAAACGCCACGACGAAGTGCCTCTGCAATACAGAAGATTCTTCGATCGTCCACTACATGAAGTGCTTCCTCAAGCTTCTCATCTGACAACTCATGGAACTCATAAGCCATAAGAGAATCCACATGCTGTTCCAGAGAACGAAT
This sequence comes from Lachnospiraceae bacterium, assembly GCA_017392525.1. Taxonomy (GTDB): domain Bacteria; phylum Bacillota; class Clostridia; order Lachnospirales; family Lachnospiraceae; genus FD2005. The sequence continues at coordinate 19,658 of JAFOVD010000039.1, forward strand.
AGCCTTCATCAGCGCCCCTTCAAAGTTATTGCAGATTGACATAACTTCACCGGTTGCCTTCATCTGTGTAGTCAATGTTCTCTTAGCAGTAATAAACTTATCGAACGGAAGTCTAGGAATCTTTACAACACAGTAATCCAACATTGGTTCAAAGCTGGCATATGTTTTACCTGTAATCGCATTCTTGATTTCATCCAAAGTGTATCCAAGAGCAATCTTTGCTGCCACCTTGGCAATTGGATAACCGGTCGCCTTGGAGGCAAGAGCTGATGAACGGCTAACTCTAGGATTAACCTCAATAACGCAATATTCAAAGGAATCCGGATTTAACGCATACTGAACATTACATCCACCTGTAATTCCAAGTTCTGTAATAATATTTAATGCAGATGTTCTAAGCATCTGATATTCTTTATCACCAATTGTCTGCGATGGAGCAACTACGATAGAATCACCTGTATGAACACCAACCGGATCAATATTTTCCATGTTACATACTGTGATACAGTTACCTGCTGCATCTCGCATCACTTCATATTCAATTTCCTTCCAGCCGGCAATACAACGTTCTACAAGAACTTCATGTACACGGCTAAGTCGAAGACCATTTGTAAGAATTTCAATCAACTGTTCTTCATTATATGCGATACCACCACCGGAACCACCCAGTGTATATGCCGGACGAAGTACAACCGGATAACCGATGGTATTTGTAAACTTAATACCATCTTCTACTGTATGAACAACCAAAGAAGCTGCTACCGGTTCATGAATCTTTTCCATTGTGTCCTTGAATGCCTGTCTATCTTCTGCTTTAAAGATAGTCTCTGCTGTCGTACCAATCAAACGTACTCCATGTTCTTTCAGAAAACCTGATTCAGCAAGCTCCATACCGAGGTTCAAACCGGCCTGGCCACCTAATGTAGGCAAAATACTATCCGGCTTTTCTTCCATAATAATCTGCTCAAGCACCTTCACCGTCAGCGGTTCAATATAGACATGATCAGCAATATTCTTATCTGTCATAATTGTAGCAGGGTTTGAGTTTACCAGGACAACTTCCACGCCCTCTTCCTTAAGAGAACGACAAGCCTGTGTACCTGCATAATCAAATTCAGCTGCCTGTCCAATTACAATCGGACCGGATCCGATAACCAAAACTTTTTTTATACTATTATCTCTTGGCATTACTGTGCTCCTCCCATCATGGAAATAAATCTGTCAAATAAGTATCCGCTGTCCTGTGGTCCAGGGCACGCCTCTGGATGGAACTGCACTGTAAAGATATTCTTACCTGTATATTTCAATCCCTCATTTGTACCGTCATTAACATTTACAAATGCAGGAACGGCTACACTCGGATCCAATGTATCTGTATCTACAACATACCCATGATTCTGTGATGAAATATAAACTCTTCCGGTCTGCAAATCCTTTACCGGATGATTACCACCTCTATGACCATACTTCATCTTATGTGTATCCGCACCATTAGCAAGAGCCATTAACTGATGTCCTAAGCAAATTGCAAAGATTGGCACATCGGATGCATATAATTTTTTAATTTCTTCAATAATTGTTGTACATGTTTTGGGATCACCCGGTCCATTAGAAAGCATTATTCCATCCGGGTTTGTAGAAAGAATTGTCTCTGCCTTAGTATGAGCGGGATAAATAGTGACCTGACAGCCCCTCTCATTCAGAGATTTTGCGATATTATTTTTAGCACCAAAGTCAAGAAGTGCTACCTTCTTACCGGAGCCCTTTAAAACAGTCACATCATCACAAGTTACCTTGGAAACGACATCACCAACTGTGTAATCTTTTAATTTCTTTAAAACCACATCCAAGTCATAATTCTCATCTGTGGTAATCATACCATTCATAGTACCTTTTTCACGAAGAAGCTTTGTAAGTGCTCTCGTATCAATACCTGCGATTCCCGGAACATCCTGCTCCTTCAAGAAATCCTGAATACTTCCCTTTGAACGGAAATTACTATTTGTACGGGATAACTCACGCACAATATAACCATCAACCCAGGAACGCTTCGATTCCATATCCTCCGTGATGCCATAATTACCAATCAATGGGTATGTCATTGTTACTGCCTGTCCTGCGTATGAAGGATCAGTCAGCACCTCCAAATAACCAGTCATCGACGTGTTAAATACTATTTCGCTAATGACTTCTCTTGTTGATCCGATACTAGTCCCTTCAAAAACCGTACCGTCTTCAAGTATTAGAAATGCCTTCATATACTGTCCTGTCCTTTCTATATAAACTTAAAAATGCCTAAATTATTAAGATATTACCACATGACAAACTGCATTTCAACAATGTTTTTTTAAACTTCGCTGGAATGCAGTCTCATCATGAAATATTTATTTTATTTGAAATAGTTAACACCGGATTCAAAGATTTTAAGATCCTGTTCTCCATAAATATTCATGGCAACATGATCTCCACGACGCTCTGAATGAGCCATCTTACCAAACACTCTACCATCCGGACTTGTGATACCCTCAATTGCCATATATGAACCGTTGACATTCCATTCCTCATCCATAGACGCATTACCAAACGGATCAACATACTGTGTAGCAATCTGACCATTTTCCTGAAGAGTCTTTAACCATTCTGCATTCGCAACAAAACGTCCCTCTCCATGAGATGCCGGATTACAATATGTAGCCCCAAGTTCAGCAAGCTGAAGCCATGGTGATTTATTAGAAACAACTTTAGTATAAACCATCTTGCTAATATGACGACCAATTGTGTTATATGTAAGTGTTGGAGAATCTGCCTGCTGTGTGCGGATTTCACCATATGGAACTAAACCAAGCTTAATAAGTGCCTGGAAACCATTACATATACCCAACGCCAAGCCATCACGATCCAGGAGTTTCTGAACAGCCTCTTTCATCTTTTCATTTCTAAATGCGGTTGCAAAGAATTTAGCACTTCCTTCCGGCTCATCACCAGCAGAGAATCCGCCCGGGAACATAATAATCTGTGACTGATCAATTGCCTTTACAAATTCATTGACAGAATCGCGGATACCTTCAGCATCAAGATTCTTAAACACTTTAACAATCGGGTCTGCACCTGCACGTTCAAAGGCTTTCGCACTGTCATATTCGCAGTTTGTACCCGGGAATACCGGAATAAATACCTTTGGTACAGCTACTTTATTTTTACATACATAGACATTCTTTTCCTCATGGATTGGCAATTCCACCTTGTCACTGTCTTCTGTAGCCTTAGTAGGGAATACTTTCTCAAGCTTATTTGTCCATGCCTGAATTGCATCATCAATAGAAAGTACCATATCAAGATATGTAATCTTGCCATCGGCTGATACTTCACCAATTTCTGCAAACGTATCATTTCCAATAACGGAATCAATTTCTGAAATCTTATCCGCTGGCACTTCACAGACGAAATAATTCATCTTGGAACTAAATAATTCTTTTGCCTTAAGAGAATCATAGAACTTAACTCCAAGCTTATTACCAAATGCCATCTTAGATACTGCAGCAGCAATTCCATAATGGTCTACTGCGTACGCAGAAAGAATAACCTTATCTCCAATAAGCTTATGAATAGCATCAAATAATGCCATATTCTGCTGATAATCCGGCAAATCGTACTGATCAGCATTTGCCTTGAACACAACCAGCTTATTACCTGCTTCTTTCAGTTCCGGAGTTATCACCTCATGCTCATCAGCTACATCCACTGCAAAACTTACAAGTGTAGGTGGAACATCAATGTCATTGAATGTTCCTGACATAGAATCCTTACCACCAATGGAAGCAAGTCCAAGAGCAATCTGAGCTTTGTAAGCACCCAGCAGAGCGCTAAATGGCTGACTCCAACGATGTGGATCAGCAGTCATTCGCTTGAAATATTCTTGGAAGGTAAAATGAATTTTCTTATAATCACCACCGGCTGCTACAATTCTTGCTACAGACTGCATAACAGCATATTGCGCACCGTGGTAAGGACTCCAGCTAGACAGGTATGGATCAAAACCATATGCCATCATTGTTACAGCATCACATTTGCCATGTAATACAGGAACTTTAGCAACCATACTCTGTGTTTCAGTCAACTGATATTTGCCACCAAATGGCATGTAAACAGAATTTGCACCGATAGAACCATCAAACATTTCTACCAGTCCCTTCTGGGAGCAAACATTTAAGTCTGACAAAGTATCTATAAATGCAGACTTTACATCATTCTTTGCCAAATCTTCTTCTACCTTTTTAGAACCAAATTTCTTTAAATAATTTTCTTTCTCATCCGGAATCTCAACAACAACATCAGTCTCCTGATGCGCTCCGTTTGTATCTAAAAATGCACGGCTAAGATTTACAATCTTCTTACCTTTCCACTCTAATACCAATCTTGGTTCTTCATTAACAACTGCAACCTCTGTTGCTTCCAGATTTTCTTCTGCTGCGTACTTCATAAACTGGTCAACATTCTCAGGAGCAACAACAACAGCCATACGTTCCTGAGATTCAGAAATAGCAAGCTCTGTTCCATCCAAACCTGCATATTTCTTAGGAACCTTATCAAGATTTACTGTCAAACCATCTGCCAATTCACCAATTGCAACGGAAACGCCACCTGCACCGAAATCGTTACATTTCTTGATGATATAACTAACTTCTTCACGTCTAAATAATCTCTGTAATTTACGTTCAGTTGGAGCATTTCCCTTCTGAACCTCAGCCCCGCATACAGAAGTTGATTCTGTATTATGAGCCTTGGATGAACCGGTAGCTCCACCGATTCCATCACGACCTGTTCTACCTCCAAGAAGGATAATCTTATCTCCAGGATCAGAAGTAAGTCTCTGTACAGCACGTCTAGGAGCTGCACCCATTACCGCACCGATTTCCATTCGTTTTGCAACATAGTCCGGATGATAAACTTCCTTTACATATCCGGTTGCAAGACCAATCTGGTTACCATAAGAACTATATCCATGAGCTGCCTCACGAACAAGCTTCTTCTGTGGCAATTTACCCTCTAATGTATCAGCAACCGATACTGTCGGATCAGCTGCGCCCGTAACACGCATCGCCTGATATACATAAGTACGTCCTGAAAGAGGATCACGAATCGCACCACCAAGACAAGTAGCAGCACCGCCAAAAGGTTCAATTTCTGTAGGATGATTATGTGTTTCATTCTTAAAATTAATCAGCCATTCTTCTGTCTTTCCATCAACATCAAGAGGTACCACAATCGAACATGCATTAATCTCATCTGATTCTTCCTGATCTGTAAGCTTACCGGCCTTTTTTAACTGCTTCACAGCCAGAATCGCCAAATCCATAAGACAGACGAATTTATCATCTCTTCCCTTGTATAAAACTTTGAAATTATCAAGATAATCCTGATATGTCTCTTCCATAGATGCTTTATAATATCCATCTTCGAAAGTAATATTCTTTAATTCTGTAGAGAATGTCGTATGACGGCAGTGATCTGACCAATAGGTATCAAGAACACGAACTTCTGTCATAGATGGATTTCTCTTCTCTTCTTCTGTAAAATACCTACGAATATGAAGGAAATCCTTATATGTCATGGCTAGGTTTAAAGAATCATATAACTTCTTAAACTCTTCTTCCGCCATAGTGTTAAATCCATCAATAATTTCAACATCTGAAGGCTCATCAAAAACATCCACAAGTGTTTCCGGCTTCTCTAATCCGATTTCTCTTGAATCAACCGGATTGATGCAATGCTTCTTAATAGCATTAAACTCCTCATCGGAAATGTTACCTTCAATTACAAAGGTCTTAGCTGTTTTGATTGTTGGATTCTCATCTTCTTTTAACAACTTAACACACTGTTCAGCAGAATCCGCTCTCTGGTCAAACTGACCCGGTAAAAATTCAACCGAGAACACTCGACCTTCATAATCAAAATTCTCTTCGTATACATCATCAACAGGTGGTTCTGAGAAAACAGTCTTTACTGCCTTTTTATATATCTCGTCAGACAAATTCTCAATATCATAACGTACAAGTACTCGTACTCCTGTTACATCTTTAATATTGAGATAACCTCTGATTTCTGAATACAACTCTTTTGCAGCAACTGCATAAGCGTCTTTCTTTTCAACATATACTCTTCTTACATTTCCCATAATTTTGCCTCCAGCAAAAAGTACAATTGTTTCTGTCTTTACAAAGTATAGCATGAGGTAAAATCACATGGAAATTAAAAGAATTTATCTTATTTATTAGCACAGCTAATTTATGGTATTGAAAATTATAAATTTTACTTATATAATAGGGATAGAGATTAAGAATATAATCTCAACGAAGTATTTGCTTTTTAGATTATATCACAAAATAAATTTTTTGCATGGAAAAGGAGTTCTACCATGGATATTAATTATGAGTTATATAAAGTATTTTATCATGTTGCTTCAACGCTTAGTTTTTCGGAAGCCAGTAAGCAATTATTCATCTCGCAGTCAGCCGTTTCTCAATCCATCAAAACCCTTGAGAAAAAATTGAACCAACCGCTTTTTATCAGAAGCACTAAGCGAGTACAGCTTACACCTGCCGGTGAAATACTGATGAAGCATATCGAACCGGCCATGAATCTGATTAACCGAGGGGAACAACAGATTATTGATCAGGAACACATGGACCTTGGTCGTTTACACATTGGTGCAAGTGATACCATATGTAGATATTTCCTTGTACCATATATCCAAAAATTCCATGAAAAACATCCAAATGTTCCTATTAAGATTACCAATGCTCCTTCTTCAGCATGTGTAGATTTACTGGAACAGGGTAAGGTTGATATCATTATTACCAACTACCCTAATGCACGTATGAATCCGTCTTATCTAGAACGATCTGTAATGGAATTCAGCGATATTTTTATTGGTAATCCAAAGCACTATAACATTAACAAAAAATTAAATCTAGAAGAAATAAGTAGATTGCCTCTTATGACTCTTGGGTTTGGAAGCACCACCACTGAATATTTACGTAAGATCTTCTTACAAAATCAGTTGGAACTCATACCGGAAGTGCAGCTTTCATCCAATGACTTGTTAATTGATTTAGCTCGAATTGGATTAGGCATCGCATTCGTACCAGACTTTGTTGTTACTGAGGACAGCAGTCTTAAAATCATTGAAACCAAAGAAGTGCTACCAAAGAGACAGATGGTTGCTGCATCTTACCCTGCATTACCACTCTCTCCATCCGCGAAAGCATTTCTCGACTTACTTCCAACCATCAGTGAATTCAACACACAAAAATAGGAGTCCTACTCAAAGGACTCCCAAAACGGGCGTAGTGTTTGTTCTACAGTATCTAGAGAACAAGCCTGCGCCCCTTTCCATTCTCTAGGAAACGTGTTTGTATAATCACGATTTAAGAATCTATCATCCAGCAAAGCTATTACCCCTACATCTTGCGCAGTACGAATAACTCGTCCTGCAGACTGCATCACCTTATTCATACCCGGATAAAGATATGCGTACAAGAATCCCTCTCCTAAAGTATCATCAAAGTAATTCTGCAGCACTTCTTTTTCTATGCTAACCTGAGGAAGACCGGTTCCAACAATAATAGCTCCAATTAATCGATCATTTGTCAGATCAATTCCTTCAGAAAAAATTCCACCCATTACACAAAGTGACACCAGACTTTCTTCTCTCTTTTTATCAAACTCATCAAGAAATGCATCCCTGTCTGATTCCGTCATATTTCTCATTTGTTTAATCAGGCTATAATTTTTACAGGTCATGTATTCCTGAACCTGTTCCATGAATCGATAGGATGGAAAGAAAACCATATAATTGCCTTTCTTACATTCAACGATTTTCTCAATATAAGCTGCATACCGTTGAAACTCTGATGCTGTTCTTCTCTTGTATTTGGATGAAACATCTGTCCCTATCAGCACCTTTTGCTTAGTAAAATCAAATGATGATTCCGCATAAATTGCATATGGATTGTCTTTTTGCGATAAAAGTCTTTGATAATACTGAATCGGCAAAAGTGTAGCTGAAAAATACACCGTCGCTTCCGCTCGATTTAAACATTTCTGCAGAACCGTCCTTGGATTAACGCAAAACATGTGCACCCGAAAATTCTCTTTCGAATCATAATCTACATAAAGCTGATAGTTTTCATCCAATCCTTCAGATAGATTTAAAAAATTCCTTAATGTGAAATAAAAATTCTTCTCATCCTCCGGCAAAATAAGGGAAGGATGTTCCTCAAACATCTTCTCAAAGGCACTTAAAACATTCATAAGAGAAAACAAAAATTCATCTATATCCTGCAAATAGTTTAACCGATCACACTCTTTTTTCATTTGAAGCATAATTCTATTGATCTTTTCAAGTGCCTTCTCCAAACGTTTTGAATAATTCTTTGCCCACTTCTTTGTCGCCAGCACTTCTTCCTTTACAATCACCTCAGAATACATCTCTCTTGCCCGATCCACAAGATTATGAACCTCATCAACCAGGAAAATATATCCCCCTCTGGTGCCCTCTGCAAAGAAACGTTTCAGATAGACATTTGGATCAAAAACATAGTTATAATCACAAATAATATCATCCATCCAAGACGCTATCTCTAGAGAAAGTTCAAATGGGCATAACTGATACTTCTCTCCCATTTCTTCAATAAACTCTCTAGTAAACAGTTGTCTGGTATGTAAAATCTCATATAGAGCATCATTTATTCGAGTAAAAAATCCTCTTGCATAAGGACATTGTTCCGGATTGCAGGTTCGCTCCTCTAAAGGACAAATCCTGTCTTTTGCTGTAATTTCAATCACATGACTTTTTAGACCTCGATCTAGTAAAAGCGAAAAAGTATCCTTCGCCACAGTTCTTGTAATCGTCTTAGCCGTTAAATAAAAGATTTTCTCTCCAAGTTCTTCTCCCACAGCCTTAACAGCTGGATAAATTGTAGCAATCGTTTTACCACTTCCTGTGGGTGCCTGAATATATAAAAGCTCCTTCTGACGAATTACCTCATAAACAGCTCCTGCTAACTTCTTTTGCCCCGGTCTGAATTCAAACGGAAATGTCAAATTCTTAATGGATTCATTTCGCTCCTTACGGGAAGAAATCTGAAAATCCGACCATTTCTTATATTCTTGACATAACCCGAGAAACCAATCCTCAAGTTCTGCAAACTCATACTGATATGTCATCCTGTTAATCTCCTCAGAATCAAGATTACAGTATGTCATCTGTACGGCTATTTTGGAAAAATGATACTCATTTGCATAAATATAGGCATAACACTTTGCCTGAGCCAAATGCACCGGTACTGGCTCCTCCATAGCCATTACATCCTGATACATGCCCTTTATTTCATCGATAATAGGAATAGCCATTTCTCCATCGTCAATAATTCCATCTGCTCTACCTTCAATTCCTAACTCATATTCATCAAAGGACACAACAAACCTCAACGGATACTCAGCCTGATAAGCACTTCCCATCTTTTTCTGAATCTTTCTATGAATTCTGCTACCTTCCTGCATGGCAGCAACAGAGTCCTTTGTCCCTCGCCTGTCATCAATATCGCCTTCTCGTAACAAAAACTCTACAAAATTACGAACTGATATACGAATCATCGGTAGAGCACTACTACCGGTTTCATTCGTATTATTCTCTATTTGATTTTTAGTTTCATTTATTTTTATTGACATTATTACGTAATCCACTCTCTAAATCATTACATAAAGCATAGCATAAAAAAAAGATTGTCAAAACCCATGTTTCAACAATCTTTTTTTCATATAATATTTACTTAATTCAAAGATTTATGCAACTGCAAACTTCTTTACAGATGAAATGAACTTTTCATCATTTGAACCGCAAATAACATCCATCTTTCGATTAATTCCCATTGTGAGTACACCTAAAAAAGATTTCGCATCAATATATACTGAACCATGCTCTAAATCAATGTCATATGGACACTGGCTAGCAATCTTAACAAATTCCTGTACATCATCTGGGGAGTTAAGTAAAATCTTAAACTTCTTCATTTTATTACACCTCTTTGATACTCTTAACGAGAAAACTTCATTCTCCTATCAATATCGACTGATATTTTATACCATGAATACATTTTTATGTCAATTTCTATCCACTAGTGCAATATGCATATATTTGAGTAAAAAAACGTCTAAAATGATAATTTTTTATATAGTTTTTTCTATAAAACACTTGAAAACGGCTTTTCTTTATAGTTACTTCATCGTTTTTCATAAAATTACTATAATGGCGTCATAACTTCTTTAAATCCTGTACAGATTCAACAAAGTTTTTATTTAATAAACTGTATGCCAATAAGATAAATTTCCTATTTTTAACAGAATAATTCTACGCTTCAGCCAATCCCTGATCCTTAATAACACGAATCATCTGGTCAACATATTTTTCGCAAAGTGCATCTGTACTTGCTTCTACCATAACTCGAATAACTGGCTCAGTACCACTTTCTCGAAGAAGAATACGACCATCACCAGATAACTGGTCTGTGATTTCCTTATTGCAAGCCTGAACAGCTTCATTATTCATAACAGCTGCCTTATCTGCCACTCTAACATTCTTAAGTAACTGCGGATAAACTCTCATGCTGGAAGCAAGTTCACGTAATGATGTCTTTTCTTCCATGATAACTTCCATCAGCATAATCGCTGTCAAAATACCATCACCTGTTGTTGCATGCTTTGAGAAGATAATATGTCCACTCTGCTCTCCACCAACAACATAGCCATTCTTAACCATTGCTTCATTAACATACTTATCACCAACGGTAGTAACTTCATACTCAATCCCAGCCTGGTCTAATGACTTAAACAGACCTAAATTAGACATGATTGTAGCAACTACATGATTTCCATCCAATTTACCCTGTTTCTTTAAATATTTACCACAAATGTAAATGATGTAATCTCCATCAATTACATTTCCCTGATCATCTACAGCAATACAACGATCTGCATCACCATCAAAGGCAAATCCGGCATCTAATTCTTTTTCACGTACTAATTTCTGAATATTTTCAATATGTGTTGAACCACAACCATTATTGATATTTACACCATTTGGCTCATGTGCAACAACATATGTTTTAGCTCCAAGTGCATCAAATACAGATTTTGCAATTGTAGAAGAGCTACCGTTAGAACAATCTAATCCAATTCTCTTGCCACTATAAGAACGAGTAGCCAATGAAATCAAATACCCAATATAACGATTTCTACCAATTGCATAATCCGTTGCAACACCGACATTCTCACCAGTCGCAAATGGAAGTTCCTCTGTTTCACCATCGATATAAGCTTCCATTGCCTCTTCGATTGCAGCCGAAATCTTATGTCCATTCTCATCAATAACTTTGATACCATTATCATAAAATGGATTATGACTTGCAGAAATCATTACCCCGCAGTCAAAATCTTCTGTACGAGCAACGTAAGCAACTGAAGGAGTTGTTGTTACATGTAAGAGAAATGCATCTGAACCGGAAGCAATAATACCAGAAACCAAAGCATACTCAAACATATAACTACTTCTTCGAGTATCCTTACCAATTACGATACGACCTTTATGTTCCTGATTAAAATACCAGCCCAAATAACGTCCAATCTTATAAGCATGATCTGCAGTTAATACTTTACCGGCTTCTCCACGGAAACCATCTGTTCCAAAATATTTCATAGTTTTATCCTTTTATTATGAATATTTCCATAGCCCTTTCTACATAATAAAAAATCTCGAGAATTCTTACAAAGTCTCGAGATAAAACAGGGGCAGAAGGACTTGAACCCTCGACATTTGGTTTTGGAGACCAACGTTCTACCAACTGAACTATACCCCTATACAAACACTTTTATTATTATAAATTAACAAAAAAGCATTTTCAATATGCAATTTTTGTTCCTTCAAAACTTCATATAGAAACCGGGAATCTATTCTGTAAGAGTTTCGCTCTTACTTAGCACTATTTTGCTTCGCAAAACAGCACATATTTGGTCAAGCCTTCGATCGATTAGTAACAATCAGCTACACGTATTACTACGCTTCCACCTTTGCCCTATCTACCTCATACTCTATAAGGGATCTTATGTCCTTAAAGGACGGGATATCTCATCTTGAGGGGGGCTTCACGCTTAGATGCCTTCAGCGTTTATCCCTTCCGGACTTGGCTACCCAGCTATGCCTTTGGTAGACAGCTGGTACACCAGTGGTCCGTCCGCCCCGGTCCTCTCGTACTAGGGGTAGCTCCTCTCAAATATCCTCCGCCCGCGCAGGATAGGGACCGAAC
>JAFOVD010000040.1 GCA_017392525.1 Lachnospiraceae bacterium
GAAGCGAAAGCAATTCTGGAGCAGGAAGATAATCTGAAGGAATATGTGGAGACACAGCTGTCTGTAGATGATGAGAGAATTCAGCAGAGTGTAGAGGAAAAACTAGAAGAATAAAAAAACGAAAAAGAACTAGAAAGAGTTTCCTAACGTTATGAAAACAGTAGACATAAAACAAAGACTGGCAGAAGCGATGAAGGAATGTATGCGAAGTACTTCGGTGGAAAATATTACCGTGAAGCAGATTGTGGAAACGGCGGGCGTATCGCGTCAGACCTTTTATCGGAATTTCATGGATAAGTACGATTTGATTAATTGGTATTTCGATCGTTTGCTGGAACAGTCTTTTCAAGAAATGGGAGATGGCGAGACCATTCGCGAGGGATTGATTAAGAAATTTACGTATATCAGAGAAGAACGATTGTTTTTTACAACCGCTTTTCGCGTAGACGAGCAAAACAATCTAAAGGAACATGATTTTATTATGATTTATGAGTTCTATTGCCGTTTGATTCGTGAGAAGGTAGAAGAAGTGCCGGATGCAATGACGCGAAAGCTGTTGGAGATGTATTGCCGGTCGTCTATCTATATGACAGTGCAATGGGTATTGAAAGGAATGAAAGAATCGGAAGAGGAGTTGGCGGATCTTATGATTCTTGCCATGCCACAGAAGATTCATGAACTTTATGTAGAACTTGGAATTCTATAGACTGTTAAAAGTTACACAATCGAGGATGTGTAACTTTTATTTTGCCCTTTAAAATGCTACGATAAGCCTGTGAGTTAAATGACTGTGTAACGCAGTTGTATTTCTTAAGGGTTAAGTTTTTTTAAAGGAGAGCGATGTATTATGGCAAACAGAATTTCACTTAATGGTACATCATACCATGGCGCTGGAGCAATCCAGGAAATCGTAAACGAAATTAACAATCATGGATTTAAGAAGGCATTTGTTGCATCTGATCCAGACCTTATCAAGTTTGGGGTAACTGCTAAGGTGACAGATCTTTTAGATGCAGCGAAGATTCCATATGAAATCTATTCTGATATTAAACCAAATCCAACCATTGCCAATGTGCAGAATGGTGTAGAAGCATTTAAGGCTTCTGGTGCAGACTGTATCGTAGCCATTGGTGGTGGATCTTCTATGGACACATCCAAGGCAATCGGTATTATTATTACCAATCCAGAATTTGCAGATGTTCGTTCCTTAGAAGGGGTAGCTCCTACGAAGAATCCATGCGTTCCAATTATTGCCGTTCCAACAACAGCCGGAACAGCAGCAGAAGTAACGATTAACTATGTTATCACCGATGTGGAAAAAGAGAGAAAGTTCGTCTGCGTGGATACACATGATATGCCAATCGTAGCCGTTGTTGATCCAGAGATGATGTCTTCTATGCCAGCTGGTCTGACTGCAGCTACAGGTATGGATGCATTGACACATGCGATTGAAGGATATACAACAAGAGCAGCTTGGGAGATGACAGATATGTTCCATCTCGAGGCAATCCGTCTCATTTCCAAGAATCTTCGCGGGGCAGTAAAGAATACAAAGGAAGGCCGTGAGGGAATGGCACTTGGTCAGTATATTGCTGGTATGGGATTCTCTAATGTTGGTCTTGGCATTGACCATGCGATGGCGCATACATTATCTGCGCATTATGATACACCACATGGGGTTGCTTGTGCGATGTTCCTTCCAATCTCTATGGAATTCAACCGTGAATATACCGGCGAGAGACTTCGTGAAGTAGCAAGAGCTATGGGCGTGGAAGGTGTAGATGAGATGTCACAGGAAGAATATCGTGATGCGGCAATTGAAGCGGTAAAGAAGCTTTCTGCAGATGTTGGAATTCCTACAACACTCGATAAGATTCGTGAAGAAGATTTAGATACCTTAGCAACCGATGCATTAAATGATGCATGTTATCCAGGTAACCCACGCGAGGCTACAAAGGAGCAGGTTATTGAAATGTTCCGTATGCTGATGGTAAAATAAAATCGTATATTAGATGATGATGAGAGACCTCTTTTATACAAAGGGGTCTCTTTTTTGTTTTTGATTGAGAATGGTGGAAAAAGGAGATGCAGATGAATAAGAGATTTGGCATCAATGGTTTTACGTTGAAGATGCTGGCAGTCGTAACGATGTTAATCGATCATATCGGAGCAACCATTGTGGAGAGATATCTCTATGAGGGGTATTTGTATGGCATTTATCTGGATGAGTCTCTATGGTATCAGCTGGAAAAACTGGATTATATATTGCGGGCCATTGGAAGGATTGCATTTCCGATCTATTGTTATTTGATTGTAGAGGGCTTCCTGCATACGCGTTCGGTGAAGAAATATGTACTTCGTTTGTTTGGCTGCGCATTGCTTTCGGAGATTCCTTTTGATTTGGCATTTAATGAATCATTGTTCTGGATGGATAGTAATAATGTCTTCTGGACGTTGGCGCTTGGTTTGCTTGCAATTACGGGGATTGATTATGTCGATAAGAAGTATCCTCTGTATAACACGCAGATCAGATATGGAAATCTTCGCCGTGTGATTCTTATGGCAGTGACATTTCTAGTGCCATGTGTTTTGGCATATGTCCTTCATACGGATTATAGTGTCGCCGGTATTTTATGTATCGTGATTATGTATCTGGCCAGAAGGAATAAGATGCTTGCGGTGGGACTTGGCGTGTTGGAGCTGGGGCTTACCTGTAGTGAATTGGAGTTTTTTGCATTCGTCATTTTGATTCCGGTGTATTTCTATAATGGAAAACAGGGGCCGAAGGCGAAATGGTTCTTCTATTTATTTTATCCAGTGCATCTGTTGATTTTGTCTGGAATATGCTATGGGCTTGGACTAGGAATATAGAATTTTTATCTACCAGTTTGGTTTTGTAGAGGTACAGAAGCAAGCTGGTATTTTTTGACTTGAATTATACCCCTGGTGGGTATATAATGCGATTAGAAATGATACCCCTCTGGGGTATAAAAGAGGTAGAAGATATGAAAGAAGAAAAGGAAAAATGCTGCTGTACGGGGAAAACAAAGAAGCGTACCGAGCAGGAATACAAGGATCTCTGTAATCGCTTGTCTCGGATCGAAGGACAGGTGCGAGGTGTGAAGAAGATGGTAGAGGAAGATGCCTATTGTATTGATGTATTGATGCAGGTGTCTGCTATTACTTCAGCATTGAACAGTTTTAATAAGGTGCTTATGGCAAATCATATTAAGAGCTGTGTGAAAGAGAATGTACAGAACGGCAATGAGGAAATCATTGATGAACTGGTACAGACCATGCAGAAATTGATGAAGTAATGGGAGGAATTAATGGAACAGTATAAAGTAGATGGAATGACTTGTGCGGCTTGTGTTGCACATGTTGAGAAGGCGGTAAAGTCTGTCGAAGGCGTGGAGGAAGTCAGTGTTAGCCTGCTTACAAACTCCATGGGGGTATCTGGAAATGCAGATGCTGCGAGTATCTGTAAAGCGGTGGAAAATGCCGGATATCATGCTGAGAAGAAGGGGGCCGAGAAAACGGGAAAAACGCGTTTAAATCATGATGCGGATGTTGCGCCGGATGTGATGCGTTCGCAGATGGATGGCTTTATCGATCGTGAAACGCCTAATATGGTGAATCGATTGGTTTTATCGGTGCTTTTCTTATTGCCACTGATGTATCTTTCTATGGGGCATATGATGTGGAAATTCCCATTGCCGGGATTTCTCGACAGGAATTACATAGGAATTGCTTTGACAGAGATGATACTGGCGTTTGTGATTATGTATATCAATCGCAGATTTTTTATTTCCGGATGGAAGAGTACGATGCATCTGGCGCC
>JAFOVD010000041.1 GCA_017392525.1 Lachnospiraceae bacterium
AATTTCTTTACAATAGAGCGCTCTACATCCTTGGCAATGTCCTGACCATTTTCCTGCTGCTCCAATAATTCCTTCATCTGTCGACGGATAATAGAACCATATCCACCCTTGATACTGTATATCTCATATCCTTCTTCTACATAGTCCTGAGCGATACTATCAGACTGCTGTCCGCTGTAACAAATCAGATAAATCGGCCTATCCTTAGGCAATTCATCCCTATGTTCCCGAAACTCTTCCCAATAAATATGCATGGCACCTTCATAGGTCTCACGCTTAAAATCTTCTTCTCCACGAACGTCGATGATACATTTTAATCTATCATCTGCTTCCATCTCGTCTATCGTTCGGATGTAATCGTACTGTGGCATAGTTACCTCTTTCTAATTATTAACTTATTAATTTATTTCTTCTATATAACGTAATGATCAGCCTGTTCTGACTGCCAGTTAACCAGATCTGCCAGGGTTATTCCATCCACGACTTCATTGATAGCGTCATTCAGCTTTGACCATACACGGACTGTTACACAGCCTGACTCATTGTCACAATCCACGCCATCCATGCCAACACAGGTTACAGGAGATAAATCTCCCTCTGTCTGTCTCAGAATATCTCCAACAGTGTATTCTGAAGGATTCCTACGAAGCATATACCCGCCCTGCGCTCCTCGCACAGATCTCACAAAACCAGCCTTATTCAACATGGAGATAATCTGTTCTAAATATTTCTCTGATATTCCCTGTCTTCTTGAAATATCCTTTAAACTGATTGGTTCTCCTGTATTATATGTAGCCAAATCAAGCATCAATCGAAGTGCATATCTTCCCTTGGTTGAAATCTTCATACGCATTCCGTCCTTTTCTTTTACTTTTTATGCTGAACTAGTATACCACAAAACGATTCTGCTATGTATCGTTACTTAAGAAATGTTTTTGGATCTCTCAAAAAAAGGAACTGCGTAAAATGATCTCTCATTTTTCACAGTCCCTCTCAATCTTATCTGTTAAATAGATTAGTTATTAAATAATGCTGTAGACAAGTAGCGGTCTCCGGAATCCGGAAGGAGAACTACGATATTCTTGCCCTTGTTTTCCGGACGACTTGCCAGGATTACACCGGCCTTTAATGCAGCTCCTGAAGAGATACCAACCAGAACACCCTCTGTTCTGCCAAATGCTCTTCCCTCTTCAAATGCATCATCATTGTCGATAGTGATAATCTCATCATATACTTCTGTATCCAATGTCTTTGGAACAAATCCGGCGCCGATACCCTGAATCTTATGTGCACCTGCAACGCCCTTAGAGAGAACCGGTGATGTAGATGGTTCTACAGCTACAACATAAACATCCGGATTCTTTTCCTTCAAGTAAGAACCTACACCGGAAAGTGTACCACCTGTACCCACACCTGCAACAAAGATATCAACCTTGCCTTCTAACTGATCATAAATCTCAGGACCTGTAGTCGCCTTGTGAATTGCAGGATTTGCAGGATTCTCAAACTGTCCTAGAATCAATGATCCTTCAATCTGCTTATTTAACTCTTCTGCCTTGGCAATTGCACCCTTCATACCCTTGGCACCTTCTGTTAAAACGATTTCTGCACCATAGGCCTTCAGAAGATTTCTACGTTCAACTGACATGGTATCAGGAAGTGTGAGGATTGCCTTGTAGCCCTTAGCAGCTGCAACAGAAGCAATACCAATTCCTGTATTTCCGGATGTTGGCTCAATAATTGTTGCTCCCGGCTTTAATTTACCACTCTTCTCTGCATCTTCAATCATTGCAATTGCAATACGATCTTTTACCGATCCGGCAGGGTTTAAATATTCTAACTTAGCAAAGAGGTTAGCATCTGTAACTCCTGCACCCTTGCTATAATTATTTAACTTTAATAAAGGTGTTTCACCAATTAACTCCAACGCGCTCTCAATATACTTTGCCATAATTCTCTTCTCCTTTTTGCAAGTAATTTTTATTCCCTAGAATCCTGGTAGGAATTGTAGGATTTATATGTCTGATTATATCATTCGAAAATAGATTGTCAACAACCTATTTTAATTTTTTTTGATTATCCCAATACTTTATCCTTAAATGCCGCCAGATGTTCAATGTACTGCTGCCCCAATTCGGAAACCATCATGCGCTTTCTCGTAAGATATCCAATTGTCATTACTTCCTTGGACTTAAGCTTAACAGCATCGTAGTCATCTCCATTCAAGTCCTCGCAGATAATACCGGAGCATAATGTATATCCATTCAGACCAACCATGAGATTCAGAAGGGTCGCACGGTCATTGGCATGAATCAAACGTTTATAATCGTAGGTACTGAGAACCTCCTCCGCAAAGTAGAAGGAATTGTTGCTACCCTGATCAAATGCCAGGCATGGATATTCCTGCAATTCTTCCAGTGTAACCTCTTTCTTCTTTGCCAGTGGATGTCCCTTCCAGAGGTATGCATAAATACTGCAGTCGAACAGCGGATGGAACTCCAGATTACTTTCATCAAAAAGCTTCATCAGAACCTGACGGTTAAAGTCATTGATATATAAAACTCCGATTTCACTTCGGAAGTTCTTTACATCTTCAATTACGCTACTGGTCTTGGTCTCATAGATGGCAAATTCAAATTCATCCATACCAAACTGCTTTACCGTCTCCGTAAAAGCCTGCACTGCAAAGGTATAATGCTGTGTGGATACACTAAATCGTTTCTTTAATACGTCCTTGGTAATATAGCGGTTCTCCATAAGTTCATACTGCTGAACCACCTGTCTCGCATATCCGATAAATTCGATTCCCTGTGGTGTAATCTGAATTCCTCTATTTGTTCTTAAAAACAGTTCTACTCCGATTTCCTCTTCCAGTTCTTTAATTGATGCTGACAGAGATGGCTGGGAAATGAATAATTTCTTCGCCGCAGCATTCATTGACTTCTCATCGGAAACTGTTATTGCGTATTTCAACTGTGTAAGTGTCATAAAACCCTCCTAATAAAGCAAAAGCCCCCACACATGGTGGGGGTAATTCTACATCTGATGCCTTACAACCAGGTACTCATCTCCCGGCTGATAAAAAGGACAATCATTAAATGTTCCTGTCAAAAACTTCACCATATCATCTTCATCGAGATTCATGTCACATACGTAACACTCATCCTCGTCATCATATACAAAATTGTTGCACATTTCGCAATTTGCAGCCATATCAATTACTCCTTTGTATTCTTCAAATCACATTTCTACGTGCATTTTCTACTATCGACTCAGGTACTCCTGCAAAAACAAAACCAGCGTCTCCATCTCTTTCCTTGTGCCGATACTGATTCTTAAATAATTATCTATTCTCGGTTTCTTGAAATATCGCACATAGATTTTCGCTTCTTTTAAAGCTTTGAAAATCTCCTCTGCATAGACAGATTCATGTTTTGCAAATATAAAGTTCGCCTTGGAATCACCAAATGTAAATCCAAGTTTTTGAAGTTCCTGCTTCGTCCACTCCCTGGTCTCAATAATACTTTGAACCGTATGTTCAAAATATTCAGGATCCATAAGCATCGCGGTTCCCAACTTCTGCGTAATTCGATCCATTGTATAGGAGTTAAATGAATATTTCACATCATTCAAACATCGAATCAACTCCGGATTGCCGAATGCATATCCGATTCTTGATCCGGCCATACAACGGCTCTTGGAAAAGGTTTGAACAACCAGTAGATTGTCATACTTCTCAATCAATGGAAATACTGACTCTGCACCAAAATCCACATAAGCTTCATCTATTATTACCACGGAATCCGGATTTGAACGAATAATCCGTTCATATACCTCTAATCCTTCTGCCAGCCCTGTCGGAGCATTGGGATTCGGAAGAACAATTCCTCCGTTTTCCACCAGATAATCATCCACGTCTATTCTGAAATCCTCTTTCAGTGGCTTCGTCTCATAAGGGATTCGGAATTCATCAGCCCACACATCATAGAAAGAATATGTGATATCCGGAAATATAATCGGCTTGGGTGAATTAAAGAAGGTCATAAAACTCATTGCCAAAACATCATCCGAACCAACACCTACAAATATCTGATTCTTATCTACATGATATGTCTCTGCCAGCGCATCCAGAAGTATAGTACTTTCCGGATCCGGATAGCGTCTTAATTCATCATAGTCAAATTCCATCAGCGCCTCTGCTACTCTTGGAGACGGCGGATACGGGTTCTCGTTGGTATTTAATTTAATTACATTTTTTTCTTTCGGCTGTTCGCCGGGCACATAAGGTTCCACCTTACGCACATATGTCCTCCAGTCACTCATGTTGATCCCTCTTTTCTCAACGGGTTCCTACAGGAACCCAACACTAATCTTCTTTCTTTATGGTCTATCATAACAAAACACTTCCCAGAATAAAAGCAAAGATTTTTCTCCGCCCCTCTTCTCCCCCACAGCATCGCAGGAATATTATATTTCCCATATATGCAAAGTGTCACATCTTTTATTAGCATACGTATTTTGTAAGACTGTATAGTTCCTCGAGTAATTTTCAAATTTGGCGGACAATATTTTCTTTAGAATGGACTTCACGATTTATCCAAAACTTGGGGCGAATAAAGAGAGTTTAGAAAAATCATAATCGGGATCTTAATGTATCGTCATGCGCCGCCATGGACGGCGGCGCAAGCAGTATCTGAAACAGGATGTTGAATATACTGCGATGACGATACATAAGATACCGATTTTATGATTTTTCTTAACGAAAGATACTTGAGCCCGCAAGTTTTGG
>JAFOVD010000042.1 GCA_017392525.1 Lachnospiraceae bacterium
TACTGGTTTCCATTGTTAAAATTATTGTCCATAATCTTCTCCCTCCCGCTTTCGTACCTCAAACCCGAAAGCGTCATAAATCAATCTTTAAACTATACTCACTGCAAATATACTTAGGATTTATAATTCTGAATGGAATCAATCAATCCCATATACATCGCAGAAAATAACAAAAACAAAACTAAGCATACAACAAAGATGACATCCAAAATCAATGCGATTTTCAACATCTTTGTCACATGGTCTCTTCTCAGATATAACACTGCAAAGAATACCGATAATATCAGGCAAATCACCGCAACATACCATATGCAGATAAAGCAATAGGAGGCAATAGCCAGTACGAGACTGGCAACCTCCCAAAACTTCTGATTCTTCCCAATATTCTCTATTTTCTGTCCGATTTGTTTAATATCCATAAACTAGTTAAATCCCATAAACTTCTGTGAGATGTGATACAGTCTCAAAGAAATGCCACGTCCCACTCTGCCTGGAAGACGCATCGCACCGCCAAATAAACCAAAGCGAAGTTCATGATACGTACGCGCATCCTTCTCCTTGATATAATCCCAAAGTTTCTGAATCTTATCCAGGTTTTCCTGCGTCTTTGAAAGATATCCAATGGAAGTTGATACCACCGTAATCATTTCCAGATATCCAAGCATGTATTTACGAAGATGTTCCTCTTCAATCGACCATAAATCAATCGCATCTACCATACGGTAGTTTACGCGAAGCTGCTGATCGATACGCTTAATCATCGTCTGCTCAGCAACAGACTGACCCGCACGTCCGATGAAGTAACGATAGAAGTCCACATCCAGATAGTAAATCGTCTTTACATATGGAAGTGGCTCATAAACAAAGAGGTTGTCCACATAGAATGTGTGCTTTGGAAGCTTTAATCCACATTCACGTAACATCTCTGTTCGATAAATCACAGAATGCATAAGGATTGTAAATCCCTTGATGTTATGCTTCATATCTTTCCAACCACAGAGTGTATTTTCTGGGAAAAGATAACGATATACCATACGTCTCTGATGACCTGTGTAAACCTTCTCATAAACATAGTTTGTAAGAAGCATATCCACCGGCGTTCCCTCGGCAACAAGTCTCTTCAATGTACGAAGTACATCCATATATGCATCATAATCCAACCAGTCATCACTATCGACTACCTTGTAGTAGAGACCCGTTGCATTCTTCAGTCCTGTATTTACAGCTTCTCCATGTCCACCATTTTCCTGGTGAATCGCACGACAGATGCCTGGATATTTCTCCTCATAAGCATCCGCAATCTGAGCTGTTCGATCTGTAGAACCATCGTCTACGATTAAAATTTCAATATCGTCACCACCCGGAAGGATAGATTCGATACATTTTGTCATGTATTCGCTTGAGTTGTAACATGGTACTGCGAATGATATTAATTTCATAATATTCTCCAATTCTAAGAAATAAATAAAATTTATCCTTATTGATTATAACAAAATTTCTAAAGTTTTCATCAAAAGATTTCTAAATATTCTGTGTCTTATCCTTGGCAGCCTTACCTATCAGCAGATTTAAAGCCTCTGCATATTTTTGAAATGCTGACGGTAACGCATAGTTTTTGGAAACCTCATCTAAATCCACAAAATAATCTTTTGCATTATCAATTTCATCAATCGAAGCAACATGTATGCGGTATCCTTTCATATGCCATTCCACATGTGAAAAAATATGCTTTGCATCTTCCAGTTTCTCAATCCTTACCGGATCAAATCCATGCTTTTCAACATATTCAACCACTTGCTTTTTCGTCATATATGTTTCTTGATTCGGGAATTCATAAAGCCCAGCAAGTAATCCCTGATTTGGACGTTTCCTAAGCCAGACTTTTCCACCATCCTCTATGATAAACACCGTCATATCCACAATCCTTCGACCTTTTGCCTTCTTTTTCACCGGAAGTTGGTCAATTGTACCGCGTTTCTTGGCAAGGCAAAGTTTTTCCCAAGGGCAAATCTCACAATGCGCAGCTCCATTTGGAACACAGACCATCGCTCCGATTTCCATAAGCGACTGGTTAAAAATCCCGGGATTTTCCGGCATTACTTCTCGAAGACGCTCTGTTACTGCCCTCTTGGTTTTATCCTTTAAAATATCACTATCATCATCGGATACTCTGGAAATGATACGTAACACATTTCCATCCACAGCCGGGCACTTCTCATCAAAAGCAATCGATGCAATCGCACCGGCAGTATAGGGTCCAATCCCCGGAAGTTTCAATATCTCTTCCTCCGTTTCCGGAAAACTCCCATCGTATTCCGCCATAATTACCTCTGCAGCTTTCTTCATATTCCGAACACGATTGTAATATCCAAGTCCTTCCCAAAGCTTAAGCAACTTATCCTCCGGACACTCAGCCAATGCCGCCACCGTCGGAAGTTCATCCATAAAGCGCTTGTAATACGACTTCACTGCCTCCACTCGTGTCTGCTGAAGCATGATTTCCGACACCCAAATATGATACGGATTTCTATCTTTTCGCCAAGGAAGATCCCGTCGATTCTCATAAAAATATTTCATGGCAGGCTCTATTAAATTTGTAAACTTAATTTCATCAATCATAATGGGTATTGTAACGGAAAATTGCCGAATATACAAAACTTTTCAAAAAAAGAAAGCCCACAAGGTATTCCTTGCAGGCCTTCGTAATCACATTATTTTAGAAATCTGTCAATTCTGCACTTCTCTTCTCAAGGAAAGCTCCCATACCTTCCTTCTTGTCATGTGTATCATTTACAACACCGAAAAGATTTGCTTCCATCTCAACTGCATTATGAATGTCCATATCGTAGCCATTGTTGATAGCTGCCTTTGCAACAGAAACAGCATAGCTGCCCTTGCTTGCAATCTTCTCAGCCATTTTCTTCGCTGTAGGCATAAGCTCTTCCTGAGTTGTAACCTTATTTACAAGACCGATTCTATAAGCTTCTTCTGCATTGATATTGTCACATGTAAAGATGAGTTCCTTTGCACGTCCCATTCCAACTAATCTTGCAAGTCTCTGAGTGCCACCAAAACCTGGGATAATACCAAGACCACACTCTGGCTGTCCAAAAATTGCATTGTCTGATGCGATACGGATATCACAAGCCATTGCGATTTCACATCCACCACCAAGTGCAAATCCATTAACTGCAGCAATTGTTACCTGACGCATTTCCATTAACTTAAAGAATGGTTTTGATGCTCTAATACCAAAAGCTCTTGCTTCCGGAGCTGTAAAGTTAACCATCTCAGAAATATCAGCACCTGCAACAAAAGACTTGAATTCATTGCCCTTCTTATCAGGGCCACCTGTTAAGATTAATACTTTAACATCATCGTCCTTCTCTACTTCTTCAAGAGCAACTGTCAATTCATCCAACGTCTCTGAATTCAGCGCATTCAATGCTGCCGGGCGAGCAATCTTAAGTACTGCAACTTCACCTTCTACATTTAATTCCAAATTCTTAAATTCTGCCATTTGTAAAAACCTCCAAAATATTATTTCCAATCATTATCCCCAGTGTATGATTCACCGTTGTCTATATCGTAGTACATTGATAATTTTTTGTCAATCACATTTTGTCATGTCAATAGACTTCTGAATACAAGCCATCTCTCCAGCTATAACTGCATTTCGAAGCCCCTGTCTCTCAAGCTCTGCCACACCAGCAATCGTCGTTCCCCCCGGAGAACAGACAGCATCCTTGAGTTCTCCCGGATGTGTTCCTGTCTCAAGTACCATCTTCGCTGAACCAAGCACTGACTGCGCCGCAAATTTATATGCCTGAGCTCTTGGCATTCCCGCAAGTACAGCACCATCTGCCAATGCTTCTATAAACATATAAACATATGCCGGTGAAGAACCACTAACACCGATCACCGCATCCATCATAGATTCCGGCACAACCTCTGCACTTCCAAAACTTTCAAAAATAGTTAACGCATACTTTAACTCTTCTTCTGTAACCCGAGCATTTGGAGTTAAAGCTGACATTCCTTCTCCAACAAGGGCGGGAGTATTTGGCATAACCCTAATTATTTTCTGTCCTTCGGCAAGATTTGACTCCAAATATGACAGGTTCTTACCTGCTGCAATTGAAATAACAATCGTGTTTTTAGCATTAGGATTCTTCTCTAATCCTGATTTTATTTCCGGCATAATCTCATCAAACTTATTTGGTTTCACTGCGAGAAATACTACCTCTGCCTGCTTCGAAACTTCACAATTATCCAATACGGTCTTCACACCAAAGTTGAACGCGATTTCCTCTGCACTCTTCTCCGTATGACAGGAAATAATTACTTCCTCAGGCTTTACCAATTTCGCTTTCAGAATCCCGGAAAGCATAGCCTTACCCATGTTGCCGCAACCAACAAATCCAATTTTGTAACTCATCTTTTTTCTCCTTTTCCCTCATCTATCTTTATATGTAAACACAATATTTAACTACTCTGCTTCATTTATAATCCGATTCATATGGTTTCGAATCTGTTCTTCATAACCAATATCCGTCGGTTCATAAAACTTTGTTCCTACCAACGAATCCGGCAGATACTGCTGCTTCACATAGTGATTCTTATAATCATGTGCATATTTATAGCCTACTCCATGTCCCAGTTTACCTGCCGATTTATAATGTGCATCCTGCAGGTGTACCGGAATCGGGTCTGTCTGTGTAGACTTCACTGCCGACATAGCCGCAGCAATTGCGTTATAAGAAGAATTGCTCTTCGGGGCTGTTGCAATATAAGTCGCTGCCTGCGAAAGAATAATCTGTGATTCCGGCATGCCAACACGCTCCACTTCCTGTGCCGCTGCACTCGCAATCAGCATTGCCATTGGGTCAGCATTGCCAACATCTTCCGATGCACTAATCATCAGACGACGTGCAATAAATTTCACATCCTCTCCGGCGTAGAGCATACGCGCCAGATAATAAACTGCCGCATCCGGATCCGAACCACGGAGACTCTTAATAAATGCTGAAACCGTATCATAATGATTGTCTCCGGACTTATCGTATTTTACGACACGTTTCTGTATACACTCTGATGCCACATCAAGTGTAATATGAATCTTACCATCTTCCGCCGGTTCCGTTGTCAGAATTCCCAGTTCAATTGCTGTTAGCGCTGAACGGGCATCTCCGTTGGCCATATCGCTCAAGAACTCCAGTGCATCCTCAGCAATCTCAGCATTGTATGCACCCATTCCCTTTTCTTTATCATGTACAGCTCGAAGTAATAACGTCTTCACATTTTCCTTTGTAAGGCTCTTTAACTCAAATATAACCGAACGTGATAAAAGCGCTCCATTTACTTCAAAGTATGGATTCTCTGTTGTCGCACCAATTAATATAATTGTCCCATCCTCAACAAACGGAAGCAGATAATCCTGCTGTCCTTTATTGAAGCGATGAATCTCATCAATAAACAATATTGTTTTCTTGCCATATGCACCCAATGTATGCTTCGCAGCTTCCACCACTTCTTCCATATCCTTCTTGCCGGCAGAAGTTGCATTAATCTGACGGAACTCTCCCTTGGTTGTATTTGCAATCACCATTGCGAGTGTCGTCTTTCCTGTCCCCGGCGGTCCATAGAAGATGATAGAACTGATTTTATCTGCTTTTATCGCACGATATAACATCTTGTCTTTGCCAATAATATGTTCCTGACCAACGACCTCATCCAGTGTCGTTGGACGAAGTCTGGAAGCCAGCGGCGATTCCTTTTCCTTATTCTGTTCCCGCATGTAATCAAAAAGGTCCATGCTTTCTCCTTCTAATCTCTTGATTTGTATATATCTGCTATATACTATAGCGAACTTTAATTTACAGTACAAATATTTCGAAGGATTTCCATAAAAGCGCTACGCAAATAGGTTTGTAGTCGCTACTTCAGCGGCCTCTTTGCTATTCTTTTGCATCGCGATGCGATAGGCCTGTAGTGCCTGCTCTCTCTTCATTTTCTGCGACTGTTGAATCATCTCTTCCAATTCTTCATCATCTGCTTTTGCCTTAAGATATGTAGCCTGATAGCTTGCGTAATTTGAGGCATAAGAAAGTGCATTATACTGCGCACCGCCTGATGCTCTTGATGATGAGACCTGTTCAATTGCACTATCAATTGTCGATAAATCAAACTCTTCTGTTACATCAAAATCCGTAATTCCCAAAGCATCCAAAGTCGCATTACTAGTCGTAACCGTCATTGAATTTCCATTCGCATCCGTAGCGATTTGAAATTCTTCTTCTGATCCATCCAGAATATTTTTTGTATTATATGTAGTATCACCAGAAATATCAGAGATACCCTGCTTATATTCTTCAATCTGATCTTGAATCGTCTGCTTTTCATCATCTGTCAACAGATCATTTGACGCCTGAATTGCTAACTCACGAATCGATTGTAAATAATCGGAAATGCTACTTAATGCACCATCGGAAATATTTAGCATAGACTGTGCCGATGTGATATTTGAAGTTCCTACGTTATAACCATTGGCCTGAGCTTCCTCTCGCTCATCGATACCGATGTCTGCCGGACTACTAGAATCATAGCTTCCGGATGAATTGCTTGATGTATAACTACTATAATATAAACCAGAACCGGCTCCACTTACTGAAGATACTGTCATTTCAAAATCCTTTCATCATATACAACGATACATTTCACAGTATATCTTCGTAACTTTAAATCTACCTTAAATAAAAAAGAAGCTGTAGAAAGCCAACCACTTTCTACAGCTTCAACGCGCAAATTTATAATAACCAATAGAGAATAAGTTATTACAGTAAACACCACCCAGACATTAACAAGATAATAACTTTTCTACTGATGCAAGTTTCACACATACAGCAAATAATTCAGAAGCAACCGCCAATTCCTCTACTGTTGGGAATGATGGTGCAATTCTAATATATGCATCTTCCGGATCCTTATGATAAGGGAATGGAGCACCGGCCCCTGTCATCACCATACCTGCCTCCTTTGCAAGTGTAATGATTCTTGTTGCACATCCCGGAAGAGACTTAAATGTAATGAAATATCCACCCTGAGGTTTTGTCCAAGAACCGATTTCACAGTCTTTTACCTCACGATCAAGTGCATCTAATACAACTTCAAATTTTGGACGAAGGATATCTGCATGAAGTTTCATATGATTCAAAATCTTATTGCCATTTTCAAAGAAAATTGCATGACGTAACTGATTTAATTTATCATGTCCAATTGTTCGAACTGTCATTGTCTTCTCAATATCATCAAGATTAGCCTTTGACGCTACGATACCAGCCACACCGGCACCGGCAAAACTGATTTTACTTGTTGAAACAAACTCGAAAATCATGTCTTCATTGCCATATTCCTTGGCCAGCTCTAAGATATTTGGAATCTTCACTTCATCATATAAATAATGTACGCAGTATGCATTGTCCCAGAACACTCTGAAATCAGGTGCTGCAGGCTTTAATGCAGCCATACGGCGAACCGTTTCGTCTGAATAAACGATTCCCTGTGGATTTGTAAATTTAGGAACGCACCAGATACCCTTGATTGCAGGATCAGAACTTACCAGCTCTTCAACCATATCCATATCAGGGCCATCTTCTGTCATTGGAATGTTAATCATCTCAATGCCATAGTGCTCTGTAACGGCAAAGTGTCTATCATATCCAGGAACCGGACAAAGCCACTTAACCTTGTCAAGCTTGCACCAAGGTGTATTTCCAAGATATCCGGAAATCATACCGCGAGTCACAGTATCAAACATCAAGTTTAAAGATGAATTACCTCCCATGACAACCTGTTCCGGTTTTGCATCTACCATAGAAGCAATAAGTTCACGAGCACCTTCAATACCGATTAAACCGCCATAATTTCTAGCATCTACATTGACTGCAACATCCATATCTGTATCGCTATCTACAATTGTCAACATATCCATAGACAGATCCAACTGTGCCTTGCTTGGCTTACCACGGGCCATATTCA
>JAFOVD010000043.1 GCA_017392525.1 Lachnospiraceae bacterium
AAATATACGTACGGTACAGGGGCTTCTGTCTATTGCAGATGAAGATCTTTACAGACAGAAGAAGGTGGCACATGGAGAGGCATGTGACATTAATTAAATAAGTTAAGGGTTGGTTTTTACAATGGAAAAATATATAGAGACAGAATTAGAGGATAATTTATCGGAATATCAGGGGGAAGAATTCGAGTATTTATTTGAGCAATCCAATGCCGGGATGCAGAAGGAATCCCTGGAAAAAGTGATTGAGCTGTGGTTGGAAGCATCGGAGAAAAATGCGAAATACCTGGTTCGTCAGCATATGTTGAATATGCCGGAAGATATCATGGCGGAGGCAACTGCAAACTGGAAATCTCATAATGGTTTGATAAGAGAGCAGGATGATCTTGTAAATGTAGACGCCTATCATATGACTGAACAGGGATATATGAAATACGCTGCAAAATCTCTTATGCAACAGGATAGCGCATTCTTTCGTCAGCAGTGTTCCAAGGATAGTTTAACAGAACTTCATAGGCATGATTATGTTGAGATTGCCTATGTTTTGCATGGAACTTTGAAGCAGAATATCGTAGGGCAGGATGAAGAATTTCACGAGGGAGAAGTCTGTGTTATCGGTCAGAACAGTTTGCATCAGGATTATCTGACATATCAGGATTCAACAGTTATCTTTCTGGGCATTTCCAATGAATTGTTTGAGAGAGAAGATGACTACGGCAAGAAATTCAGCCGTGCACAGGATTTCTTCAGAAAGCTTGTAATACGTAGGAAAAAGGATTTGAAGTTCATTCGTTTTACACCCAGACCGGGAGCCAGAGAGCAGCTTGAACCGGTGCTTTCTGATATTGTAAGGGAAAATGCACTCTGCCAGCCGGGATATGAAAGTATCGTAGCCGGACTGTTAGAACGTATGAATACGATTCTTATGACCCAGTATCAGATTGCATTGTCAAAGAAAGAGCAGACCCAGGTCCGAAAACTTCTGTTTGATGATGTAATAGATTATATTGATCAGAATTATGCAGATGTAACGCTGCATGATCTCTGTAAGAAGTTTTCGTATAATACGTATTACTTTAATCGTCTGATTAAAGAGAATACCGGATTTACATATTCACAGTATCTCCAGAAGGTCCGTTTGGACAAAGCGGCATTCTATCTCAAGACAACCCATGATTCGATTGAACGTATCGCTCTTCGTGTTGGATACACGAATCAGGGATTTTTCTATGAAAAATTCGAATTGCGCTTTGGAGTATCTCCGCGAGAGTACAGGATGTCGTAGGGGAAAAGATATAAAGGTACCATTTACTTTAGTAGAGCAGATGGTATCTTATTTTTATATTTTTTTATGTGGCTTACTCTTTTTGATTATGAGCTTTTTCTTTCATTCAATAGGGAATTGAAAGAAATTTAAAACATGCTAGTCATAATTTGTAAGTTTTTTTTAAACACAAACCACAATTGATAATTGTTCGTATACTTGTAATCTCCGAAAATGTAATTAGAAAATGACATGGGGGTCATAATCTAGTCACATTTTAGGAGGTTTTTACAATGAAAAAGTATCAGTTTTGGTTTTGTACAGGTTCTCAGGATTTATATGGGGATGAATGCCTGAGACACGTAGCAGCACATTCTAAGGAAATGGTAGACTTCATGAACAAGTCAGGCATTCTGCCATATGAACTTGTTTGGAAGCCAACATTAATCACATCACAGGTCATTCGTGAGACATTTAATGCGGCCAATGCAGATGATAATTGCGCCGGTGTCATCACATGGATGCACACATTTTCACCAGCGAAATCCTGGATTTTGGGATTACAGGAATTCCGTAAACCGCTGATGCATTTCCACACACAATTTAATAGAGAAATTCCATACGACAAGATCGATATGGATTTTATGAACGAAAATCAGTCTGCTCATGGCGATAGAGAGTATGGTCATATCGTTACCAGAATGGGAATTGAGCGTAAAGTTGTCATGGGATATTGGCAGGATGAGGAAGTACTTCAGAGAATTGCTTCCTGGATGACAACCGCTGTTGGTGTTATGGAATCCAGCCATATCAGAATTGCACGTATTGCAGATAATATGAGAAATGTTGCCGTTACTGAAGGCGACAAGGTTGAGGCTGAAATGAAATTCGGATGGGAAATTGATGCCTATCCGGTAAATGATATTGTCCCATATGTAGATGCAGTATCTAAGGGCGATATCGATGCCTTGGTCTCTGAATATTATGACAAATATGACATCTTACTTGAGGGAAGAGACGAGAAGGATTTTAGAGAAAAAGTTGCAGTGCAGGCTGCTATTGAAATTGGATTTGAAAAATTCCTGACAGAGAAGAATTATCAGGGTATCGTAACACACTTCGATGATTTGGGTGGCTTGAAACAGCTTCCTGGTCTTGCAATCCAGAGACTTATGGAAAAGGGTTATGGATTTGGCGCAGAGGGTGATTGGAAGACTGCTGCTATGGTTCGTTTGATGAAGATTATGACAGAAGGCAAGAAGGATGCGCTTGGAACATCCTTTATGGAGGATTATACCTACAACCTTGTAAAGGGCAAGGAAGGAATCCTGCAGTCCCATATGCTTGAAGTAGATCCGACAATTGCAGACGGCAAGATTGCAATTAAATGTCAGCCACTTAGTATGGGAAATCGTGAAGATCCAACAAGACTTGTATTTACAGCAAAAGAGGGACATGGTATTGCAACTTCTCTGATTGATCTGGGTGATCGTTTCCGTCTGATTGTCAATGATGTGAATTGTAAGCATACAGAGAAGCCTATGCCGGCACTTCCGGTTGCAACAAACTTCTGGACACCGGAGCCAAATCTTCAGGTTGGAGCAGAGGCTTGGATTTATGCAGGTGGTGCACATCATACAGCATTCTCCTATGACCTTACAGCAGAACAGATGCGAGATTGGGCAGATGCAATGGGAATTGAGTGCGTAATCATCAACAATGAAACAACAATTCCATCCCTTAAAAATGAATTGAGATGGAACTCTGTTTACTATCGTAAGTAGAAGAACAGAGGGGGTCATAACAATGGAGGATAGAAAATCAGTAATAGAGCAGGGAAGATGTGTACTCGGTATTGAGTTTGGCAGCACAAGAATAAAGGCATCTCTTGTGGATGATAAATTTGAGCCGATTGCAGCAGGAGATCATGCATGGGAGAATCGTCTGGAGAACGGTATCTGGACATACCACTATGAGGATATTATAAGTGGACTTCAGGACTGCTATCGAAGCCTTAAAGACGATGTTTCCAGGAAATACGGCGTCACTTTAAAACGAGTGGGATGTATTGGTATCTCAGGGATGATGCATGGTTATATTCCATTGGATGAAGAACAGAATCCACTGACAGAGTTTAGAACCTGGAGAAATACCATTACAGGAGAGGCTGCGATGGAACTGACGGAAGCATTTGATTTCAACATTCCACAGAGATGGAGCATCGCACATCTGTACCAGGCTGTATTGAATAAAGAAAGTCATCTGGATAATATATACAGCCTGACAACACTGGCAGGATATATTCACTATCGTCTGACAGGACGGCTTGTTGTGGGCATAGGTGAAGGTTCCGGAATCTTCCCGATTGATACAGAAAAGGGAACCTATGATGAACAGATGATGAAGAAGATGAATGAGCTCTGCCAGAAGCATATGCGGCAGTGGGATGTGGAAGACATGTTACCGAGGCTTTTGCCTGCCGGAAGCAAGGCGGGTATTTTAACTGCTGAGGGAGCAAAGCTTTTAGATCCGGATGGAGATTTGGAAGTTGGAATTCCTTTTGCACCGCCGGAAGGAGATGCAGGAACGGGAATGGTAGCGACAAATTCTGTTCGTGTGAGAACAGGAAATGTTTCTGCCGGAACATCGGATTTTGCTATGGTTGTTGTAGACAGAAAGCTGGGAGTCCATCGGGAGATCGACATGGTTACGACGCCTGCCGGTGCACCGGTTGCCATGGTTCATTGTAATAACTGTACATCGGATATCAATGCCTGGGTTCAGTTGCTCGCTGAATTTTCCGGACTGGTTGGTGGAGAAACAGATATGGGTAAGATTTTCCCGTTGCTGTTTAACAAAGCAATGGAGGGAGATAAAGATTGCGGAGGACTATTGTCTTTCAATTATTTCTCAGGAGAAGGTGTTACGAATCTGGATGCCGGTAAACCACTTTTCCTTCGCCGTCCGGATGCGAAATTTACACTTGCTAATTTTATGAGAACGCATATTATGTCAGCTCTTGCGACGCTAAAACTCGGTCTGGATATTCTGACTAAAGAGGAGATGGTGGTGATTGACAAGATGTATGGACATGGAGGTTTCTTTAAGACTCCGGGGGTTGGACAGTCAATTCTTGCAGCAGCGGTAGACGCACCGATTTCTGTTATGGAAACTGCCGGAGAAGGTGGGCCATATGGTATGGCACTGCTTTCGGCATATACCATCTGGGGTGAAGAAGATGAGACTCTAGAGGAATTTCTGGAACATAAAGTATTTAAAGATGCCAATAGTACCACTTTGACTCCTGATTCGGAGGATGTGCGTGGATTTAATCAATTTGCAGAGGCATATAAAGAAGCACTGGCAGTGGAAAGAGAGGCGATTAAGGTTACATGTTAGAGGAATTAAAGCAAGAGGTCTATGAGGCAAATATGTTGCTTCCAAAATATAATCTGGTAACCTTTACCTGGGGTAATGTCAGTGGTGTGGATAGAGAAAAGGGTGTATTTGCCATTAAGCCCTCCGGAGTGCCTTATGAAGATTTGAAGTGGCAGGACATGGTGCTGGTGGATTTCGATGGCAATAAGGTGGAAGGAGATTTAAATCCAAGTTCTGATACTGCGACACATGCCTGGCTATATAAGAACTGGGATAATATTGGCGGAATCGTCCATACCCATTCTCCATATGCTACCAGTTGGGCTCAGTCCGGAAGAAATATTCCGTGTTATGGAACAACGCATGCGGATTATTTCTATGGTGAGATACCAAATCTTCGCTGTCTTACCAAAGAGGAACTGGATGAAGGCTATGAGAAAAACACAGGCAAACTAATTGTTGACAAGTTTACAATCAGGGAGATTGACAATGTGGCAGTGTCTGCGGTACTTTGTAAGAATCATGGTCCATTTACCTGGGGGAAGAATCCGAAAAAAGCAGTGGAAACAGCTGTAGTTTTGGAGGAGGTTGCCAAGATGGCATACCGGACAGAATTAATTGAGAAGGATGTGAGTCCTGCACCGCAATATCTGCAGGATAAACACTATATGCGAAAGCATGGACCAAACGCGTACTATGGTCAAAAATAGGAGGTTATCATGAGATTTTTTTTAGACACAGCAAATGTTGATGAAATCAGAAAAGCAAATGATATGGGGGTAATTGCAGGTGTTACAACCAATCCCAGTCTGATTGCAAAAGAAGGTAGAGATTATGCACAGACCTTAAAGGAGATTACAACTATTGTAGATGGACCAATTTCCGGAGAGGTTAAAGCTACAACAACCAAGGCAGAGGACATGATTCGTGAAGGTGAAGAAATCTTTGCGTTGGATCCTGAGCATATGGTAGTCAAGATTCCGATGACAGCAGAAGGATTGAAGGCTATTAAGGCACTTTCAGCCAAGGGAATTCCGACAAATTGTACATTGATTTTCACTCCGACGCAGGCGCTTCTTGCAGCAAGAGCAGGTGCAACTTATGTAAGTCCTTTTTTAGGCAGATTGGATGATATCAGTACAACGGGTATAGATTTGGTGGATACAATCCGAGAGATGTTTGATAATTATGGAGATATTCATACAGAGATTATTGCAGCATCTGTGAGAAATCCGTTGCATGTTATTGACTGTGCACTTGCAGGAGCAGATATTGCGACGGTACCTTATAAGGTGTTGGAACAGATGCTTCATCATCCTCTTACGGATTCCGGTATCGAAAAATTTAAGCAGGATTATATAAAAGTATTTGGTGAATAAATCTACTTTAGTGAAAATCTAAGAGAATAGAAATAGAGATTGTTATATACCGTTATCCAACGATATATGCAATCTCTATTTTTGATTCTCTGGGAGATTTTTCATTTCTATGTTTGCGTAGGGAATGAATAATACGTAGTCGAAACCGGAGGGAAAATTTGGTATAATTTAGTAATTGTAATGTGATGAGCTATATGGAGGAGTACTTATGACTGACGTCATACAGATTCTGGTATTAATAATTTTACTTTTTTTATCTGCATTTTTCTCTAGTGCAGAAACCGCTTTGACTACGGTTAGCAGAATAAAGATTCGAACTCTGGCAGACAGTGGTGATAAGCGCGCCAGAAAAGTATTAAAGGTAACAGATGAGCAGAACAAGATGCTATCTGCTATTTTGATTGGAAATAATATCGTGAACCTCTCAGCTTCATCTCTTGCTACAACGGTGGCAGTGAAAATGCTTGGAAGTTATGGAGCAGGAATTGCAACAGGTATTCTGACACTTTTGATTCTGATTTTTGGTGAGATTTCTCCTAAGACCATGGCGTCGATTCGAGCAACGCAGTTTTCACTTCGTGTTGCAGGAATTATCTGGACCCTTATGAATGTTTTGACACCGGTTATTATCGTTGTAAATCAGCTGTCCAGGGGCGTTATCCGTCTGTTTCGAATTGACCCGGACGCCCACAAAGAAGCTCTTACAGAAGAGGAACTTCGTACTATTGTGGATGTTAGTCATGAAAATGGTGTAATTGAGCAGGATGAGAAGAAGTACATTCACAATCTCTTCGACTTTTCTGATGCAACAGCCAGGGAAGTGATGATTCCACGTATTGATATGACAATGGTCAATGTGACATGGTCCTATGAGAAACTTTTAGAGGTTTTCAAGAAGGAAATGTTAACGCGTATGCCGGTATATGAAGGAGACAGTGATCACATTATCGGTATTATAAACATGAAGGATCTGCTTCTTTTAAAGACACAGAAATCCTTTACCATTAGAGATTATCTTAGAGATGCATATTTTACATACGAGCAGAAAAATGCATCAGAACTGTTTCAGGAAATGCAGAAGATGTCTCAGCCAATGGCTATTGTGTTGGACGAATATGGTGCGGTTGCAGGACTTGTAACCTTAGAAGATCTTTTGGAAGAGCTGGTTGGTGAGATTCGAGATGAATACGACCAGGATGAAGAGGACGATATTGTGCCTACAGATGAAGAGCCACATCAGGAATTTGATGTGTTGGGCTCTATGAATCTGGATGATTTATGTAATATACTTCCGCTGGGATTTGAATCCGAAGATTATGATACTATCGGTGGTTACCTGACAGGCGAGTTTGATCATTTCCCGGAAGAGGGAGAGACCTATGTTTCTTCTGCCGGGGTTATTGTCCGAGTGCTGGAGGTGGGGAGAAACCGAATTGAAAAGGTTCATATCCGTTTTCCGGAATCAATTGAAGATTTCAAGGCGCGTCAGCAAAAAGCCTTGGAGGAAGAATAGTAAGAAATAGAAAGAGTAAGTTTGTGATGAAAAAAAGAGTAATGGTTTTGTTATTTGCATTGGTTTGTTCTGCCACACTGTTAACAGGATGTATTTCAGGAAATGCAGATAAATTACATGATGCGAAGGAGGCGGGAATCGACCTTATGGCATCGGGCAATTACGAAGAAGCCATAGATAAATTTGATGAAGCTTTGGGATATTCCGGTATGACGGTATCAGATGAAGCAATTGATGCCAGCTATTATAAGGCAGCTGCGCAGTATCTTAACGGTGATTTCTCAGGGGCTATCGATACTTATACAGCGCTGATTGAATATGATAAAGACAATTCAGATCCACTTTTCTTACGAGGTGGAATTTATCTCAATGAGAATGAAACGGATAAAGGCCTTGCTGATTATAAGTCTGCAGTTGCTATAGATGAAGATAATTATGAATTATATATTGCGATTTATCAGAATCTAGAAGCGCAGGGATATGGAGATAATGCCCTGGAATTCTTAAATCTGGGTTTAGCTGTGGAGGGAAGCTCTGCAGATGACTATATCGGACATGGTCGAATCTATCTTCTTCTGGGGCAGTATGATGCAGCCATAAAAGCCTTGGAAAAGGCTGAGGATAAGGGCAGTGATAAGGCACTTCTCTATCTGGCAGAAGTATATGATGCTTCCGGTGACAAGGATAAGAGCAATGAGTATATTGAGAAATACGCCAATACGGCGGATACTACTTCAGAATCCCTGAATGCACTTGGTAATATGCAGATGGAAAACAAGGACTATGAAGAGGCATTAAAAACTTATCAGGAGGCGCTTGCTCTGGATAAGGTAACTAATGAAAAAGAGCTGCGAAAGAATGAAATTGGCGCTCTGGAATATACCGGTGATTTCAAAACAGCTTATACAAATGCACTGAAATTCATTGAGGATTATCCGAATGATGCAGAAGTATTACGTGAGATTACCTTCTTGGAAACCAGAGTAAATGGTCCATACAAAAATATTGTAGGAGACAGTGAATGAACGAAATTAAAGACGTGCAGGAACGCTTAATCCTGTTTGCAGTAAATACAGATGAACACAGTGATACAAGAGATTCTATTGAGGAATTAAAAGAACTTGTAAAGACAGCCGGAGCAGAGACTGTTGGCACGATGATTCAGAATCTATCGGCTCCGGTTTCTGGAACTTATCTTGGCAAGGGTAAGATTGAGGAACTGCGGGAAATGATTTATGAACTGGATGCAACCGGTGTGGTATGTGATGATGAACTCAGTCCTGCTCAGATGAAAAATCTGGAGGACACACTGGGAGTCAAGGTTATGGATCGAACTCTTGTTATCCTGGATATCTTTGCCAATCACGCGAAATCTGCAGAGGGTAAGATTCAGGTAGAACTGGCTCAGCTTCGGTATCGTATGACAAGACTGGCCGGTTTCGGAACCTCCATGTCAAGACTTGGAGGTGGTATTGGTACACGTGGCCCTGGTGAGACAAAGCTGGAGTCCGATCGCCGTGTTATTTCCGGCCGAATCTCAAAATTAAAACAGGAATTAAAAAAGATAGAGGCTCATCGTGATCTTACGAGAAAGCAGAGGGAGAGAAATTCTCTTCCGGTGGCTGCAATTGTAGGCTATACAAATGCAGGTAAGTCCACTTTGCTGAATGCCCTTACAGATGCAGGAATTTTGGCGGAAGACCAGCTTTTTGCCACATTGGATACTACCACACGTAAGATGAAACTTCCGGGCAATGATGAGATTTTGCTTACGGATACAGTTGGCTTTATTCGCAAGTTACCACATCATTTGATTGACGCCTTTAAGTCAACTCTGGAAGAGGCGGTGTATGCGGACTATGTGGTGCATGTGGTGGACGCTTCCAATCCACAGATGGATGAGCAGATGAAGATTGTCTATGAGACGCTGGCAGAGCTGGGGGTAAGTAATAAGAAGATACTTACTCTCTTCAATAAATGCGATAAACTGGTGGATCAAAATCCTCTTCAGGATTTCCGCGCCAACAAGGTTCTGCGTATTTCTGCAAAGAAGAAGACAGGGCTGACAGAGGCATGCGATGCCTTGGAAGAATTTTTGCGTGAGGATAGAATCTTTGTGGAGGCTGTTTTGAGCTATAAAGATATGGCGCTGCTTGAAGAGATTCGAAAGACAGGAGAGCTTCAGAAGGAATCCTACGAAGAAGACGGTATACATGTGTCTGCATATGTGACCAGAGCAGTTTATGGTAAGATTTCCTCTTGCATTATAGAGTAACAATCATTATAATTTTGAAAGATTAAAGAGTTCTTGATTTATAAGAACTCTTTATAATCTATAAATAATTCATAAGAGTTACGTGAAAACACGGGAAAGAGGTTACGCATGATCAAAAATCTGATCGAGAAAATTGAGAAGACCGGAGCCCCTATTGTGGTTGGCCTGGACCCTAAGATGCCTATGATTCCGCAGCATATTTTGCAGCCGGTATTTGAAGAGTACGGTGAGACATTAGAAGCTGCTGCAGAGGCTATTTTTCAGTTTAATAAAGCTATTGTAGATGCTACATATGATTTGATTCCGGCTGTGAAGCCACAGATAGCCATGTATGAACAGTTTGGTGTTCCCGGACTTGTTGCATTTCAACGTACAGTTGACTATTGCCATGAAAAAGATCTGATTGTTATTGGTGATGTTAAACGTGGTGATATTGGTTCAACTTCTGAATCCTATGCTATTGCACATCTAGGTAAAATCCAGGTTGGTTCTAAATCTTATGCACCATTCTCTGAAGATTTCGCTACAGTAAATCCTTATCTTGGTTCCGACGGTATTACTCCTTTTGTTCATGTCTGTAAAGAAGAAGACCGTGGTATTTTTGTTCTTGTAAAAACTTCTAATCCATCATCCGGAGAATTCCAGGATCGTATCATTGATGGAAAACCCTTGTATGAACACGTTGCTGATAAAGTTAATAGTTGGGGTGCTGATTGCATGGATGGCTCATATAGTGAAGTTGGTGCAGTTGTTGGTGCCACTTATCCTGAAATGGGAGCAAGACTTCGTAAACTTATGCCTCACTCATATATTCTGGTACCGGGCTATGGTGCACAGGGTGGAACAGGCAAGGATTTGGTAAACTTCTTTAATCCGGACGGCCTTGGCGCAATTATCAATAGCAGTCGTGGAATTATTGCGGCATACAAGCAGGAAGAATATAAGAAGTACGGAGAAGTGAACTTTGCTGAGGCTTCCCGTGCGGCAGTAATTGCAATGAAAAATGATATTAACGGAGCGTTAGGTAAGTAATATGAAGAAGATTGTGGAGATGGGAGAAGTGCTTTCCCAGGAAATGTTACAGCCGGGAATCTATAGTATGTGGCTTAAGACCGAGATAGCCAAGACAGCAGTTCCGGGCCAGTTTGTGTCACTGTATTCCCGCGATGGTGCTACAAAGCTCCCGCGTCCGATTTCACTCTGTGAAATTGATGAAGAAAATATGGCGATTCGTCTGGTTTATCGTGTGGTTGGTAAGGGAACAGAAGAACTGTCAAACTATCAGGCGAAAGAAGAAATAAAAGTTATGGGACCTCTGGGCAACGGATTCCCGCTGGATCAGGGGAAGCGTGTCATCCTGGTGGGAGGTGGAATCGGTGTGCCCCCTATGTTGGAAACAGCGAAGAGATTAAATAAATCAGGAATTAAGAAAGAGGATATCCTCTGTGTTATGGGGTATCGAAATAAAGATACATTTTTGACAGAGGAATTCGAAACATACGCTATACTTTATATTGCTACAGATGATGGATCTCTCGGAACACATGGAACAGTAATAGATGCCATAAAGGAAAATAACCTTACAGCAGATGTTATTTTGTCATGTGGTCCAAAGCCTATGCTTCGTGGCTTAAAGGAATTTGGATTAGATAAGAATATCCTGGTGTACGTTTCCATGGAAGAACGTATGGCCTGCGGCGTGGGGGCATGTCTTGGCTGTGTTTGCCAGTCTACTGATGTGGACGATCATTCCAAGGTACACAACAAACGTGTCTGCAAAGATGGACCGGTATTTCTTAGCACGGAGGTGGAAATCTAATGAATACATCCGTTACTTTAGCAGGGGTAACCCTGAAAAATCCCATTATGACAGCATCCGGAACCTTTGGGTCCGGTATGGAATACAGTGAATTTGTTGATTTAAATGAATTGGGAGCAGTGGTAACCAAAGGAGTTGCCAATGTTCCGTGGCCGGGAAATAATGTGCCAAGAGTTGCGGAAGTTCGCGGCGGTATGCTCAATGCAATCGGCCTTCAGAATCCGGGTATTGATACTTTTGTAGAGCGTGATTTAAAGTTCCTGGAGGACTTTGATACAAAGGTTATTGTGAATGTATGTGGACATACAGAAGAGGAATACCTTGAGGTTGTGGATAAGCTCAGTGATGAGAAACGTGTGGATATGCTGGAAATAAACATTTCCTGTCCTAATGTAAAAGAAGGGGGAATCTCCTTTGGAACAAGTCCACAGGGTGTAGAGCATATTACAAAGGTGATTAAGAAACACGCATCTCAGCCGGTTATCATGAAATTAAGTCCTAATGTAACAAGTATTGCAGAGATTGCAAAAGCTGCTGAGGCCGGTGGTGCTGATGTTGTCAGTCTGATTAATACCATTACCGGTATGAAGATTGACATCGAGCGTCAGAGTTTTCTGCTTGCTAATAAGACCGGCGGAATGTCCGGACCAGCAGTTCATCCGGTGGCGGTTCGTATGGTCTATGAAGTGGCACAGGCTGTAAAGATTCCAATTATTGGAATGGGAGGCTGTGAGACTGCAGAGGACTGTATTGAGATGATGCTTGCAGGAGCAACAGCAGTTTCTATGGGAACGGCGAATTTTTATAATCCTACGGCAACGGTAGATGCTGTTAAGGGAATTGAAGAGTATATGGTTAGACATAATATCGATGATATTCAGAAGATTATCGGTGCAGTTAAATAGGAGGTTCAAATGGAACAGTATAAGAGTGAGTTTATTGAATTTATGGTAGAATCAGACGTATTGAAGTTCGGTGATTTTACATTGAAGAGTGGTCGTAAATCTCCGTTTTTTATGAATGCAGGCGCTTATGTAACCGGTTCTCAGCTTATGAAGCTTGGAGAATACTATGCAACAGCAATTCATGAGAATTTTGGTGATGACTTTGATGTATTATTTGGACCTGCATATAAGGGGATTCCACTTTCTGTTGCCTGTGTAATCGCCTACGCTAAGCTTTATGGCAAGGAAATTCGTTATTGCTCAAATCGTAAAGAAGCCAAGGATCACGGAGATGCCGGTATCTTACTGGGTAGTGAAATCAAGGATGGAGATCGCGTAATGATCATCGAAGATGTAACTACTTCCGGCAAATCCATCGAAGAAACATTTCCAATTATCAAGGCTCAGGGAGATGTGGAAATCAAGGGTCTTATGGTTTCATTAAACCGTATGGAAGTCGGCCTTGGTGGTGAAAAATCTGCATTGGATGAGATTCATGAAAAGTATGGATTTGAAGCAAAAGCGATTGTTACTATGGAAGAAGTGACAGAACATCTGTATAATCGTGAGTGTCAGGGCAAAATTGTAATCGATGATAAGATGAAAGAAGCTCTTGATAAATATTACGCACAATATGGTGCAAAATAGTTCCAGAATAGAATTTGGAAATGATAGGAGTAGTTGATTTTGAGTAATGATTTTATTCGTGCTGACAGACCGGAACGAAGAAGGAGGAGACGCCGTCGCTATTCAGAAGCGGTGAAACCTGCATCTCAGGCATCCTATGTAGTCGCAATTGTATCTTCTCTCA
>JAFOVD010000044.1 GCA_017392525.1 Lachnospiraceae bacterium
TATCCGGAAGGCGATGACAAGCCACTGAAATATCCACTGATGTTTACGATTTGCGATGCGGTAATTATTAACAAGATTGATACAAGAGAGTATTTTGATTTTGATGATGACGCAGTTGTAGAGCGTATTCATGCGCTGAATCCAAATTGCAAGATCTTCTTCCTGTCTGCAAAGACGGGCGAAGGATTTGATGCGTGGGTTTCTTATCTGAGAGAGCGCGTCAAGGAATGGATGGATTAAGAATTTCTTAAAAATTAGGCATAGATTGAAAATTCGTGTGTTTTGTATTACATTTAACTTATAGGTAGTTATTATTTGCGTTGACAATGAGTGAATAGGCTATTAGGAGGAGTTAAGTTATGAAGGCAAGACGTATTGCAATGGATGCCGAAATTCAGAAATATGAATTGGGGAAGGGCATGGAAGATGGTTTTGAACTATATATCGATGTCGTTACACATGGTTGGATTTCAACGGAGCACCTGATTCAGTTTACACGGGAGGACGGCAAAGTCGTTACCCCGTATATCAATCATAGACGCGGACGTACGTTTATCTGCGAGGGCGATTATATTGTCACAGATGAAGATGGTACTCGTCATGTTGTTGGTGGAGACAAGGCCTTCCAGAGATATGAACCGATGGAATAGGGTTTGTGCTAAGAATTTACCCCGTCACCTGTAGAGAGGTGGCGGGATTTTTTTGTTGTCGATGTAATGATTTAATTGGGGATTTAAATATTGCAAATCTTCTCCTTTTAGTAGACAATAAAGGTGTACGTAAAGGGGATGTACAGTTATGAAGAAAAAAATAGAAATACGGGAGATACTTACGAGTAACGCCATTCTTGTAATATCTGCCCTTATTATGGTTTGTTGCGCCTTTTTTTTATTCATGGATTACTGCAAGAGACAAAAAGCAGAAGAACTGATGGAAGAAATGGCAGAACAGGCAATTGAGACAAAAGAAGAGGATGAGTCGCAGGACCAGGAGATGGAAACTGACACGGAGCCAGAACGCTTTTTTGTGTCAGTTGATTTTGACATGCTACATGAAATTAATCCCGACATTTATGCGTGGATAAGTGTCCCTGGTACGAATGTTAATTATCCTGTACTCCAAAGTCCAGAGGGCGAAGACACTGATTATTATCTAAATACAAATCTTGATGGCAGTAGTGGTTATCCAGGCTGCATCTATACACAATTATGTAATTCCAAGGATTTTACAGATCCGGTTACCATTCTTTACGGTCATAATATGCGTGCGGGTACGATGTTCGCTACGCTTCATTATTATGAAGACGAAATATTTTTCAAGGAAAATCCATATATTTATATTTATACCGAAGAGCAAACTTTTGTTTATCAGATATATGCCTCTATTTGGTTTCATAATTATCTATTGATGGATTATTATCAAAATTTTGAATCAGAGAAATATATAGACAATTTTATAGCGGATATTTCAAAGTATAATGGAATTATTGATAGTAGTTTAAAGATAGAGAACACAGATAAAATGATTGTTTTATCTACTTGTGCAGGATCATCAAGGTCAAATGAACGATAT
Organism: Lachnospiraceae bacterium; assembly: GCA_017392525.1. GTDB lineage: Bacteria > Bacillota > Clostridia > Lachnospirales > Lachnospiraceae > FD2005. Next base: position 1,573 of record JAFOVD010000044.1, read on the forward strand.
ATGGTCATTGGCAAATTACTGAATGATGAAGAGGTCGCTGATATACCAGAGGAATTAAAGCAGAGGGCTGTCGCGTATGATAATATTTGTGATTGATGATGAAATACAGATTTTACATCGTTTGGAGCAGGAAATTAGAGAGGTTATTCAAGATGCAGAAATCTATACTTTTATTAGTGCATGTTCTGCATTGGATTTAATAGATGAAAAAGAGATAATTCCAGCGATTGTATTTTCGGATATAGAAATGCCGGAGATGATACGATTTCTGTAAAATTTGGTAATTCAGAGGCTATAGTTACAGTTAGTGTTCCGGATCCAGAGCCTGAACCACAGAGTGAGGGTGCTGTCAGTGGAAGAGATGGTGCTGTATCAGCTGAGACTTTGAAGATTAATAATGCAGATACAGAGGTGCAGGAAGGATCTGCTGCAGCTGAAGTAGGAAAGACAGTAGATGAAGTAATCGATACTCTTGCAGGAACAGATACAACAGCAAAAGTTGCGTTGGTAGAATCAGCTGTAGAAAAGGGAAATCTTGAGGTTACAGTTACAAATGTTGATGTTAATAAAGTGAAAGGTTCTGTTGATGATGCTGCTATGCTTTTGGCTGCATTAACAGGGCAGGAACTTGTTGATGGTATTACAGGAAATGATACAGTAAAACTGGAATTAGTTATAAGTGAGAAGTCTGCAAGCGATGTTGCTACATCACTTGCTGGTTCAGTAAAACAAGTTGCGGAAAATAAATTGCAGAAGTCATCTACGCTATATTATTTTGATACAGATTTATATCTTACAAAGAATGGAACAAGTAAAGATAATATTACTGAATTCGGTAGTAATAATCTTAAATTAACATTTACAATTCCATCTAGTATAACATCTGTTGCGGATTTGATCACATTAATTCGTACACATGATGAAACAGATGGAACGACGTCTGTAGATGTGTTAGAGGATAAAGATACGGATGCAACGACCTATAGTATAGAATCGAACAAACTTTGCACGATGGCGTATGCATATACAGTAAAAACTACAACAGTTACTCCGACAACCACAACAACCACAACAACTACAACAACGGAAACAACGAGTGTTTCAACAGCACCGAAGACGGGTGAAACAACGTCTGTTTGGATGTTTGTCTTCTGTATTGCAGCAGTTGTATTTAGTTATAGTATGGTTCGGAAGGTAAAAAAATAATATCTAGGTAAAAAGGCGGTTGTTTAGATGATTCTAAGCAACCGCCTTTTGAATTTAGATTCGATATAACAAATCAAGTAGTTTCTGGTGTATTTTGTTTATCAGAATGTTATTCGTTAGATTCGGCTGCTACATAAGAGTAAGCATTCGAAAGTTTACAAGCATTATTGGTTAGCTGGACAGCTTCGCGGTAGTAGCAGACAACAGGGGTTCCGGTTTCTACCATGCTGAAAAGTTCCTGCGCTTTATCCGATGGCATATTGACGCATCCGTGGGAGCCGCTTGTCTTGTAGATGGTTCCACCGAATTCATTTCTCCAGCTTGCATCATGGAATCCGATATTGTAAGCAAATGGCATGAAGTAGCTTACGGCGGATTCGTAATTTTCTCCAACCAGAGTAGCATCCTTCTGCTTGTAGACAATCTTGAAGATACCGTCAGGTGAACCATTGCCACGGGTTAGATTGCCTGTTACAACATCACAATCAAAGACTTTTTCGCCGTCTTTATAGTAGTACATGTGCTGGTTGGTATAGTCGACTTCGATATAAGTGTTTCCAATATCATCGGCTCCGGAATACAGTGCTGTCTGTTCCCAAACGGGTTCACGCTCGACAGCTTTGCCACCGGCTAGATCGCTGAGGAGTTGTTCCTTTTCGCCGGATTTATTAATAATCCATCCGTAGTCCCCACCACCGATTTCGACGGTATCACCTAGGGATGTTTTGAAAGAGCGAACATCTCCATAAGTGTTATAGGTGCTGGCAAGATACTGGACGTATTTTGTTACGGCAGATTCATCGAGAGAGACATTTAAGTCGTCATCGACGGTAATCATTGCCAGGATTTCTTTGGAGCTAAGCGCTTCATCATAGCCATTGATGTCATAAGTGACGGTGCTTGCCATATAGGAATCGATGGCGGCCGTTGCTTCCTTCATTGCCTCAGAATCCTTGGTGATTTCTGGATTCTCGTAGCAGTTATCAGAAAGTGTATATTCTTCCAATTGCGCATTTAATGCTTCTAAGATTTCATTATGAACATTGTCGGCGATGACGGTATCGCCCTTTACTTCATCTACAACCTCGTAATCCTTGGTTCCAATTTCGATAGTTGCATTTTCAGGAGCGCGCATATTCTCCTCTTGCATAAATGACATCTCATCAATGAGCGCCTCAGTCTTGTCACTATCATAGGAAGTTGCGCCCTCCAGGGAATAGGTCTTCTTCTGGAAAAATGCAACCGGCCATGTAAGGGAGTTCTGCTCATCAAGAATCTCAGACTCCTGTGAGGTCGGGGTATAGGTGTAGTCGATGTCTGAACCGAGAATCTTGAAAGTATCTCCATTTCGGTCTGTAATCGTAAGCTTATATTTATCTACCAGCTTGTTCATAGCCTTTTCCAGGCCCTTTACGCTTTTTCCCCCAACGGACAAATCGCCGATGTAGGTACGTGGCAGATAGTGGAAATGAAAATAAACGCATCCCAAAAGATAGATCAGAAGAATAGAACCGATAATCAGTGGGATTTTAAATGATAATAGTTTCTTCATAGTTTTTTCGCTCCTGTTTCTACGGTTGTCTTCATTATACTACTATTCAATTACGAAAAAAGTGTGTTTTTTTGTGCAAGATCTGATTTTTGTAGCATCAGAAACGAAATCAATATGTTATAATTGTGGTTAGGTTTTTGTTGAGAAGTTATTTTTACTAGTTTTTGTAGCGAGGTAGAGGGTTATGGATCTATTAGATTATAGTGAGGAAATACGTCGTCAGCTAAAGGAGGCAGAGCGACTTCGTTTTACGGATCCTGCGCGAGTTATCCAGATTGGAATGAAACTTGCGGAGATCGGTCGTGAAAATGGAGATGACGCTTTGCAGGGAATGGCTAATTTCTGCGTAGGAGATGCGTACTATACGGTTGCCAATGGAGAGCAGTGCACCCGTTATATTAACCACGCCATTCATGAGTTGACGAGAGCCAAGGAGTGGCAGAAGCTGGGTGAATGTTACAATTTGCTCGGAATCCTGTTTTCTCATCAGGGCAACACATCACAGGCGCTCAGCAGTTATTATAGTGCAATGGAACTTGTGGAAATGTACAATCTGGATTTCCTGGGTGCCATGGTATATGAAAATTACAGCGAACTCTGTGATAGAAGCAACAATGAAGAAGAAGCATATCGCAAGATTTTAATTGCCAAGGCTTATATTGAGAAGATTCGAAATCATCCGAGGCAATCTAATGTCAAGGCAGCGATTCTTATTCGCATGATAAAAACACTTCTTAAGCTGAATCGCATGGAGGAAGTGCGTGTCCGTATGTGGGAGCTGAATCAGCTACTGGAGAAGACACCAACCCTTATACATGATGAGCAGATCAGTCTTGATTTACAGGTTTTAGATACTCTCTGGAAACATGCAATGGGAGACTCCGAAGCTGAGGAGGAGAGCCTCCAGAAGACAATTGAGGACTTCATGAATTGTAATCATCGCATTGATTTCTTCTGGACCTGCGTAGAACTCATGGCATATCTTCAGAAGACACATCGATATGAAGAACTGGAATTTGCCATTCAGCAGATGGAGAAGTCTCTAAGAGAGGGAACCGCATCATTTCCTGATTTACAGGCCCATATCAGTCGCTACAAAGTAGCACTTTTGACAGAGTTAGACCGACAGGAGGAACTCTTCGAAGAGCTAAAACGGTATTACAAATATGAGGCTTTACAGAAGCAGCAGGCCAACACTACAATTGGCCTCTATCTGGAGACACAGAACAGCTTGCTGCTTTCCAGAAAGACCAATATGATTCTTCGCCAGCAGGCGGATACAGATGAATTGACGGGAATTGCCAATAGAAGACGTCTCAATGAGACGCTGGATGAGGCATTTGAGACTATGTACTCATCCCAGAAGAAGCTGGGTGTCCTGATGATGGACATCGATAAGTTCAAGAATGTCAACGACACTTACGGACATGCAGTTGGTGACCTCTGCCTCAAGGGCGTGGCACATTCCATCGCTCGTTTCCAGGACACCGGAATCAACTGTGCAAGGTACGGTGGTGACGAATTTTTCCTGGTGTTTAGAGACAAGACACCGAGGCAAATCAGCCAGATTGGCCGCATGATTAACATGTCACTGCAGGAATACATTCAGGAGAACAATCTGCCGACCTTCACCGTTTCCATGGGCGTCTGTCTGAGTGTGCCAAAGGAACTCAATAAATCCTGGGATTTCACATCATTGGCAGACAAAGCCCTGTACGCGGTAAAGGCCGATGGTGGAAATGGAATTTTGATCGTAAGAAATGAAGCGCAGATCAACACGCGACTAATTAATAGAATCGACGAAATCAACTGCTATGAGGTGGATGATAGTTTCGAGAAGCAGTCGGTGTGAAACTGGTATACAGGTGGCTAATGCATAGGTTGTGTAGAGGCAGCCGGTGTAGAAAATAGTGAAAAGGAAATATGGATATGGACAAGAACAAAGCACAATGTGATGAAAGAAATTTGTCCATGGTTATGGATCTCTATGAAATGACCATGAGCAATGGGTATTTTATAGAAGGATGCAAGGATGATCGGGTAGTTTTCGATGTTTTCTATCGTAAGAACCCGGATGGCGGCGGATTCTCTATTTTCGCCGGCCTGGACCAGATCATAGAGTATATTATGAATCTGCATTTTACAGAGGAAGATGTGCAGTATCTTCGGGAAAAGAACATGTTTTCCGAAGGATTCCTCCAGTATCTTCGAGATTTTCATTTCACAGGTGATATCTACGCATTGCCGGAGGGTACGATTATGTATCCCAACGAACCGATTCTCACTATCGTTGCTCCTCTTATCGATGCGCAGCTTGTAGAGACAGCGATTCTACTGGAAATAAACCACCAGTCCCTGATTGCGACTAAGACACGTCGAATCGTCAAGGCAGCAGAGGGACGTATGGTTTCTGACTTTGGCGCACGCCGCGCCCACAATATGGACGCCGCCGTGTATGGAGCTAGAGCAGCATTGATTGGTGGAGCAAGCTCGACAGCTACGGTTCTTTCCGGTCAGATGTTCGACATGCCTATTTCCGGAACCATGGCTCACAGTTGGGTTATGTTTTTCGATGATGAATACACAGCATTCAAAAAGTTTGCTGAGACTTATCCGGATAACAGTATTTTATTGGTGGACACCTACGATGTGCTGGACTCCGGTGTGCCTAACGCGATTCGCGTTGCTAAAGAAGTGTTGGAGCCTATGGGCAAGCGATTGAAAGGAATCCGCTTAGACAGCGGTGATTTGGCTTATCTATCCAAGAAGGCTCGAAAGATGTTAGATGATGCAGGCCTTACGGATGCGATTATCGTGGCATCGAACAGTCTGGACGAGTTTACGATTCGTTCGCTGGTGGATCAGGGCGCATGCATTGATAGTTTTGGTGTGGGTGAGCGTTTGATCACATCCAAATCCGAGCCGGTTTTCGGCGCAGTTTATAAGCTTGCAGCAGTGGAAAAAGATGGAGAATTTATTCCGAAAATAAAAGTTTCCGAAAATGTCGAGAAAATCACAAATCCGGGATGGAAACGACTCTATCGTGTATACGACAGTCATCACAAGGCAATCGCCGATGTGCTCGCATGTCCGGATGAATACCTGGAAGAGACCCACGAGTTGGATGTCATTGATCCTTCGAAACCGTGGAAGAAGAGACATTTTAAAGATTGCGAATTCGTGCTGTTACAGAAGCCGGTGTTTAAGGACGGCAAACTTGTGGCAGAGCGAAAGAGCGTTCAGGAAATTTCTGAATTTGTTCGTATGCAGCTGGACTCTGAAATCTGGGAAGAGGAACAGCGATTTGAAAATCCGCATATCCACTATCTCGATATGACGGAGAAGTACTACAAGATGAAGACAGAGCTGCTGGCATCCGTGCGAGGCTAACAGCCAAAGAGTTATAGTTTTGCAGAATTGTAGATATATGCTATGATAGCAGGGATTTACAATTTTGGAGGTTATGTATGGATGAAAAGAAGATAGTATCGTTTTTACGATTTGTATTTGGAATGGCATTTATTCTTTCGGGATTCACGATGATTCCTTATTCCATTCCAGCCATGATTTTCTATGTTATTTTTGGACTGATGTTATTACCAAAATTTCATGTAGAAAATCCATTGGATGACTTAAAGGCTAAGATGCCAAAGTGGGAACGCATTGCCATTACGGTAGGAAGCTTTGCACTGGCAGTTGTATTCTACTGGTTATCCGGCGCAGCCAAGCTGTAGAAATGAGCGAATTTGCCAAAAATCAGTGCCGGTATTTATGCAAAAGGACGAAAACTAAAGGCTTTTCGTCCTTTTTTATGTGCACAAATTGTACTAAATCAAGTACTGTTAATTTTTTAACAGATTTCTGTTGACCATAAATTCGACATGAGATATAGTGACGGTGGTATCAATGAAGGGGTGAAAAAAGTAGTTATATTTTTACCTAAGGAGGAAGATTTATTATGAGACAAGAATGGAGAGGTTTCAAAGGAAACCATTGGGACAGTGACGTAAATGTACGTGACTTCATTCAGAACAACTATACACAGTATGAGGGCAACGAAGATTTCCTTGCCGGACCTACTGATGCAACAAATAAGTTATGGGGTAAGCTTCAGGAATTACAGAAGGAAGAACGTTCTAAGAACGGTGTCCTTGATATGGAAACAGAAGTAGTTGCTGATATCGATGCTTACGGCCCAGGATATATCGATGAATCTATGAAGGATCTCGAAGCTGTTGTTGGTCTTCAGACAGACAAGCCACTGAAGAGAGCTTTCATGCCATACGGTGGTATCAAGATGGCAGAAGAAGCTTGTACAACATATGGTTATCAGCCATCTGAGAAGCTTCACGAGATCTTTACAAAATATCACAAGACACATAACCAGGCAGTATTCGATGCTTACACACCTGAGATGAGAGCAGCTCGTCACAGCCACATCGTAACTGGACTTCCAGATACATACGGCCGTGGACGTATCGTCGGCGATTACCGTCGAGTAGCCCTCTATGGTATTGATTACTTAATCAAGGCTAAGATGGATGATCAGGCAAACTGCGGCGATGGAACAATGACAGACGACATCATTCGTCAGAGAGAAGAAATCGCAGAGCAGGTTAAGGCATTAAAGAAAATGAAGACTATGGCTGCTGCATACGGCTTTGACATTTCCAATCCTGCAAGCAACGCAAGAGAAGCAGTTCAGTGGTTATACTTCGGTTACTTAGCAGCTATCAAGTCTCAGAACGGTGCTGCAATGTCTGTAGGTCGTGTTTCTACATTCCTTGATATCTACATTCAGAGAGATTTGGAAGAAGGAACACTTACAGAGTCAGAGGCTCAGGAACTGATCGATCACCTCGTTATGAAGTGTCGTATGGTTAAGTTCGCACGTATTCCATCATACAACGAATTGTTCTCAGGCGATCCTGTTTGGGCAACACTTGAAGTTGGTGGTATCGGCGTTGACGGTCGCCACATGGTAACAAAGAACGATTATCGTTTCTTACATACATTAGAAAACATGGGACCTTCACCAGAACCAAACTTAACAGTACTTTACAGCAGCGCGCTTCCTGAAAACTTCAAGAAATACGCCGCTAAGATTTCCGTTACAACATCATCTATTCAGTATGAAAATGATGACGTTATGAAGCCAATCTGGGGCGATGACTACAGCATCTGCTGCTGCGTTTCCGCTACACAGACAGGTAAGGAAATGCAGTTCTTCGGAGCTCGTGCAAACCTTGCTAAATGTTTACTTTACGCTATCAACGGTGGTAAGGATGAGAAGTTCCTCGACAAGCAGGGCAACCATATGCAGGTAGCACCGGAAATGGCACCTATCACATCTGAATACCTTGACTATGATGAAGTTGTACATAAGTATGACATCATGATGGACTGGTTAGCAGACTTATATGTAAATATCCTGAACCTGATTCAGTATATGCATGATAAATATTACTATGAAGCAGCAGAAATGGCACTGATCGATACAGATGTACGTCGTACATTCGCAACAGGTATCGCAGGATTCTCACATGTTGTTGATTCCCTTAGCGCAATCAAGTATGCCAAGGTTAAGACAGTTCGTGATGAAACAGGCCTCGTAGTTGGATTCGAGACAGAGGGAGATTTCCCTAAGTATGGAAATGATGACGCTCGCGCTGACGAAATCGCAGTAAATCTCTTAAAGACATTTATGAAGAAGATTTCTAAGCATCACACATATCGTGATTCTGAGCCTACAACATCTATCCTTACAATTACATCAAACGTTGTATATGGTAAGGCAACAGGTGCTACACCAGACGGACGTGAAGCTTACAAGCCATTCGCTCCTGGTGCAAACCCAGCTTACGGTGCAGAGCAGACAGGACTTCTTGCTTCTCTTAACTCTGTAGCTAAGCTTCCATATGAATATGCGCTCGATGGCATTTCCAATACTCAGACAATCAGTCCTGAAGCAATCGGACATGATGATGAGGAAAGAGCTAAGAATCTTGTAAATGTTCTTGACGGATACTTCGACAAGGGTGCACACCACCTCAACGTTAACGTATTCGGAACAGAGAAGTTAATCGACGCTATGAATCATCCAGAAAAGCCAGAATATGCGAACTTCACAATCCGTGTATCCGGCTATGCAGTTAAGTTCATCGACTTAACAAAGGAACAGCAGTTAGACGTAATCAACAGAACTTGCCACAAGTCACTGTAGGTTGGAACTAAGGAAAAAGAAGTGTAAATCATGAGATACAAGGTGGGGGCTGTCGATATCGGCCCCCATTCTTATTTTAGGCTATGATTAAGGGCGGTAGTCCCTCCACCAACATCCCTGAACTAATAAGAAATGAGGAAGTATATATGATCAAAGGTGCAATTCATTCTATAGAAACATTTGGATCCGTGGATGGTCCGGGAGTCAGATTCCTGATATTTCTGCAGGGCTGTAAAATGCGATGCAGATACTGTCATAATGTAGACACATGGGACGTGAAAGCTCAGGAAAAAGATGAAAAAACAGTCGATGAACTTCTCGACATGGCAGAGCGTTATCGCGCCTACTGGGGAAAGGATGGCGGCATCACAGTTAGCGGTGGTGAGGCACTTCTTCAGATTGATTTCTTATTGGAATTATTCAAAGAAGCCAAGAAGCGTGGTATGAACACTTGTCTTGACACATCCGCCCAGCCATTTACAACAGAGGAGCCGTTTTATTCTAAATTTGTTGAGTTGATGGACTATACCGATACGGTGCTGCTGGACATTAAGCACATTGACAGCGCTGAGCATAAGAAGCTCACCGGTCATCCGAATGAGAATATTTTGGATTGTGCAAGATATCTTTCAGAGAGAAATATTCCGGTCTGGATTCGCCACGTACTTGTACCTGGCGTGACAGATGATGACAAATATCTAAAAGAATTACGTGCATTCATCGATACTCTTGACAATGTTGAGCGCGTTGAAGTACTGCCATATCATACATTCGGTGAGTATAAGTGGGAAGAACTTGGAATTCCGTATACTCTAAAGGGTGTAGATCCTCCTTCAGACGATCGCGTGCGAAACGCCAAGGAAATTCTTGGATGCAAACTGTAATTTATAGATTCCTAAATTGCAGGATTGTAAAACAGAATTTTAAAAGATAAAATCAATTTAGAGGAAAAAAATCCAAAAAGTCAGATTTTACTTGACCTTCCACCTCGTGGAAGGTTTATTTTTAATACAGGAACCGGCCAGTTCTATATTAGAGATGCATCCAAAACACACGTAAGGATAAGGCAAATTTTATATGAAGATTAATCAAGTGGAAGAATTAGTAGACATTACAAAGAAAAATATCCGATTTTACGAGGATCAGGGGTTGGTAGCTCCGCGGCGCAATCCGGAAAATGGTTACCGCGATTACACAATGAAGGATGTGGAGATTCTACATAAAATCAAGCTCCTTCGCATGCTGGGTGTCTCTTGTGAAGACATCCGTCGCATGGAGGCGGGCGAGCTGTCGATGCGGCAATGCATGATGGAGCAGAGCGAAAGCCTCACACGTCAGCAGAAGGACATCGAGCACATGAAGGAAATGTGTACGCTCCTGGCATCGGACGAAAGTGATTTTTCTTCTATAAAAGCAGAGGATTATCTCGATCGAATGAAGAAATTGGAGAGAGGAGGCGTTCAGTTTATGAATGTGAAGAAATCCGACGTGAAAACGCGTGCGACTGGCGCAATACTTGCCGGTGTGATAATGATAGTTTTCATGCTGGCGGTGATGGTCGCATTTCTATTAGCGTGCGCAGCCGATCCGGCACCGATAGGCGTGTATTTGATTGGCGTGGCCGCACCAATCGCAATTGTTGTAGGCATCGTTGTCGTTTTGAGACAGCGATTGAAGGAACTTAAAGGAGGAGAATTAGATGAAGCTAGTAAGTATTGATACAATTCCGGGTGTGGAGATAGAACCGCTGGGAATCGTAAAGGGAACCATTGTACAGACAAAAAATGTTGGACGTGATTTTATGGCAGGCCTGAAAACACTTGTTGGTGGAGAAATCGTTGGCTATACGGAAATGTTAAATGAGGCGCGCCAGCTTGCAACGAAGCGTATGGTGGACGAGGCGGAAGCGCTTGGTGCAGATGCTATTGTCGGTGTGCGTTATGGCTCATCGCAGGTGATGCAGGGTGCAGCCGAGATTATCGCCTATGGTACAGCAGTGAAAATTGTGAAGTAGGGGGGGATCGAGTGTTCGCAGAGGTGAGACCCTGGCACATCGAGAAAAACATATAAAATCGCGAGATATTTTTACATTGATTTTACATAGAAAGTCCATATTTTTTACAAACCACAGATACAATGCAAGTGAAAACAAAGTATTGTATGGTGAGAGGTAAAAAATATGGACTTTTTTCATTTGACGAAAATGCTGGGCGGCCTATCGCTCTTCTTATATGGAATGTCGGAAATGGGGGACGGCTTGTCCACCATGGCGGGAAGCAAGATGGAGCGCATTTTGGAGAGACTTACGTCGAAGCGGATTTTCGCGGTGCTTCTTGGGCTGGGTGTCA
>JAFOVD010000045.1 GCA_017392525.1 Lachnospiraceae bacterium
AGCTGCTGATTTTGGCCTTGATATGGGTAATGAGGAAGAAGGCGATTCATCAATTGAAGAAGATGAATTGGATTTTGAGGATTCAACGGATTTTGAGCCTCAGAATGAAGAAAAGTCAGATGATTTACAGCAAGACTCGGAGACGGGCTCGGATGATGAAGAACCGTTAGAGTTAGATGATTTGGCAGAATTGGAAGAAGAGCCACTGGAACTGGAAGAATCGCTGGTTGAAGGAGAGTCACTTGAAGAAAATGATTCGGAAGAAGAACCATTGGAACTTGAAAAATCAGAGGAATCAGAGGAATCACATGAGCTGAATGAATCAGAAGACTCACAGGGGGCAGAAGAAGAGGAAGAGTCAGAAGAGCCGCTTGAATTGGAAGAATCTTTGGATTTGGAAGAGCCTTTAGAAATGGAAGAACCATCGGAGAACGAGGATTCTGATAGTTCGGTTGATGATATTTTGTCCATGGCTCGTATGAAGATGGATGAGGATTCTGAAGAGGAGGAAAGTATATTACAGCCGGAGTTTCAGCCAGATGAGTTGGATGAAGAAAGCGCAGAGGGAAGTGATTCATCATCTGCTGCAGTGGATGAATCGGATCCTCTTCCGTTGGATGATCTTTCTGAGATAGGAATTGATTCCCTACCTCTTGGAGAGGATGTAGATTTACCTGAATTATTAGATGAGAACGGGGATTCTGATCTGATGGATTTCCTCGGAGAAGATTCGGATTTATCTGATATTGGTGACCTGCTTGAGTCTGATGAAAATAATATTGAATTGCAGGAAGCTAGAGATTTTTATGAAGCGGGTGTGGATGGTGTATCGCTTGATGCGTTTGATGAAGTTACAGAAACTCCTGAGGCAAAAGGTCTTTTAGGAAAAATCCAGAAGTTTTTCCATAAATTATTTGAACACAAGGACAATGATCCTACTGGTGATCATACTGTAGAGATTATTGATAACATGGGACCAGAGGATCTTTCGGGTGAAAATGCAGATATTCTGAAAGAATTTGAGGGCGAAGATGGAGAGACTTTAGATCCAAAGGCGGCCAAGGCAGAGGCGAAAAAGCAGGCCAAGGCTGAAAAAGAGAAGAAGAAAAAGGAAGCTGCAGCAGAAAAAGAAAAGAAGAAAAAGGAAGCTGCAGAAGCAAAGAAACGTAAAGCGGAGGAAAAGGCGAAGGCGAAGGCTAATAAGCCAAAGGATAATTCACCGAAGATTCCGATTAAGGCGTTTATTCCATTTATATTACTTGCTGTTTCAATTATAGTTTTGGTTATGGTAGCCACGAATGTCCTATCAGCACATAAAGCTGAGACGATGGCAAAGAAATATTTTGACAATGGCCAGTATGAACAGGCATATAAGGAGATTGGTAATAAGACCTTTAAAGATGAGGAAGATATTAATTTCCAAGAATCTGTTCACTTGATGGCCGAACTTCAAATGAAGTATAATCGTTATCAATCATTTATGACAATGAAAAAATACGATCTTGCGTTAGATGAACTCGTAAACGGATACGGAAGATACAATTTCAACGCTGCGACGGCTGCGGGATTAGGTATTGGAGATGCGTATGATGCTATGGCTCAGACCATGGCTGGTCAATTAATGGATCAGTTTGGTGTGACGACAGACCAGGCATTGGAGTTATATAATATTCATGATCGTAAGGATTATACGAAGGCTATTATTGAAGTTGTTGAGAATTTGGGCATGAAAGTGGAGAACCAGTATGAATAACAAAGCAGTTGCAATCATTGATTATGATGCCGGTAACATCAAGAGTGTGCAGAAGGCAGTGGAGTATTTGGGTTATGAAACCGTTGTTACAAGAGAACCTAAGGTATTATTAGATGCTGGCCATGTAATATTACCTGGTGTAGGTTCCTTTGGAGATGCGATGGAGCATTTGAAACATTACGATTTGATTCCTGTAATACATGACATTGTTAAGGCAAAGAAACCTCTTATGGGCATCTGTCTTGGGTTGCAACTGCTTTTTGAGGATAGTGACGAAACTCCTGGCGTTGAAGGACTTGGAATCTTAAAGGGGCATATTCGCAAAATCCCTAGTGCACCTGGATTGAAAATTCCGCATGTTGGATGGAATTCTCTTAATTTCCCGAAGAACAGTAAACTTTTTCAAGGTATTCCGGAAGAATCATATGTATATTTTGTGCATTCTTATTATCTTGAGGCTGAGAACCCTGATATTGTTGCGGCTACAACAGAATATGGAGTACATATCCATGCGGCGTGTGAGTATGGTAATATATTTGCCTGTCAGTTTCACCCGGAGAAGAGTAGTGCAATTGGATTGAAGATTATCGATAATTTTTTACATACATAGGGGGCTTACATGTTTACAAAAAGAATTATTCCTTGTTTAGATGTCAAGGATGGACGAGTGGTAAAAGGTATTAATTTTGTTGATTTGCAGGATGCCGGTGATCCGGTTGCTGTTGCAGAGGTTTACGATAAGGCCGGTGCTGATGAACTTGTTTTTTTAGATATTACAGCTTCATCCGATAACAGAAGCACTGTGGTAGATATGGTTCGCGAGGTTGCCAAAAAAGTGTTTATTCCCTTTACTGTTGGAGGTGGAATTCGTACTGTTGACGATTTTCGCGTATTACTAAGAGAAGGTGCGGATAAGATTTCGATTAATTCATCTGCTATAGATAATCCGAAATTAATTTCGGATGCTGCTGAAAAGTTTGGAAGTCAATGTGTTGTGGTTGCAATTGATGCAAAGAAGCGTGCAGATGGTTCAGGCTGGAATGTTTATAAGCATGGTGGCCGTATTGATGTTGGCATGGATGCTGTTGAGTGGGCTAAAGAGGCAGCTCGTTTAGGAGCAGGAGAGATTTTGCTTACCAGTATGGATTGCGATGGCACCAAGGCGGGGTACGATTGTGAATTGACAAAAGCTATAGCTAGTGCAGTTTCGATTCCTGTGATTGCATCTGGTGGTGCCGGATGTGAAGAGGATTTTAAAGATGCATTTCAAGCTGGGGCAGATGCGGCTCTTGCTGCGTCGCTGTTTCATTTTCATGAACTTGATATACGTGACCTGAAGGAATATCTTGCCGGTCAGGATATTTCAGTTAGAATAGATTGAGGTGTAGGTCTTCGGTTCAGCCGAGGACCTTTTTTATAAAATAGAAAAGAGGATGTATATGAAATTTCCAGAGAATAATTGGTATGAAGTACTTAAGGATGAGTTTAGTCAGCCTTATTTTAAAGAGTTAGAAGAAAAAGTGAGAAAAGAACGAGAGGCATATACAGTTTATCCCTCAGATAAAGACGTGTTTTCTGCTTTTTCTTATACAGATTATCAGGATGTTAAAGTTGTTATTTTAGGTCAGGATCCCTACCATGAGCCGGGGCAGGCGCATGGATTGGCATTTTCTGTAAAGCCGGGAGTTGACGCTCCGCCATCACTTTTAAATATGTATAAAGAATTAAATAGAGAGTATGGATGCTTTATCCCGGATAATGGATATTTGAAAGAGTGGGCTGATCAGGGTGTGTTCCTTTTGAATACGGTGCTTACGGTTCGTGAACATGCAGCTAATTCTCATGCATCATTTGGTTGGAAGCAGTTTACGGATGCGGTTATTAAAAAACTTGGAGAGAGAGAAGAACCGATAGTATTTTTGCTTTGGGGAAAACAGGCGGCAGAGAAGAAAAAATTGATATCTAATCCAAAGCATATGATTCTAGAGACAACTCATCCAAGTCCGTTATCAGCATATAGAGGCTTCCTGGGATGCAACCATTTTGCGATTGCCAATGAATTCTTAAAGGCCAACTTAAAGCCGGAGATACAGTGGCAGATTTCAAATCTTCAGGAAAGGATTCATTTCTAATAATTAGAATTACTTATATATACCATTAGTATTTATTCGTGGAAATAATATGTACCATCGGATATAATAGGGGCGTAAGAAATTGGTTGATTCAGGAGGCTGGAATGAACAAAGAGTTACTAAAAACAGAACTTGAAAACAACACCTATCCAGGCAGAGGTATCGTTGTGGGACGTACCCCTGATGGAAAACATGCTGTAACTGCTTATTTCATTATGGGAAGAAGCGAAAATAGTAGAAATCGTGTTTTTGTTGAGGATGGTGAAGGCATCAGAACAGAAGCATTTGATCCGTCAAAGCTTGTGGATCCTAGTTTGATTATCTATGCGCCTGTTAGAGTTAGAGGCAATGATACGATCGTGACAAACGGAGATCAAACGGATACGGTTTACGAACAGATGGAACAGGGAAAGACATTTGAAGAATCTCTTCGTATTCGTCAGTTTGAGCCGGACGGACCAAACTATACACCACGCATTTCTGCTGTTATGCATGTGGAAAATGGTGATTTCTCTTATGAAATGTCAATCTTGAAGAGTCATGAGGGAGATCCGTCTTGTTCTTGCAGATACACGTTTTCTTATGATTGTCCAATCAGGGGAGAGGGAAGATTTATTCATACCTATATCAGTGATGGAAATCCCCTTCCAAGTTTTGAGGGAGAGCCACAGCGTGTAGAGATTGATGGAGACATCGATTCTTTTACAGAAATGGTTTGGAATTCTTTAAATCAGGAAAACAAAGTTTCATTATTTGTCCGCTATATTGATATTGAAACAGGCAAATATGAGACTCGTATTGTTAACAAGAATAAGTAAAAGAGGAAAAAGATGAAAGAATTAGAACTTAAGTACGGATGTAATCCAAATCAGAAACCATCTAGAATTTACATGGAAGGAAATCAGGAATTGCCGGTTCAGGTTTTGAACGGTAAGCCGGGTTATATTAACTTCCTGGACGCATTTAATGGTTGGCAGCTTGTGAAAGAACTGAAGAAGGCAACAGGTCTTCCGGCTGCTACATCATTTAAGCATGTTTCTCCTGCCGGTGCGGCTGTTGGCCTGCCAATGACAGATGTAGAGAAGAAAATTTACTGGGTGGACGATTTGGATATTGAGTTTACACCACTTGCAAATGCTTATAGTAGAGCAAGAGGAGCAGACCGTATGTCATCATTTGGCGATTTTATTTCCCTGTCTGATGTTTGCGATGTACCAACCGCGAAGATCATTCGTCGCGAAGTTTCAGATGGTGTAATCGCTCCGGGATACGAGCCGGAAGCGCTGGAGATTCTGAAGGGTAAGAAGAAGGGCAATTACGCAATTATTCAGATTGATCCGGATTATGAACCTGAAAAGATTGAGCGTAAGCAGGTTTATGGTATTACTTTTGAACAGGGAAGAAATGAACTCAACATTGATGAACATTTCTTTGACAATGTTGTGACAGAAAACAAGGAAATTCCTGAGTCAGCAAAGATTGATTTGACAATTGCTATGATTACGCTTAAGTATACACAGTCAAATAGTGTTTGTTATGCAAAGGGTGGACAGGCAATCGGTATTGGAGCCGGACAGCAGTCTAGAATTCATTGTACAAGACTTGCGGGTTCTAAGGCAGATAACTGGTGGCTTCGTCAGTCTCCAAAGGTGCTTGCATTGCCATTTTTAGACACTATCAAACGTGCAGATCGTGATAATGCTATTGATCTGTACATTGGTGAGGATTATATGGATGTCTTGGCTGATGGAGAATGGGAACGTATCTTTAAGGAAAAACCGGAAGTTTTCACAAGAGAAGAAAAGAGAGCTTGGCTGGATAAGAATACAGGTGTTTCTCTTGGCTCAGATGCTTTCTTCCCGTTTGGAGATAATATTGAAAGAGCGTTTAAGAGTGGAGTTTCCTATGTTGCTGAACCGGGTGGTTCCATTCGTGATGATAATGTTATTGATACATGTAACAAACATAATATGGCAATGGCGTTTACGGGTATTCGACTTTTCCATCATTAATTTTGAAAATCTATGTATTAATAACCGGTTGTTTTGGGGTAGAGTGAACGGAAAATATGAGAAGGAAAAAGGAGCTTGCATTTCTGCAGGCTCCTTTGCTTTATATTTTAGATATTTACAAGGTCGAATTTACGAGTGTACTCCGTTTTGTAAAGCTTTCCGGTTTTGCTGGTTAATATTGCTCGATATAAATCTGCTGCCTGAATATCTTTCTGAAACAGATATAGAGCGTCTTTGTCCAAAACCTGTTCGGCATCCTTGGGATTATAGATTACAGGGATATCGCATTTTTTCTTTAATTCGCTTAAAAGTGCAGAACCCTTTTTGGAAAATCCCAGGACTCGTAGATACGGTATGTCTTTCTTTTTGGCGAGTTCTTCGTCTTCCTTTGTCAAATCCAGAAGAATGTGTGAAAGAACTCTTGAAATTCTGGAATAGGTCATCTCTTTTGTCTTAAGCAGATCGTTTAGCTGTCCCCAGGTGAGATACTGGTCTCTTGAATTTTTGATTCTGTTAGACAGTTCTTCAGAACAGTCTTGATAAATCGAGTAATCATCGGTTCGAATCAGTTTCTCGTGTAATAACAGCGAACAGTCGTCTCTGTCCAAAATGCAATTATCGGCCACCTGTTCAAGGAGTGGAGTAAGCATAGGACTGTCCAGTACGTCGGATAAGATGGATTGAATCGCCTCCGGATTTCCTTTTTTGAGAACTTTTCGTATTGCGGATGCAGAGGCAAAACTTGCCACATCATCCGGGATGGATGCATCATGATAGCTTGCACCGATTCGCTTCATGGCGATTGGGGCAAAGGATGCATTTCTGCGTTTGATAGATTTGACATATTCAATGCCAAGAATGTTGTTTGGCGTGGATAAAAAGAATTCGTCAATATCTAATATTTTCTTTAGCGCGTGTTCTCGGGCAACAGGAAATGTGACGCCGGACTTTAATTCTTCTTTTAACAGAGAAGTATAAGTTTCTGGTTCATTTACCAATACCTCAGAGACGGTATGAAATAAACTGATATCATCGGATTCTGCACCAAATAGCATTTGATCTACAATGTCTGTGTGCTGTAATACGGAAACGGCAGCGTCTGCAAAGTGTTCTGCAGTTGCCGTTGAAGCAGTTACAGGTAACATTAACACTAAATCGGCACCTGATTCCAGGGCAATCTTTGCGCGAGTGTATTTGTCCACAACAGCCGGTGCCCCACGTTGGGTAAAGTCACCGCTCATAACGATTACATTAGCGTCGCTGCCGTAGTGCTCACAAGCTTCTTTTAACTGATAGCGATGACCCATGTGAAAAGGATTATATTCTGCTACAATTCCGGTTACTTTCATAACAATCCCTCCTCGTGTATTTATGTTTTAATTTTAGCATAGGATTGAGGCTTCGACTTACAAAATGTCTTAATTTATGAACTTTTATTTTACATACTTGAGCCCTTTTTGTTCTAAGGTTATAATTATTTTAGTTTGTGCGTAAAGCATAAAGAGAAAAGAGGAGAAAATAAATGAATATTTTAGTTATCAATTGCGGAAGCTCATCTCTGAAATATCAGGTCATTGATTCTGCTTCTGAAAAAGTATTGGCAAAGGGGCTTTGCGAAAGAATCGGTATCGATGGAAGAATGAATTATACACCGGCAGGCGGGGAAAAAGAGGTGACAGAGGCACCTATGCCTACACATACAGAGGCTGTAAAGATGGTTCTGGAAGCTCTTGTGAATGAAAAAACCGGTGTGCTTAAGAGCCTTGATGAAATCGATGCAGTAGGACATCGTATCGTTCACGGCGGAGAAGCTTTCAAGCAGTCAGTTGTGATTACAGATGAAGTTTTAAAGACGGTGGAAGAGTGCAATGATTTGGCACCTCTTCATAATCCTGCGAACATTATTGGTATTAATGCATGTAAAGAATTGATGCCTAATGTACCAATGGTCGGCGTTTTTGATACAGCTTTTCATGCAAATATGCCTGCAAAAGCATATATGTATGCAGTTCCTTACAAATATTATGAAGACTACAAAGTACGTAGATATGGTTTTCACGGAACAAGCCACTCTTATGTATCACAGAGAGTAGCAGATATTCTCGGCAAGCCATATGATGGAATGAAGACAATTGTTTGCCACCTTGGAAATGGTGCATCTGTTTCTGCTGTTAAGGATGGCGTGTCAGTTGATACATCAATGGGACTTTCTCCATTGGAAGGTCTTATCATGGGAACACGTTCAGGTGATATTGATCCATCAGCAATTGAATTTATTGCTAAAAAGGAAGGAATGGATCTTTCACAGGCATTAAATATGTTAAATAAAGAATCGGGTATGCTTGGATTATCCGGAATTTCATCTGATTTCCGTGATATCCTTGCAGGAATTGAAAGTGGAAATGAAAAAGCTAAAATCGCATTAGATGCTTTCTGCTATAGAGTTGCTAAGTATGTCGGTGCTTATGCTGCAGCTATGAATGGTGTGGATGCAATTGCATTTACAGCAGGTATTGGCGAGAACAACAGTTATGTACGTGCAAAGGTATGTGAATACTTTGGATATCTTGGAATCACATTAGATGAAGAGGCTAACCAGAATGCAGGTGATGAAGCTATTATTTCTACAGCAGATTCACGTGTTAAGGTATTAGTTGTAGCAACAAATGAAGAGCTTGCTATTGCTAGAGAAACAGAGGCTTTAGTTAAATAAGAAAGTTGTTGACAAGAGTTTCTGCCATATGTATAATAGTTTGAGTGTGGATTAGGAGGACATTATGAAAATCGATATAACCGATATCATTTTGAACACCAATCGAGAGGAAGTTTATCAGGTTGAACTTGATTCTGACTTTATCGAGAATGGTGGAACCAAATATTCCATAAGTAAAAAGAAGCCATTCGATTTACGTCTGAACAATAAAGATGATCAGAAAATACTGATTTCAGGGAAAACAGAGGTCGAAGTTGTTTTAGCTTGTGATCGATGCCTGAAGGATGTTCGGATCGCATTTCCGATAATGATCGAACGTTCTCTTGACTTAAGAGACGGACATGTCGTTACGGATCCGGATGAAGAAGAAGATCAATTCTTCGAGGATCATCACCTGGATGTTAACAGGCTGATTTATGACGAAATCTTGGTAGACTGGCCGGCGAAGGTTCTTTGCAAGGAAGATTGTAAGGGCTTGTGCTCAGTTTGTGGTCATGATTTAAATAATGGTGACTGTGGATGCAATCGTACAGTGCTGGATCCTAGAATGGCAAAATTCCAAGATGTCTTTAATGAGTTTAAGGAGGTGTAATTGCATGTCTATTTGTCCAAAGAATAAGTCTTCCAAGGGAAGAAGAGATAAGAGAAGAGCAAACTGGAAGATGTCTGCTCCAACATTAGTTAAGTGTAGCAAGTGCGGCGCTTTAATGATGCCACATCGTGTCTGCAAGAACTGTGGATCTTATAACAAAAAAGAGATCATTGCACAGGATTAATTAGCAATATAAAAGAGCTTTCCCATTGTTTGGGAGAGCTCTTTTTTGTTATCTGAAAGAGTGATTTGTTGGAGAGGAATTAAATCTGTTTTTATTGCTAAAAACAGATTGTTATAGTATAGTATTATTTGATTTTATATATCTTGAGGAGGTTTCTGAAATGTCAGAAACAATTGTAGCGGTTGACGCAATGGGCGGCGACAATGCCCCTGGTGAAATCGTAAAAGGTGCAGTAGACGCCATTAATAAAACAAAAGATTTAAGAATTGTACTTGTTGGTGATGAGCAGGCAATTCATAGTGAATTAAAGAAATATCAATTTGATTATCCGCGTATTACAATCAAGGCTACCACAGAGGTAATTGAAACAGCGGAACCCCCTGTAAATGCAATTAAGAAGAAAAAAGACTCTTCTCTTGTGGTTGCTATGCAGATGATTAAGTCTAACGAAGCAGATGCTATGGTTTCTGCTGGTAATTCAGGTGCGATTCTAGTAGGTGGCCAATTATATGCCGGTAGAATCAAGGGAATCAAGCGCGCACCATTGGCTCCGTTAATTCCAACAACAGAAGGAGTTTCACTGCTGGTTGATTGCGGGGCAAATGTGGATGCAAGACCGGAACATCTTCTTCAGTTTGCACGTATGGGTTCGATTTATATGGAACATGTTATGGGTAAAAAGAACCCTCGAGTAGCAATTGTTAATATCGGTGCGGAAGAAGAAAAAGGTAACGCATTGGTAAAGGAAACATTTCCGCTGTTAAAAGAAGCTTCGGATATTAATTTTATCGGAAGCATTGAAGCCAGAGAGATTCCTTCCGGTTATGCAGATGTTATTGTGTGTGAAGCTTTTGTAGGAAATGTTATTTTGAAAATGTATGAGGGTGTTAGCAAGACCTTCTTGAAAGTTATGAAGGAAGCTTTTATGTCATCTCTTAAGAGTAAAATCGGTGCGGCATTGGCAGTTCCAGCTCTTAAGAAGAAGTTAGTGGCTTTTGATGCAACACAGTATGGTGGGGCACCTCTTCTTGGCTTAAATGGTTTGATTGTCAAAACTCATGGCAGCGCCAAAGCAAAGGAAGTGACAAATTCCATTATTCAGTGCATTTCCTTTAAAGAGCAAAATATTAATAAAAAAATTCGTGAGAGTTTCTCACAGGAAGATAAATAGGAGGATTTTATGGAACTTGATATTTTAAAAGAAGTAATTGCAGATGTATTATCTGTAGATCCAAATGAAATTAATGAAGATACAACATTTATCGATGATCTCGGTGCAGATTCTTTAGATGTTTTTCAGATTATTATGGGCGTTGAAGAAAAACTTCATGTTGAGGTTGACAGCGACCAGGCTGAGAAGATTGTAACTGTTGGGGATGCGGTTGAACTGATCAAGAAAACGGTTGGTTAATCATATAGAAATACTGTAGAAAACCCTTCAATATGAAGGGTTTTTTATTTGAAAAGGAGTAGTAACTTTGGATTTATTAAAGGAATTTCAAGAGAAAATTGGATATGAGTTTAAAGACGAAAGCTTACTTGCTCAGGCTCTGACACATAGTTCGTATGCTAATGAAAAGCATATGAAAAAACTCTCAGATAATGAGAGACTTGAGTTTTTGGGAGATGCTGTACTTGAAGTTGTTTCAAGTGAGTTTTTGTATTTAAATTACAGAGATTATTCAGAAGGTGCATTGACAAAATTGCGAGCTAGTCTGGTGTGTGAACCAACACTTGCATATTGTACAAAAGAGATGAATCTTGGAAAATATTTAAGACTTAGCAAGGGTGAAGAAAAAACCGGTGGAAGAATGCGTAAATCTGTTCTTTCCGATGCGCTTGAAGCGACTATTGGAGCAATCTTTTTGGATGGCGGAATGGAGCCGGCGAAGGCTTATATTATGAAGTATATCATGACGGATATTGAACATAAGAAGCTCTTCCATGACAGTAAGACAGCACTTCAGGAGATAGTTCAGTCTATGCATGATAACGCTCTTGTTTATGAGCTTGTTAAAGAAGAGGGACCGGACCATGCCAAACAATTTTATGTTGAGGCAAAAGTGGGAGATCTTGTGATTGGAAAAGGTTGCGGTAATTCAAAAAAGGCTGCGGAGCAGGATGCGGCATATCAGGGAATTATGTATTTCCGAAAGAATGAAAACAAATAAAGCTTGAGGTTAGTATATTGTATTTAAAAAGTATTGAGGTACAGGGTTTTAAATCCTTTGCCAATCGAATTGTATTAGAATTTCACAATGGTATTACCGGTATTGTAGGACCGAACGGTTCTGGAAAAAGTAATGTGGCAGATGCTGTTCGCTGGGTATTGGGTGAACAGAGCGCAAAGCAGCTTCGTGGTGCAAGTATGCAGGATGTTATCTTTGCGGGTACGGAGAATCGTCGCCCATTGAGTTATGCATATGTGGCAATAACAATGGATAATTCAGATCACGTTCTTCCGGTTGATTATGAAGAGGTTACGATTGCGCGTAGAGTTTATCGATCCGGTGAAAGTGAGTATTTGCTGAATGGTTCACCATGTCGTTTAAAGGATGTGAATGAACTCTTTTATGACACCGGTATTGGTAAAGAGGGATATTCCATTATTGGACAGGGTCAGATTGAAAAGATTTTGTCCGGTAAGCCGGAAGAGAGACGAGAACTGTTTGACGAAGCTGTTGGTATTGTTAAGTTCAAAAAGCGTAAAGCAACGGCGATTAAAAAGCTTGAGGAAGAACGCGAGAATCTTGTCCGTGTAAATGATATTCTTCGAGAATTAGAGGGGCGAGTTGGACCTTTGGAACGTCAGTCTGAGACGGCAAAATTATATCTGAAGAAGAAAGAAGAATTAAAATCTTTGGATGTAAATATGTTCTTACTTGAGATGACTCGTCTTTCTGAACAGATGGATGAAACAGAAAAGAAACTTGAAATTGCTGCAAATCAGTATGAAGACAATCAAAAAGAAACGGAAAAAGCAAAAGCGGAATATGCCTCTTTAGAGGAAAAATTGCATGCTTTGGAAGATAGAATTGAAGAGATCCATGAAGAACAGGGAAATGCAATCAATTCAAAGAGTAAGCTGGAGAATCAGATAAACCTTCTGGAGGAGCAGATTCGTTCTGCAGAGAACTCAGAAGATACAATACGGGTTCGAAAAGAAGCGCTTGATAAGGATAAAGCCGGAAAAGAAGAGGAAAAAGAAAAGCTTCTTGCAGAAAAGACAGAACTGGAAGAAACACTGGCAAATGTTGAAAAACGTCTTTTGAAAGCGAAGAAGGATTATCAGGATCTGGAGCAGTCCATTTCTAATTACAATGAGTCAATAGAGAAGAATCGTCAGGAAATAGTTCGTCTTTTAAATGAAAAGGCTACTATTAAGTCAAAGGATCAGCAGATGAAGACTTTGCTGGAACAGACTAATATCCGAAAGAGTCAGTTAACACAGAGACTTTTAAAAAGGAAAACGAAAGAAGAGTCTTTAAAAGAGGCTTTGACAGAGGCGACAAAGGCCTATGATGAATCCAATAAATCATATGGAGATATTCGTCGTTCTTTAGATGATATTCAGGAAAAATTAGAAGACTGGAGAAAGAAACTTCGTCAGGAGACAGATGATCTTGGCAAGTTAAAAGAACGCTATCAAAAATCGGATTCTCGCCTGGAGAGTTTAAAAAACATAGCGGAAAGATATGACGGATATGGAAACAGTATTCGTCAGGTAATGAATCAAAAAGATAATAATGATGGCATCGTTGGTGTTGTTTCAGATTTGATTCATGTGGATAAACGCTATGAAACCGCTATTGAAACTGCTCTTGGAGGTAATATTCAGAATATCGTTACCAGAGATGAAGAAACGGCTAAGCAGATGATTCATTTCCTGAAACAGAATCGAGCAGGTCGAGCAACATTTCTGCCTATGACATCCGTTAAGGGCAAGGACCATTTCAAGGATAAACAGGATATCTTTAAAGAACAGGGAATCCTTGGTGTTGCATCGGATCTTGTGGATGCAGAGGATTGCTTTAGGGATGTTATTCGCTATCTTCTTGGTAGAGTTGTCGTTGCAGAGAAGATTGATGATGCGATTCGTCTTGCAAAGAAAAATCATTATTCTTTACATATTGTAACGCTGGAAGGTGAATATTTAAGCCCCGGAGGTTCTATGTCCGGTGGTGCATTTAAGAATTCAAGTAATCTTCTTAGTAGAAATCGTGAAATTGAGGAACTTCAGGAGAAGTTACAGGCGTTAAAGGAAGAGGTTGAATCAAAGCAGAATCGTATTGAAGAGATTAATACAGCAAGGGCATTGCTTCAGGACGAGCAGAAGGAAAAACAGGATGCGCTGGCGGAAATGGCACTTTCCAGAAATACAGCTAAGATTAATTTGGATCGTGCTAAGGAAGAAATGGATAAGTCCAATGAAAGTTTTGCCGGTTTAGATCAGGAATCCCGTACGATTGAGAAGGAAATCCAAGAGATTCAGGCAAGTTTTGCTGCTGTTCAGAAGGAAATGTCAGATGCGGATGAGCATGAGAGAGAGCTTCAGAAGCAGATAGAGGAAATGCAGGTTGCTTTGGATGAGAAGACCTATATGGAAACTTCTGTTTCAAGAAATGTTTCTGAGATTCAAATTGAAGAGGCAAATGCAAAGCAGAAGGTTGCGTTTGCAGAAGAAAATCTGAACCGTATTCTCTCTGAAATTGCGAAAACCGAGTATGAAATGAAGGAACTTCTTTCTAAATCCGGTTTGACGCAGGAAGAAATCCAGAAGAAGCGTGATCAGATTGAAGAAATCAAGAAGACAATAGACGCTGCCGGTCAGGCGTCATTAGATCTTGCTAATGAACTTCGCGATAGTATCAAGAAAAAAGAGGCTATGAATGAAGAGCATAAGGGATTCTTTGATAGACGAGAAGCTCTGTCTAAGCAGGCGTCAGATTTGGATCGCGAGATTATGCGACTGAATAATCAGAAGGAAAAGGCAAAATCCGCAATGGATTATCAGACAAACTACATGTGGGAAGAGTATGAACTTACCATTCGTAGTGCCAAGAATTTAAGAGATGATTCATTCTCTGATCCGGTGCTTATTCGTAAGCAGATAAGCTCTGTGAAAGATGAAATCCGTAAGATGGGTAATGTTAATGTCAATGCGATTGAGGAATATAAGGAAGTAGCAGAACGTTACGGATTTATGAAGACTCAGCATGATGATTTGATTGAAGCGGAGAAATCCTTAGAATCTATTATTGACGAACTTGATCACGGAATGCGCGAACAGTTTACCAAGGGATTTGCTGATATTCAGCGTGAATTTGACAAGGCTTTCAAAGAGCTCTTTGGTGGCGGAAAAGGTACACTGGAATTGCAGGAGGGCGAGGATGTCCTTGAAACAGGTATTATGATTAATGCACAGCCACCCGGAAAGAAACTTCAGAATATGATGCAGATGTCCGGTGGTGAAAAGTCTCTTACTGCGATTGCGTTATTGTTTGCTATTCAGAATCTGAAACCGTCTCCTTTCTGTCTGTTGGATGAGATTGAGGCTGCACTGGATGATTCCAATGTAGATCGTTATGCAAAATATTTGCATAAACTTACGAAAAATACACAGTTTATTGTTATTACACATAGACGTGGTACCATGAATGCGGCAGATCGATTGTATGGTATTACAATGCAGGAAAAGGGTGTTTCTACACTGGTTTCAGTTAATTTGATTGAAAATGATTTGGATGCATAGGAGATGGATATGACAGAAAATGTAAATAAAGAAGGTTTCTTTAAACGATTGGTTAAAGGCCTTACGAAGACAAGAGATAATTTTGTAAAGAATAT
The DNA here is from genome assembly GCA_017392525.1 of Lachnospiraceae bacterium. Taxonomy (GTDB): domain Bacteria; phylum Bacillota; class Clostridia; order Lachnospirales; family Lachnospiraceae; genus FD2005. The sequence continues at coordinate 15,234 of JAFOVD010000045.1, forward strand.
GGATTACGTTTTTCGTGGATTTACAAATATTGATGATGATTTCTATGAAGAACTGGAAGAGGTTCTGATTATGGGAGACATCGGTGTTCGTACAACCGATAGGATTCTTGAAGAGTTAAAGGCAAAGGTCAAAGAGAAACATATTAAGGAGCCTCAGGATTGTAAAGCTTTATTGATAGATACAATTCGTGATCAGATGGATATTGGTGAAGCTGCATACGAATTTGAGAATCGTAAATCTGTAGTTCTTGTTGTAGGTGTTAATGGCGTTGGTAAGACAACTACAGTCGGAAAGCTTGCATCGAAGCTTCAGAATGAACATAAAAAGGTGCTTTTAGGAGCAGCGGATACATTTCGTGCTGCGGCCTATGATCAGTTAAAAGAGTGGGCGAATCGTTCAGGAGTTGAATTGGTTGGAGGTCAGGAAGGTTCTGATCCGGCTGCTGTTGTATACGATGCAGTTGCGGCGGCTAAATCCAGAGATACAGATGTATTGCTGATTGATACAGCCGGCCGACTTCATAATAAGAAAAATCTTATGAATGAACTTGGTAAAATTAATCGTATTATTGAGAGAGAATATCCGGATGCTTTCCGCGAAACGCTGATTGTTTTGGATGCAACCACTGGTCAGAATGCTTTGAATCAAGCTAGAGAGTTTTCAGACGTTACAGACGTTTCTGGTATTGTCCTAACTAAGATGGACGGAAGTGCCAAGGGAGGTATCGCGGTTGCGGTTCAAGCGGAACTTGGCGTTCCGGTGAAATATATCGGCGTAGGCGAGACGATAGAAGATCTGGAAAAATTTGATGCAAATCAATTTGTTGATGCATTATTTCAATAATTGGTTAAAATAATAAGAAAGCCCTTAGGGCAGGAAAAGGAAAAAGAGGAAAGATTATGTTAGAAAAGAAAGATTTTGAAGAGGCCTGTGAGGTCGTAAGTAAAGTAACATTAGAAACAAAGTTGGTTCATAGTGAGTTTTACTCAGAGAAAACCGGTAATGAAGTGTATTTGAAACCTGAGAACATGCAGTATACAGGGGCTTATAAGGTTCGTGGCGCATATTACAAAATCAGTACTTTATCAGAAGAGGATAGAAAAAAAGGTTTAATTACAGCATCTGCTGGTAATCATGCTCAGGGTGTTGCATATGCTGCCAAATTATTTGGTTGCAAGGCAACAATTGTCATGCCTACTACAACCCCTTTAATCAAGGTTAATCGCACAAAGAGCTATGGTGCTGATGTAGTACTGTATGGTGACGTATATGATGAGGCGTGCGAATATGCATATGAGCTTGCAGATCGTCATGGATATACATTCATCCATCCTTTTGATGATCCGACAGTTGCAACAGGTCAGGGTACGATTGCCATGGAGATAATGCGTGAGTTACCGGATGTTGACTATATTCTTGTGCCAATCGGTGGCGGCGGACTTGCAACGGGGGTTTCTACAGCGGCAAAGGCTGTGAACCCTAATATCAAAGTAATTGGTGTTGAACCTGCCGGAGCAAATTGTATGCAGGTGTCAGTTGAGCAAGGAGAAGTTACAACACTTTCCGGTGTAAATACTATTGCAGATGGTACTGCAGTGAAGACACCGGGTTCGAAAATCTTTCCTTACGTTCGTAAGAATGTAGATCAGATTGTGACTGTTCAGGATGACGAGTTGATTGTTGCATTCCTTGATATGGTTGAAAATCATAAGATGATAGTAGAAAACTCTGGATTGCTTACAGTTGCAGCTCTTTCGCAGTTAGATGTAAAGGGTAAAAAGATTGTATCTATTCTGAGTGGTGGTAATATGGATGTTATTACAATGTCATCCGTTGTTCAGCAAGGACTGATTTTTAGGGATCGTATCTTCACGGTTTCTGTTTTGCTTCCTGATAAGCCGGGTCAGTTGGCGGCGGTTGCTGAAAATATTGCTGCTCAGCAGGGTAATGTTATCAAATTGGAACACAATCAGTTTGTTTCTACAAATAGAAATGTTGCAGTTGAACTTAGAATTACTTTAGAGGCGTTTGGAACAGAGCATAAGGAACAAATTCTTGCTTCACTTGATCAGGCGGGATATCGTCCAAAACTGGTACAGACAAGCTTATAAAAGGTTGTAAAGTAAAAATACTTTACTGTAAAGAAAAAATACTTGACATATTGTCTTTGGCATAGTATAGTATTTTAGGTTGACAAAGGTGATTTCGATGGAAGAAAAAGTATTACAGGGATATCTGTATGATTTTTATGGAGAACTTCTCAATGAACATCAGCGTCGAATTTATGAGGACTATGTCTTTCAGGATCTTTCACTTGGTGAGATTGCTAGTGAAGAGGGAATCAGTAGACAAGGTGTACATGATTTGATTAAGAGATGCAGTAAATCCTTACAAGGATATGAAGAAAAACTTCATCTGCTTGAAAAGTTTATGGAAGTTAAGGATAACGTTCAGAAAATCAATGATTTATCCGAGGCTGCAACAAAAGAAAATTATACAGAAATAATGGATGAGATTCGAAAAGTCTCAAATGACATTCTAGAGGAGCTTTAGATGGCATTCGACAGTTTATCAGAGAAATTACAAAATGTATTTAGAGATCTGCGCGGTAAAGGACGTCTATCGGAAGATGATGTTAAGGCGGCTTTAAAAGAAGTTAAAATGGCTCTTCTTGAAGCAGATGTTAACTTCAAAGTAGTTAAGAATTTTACCAAGAAGGTTCAGGAACGTGCCATTGGTACTGACGTTTTAAACGGTCTTAATCCAGGTCAGATGGTTATTAAGATTGTTAACGAAGAGATGGTTAATCTTATGGGGTCAGAAACCACTGAGATTAAGTATCGTCCTGGACAGGAGACAACGGTTATTATGATGGTTGGTCTTCAAGGTGCAGGTAAAACAACTACAACTGCAAAACTTGCAGGCAAGATGAAGTTAAAAGGCAAAAGACCGTTATTGGTTGCCTGTGATATCTATCGTCCGGCTGCGATTGAGCAGTTGAAAATCAATGGTGAAAAGCAGGACGTTCCGGTATTCTCCATGGGAGACAAGAATAAGCCGGTTGATATTGCCAAGGCAGCAATTGCTCATGCGAAAGAGAATAATAACAATGTTGTTATTCTGGATACAGCAGGTCGACTTCATGTTGATGAAGATATGATGGCCGAACTAGAGGAAATCAAAGGTCAGATTGATGTCGCCCAGACGATTTTAGTTGTAGATGCTATGACGGGTCAGGATGCGGTTAATGTTGCAGGAACCTTTGATGAAAAGATTGGCATTGATGGCGTTGTACTGACAAAGTTAGATGGTGATACACGTGGTGGTGCGGCACTTTCTATTCGTGCTGTTACCGGTAAGCCAATCCTATATGTAGGTATGGGAGAAAAGCTATCTGATTTAGAGCAGTTCTATCCGGATCGTATGGCTAGCCGAATTCTGGGAATGGGAGATGTACTTTCTCTTATTGAAAAGGCAGAACAGGCTATCGATGAAGACAAGGCAAGAAATCTTCAGAAGAAGATGAAGAAAGCCGAGTTTGATTTTAATGATTATCTGGATTCTATGGCACAGATGAAAAAGATGGGTGGTTTAACATCTATACTTGGAATGTTGCCTGGAATTGATAATAAACAGATGGAACAGATAAATAGTGCTGTTGATGAAAAGAAGATGGCACGTATCGAGGCGATTATCTATTCGATGACACCGGAGGAGAGAGGCAATCCAAAACTCATGAATCCGAGTCGAAAGAATCGTATTGCGAGAGGCGCTGGCGTCGATATCGCAGAAGTTAACAGACTGGTGAAACAGTTTGAACAAGCCCGTAAGATGATGAAACAGATGCCGGGCATGATGAAAGGTAAAAGAGGAAGATTTAATAAAAGTTTTCCTTTTTAACATATTTTAGCAATTACCAGGAGGTGAAATCATGGCAACAAAGATTAGATTAACAAGAATTGGACAGAAGAAGGCTCCATTATACAGAATCGTAGTAGCAGACTCTAGAGCTCCTAGAGATGGTAGATTTATCGAAGCAATCGGTACATACGATCCAAATAAGGAACCAAGTGAATACCACGTTAACGAAGAGTTAGCAAAGAAGTGGCTTGCAAATGGTGCACAGCCTACAGAAACTGTTAACAGATTATTTAAGCAGGCTGGCATTGTGAAATAAGCAGTTTCAGAAAGAATGGGGTATTCGTGATGAAAGAATTAGTTGAGGTCATTGCAAAAGCACTTGTTGACTCTCCGGATGAAGTTGTTGTTACGGAAAGAGAATCAGGCCATACAGTTGTTGTGGAGCTTAAAGTTGCTCCATCTGACATGGGCAAGGTGATCGGAAAGCAGGGACGTATTGCTAAGGCAATTCGTTCTGTAGTAAAGGCTGCTTCTTCCAAGTCAGATAAAAAAGTGGTTGTTGATATCGTAGAATAATTTCTTTCGGGATATTTTATAGGGAGCAGGTTTACCTGCTCCCTATTTGTTACAAAAAGTGTACTCTATAGCTTTTATTTGATTGAGGTAATTATGCAGGATATATTTGAAGTGGGTGTTATTACCCAGACCCATGGATTGAAAGGTGAGGTAAAGGTTTTCCCAACCACCGATGATCCAAAGAGATTTGAAGAAATAGATTCGGTAATGTTAGATACCGGTAGAGAAAAGATTCCTATGGAAATCAAGAAGGTGCGTTACCAGAAAAACATGGTTCTTCTGACATTTAAGGGATATGAAGATATTAATCTGATTGAAAAATATAAGAAATGCAGTCTTTACGTTTCTCGTGAAAATGCAGCGCCATTATCCGAAAATGAGTTCTACATTGCTGATTTAATTGGTATGGATGTACGACTGGAAGACGGGACAACACTTGGCGCTTTAAAGAATGTAATTACAACTGCAGCAAATGATGTGTATGAAATTTCCGTAGAAGGTAAATCGGATGTTTTGATTCCGGCTATTTCTAAGTGTATAAAAGAAGTTAAGCCGGAAGAACGATATATGGTTGTTCATCTTTTGCCTGGAATGATGGAGTAATAGTATGAAGTTTTATGTTTTGACGCTATTTCCTGAAATGATTATAGATGCTCTATCTAACAGTATAGTTGGTAGGGCGATGGACAAAGGACAGATAGAATTGATTCCGGTTAACATACGCGATTATACATTGGATAAACATAAGAAAGTAGATGATTATCCATACGGTGGAGGTGCCGGCATGGTTATGCAGGCTCAGCCGATTTATGATGCGTATCAGCATATTTGCGAAGAGGCTGGTCACAAAGTTCATTGTGTGTATCTGACACCTCAAGGTCGAACTTTCCAGCAAAAAATTGCTCATGAGTATGCCTTGATGGAAGATGTTTGTCTGCTCTGTGGACATTATGAGGGGATAGATGAACGAGTCTTAGAAGAAATAGTTGATGATTATATATCTATTGGCGATTATGTATTAACCGGCGGTGAATTGGGTGCGATGGTATTGATAGATGCTATTTCCAGATTAGTACCCGGAGTACTTCATAATGATGATTCGGCTTCCACAGAGTCTTTTGAACAGGGTCTATTGGAATATCCGCAGTATTCCAGACCGGAGACATGGAACAATCGTAAAGTCCCGGCCATCCTTTTGTCAGGCGATCATGCGAAGGTGGATCAGTGGAGACATGAGAAGAGTCTGGAACGTACGCTGGAGCGTAGACCGGATTTGTTAGAGTCTTATGAACTTACAGAGGCGGATAAGAAATATTTAAAAGAACTAGACAATTGTAATTAACCGTGGTAATATACTAATGTTGTGAAAAAATGAGATGGTCCTCTGTTGCGGATAGTGCATTAAGAACATCAACGATTTAGGAGGTCACAAAATGAACGCAAATGAAATTATTAAGAGCATCGAAGAAGCTCAGTTAAAGTCTGAAGTTGCAGATTTTAACACAGGTGATACTGTAAAGGTATACGCTAAGATCAAGGAAGGAAACCGTGAAAGAATTCAGGTTTTCGAAGGAACTGTTATTAAGAGACAGGGTGGAAGCAACCGCGAAACATTTACAGTTAGAAAACTTTCTAACGGTGTAGGTGTTGAAAAGACTTGGCCATTACACAGCCCTAACGTAGAAAAGATTGAAGTAGTTCGTAGAGGTAAGGTACGTCGTGCTAAGCTTTACTACTTACGTGATCGTGTTGGTAAGAAGGCTAGAGTTAAGGAAGTTATCAAATAATTTGATCTTGCTTGGAACAACCACTTCGGTGGTTGTTCTTTTTTTGCGATTCGTGTATAGTTATTTTATTGAAATTATATCTGGCAGGTTATTATGAGAAGAAGAAAAAAGCCAATTCTAAATATTGACATCAGTTCAGCAAAATCACGTTTGATACGTAAAAAAGGTCTTAATTTTAGAAGACGAAGAAGAAGATTTCAAATTCAGAAATTTAGAAAACAAGGGATATTTCTTGGTGAAATAGCACTTGTTTTATTAATTGCGTTTTTGGTTTCTTCTGCTTTCGGAATCAGGGTAGAGGTTCTGGGTAATTCTATGGAAGAAACTTTGGACGAAGGAAATACAGTTCTTTTGAACCGTTTTGTATATGTATACAGCAAACCAACATATAATGATGTTGTAGCATTTCGTCCATCAGGAAATCTAAATGCGCAATACAGTATTAAGCGTGTTGTTGGATGCCCTGGGGATACGATTCAGATTCAGGGTGGTTATCTCTATGTTAATGGAGATCGATATAAAGAGGCTACAAATGTGGACACTATATCGGATTCAGGACTTGCTGAGTCAGAGATTACACTGGGGGATAATGAATATTTCCTCTTGGGAGATAATCGAAACAACAGTGAGGATAGTCGTTATGAAACGATTGGAAATGTTACAAAAGGCGAAATTGTTGGTAAGGTATGGTTTTGTACTTCCTTAAGTAATTTCGGTTTTATAGATTAAATAGTTTTATTAGGAGGTACTATGGAATTTCAGTGGTATCCTGGACATATGACGAAAGCTGTTCGTCAAATGAAGGAAGATATTAAGTTAATTGATTTGGTGATTGAGATAGTTGATGCAAGAATTCCTCTTGCAAGCAGAAATCCAGACATTGACTCACTTGCGCAAAATAAGGCGAGACTTATTTTGATGAATAAATCTGATTTGGCTGATCCAAAAGCAAATCAGGAATGGGAAACATATTTTATGAATAAGGGATATCAGGTGGTTACTCTTGATTCCCGTAAAAAGAATCGAATGAAGCAGGTTTCTCAAAAGATTGAAGAGGCATGCAAAGAAAAAAGAGAGCGCGACCGCCGTCGTGGTATAAAAAATCGTCCAATTCGAGCAATGGTTGTAGGAATTCCTAATGTGGGTAAATCTACATTTATCAATTCGTTTGCTGGCAAAGCTGCAGCCAAAACTGGTAATAAACCGGGTGTTACAAAGGGTAAGCAGTGGATTCGTTTGAATAAGGATACAGAATTGTTGGATACGCCGGGTATTCTTTGGCCAAAGTTTGACGATCAGACTGTTGGACTTCATCTTGCGTGGATTGGTGCTATTTCTGATAATGTATTAAATATTGATGAACTTACACTTTTATTGATTGAATTTTTGCAGGAACGCTATGCAGGAACGTTAAATGAGCGTTTCAGCGTGGACGAAACGGCAAAATCATCCGATATATTAATTGAAATTGCGAAGAATCGTAATTGTATTAAGAAGGGTAATGAGATTGATTATTCTAAGGCTGCAAATCTGGTGTTAGATGAATTTAGAAGTGGAGCTTTAGGTCGGATTTCAGTTGAAATTGCTACTGATTATGAAGAGGAATAGGAGTGAGAAAATGAGTTCTGAGGAAATGGAAGCAAAGGAAAATACAAAAGTAGGATTTCGCGAAATACTACGGATGATTCTATATTTTGCTGCTATTCTAGCATTTACTTTTTGCATAATTGAATTTGTAGGACAGCGAACTGTTGTAAGTGGTTCTTCCATGGAGACTACCCTTAGCGATGGTGATAATCTGATTATTGATAAACTAACATATAAATTCTCGGATCCAAAGCGCTTTGATATTATTATTTTTCCCTACCAGTATGAGGAGGATACATATTATATAAAGCGTATTATAGGCTTGCCGGGTGAAACTGTTTTTATCGATAACGATGGAAGTATCTATATCAATGGTCAGTTATTAGAGGAAAACTATGGCTTGGAGACAATACAAAATGCCGGTATTGCTGCATCTCCAATAACACTGGGTGAAGATCAGTATTTTGTTTTGGGAGATAACCGAAATAATAGTACGGATAGTCGATTTGAAAATGTCGGCTTAATTCATAAGAGCGATATTATAGGTCGTGCTGTACTTCGAATTTTTCCATTTAACAAAATTTCTACATTTCCGAAGGATGAGTAAGGACTAGTATTATGGCTGATGAGAAGAAGATTAAAGATATTCAGGATGAATTAAAGAATGCTGAAACAAAAGAATTGTCGGCGTTTGTTCAGAAATATCAGGAAGACCAGCGCGCAGGCGTTGTAAAGCTTGTTTCACAGGCAAATAAGCGTATTGATAAATATAAAGCAGAAATACAACGTATGGAGAATTTAAAGTTCTTCGAACGTAAATATGGAGATGTATTTCATGTGATCTGTGGGATAGATGAAGCAGGTCGAGGACCATTAGCAGGTCCTGTTGTGGCCGGTGCAGTTGTATTTCCTGCGGATACAGATATTACCGGAATTAATGATTCCAAAAAACTTACTGAGAAAAAAAGAGAAGAATTGTATGATTTAATTATGGAGAATGCTGTTTCTGTTGGTATTGGAATGGCTTCCCCACAGAGAATTGATGAAATCAATATTCTTCAGGCAACATATGAGGCAATGCGGGAAGCTATTTCCAAGCTTTCTGTAACTCCGGATCTGTTGTTAAATGATGCAGTTACAATACCAGAGCTTCCTATGAAACAGGTGGCAATTGTAAAAGGTGATGCAAAATCTGTTTCCATTGGTGCCGCATCTATTATTGCCAAGGTAACAAGGGACCGATTGATGTATGAATATGATAAAGTAATGCCGGAATATGGATTTGCCAAGCATAAGGGATATGGTACAAAAGAGCATATTGAAGCCATAAAAAAATATGGACCATCTCCAATTCATAGAACGACATTTATAAAAAACTTTATCTGAGAAGGGTGGGGAGCCGATGCAGATAAATGATCTAGTTTCTCAATTTAATAACAGTCTTAAGGCTGGTACTCAAATGAAAGCCGGTACAAAGGGAATCGAACAGGCGACTAATACGTTGCAATCACTGAAACCGGGTCAGATTTTTGAGGGCTCTATCACAAATGTGAAAGGAAATCAGGTTACGATTTCTTTAAGTTCGGGACAAAACATTCAGGCCAGACTGGACCAGGGAGTTAGTATTTCTCAGGGACAGTCTGTCTTTTTTGAAGTTAAATCTAATGCGGATAATACCATACAGATTCGTCCTTTAGAGAATGTAGTATCTAATAATCCGACGCTGTTAACTGCACTGGATGCTGCCGGCATTCCTGCAAATGAGAGAAATCTCACAATGGTTAATACCATGATGCAGGAGCAGATGCCAATTGACGCTAAAAGTCTACAGTTTATGGCGCAGACACTTCATATGAACCCGTCAACCTCTGCGGATTCCATAGTTTTGATGCAGAAATTAAATATTCCTATTACAGGGGAAATGATTGAACAGTTTGAAAACTATAAGGCAAATGAGGGGGCAATTCTTAAGGCTGTAGATGAACTGGTTAATACCATGTCTGAGACGATTGTTCAATCGAATATTTCCACAGAGGATGCGGTATCATTTCAACAAAATCTCGTAAAACTATTACAATTAAACGGGGAAGTAGAACCTGAGGAAGAGAATCAGAATCAGAATACGATTGCGAAACCCCTTCTTTCAGAGAATCCTGAAGGGGGTGAAACCGTAAATTCCACTATAAGTAAATCGGAATCTGTAGTTAGTGACAAGACAGTTGTACAAAATGAGAATGTAGTCGATAAGTCAGTTACATTACAGCAGGATATTCCGGGAAAAACAGGTTTATCAAATCAGACAACGGATATCCTTGTGGTTTCGGGCCAGGAGGAACGGATTGGGGATTTAAATTCCTTGGATGGTGAAAGCGTGGAAACTTTAGTTAGACAAGAGGGTGCAACATCCAATAGTTCTGAAACCACTACGATTTCTATGGCACTATCCGGGGAGCAAACCGGAGAATTGAATGAAGTATTGAAGCAGTTTCCGGAACTGAAAGATTCTATGCAGGGGCTGTTAAAACCGGATGGAACCGTTGATACAAGTGTTTCTGTCAAGGAATTTTTAAATACTGTAACGACTGCACTTTCTTCCCAGCAAAATGTAAGTCGAGATGCGCTTCTTAAAATGATAAGTTCATCTCCATATAAGTCACTACTTAAAAATCTTATGGAAGAAAGCTGGACAATTAAACCGGAAAGTCTGAAGGAAGAAAACAAGATTCAAAATCTCTATGAAAAATTGGAGGTTCATATGAAGCAACTGGAAGAGGCGGCAAAACAGTTGACAGGAAATGCTAATAATCCGTTTTCTAAGGTTGCCCAAAATGTACAGTCCAACATTGAGTTTATGAATCAGGTTAATCATGCTTTTACATATGTTCAGATTCCTCTTAAGTTTGCAAATCAGAATGCAACAGGAGATCTTTATGTCTATTCCAATAAAAGGGGAAAAGGCGAAGAATCTGATGAATTGTCTGCATTTCTTCATTTTGACTTGGAACATCTTGGGTCCACGGATATTTCTGTGAAACTAAAGAATAAAAATGTGGACACACAGTTTTTTATGGATGATGATCAGGCTTTTGAATTGGTTCAGAGCCATATTGATATTTTACAGAAACGATTAGAAGATAAGGGATATAACGCTAAAATTACAGTTTCAGAAAACCGGGAACCGGTCAATCTTATATCTGATTTTTTAAAGAAAGAAGTTTCTGTAGGCAATGGAGACAATATTATTCAGAGATATTCGTTTGATGTCAAGGCATAGGAGGGGTTATGGCAGAGAAGAAAGAAAAAACAGCAGTTGCTCTTGCTTATAATCCCGGTGACGATGCTCCTAAAATCCTGGCAACGGGAAAAGGGTATATTGCAGAGCGTATTATTGAAGAGGCAAAAGAGCATGATGTACCGTTTTATAAAGATGATAAGCTGGCGGAAACTCTTTCTAAACTGGAGATTGGTGATGCAATTCCACCAGAGCTATATGAGGTTGTAGCTGAGATTTTAGTATTTGTGGATGGAATGGATAAAATCAAGGCAAAACTGGATGGCTGATTTAAATTTGAGGGGTTACTATGATAAATAAGAGGAGTATTGGAAATGCTTACGAAGAGCAAACCGTAGCATTTCTTAAATCAAAGGGGATTCAGATTTTAGATAGAAATTTTTATACAAAATTTGGCGAAATTGATATTGTTGCTAAGGAAGAAAACTACCTGTGTTTTGTCGAAGTAAAATACCGTAAGAATGCATATGCAGGAGATCCTTTGGAATCAGTAACTTTGATGAAACAGAAAAAAATCAGTAATAGCGCAAGATATTACTTGCTTACACATCCGAGATATCAAGGGTTACAGATAAGATTTGATGTGGTAGCTATCCTGGGAGATGAAGTCAATTTTGTCAGAAATGCATTTTCTTATATGGGAGCACAATGATTACAATAAAAGATTTTAAGACAACAAATGAAAATGACATATTTCAGCTAGGAATAAATAAAGGCGTGGATTATGAATTGCCACTGCTTTATTTTAACAATCTTAAAGAAAAAAAGGAGATTCGACATGGCTTTTCAACCAGACTTGGTGGAGTAAGTACTGGTATTTATCAGAGTTTGAATCTTAGTTTTACCCGAGGAGATGATGAAGCTGCTGTCCTGGAAAATTATCGACGGATTGCAGAAACATTTCATGTGGATTTGAATCATGTGGTAACTTCGGATCAAACACATACTACAAATGTGGTTGAAGTTTCATCTGCAAATGGTGGTTCTGGAATTACAAGAGAGCGGGATTTTAATGATGTAGATGGAATGGTTACAAATGAAAAGGGGCTTTTACTTGCAACATTTTATGCAGATTGTGTGCCTCTTTATTTTTATGATCCTATTCATGAGGCAATTGGACTTTCTCATTCCGGTTGGCGTGGAACAGTAAACAGAATGGGTAAATGTACTTTAGAAAAAATGCATGAATTATACGGTACAGAGGCAAAAGATGTCATTTGTGCCATTGGCCCATCGATTTGCCAGGACTGTTATGAGGTAAGCGAAGATGTTGCTTCAAGATTTAAAAGTGAATTCCGTGATGAAAAAATAGTGGTTGATGGTTGTCAGCCGGGGAAATATCAATTGGATTTATGGAGAGCTAATAAGGAGGTTCTACTTGATTCCGGGGTTGATGAAAAACATATTGCTGTGACAAATATTTGTACCTGTTGTAATAGCAAGTTATTGTTTTCACATAGGGCTTCTCAGGGCAAGAGAGGAAACCTTGGAGCTTTTTTAATGCTAAAGCGATAAACTTTACAAGAGAAGACACTTATTGTAAAATCAATCGAGCGTTGCTAATTATGCAGTTTTTGCGTTTTTATAAAGGAGTGATTATATGAGTAGAGCAGTAGTTGCCGTAGTAGGACGGCCAAATGTAGGAAAATCTACCCTGTTTAATGTGCTGGCCGGTGAACGTATTTCAATTGTAAAAGATACACCGGGGGTCACACGAGATCGTATCTACGCAGATGTAGAATGGTTAAATAAGAATTTTACAATGATTGATACCGGTGGTATCGAGCCTGATTCCAAGGATATTATTCTGAGCCAGATGAGAGAACAGGCTCAGATTGCGATTGATACAGCAGATGTGATTATTTTTATTGTAGATGTTCGTCAGGGTCTTCAGGATGCAGATCAGAAGGTTGCTGATATGCTTCGTAAATCCCATAAGCCGGTGGTATTGGTCGTTAATAAAGTAGATAATTTTGACAAGTTTATGCCGGATGTATATGAATTCTATAATCTTGGAATTGGTGATCCACATCCAATTTCCGCAGCTTCACAGCTTGGATTAGGTGACATGCTGGATGAGGTGATTTCTCATTTCCCAGCAGAAGCAGATCTTTCTGCTGATGATGATACGCCTAAGATTGCTATTGTAGGAAAGCCTAACGTAGGAAAGTCATCTCTTGTAAATAAGCTGGCTGGTGAGAGACGAGTAATTGTTTCTGATATTGCCGGTACAACAAGAGATGCTGTCGATACACGCGTTCGTTACAATAAAAAAGATTATATTCTTATTGATACAGCGGGACTTCGTCGTAAGAGTAAAATTAAAGAGGACTTGGAGCGTTACAGTATTGTTCGTGCTGTGGCTGCTGTTGAAAAGGCTGATGTTGTATTAGTTATGATTGATGCGACCGAAGGTGTAACGGAGCAGGATGCTAAGATTGCAGGTATTGCTCATGATCGTGGTAAGGGCGTAATTATTCTTGTGAATAAGTGGGATGCCATTGAAAAAGATGACAAGACCATGAAGAAACAGACGGAGAAGATTCGTCAGGTTTTAAGTTTTATGCCATATGCGTCGATTCTTTTCATTTCCGTAAAATCCGGACAGAGATTGGGCAAAATTTACGAGACAATAGATGCTGTAATTGAAAATAACAGTATGCGTGTAGCTACAGGTGTGTTAAATGAAATCGTTACAGAAGCCGTTGCTATGCAGCAGCCACCTTCAGATAAAGGTAAGAGATTGAAGATTTACTATGTGACACAGGTAGCTGTCAAGCCACCTACATTTGTAATTTTTGTTAACTCTAAGGAACTTATGCATTTCTCCTATGTGCGTTACTTAGAAAACCGTATTCGAGATTCCTTTGGATTCCAGGGTACATCATTGAAGTTTATCATTAGGGAAAGAAAGGACGACTAGAATGCTTCTCTATAGAGTTATCTCAATTATAATCGGTTATTTTTGTGGGATATTTTTGTCTGGATTCTTTTATGGCAAGAAAAACAATGTAGATATTACAAAACAAGGCAGTGGAAATGTTGGAACAACAAATACACTTAGAATTCTTGGGGTAAAAGCCGGAGTGATTACATTGCTTTGCGATTGCTTAAAGGCTGTGTTTGCAGGATTGATTGCGTATTTCTTGTTTAGAAATCATGTGGAAACACATAGTCAGCAGTATCTGTTGATTTTATACGGTGCTGTAGGTGCGGTGTTGGGGCATGATTTCCCGTTTTATATGCATTTTAAGGGTGGTAAAGGAATCGCTTGTAGCTTTGGTATGATTTTAATCGCATTTCCGAAAGCGCTTCCGCTACTTATTTTGATTTTTGTTGTGACTGTATGTATTACTAGATATGTTTCATTAGGTTCCATCCTTTGTGCTCTTGGTTTCATGATTGAAGTCTATGTGTTTGCATATTTTGGATGGCTTCCATATGAGGGAAGAGATTTAATAGAAGCTGAGATTGTAGCTACACTTGCTGCAGTATTGGCAATCTGGTTACATAGAAGTAATATTGATCGTTTGATTCATCATAAAGAGAATAAGTTTTCTCTTCATTCTTCTAAGAAGGGAGAAAAATAATGGCTAATGTTTCTGTGCTTGGCGCCGGTAGCTGGGGGACAGCTCTTGCTGTTCTTCTTCAGGGAAATGGGCATAAGGTAACGCTTTGGTCCCATAGACAGAGTCAGGTGGATGAGCTGATTTCCACAGGTAGAAATGAAAGCAAGCTTCCGGGTGTTGATTTGCCGAGAGAAATAATCTATACAGCAGATTTACAGCAGGCATGTACAAATCAGGATTTGATTGTTTCTGCAGTTCCATCAACTGCAACACGCAGTACGATGGAGAAAATAAAAGATTATATTGCTGATGGTCAGTATATAATCAGTGTGACAAAGGGTATAGAGGAAGACACGCTTTTTACGCAGTGTGAGATTATGCAGGATGTGTTGCATAATGCTGAAGTAGGTATATTAAGCGGCCCTAGCCATGCAGAAGAAGTTGTCAAGGGACAACCAACGGTTATCGTTGCCGGTGCAAAATCCCGTGCTCTGGCAGTTTTTGTTCAGGAATTATTTATGAATGAAATGTTTAGAGTTTATATCAGTGCGGACTTAACAGGCATTGAGGTGGGTGGATCCTTAAAGAATGTAATTGCATTGGCTGCAGGCATGTCAGACGGACTTGGATTTGGAGATAATGCGAAGGCGGCATTGATTACCCGAGGTGTTAAGGAAATGTCTGAGTTGGCTGTTGCCATGGGTGGAAAACCGGAAACACTTGGTGGATTAACCGGAATTGGAGATTTGATTGTAACCTGTCAGAGTTTACATAGTAGAAATCGAAAAGCCGGTTATTTGATTGGAAAGGGAATGGAACCTAAAAAAGCCATGGAAGAAGTTCATATGGTTGTTGAAGGTGTATATTCTGCTAAAGCAGCCTTATCTTTGGGCAAAAGATTTGGTGTAGAACTTCCAATCATTACCCAGGTAAACCATGTGTTATTTGATGGTATGACAGCGAGAGAGGCTGTGATTGAACTTATGACTAGAGATAAGAAATCGGAATCTGACAGCGTGAGCTGGAATTAAGGTTTCAATTTTTAATGAGGAGAACTATAATGAGAATAGAGATTAAGAAATTACAGGATAGCGCAATTCTCCCTGAGAGAGGGTCTGTTTCAGCTGCAGGTTATGATTTATTTGCATGTATGGAATCAGATGTTGTAATTAAACCTCACGAGACTAAGATGATTGGTACCGGTTTAGCAGCTGCTATTCCGGAGGGATATTTTGGTGGTATTTTTGCGCGTAGTGGCTTATCTTCTAAGGAAGGACTTAGACCTGCAAATTGTACAGGCGTTGTAGATGCGGATTATCGTGGCGAGATTAAAGTAGCATTGCACAATGATAGTGAAATCGAGCGCATCGTAATCGTTGGTGAGAAAATCGCGCAACTTGTAGTACTTCCGTTTTTATCTGTTGAGTTCGATGAAGTCGATACTCTTTCAGAGACACAGCGTGGAACCGGGGGATTTGGTTCTACAGGTAAATAGCATAATGAATGGGAGGTTATAGTGTATGGGAGATTCAATCAGAGAACGTATGATGAAGTTCTATTCTGAAGGGGATGGTTCAATTACCATCAATGCATGCCAGGGGCATTTCGCTACAAGTCAGTCTCATATCAATTATTATATTGATGTGACTAGATTGAAGGTTCGTGTCAGTGAAGCGAAGGAGGCTGCAAGAAGTCTGCGTTCTAAACTCATGAATAGAGTTACAACAGTGGATACGATTGTTTGTTTAGATAGCATGGAAATGCTGGGTGGATTTTTGGCAAATGAATTGGAAAAAGCCGATATTCACATGAATAATATGCACGAGACAATCTATGTTGTTCATCCGGAGGAGAATACCATTCATCAGTTTATGTTCCGGGAGAATATTCGACCTGCGGTTGAAGGAAAACAGGTGATTGTTCTGGTTGATACTATGACAACAGGTGAAACTGTTTCAAAAGCTCTAGAGTGTATTGAGTATTATGGTGGTGTAATCAATGGTGTATGCTCGATTTTCAGTACGGTAGACAAAGTCGGTGAGCATGATGTGTTTACGCTGTTTACGGAGAAAGATCTTCCTGGCTATGCTGCGTATACACCAAATGAGTGTCCGTTCTGTAAGAAAAAGATTCCATTAGAAGCAATGGTTAATGGATATGGATATTCTCCACTGTAGAATTAAAATATTCATTTCTCCGGGTAGAAATGCCCGGAGATTTTTTTGCCCATGTTAGATTTTCTATGAGATGAATTTCTGAAATGAAAGTTGAGATTTGACAGAACGGTTGTTTGCATTGCACAAAACCTTGTGTTATAATCTCGACGAGATAGGCAGATTTTGTGCCTATAATATGGAAAGGGAAGTTTTATGGCTAAGAAAGAAGTTTATGATGAGAGCAGCATATCTGTATTAGAAGGATTGGAAGCAGTTCGAAAAAGACCGGGTATGTATATTGGTTCTGTGTCTACGAAGGGACTTAATCATTGTATCTATGAAATCGTAGACAACTCTGTAGATGAGCATTTGGCGGGCTTTTGTACAGAAATCCATGTAACTCTTGAGGCTAATGGATCATGTACAGTTGAAGATAATGGACGTGGAATCCCGGTTGGATTACACGCAAAGGGAATCCCTGCAGAACGAGTTGTATTAACAACACTACATGCAGGTGGTAAGTTTGATGATAGTGCATATAAGACAAGTGGTGGCCTTCACGGTGTAGGTTCTTCTGCAGTTAATGCGTTATCTACATATCTTGATATAGAGATTTCCAGAGATGGATATATTCACCATGACCGTTTTGAACAGGGACGTCCTGTAGAGCAGTTGGTGAATGGTTTGCTTCCAACACTTGGAAAGACAAAAAAGACAGGAACAAAGATTAATTTCTTGCCAGATCCAGAGATTTTCGAAAAGACAAGATTTAAGGAAGATGAGATTAAGAGCCGTCTTCATGAGACTGCCTATTTGAATCCAAATCTTACGATTATTTATGATGATCTTCGAACAGATAAATTAGAAGCTCCGGAACATATTGTTTATCATGAGCCAGAGGGTATTATTGGATTTGTCAAAGCAATTAATAAGAATGCTGAGCCAATTCATGATGTCATTTATTTTGAAGGAGAAGCAGATAATATCCAGGTTCAGGTTGCATTCCAGTATGTGAATGAATTTCATGAAAATATTCTTGGTTTCTGTAATAACATCTATAACTCAGAGGGTGGTACACATATTACAGGTTTCAAGACAACATTTACATCGATTATGAATAGTTATGCCCGTGAACTTGGCGTTTTAAAAGATAAGGATCCAAACTTTACAGGTGCAGATGTTCGAAATGGTATGACTGCTGTAATTTCAGTGAAACATCCGGATCCTAGATTTGAAGGTCAGACAAAGACAAAACTTGATAATCAGGATGCTTCAAAAGCAACATCAAAAGTTACAAGTGATGAAATTCCTCTGTATTTTGATAGAAATGTTGAGATTTTAAAGAATGTTCTTAGTTGTGCAGAAAAGGCTGCAAAAATTCGTAAAACAGAAGAGAGAGCAAAGACAAATCTGTTAACAAAGCAGAAGTTTTCTTTTGATTCCAATGGTAAACTTGCGAATTGTGAAAGTAGAGATGCTAAGAAGTGTGAAATCTTCATTGTCGAGGGAGATTCTGCCGGCGGTTCTGCAAAGACTGCCAGAGATCGTATGTATCAGGCAATTTTACCTATTCGAGGTAAGATTTTAAATGTTGAAAAGGCTTCAATTGATAAAGTCCTTGCTAATGCTGAAATTAAAACAATGATTAATGCATTTGGATGTGGTTTCTCAGAAGGATATGGAAATGATTTTGACATTTCTAAGCTTCGATATGACAAGATTATTATCATGGCCGATGCCGATGTGGATGGTGCGCATATTGCCACATTGCTGTTGACATTATTCTATCGTTTCATGCCGGAATTGATTTACGAAGGTCATGTTTATATTGCCATGCCACCTCTTTATAAGGCGATGCCTCAGCGTGGCGAAGAAGAATATTTATACGATGATGAAGCATTGGAAAAGTATCGTAAAACCCATAAAGGAAAATTTACATTGCAGAGATATAAGGGTCTTGGAGAAATGGATGCAGAACAGCTGTGGGAAACAACTTTGGATCCTGAGAGACGAATGCTTCGTAAGGTTGAAATTGAAGATGGACGTATGGCATCAGATGTTACCGAACTTCTGATGGGTAATGATGTTCCACCAAGGCGTGAATTTATCCATTCTCATGCTAGAGATGCGGAATTGGATGTATAGTGTTAGGAGTGTTTTATGGTTAAAGATAGATTGATTCAGACTGAATATTCTGAAATCATGCAGAAATCATATATTGATTACGCGATGAGCGTTATTGTTGCTAGAGCTTTGCCGGATGTTCGTGATGGTTTAAAGCCGGTTCAGCGACGTACCCTTTATGATATGTATGAGTTGGGAATTCGTTATGATAAGCCATATCGAAAGTCAGCTCGTATTGTTGGTGATACAATGGGTAAGTATCATCCACATGGGGATAGTTCTATTTACGGTGCGCTGGTTGTTTTGGCACAGGATTTTAAAATGGGTTTACCACTGGTAGACGGTCACGGTAACTTCGGTTCTATTGAAGGTGATGGCGCGGCTGCCATGCGATATACAGAGGCTCGGTTAAAGAAGATTACACAGGAAGTATATCTTCGGGATTTGGACAAGGATGTAGTATCTTTTCTTCCAAATTTCGATGAGACGGAAAAGGAACCGGAGGTGCTTCCGGTACGTGTTCCAAATCTTCTTGTAAATGGTGCAGAAGGTATTGCGGTTGGTATGGCAACATCTATTCCTACACATAATCTTGGAGAAGTAATTGATGGCGTTATTGCATATATGAAAAATCCGGATATGTCTACAGATGAGATGATGGAATATATTCCTGGACCGGATTTCCCGACAGGTGGAATCGTAACCAATAAAGATGATTTGAAACAGATATATGCGACCGGCGTTGGTAAGATTAAGCTTCGCGGCAAGGTGGAAATTGAAAAATTAAAAGGCGGAAAACAGGCTATTGTAATTACTGAAATTCCATATACCATGATCGGTGCCAATATCGGTAAGTTTTTAAATGATATTTACAGTCTTGTAGAAACACATAAGACAAATGATATAACCGATATTTCCAATATGTCATCAAAAGAGGGAATTCGTATTGTTGTCGAGCTGAAGAAGGGTGCAGATGCAGAAAATGTCTGCAATCTTTTATACAAGAAGACACGTCTGGAGGATACTTTTGGCGTAAATATGCTTG
Organism: Lachnospiraceae bacterium; assembly: GCA_017392525.1. Taxonomy (GTDB): domain Bacteria; phylum Bacillota; class Clostridia; order Lachnospirales; family Lachnospiraceae; genus FD2005. Next base: position 35,232 of record JAFOVD010000045.1, read on the forward strand.
CGGTATGCGACGGAAGACCGGAAACACTTGGTATCGTCCCGATGATTCGTCATCATGTTAATTTCCAGTTTGAACTTGCAACTAAGAAATATACAACTCTGCTGAAAAAGGAACAGGATAAGAAAGAAATCCAGGAAGGCTTAATTAAAGCATGTGATGTAATCGATTTAATAATTGAGATTCTTAGAGGAAGTAAGAATGTTAAAGACGCTAAGGACTGCTTAATCAACGGAAATGTTGACGCTATTCATTTCAAGTCTGAGAAGTCTCGTGAAGATGCTAAGGAACTTTGTTTTACAGAAAATCAGGCAACTGCAATTCTGGAAATGAGATTACATCGTTTAATAGGTTTAGAGATTGAAGCTCTGAAGAAGGAATTTGACGAGACAGTTAAGAATATTAAGGATTACACAGATATTCTTGAAAATCGCAGCTCTATGGCTAGAGTTATTATGAAGGACTTACAGAGCATTAAAAAGGAATTTGCAGTACCTCGAAAGACGGTAATTGACAATGTTGCAGAAGCGGTTGTTGAGGAAAAACCGATTGAAGAAGAGGATGTCGTTGTTCTTCTGGATAAATTTGCCTATGCAAGAGTTGTAGACAAGGCTACATATGAGAGAAATAAAGAAGCTGCCGATAGCGAAAGTAAGAAGATCATCTGCTGTAAGAATCTGGATAAACTGGGTGTATTTACCAGTCAGGGCCAGATGCACCTGATTAAGGTACTTGATTTACCTATGGGTAAGTTTAGAGATAAGGGTATTCCAATTGATAATGTAAGTAACTACGATACCCGTAAAGAAGATGTTATGCTTATTGATGCACTTCAGAATATGAAGGATAAAAAGCTGTTATTTGCCACATCGACAGGTATGGTAAAGGTAGTTGACGGTGGTTTATTTGATGTATCCAAGAGAACGACAGCTGCAACGAAATTAACAGACGGCGATAAGGTGCTTTGTGTTGGTATACTGGATGAAGGTGATAACGTTGTTATGTATTCCAAGAATCAGTATTTCCTTCGCATTGATGGAGCCGATATTCCAGAGAAGAAGAAGGTTGCCGTTGGTGTGCGTGGTATTCGCTTGGAAGATGGCGATTTATTAAAGGGCGTATGCATCTTAAAGCCTGGAGATAATCCAACTGTAAAAGTTAAGAGCAAGAGCGTTCAGTTGGGACGTCTGCATGTACAGTCTCGTGACACAAAGGGTGTTAAGAAATAAATAGGAGAATTGGAAATGAATCGTAAATTTCATATTAATCGTCTTTTCCAAATTTTATATCCATTGCTTGTATATTTTTCGATATATCAGGCAATGGATTTCCTGTTTTTACTTTTGATAGGCTCCATAGTCGGACCGTTGACCTGTCTTATGCTTTCTGCAGCAGTTACATTGATACCGATTTATCATATATACAGACAGGCGCCGATTGTAAAAGCGGAAAAGTGGTTTTGTAAAGAGGATTTGCTGACGGATATTCTGGGAATCTTTTTTGTGATTTTTCTTGGTGTGGGATTAAATGTATTGGTATCTACATTTTCTTTACTTCCGGAATCTGCAGGCTATGAAAATGCAACAAAGGTTTTATATTCCGGTGGTATTGTAGTAAAAATTTTATGTAATGTTATTTTTGTTCCGATTCTTGAGGAACTTCTTTATCGTGGAATTATTGCTGGACAACTGGAAGTAATATATAAAAACAAAAATATTGCGATTATAGTTAGTGCTGTACTTTTTGGTATACTGCATTTTAATGTGGTACAATTTATATATGCATGTATTTGTGGTTTTGCACTTGCATATATTTATCTTAGGAATCATAAAATTTGGGTTCCTATTGCAGCTCATGGACTGACAAATTTTATTGTGGTTATGTATACCACTTTTAATTAATGGGGGTATTTATGAAAAAAGGAAAAGAAAAGCAAAATTTTAATTTATCAGGAGTACTGGCTGCGGTACTTCTGTTTTTGTTATTAGGAATTATTGGCGGATGTATGCTTTTTGTACCGGAAATGAAATTGATATATTTCTGTTATGTTGTAGGTGGAGTTTTTTTGGCCTATGGTACATTGCTTTTTATTCGCTATTTTGCAAAGAAAGAATATGAACTTGTATCAAATTATGATTTTTCTGCAGGGTTGTTAATTTTGATTTTAGGAATGTTGACACTTATTCGCGCGGAAGAGGTTACAGGTATTATTTCGGTTTATCTTGGAATAATGGTTTTGGTGGAAGGTATCATTCTGTTACAGCATACAATTCAAATAAAAAATATGCAGGGGATTTGGTGGGTAACTCTGGTTTTATCTACTATTATGATTCTTTTTTCGTTTTTGGTTCTTCTTAATATACAGGATTTTATGAAGGATTATTCCGGATTCTTTTTTGGCTTTTTATTTGTTATAGGAATCCTGGGAATCATTTCCCAAATACTTGTTGCAGTTCGTACAGTTAGATATCGAAAAGCGGAAGACTTAAAGCAGGAAGAACTACTGGAAGAAATTGACGATTTGCCTGGCGAAAAGGAAGAAGAGATACCTGTAGAGGATGAAGATAAAGATAACATTGGCTGATTTGGAGAGAATAATATGGCAAACATAAATGATTATTTGGATTGGCGTGGAGATATTCCCTTTTCTGTAGATCCGTTTAATGAAGTAGATAATTTGGTTTTATCAGCGCTTGTCTATTCTCACTTTGGAGGACTGGTTCCGGGACCGGAGTGTAAACATTCAATATCTATGCAGAAACTCCATGAACAGTTTTTTAAAAAACACAAGGATGAAGAGTTTGAAAATGCATCAGAATCCGCGTATATAGCTCCTTTATTACTTCATAAACTGGTTACTTCTCCGCGTTTTCATGACGTAAAGATGACAGGATATTTAAGTCATACGGATGAAGAAACACAGGTACAGTTTGCCTGTATGACATTTTTGCTTCCTGACGGTACAAACTATGTCGCCTTTCGTGGAACAGATCATACACTTGTGGGCTGGAAAGAAGACTTTAATATGAGTTTTTTGTATCGTACCCCCGGACAGGTTATGGCAGCTGATTACTTGAATAAGAATTTTAAGTTTACCCGTAGAAAATTACGACTGGGTGGTCATTCAAAAGGTGGTAATCTTGCTGTTTATGCCGGCGCATTTTGTAATTCGACGATTCAGAAGAAGATTATTGGAATATATTCTAATGACGGTCCTGGTTTTCGAGAAGAGATTGTATCAGAAAAGTCTTATCAGAAAATCCTGCCTATAATTCATAGTATTGTACCAAATCAGACAATAGTTTCTATGCTATTTGAGAGCCCTTTTGAACCTAAAGTTATTTGCAGCTCTGCAGATGGTTTGGCACAGCATAATGTGTTTTCTTGGCAGATTGAGAGAAATCATTTCATAGAGGCTACGGGAGGTTTGTCAGATAAGAGCAAAATGTTTCAAAAGACCTTTCAAGGATGGATATCTGAGCTGGATATGGAGAAAAGACAGATTTTCGTTGATGAGCTTTTTGGATTATTGGCATCGAAACAAAGAGAGGGCGTTCTGACGATTGATGATTTGCTGACAAATCCTACTCAGACAATTACGATTTTGTCTAAGAATATTGGAGAAGTAAAAGATGAGCATCAGGAACTCTTTAAAGAGGTTCTCTATAAATTGGTGATTTCCGGTAAAGATACCATGAAAGACTCTTTTTTTGATACGGTTTCGAAAAACGGCACAAGGCTTCTTAAAAATGCCCGTGGAGGAAAGAAACGTAATGATAAAAAGAAAAAATAAAATGAAAAAATGAGCTAATAGATAGAAAAAAAGAGTATACAGGAGAAAACAATAGGATTCTACCGGATTTTGCTACGCGCACAGTCTTGCATCAATATCGGTAGAATCTTATTATATGACTATCGGTTAGCACTCCATTTAATTGAGTGCTAACAACAGAAAGAAGATTATAAAAGGAGGCATATATATTATGAAATTAGTACCTTTACAGGATCGAGTTGTTTTAAAGCAGTTAGAGGCAGAAGAGACAACAAAGTCTGGTATTATTCTTACAAGTTCAGCGCAGGAGAAGCCACAGCAGGCTGAAATCGTTGCTGTTGGACCTGGTGGGGTTGTAAATGGAAATGAAGTTAAGATGAATGTTCAGGTTGGTCAGAAGGTAATCTATTCCAAGTATGCTGGAACAGATGTTAAGCTTGATGACGAAGAATATATTATTGTAAAGCAGGATGATATTCTTGCAATTGTAGAATAATCGGGAAGGAAGTAATTTGTTATGGCAAAAGAGATTAAGTATGGTGCAGAAGCTAGAGCAGCTCTTCAGGCTGGTGTAGATAAATTAGCAGATACAGTTCGAGTTACAATCGGACCAAAGGGTAGAAACGTAGTATTGGATAAGTCATATGGTGCTCCACTTATTACAAATGACGGTGTTACAATCGCAAAAGATATTGAACTTCCGGATCCATATGAAAATATGGGTGCTCAGCTTGTTAAGGAAGTAGCTACAAAGACTAATGATGTTGCCGGTGATGGTACAACTACAGCTACAGTACTTGCTCAGGCAATGGTTCAGGAAGGAATGAAGAACCTCGCTGCAGGCGCTAATCCAATTGTACTCAGAAAGGGTATGAAGAAGGCCACAGATTGTGCTGTTGAAGCAATTGTAAAAATGTCTGACAAGGTAAATGGTAAAGATCAGATTGCTAAGGTTGCATCTATTTCTGCAGGAAATGAAGAAGTTGGTCAGATGGTTGCTGATGCAATGGAAAAGGTTTCTAATGATGGAGTAATTACTATCGAAGAATCCAAGACAATGCAGACAGAGCTTGATTTAGTAGAAGGTATGCAGTTCGATCGTGGTTATATCTCTGCATATATGTGCACTGATATGGACAAGATGGAAGCTACATTAGATGATCCATATATTCTTATTACAGATCAGAAGATTACAAATATTCAGGAAATTTTACCTCTGTTAGAGCAGATTGTTCAGTCTGGAGCAAAGCTTCTTGTTATCGCTGAAGATGTTGAAGGTGAGGCTCTTACAACATTAATCTTAAACAAACTTCGTGGAACATTTAATGTTGTAGCTGTTAAGGCACCTGGATATGGTGATCGCCGTAAGGAAATGCTTCAGGACATCGCTATTTTGACAGGTGGTACAGTAATTTCCAAGGAAGTTGGATTGGAATTGAAAGATGCAACTATGGATCAGCTTGGTCGTGCTAAATCTGTTAAGGTTAAGAAAGAAAATACTGTAATCGTTGATGGTATGGGTGAAAAATCTGCAATTGCTGACCGAGTTGCACAAATTCGTGGTCAGATTGAAGAGACAACATCTGAATTTGATAAAGAAAAATTACAGGAACGTCTTGCTAAACTTGCAGGTGGTGTAGCTGTTATCCGTGTTGGTGCTGCTACAGAAACTGAGATGAAGGAAGCTAAGCTTCGTATGGAAGATGCGTTAAATGCTACACGTGCTGCTGTCGAAGAAGGTATCATTGCAGGTGGTGGATCTGCCTACGTTCATGCTTCAGAATCAGTTCAGAAACTGGTTGATACATTAGAGGGTGATGAGAAGACTGGTGCTAAAGTTATTTTAAAGGCACTGGAAGCACCATTATTCTTTATTTCAGCAAATGCCGGATTAGAAGGTTCTGTAATCATTAATAAGGTTAGAGAATCTAAACCAGGAATGGGATTCAATGCATATACAGAAGAATATGTAGACATGGTTAAAGAAGGTATTCTTGACCCTGTTAAGGTTACAAGAACAGCACTTCAGAATGCTTGCTCTGTAGCTTCTACTTTACTTACAACAGAGTCTGTTGTGGCTGATATCAAGGAAGATGTTCCTGCAGCTCCTGCAGCAAATCCAGGCATGGGAATGATGTAATTCAATAATGTTTATTAGGAGGAGTGATAAGTCACTCCTCCTTTTTTAATGAATGCGCAAATTCGATTGTATCAGCTCTTCAAATGTGTTAAAATCGTCACTGTGTGAGTTGCCGAAAGGTATTTCAGCAAGAATAAGATCGCGAGGGATATTATGAATAAAGTAGCTATTTTGACTGATAGTAATAGTGGAATTACACAGGGACAGGCAAAGGAATGGGGCGTTTATAGCTTACCAATGCCATTCTATATTGATGGAACGCTCTATTACGAGGAGATTGATCTCAGTCAGGAGCAGTTCTATGAGAGATTGACCGGTGGTGCAGAAATTACAACTTCTATGCCTTTGGTTGGTAATTTAATTGATAAATGGGAAGAATTATTGGAAGAATACGATGAAGTTGTATATATTCCAATGTCCAGCGGATTGAGCAGTTCTTGCGAAACCGCATATATGTTATCACAGGATTATGATGGTCGTATCCAGGTAGTAAATAATCAGCGTATTTCTGTTACACAGAAACTTTCTGTGTGGGAGGCTAAGCAAATGGCTGATCAGGGTAAGAGTGCAGAAGAGATTAAGGACTTTTTGGAAAACACGAAGTTTGATTCTAGCATTTATATTTCCCTTAGTACACTGGAATATTTGAAAAAGGGTGGAAGACTTACACCTGCTGTTGCAACGATTGGTTCTTTACTACGAATCAAACCGGTTCTTCAGATTCAGGGTGAAAAGTTAGATTCTTTTGCAAAAGCTCGTACTGTTAAACAGTGCAAGCAGATTATGATGGAAGCCATTGAAAAGGATATGGCTCAAAGATTTGATGATCCATCAGGCGAGAATACTATTATTTCCATTGCTCATTCAAATAATTATGAAGAGGCGCTTCAGTTTAAGGAAGAATTGTTAGAGAAGTGGCCAGGCCATGACATTGTGATTGATCCTCTGTCTCTATCTGTATCTTGTCATATCGGACCGGGTTCATTAGCAGTTACTGCTAGTAAGAGACATGAGTTTTAATAATATTTAAGTAATTTTCAAGTAAGAAGGAGAATGATTATGGTCACAGCTGTTGTTGGAGCAAACTGGGGAGATGAAGGAAAGGGTAAGATTACAGATACCCTCGCTGAAAAGGCGGATATTATTATTCGTTTCCAAGGCGGAGCAAATGCAGGTCATACAATTGTAAATGATTATGGTAAATTTGCTTTGCATACACTTCCGTCTGGTGTGTTCTATGGACATACTACAAGTATTATTGGTAATGGTGTCGCTTTAGACGTACCAAAACTTTTTAACGAGATTAAATCCATTACAGATAAAGGAGTTCCAACACCAAAGATTTTGGTATCTGATCGTGCACAGATTGTAATGCCATATCATGTTCTCTTTGATCAGTATGAAGAAGAGCGTTTGGGTAAGAAGTCATTTGGCTCAACAAAATCTGGAATTGCTCCATTCTATTCTGATAAATATGCTAAAATCGGTTTCCAGGTTAGTGAATTATTTGATGAGGATGTTTTAACAGAAAAGGTGGATCGTATTGTAGATATGAAAAACATAATGTTAGAGCATATGTATCATAAGCCGGTAATTGATAAGAAGGAATTGTTAGATACACTTCATGAATATAGAGATATGGTTGCTCCATATAAGTGTGATGTATCTAAATTCCTTTGGGATGCAATCAAGGATGGCAAGCAGATTCTCTTAGAAGGTCAGCTTGGAACATTGAAAGATCCTGATCATGGAATCTATCCAATGGTTACATCTTCTTCTACACTTGCAGCATATGGTGCAATTGGCGCA
>JAFOVD010000046.1 GCA_017392525.1 Lachnospiraceae bacterium
AATTGTTAACCTCTACTATACAAATTCTCCGAAAGTTGCCTATTATTTTCGTGAATTTTTCACGAATCTAGATTTTATGCCTGCGGTAACGTTTCCAAAAACAGTTATCTGGATTATAATGCACATAAAAAGCTATTTAGATTTTACAGAAAGAGGATTATTACAATGAACTATGCAGGAATATCACATTTCGCAGACCAGCGCGATTGTTTTTATCTAGAAAACGGCAAACTCCGCATTCGACTTATGACTGCAAAAAATGACATCTCATCTATATACTTACATATTCAGGACAAGTATATTTCGGTGGAACAAAATGACACTCGAAATTGCTTTGAAATGAAACGTTACGCATCAGATTTTGGTCATGACTATTATCTGGTTGACTTAGAAAGCCCACAGATGCTTTGTCTCAGATATTATTTTGAATTGATTGACTCTGCAGGCGCCCGCATCTGGTACGGTGACAGTCGATTCTTCTCCTATACGCCAAACGATGTAGAGAGCATGTTCGATTGCCCGATTATCTCTCGTAAAGAGCAGACGTTCCAGATTCCAGACTGGGCAAAAGACGCTGTTGTATATCAGATTTTCCCGACACGATATGCAACTACGGAATCTGTGCCAGATGATCTATGGTATCAAGAGCCAATTTCATGGGACACGGACCTCAGAGGTAATCTCCGCGGAATCACGGATCATCTACCACATTTAAAGGAAATGGGCGTGGATGTCATCTATATGACTCCAATTTTTAAGTCCAACACCTCGCATAAATATGACACCGTTGATTACTATCAGGTCGATCCATCTCTCGGAAGCTCAGATGATCTTCATGAATTAATCGATCGAGCACATGATATCGGACTTCGTGTTATGCTCGACGGCGTATTCAATCACACTTCGACAGAATTCTTTGCATTCGAGGACATCAAGAGAAATGGTACCGCTTCTAAGTACTATGATTGGTATTATATCCAATCTCTTCCTCTGGATTATGGTACACACGAACGCAAACCATCCTATGAATCATTTGCTTATTTTGGAGGCATGCCGAAACTACGCGTTTCCAATCCGGATGTTGCAAACTATATCATTGATGTTGCAAAACATTATATTGAAGAATTCCATATCGACGGATGGCGTCTAGATGTCGGCGACGAAGTCGGGCACGATTTCTGGCGTAGATTTAGAAAAGAAATCAAAGGTGTGAATCCGGACGCATTAATTGTCGGAGAAGTTTGGCACTATGCACCTGATTTCCTGCAAGGTGATCAGTGGGATTCTGTCATGAATTATGCCTTCTATAAATCTGTGTCTTCCATGATTTGTGACAACAGTCTAAGACCATCTGATTTTATGTGTGAACAGGGATTTTTGCAGGGGCAATACCACTCTGCTGTACTTCCGGTTATGTGGAATCTGATTGACAGTCATGATACAAGTCGTTTCCTATACCGGGCCGGTGGAGATAAGCGAAAACTTCGACTAGCTGCCGCAATGCAAATGTTACTTCCAGGAACACCTTTCCTATATTATGGCGATGAAGTGGGCATGACCGGTGGCGCCGATCCTGACAACCGCAGAGGTATGATCTGGGATGAAAACAGACAGGATTTGGATTTATATGAATGGTACCAGCGACTGACGTATTTCCGACATATATTAGTAGATATCGCAAAAGGTAATTATGAATTTACATCCTGCGATGATTACCGACGAATCCTGGAATATCACCTTGCGTCTGGCGAGAAGCTGATTTTCCACCCTGGCGACAATCAGACAAATGTAAAGGAGTATACAGGATATCATGAGTTGTTAAGTGATAAGACCTTTAACGGAATTATGGATGGATATGGCTGTGTTTTACTCCGAAAGAACTCATAAATCCCATATTCTTAAAACAGATCAAGCATGCTATCCAGATACATTTGTTCCCTAACATGTATCTGGAAGGCAGGCTTTGTCATATAATAAAGGATAAATTCCAGCAACATAGCATTTCCCAGTCCTCTACCCTCAATTTTAAAATTTTTATATCCCATTGTAAGAAACTTCGATTTTATATCTTCAACTCCAATAAATCCGGGATTTTCCATGGCCAGAGAAAAACGATACCCTTCCTTTGCACCAGGAGATTTACATATATGATCCGGTGCCGGAATCCCCAGGTTTTTTCTGCTAACATCTTCGTAACAGGCTTTCCTGTCCTTGCATCCAAACCAGCAACACTCATTACATAGAAACTCCACTTTGTCTCGGTACTCTACCGGCAGATTCTCCCACAAATCCATATCAGGATTTAATCGAAAATCCGGCACCACAAATCGGATTTCCTCACGCTTTAACTCTTCCATAAAAAGATTCGGGTCAGTCAAAACCTTTGTCGTAGAAGATACCAGATAAAGTTCCGGATATTTTTCCTTTAGATACGCTGTCAGTAGCTCCGAATGCACAATCACACCATTTCTACTCTTTTCCCCATCCTGAGTGCCGTATTTCACAAGCTCTTTGCATAGACTATTCCCTACAGAATCAGAAAGATGTCTCTCTTCCAGCAAAGAGTTGCTAAAGGTCAATCGTGCGGAAATGCCGTATTTTCTCATTAATGAGAATACCTTATGAGAATCAGCATCTCCCAGTTCGACACGTCCACCACCCCAGATACAATCCGCAGGCGCTCCATAAACAGAGCCTATCTCACACCAATCATAGAAATACTCTCTATGCTCTTTAAACACCGGCAAAAAGGCTCTATAAAAATCGTAAAACTCAAATAGCCCCGGCAAATGATAATATACTTTTTCGTTTTCCTTATTTTCCATCTTCTTTTTCCTTATCAAAAAACTATATGAAAGTATACCAAAAAAACAGGCAACAAGCATATCCATGCCTGTCGCCTGTTTTTTAAACCTGAATCAATTCTAATTCTTGTAGCATTCCATATATTGGAGGAGCTTCTATATGGATGCCTACTTCAATTTTCTGATTCGCCTTCAAAGGAATTGAAGGCCCATGATATTTTTTAAACCAATCCACCGGGTGAATCACATACTCTTGTAGCGTTGTATCAACTTCATCGGAGGGTTTTATGATCAATTTGATACTGACACCTGTTGTATCTACACCGCGATAAATTGCTGACAGTTGATATTCACCGTCTTGCGGTACAGTAACTTCTTGCATAAGTGAAAATGTAAAGTTAGAGGGCGATTCAAAATACAGTGCCTTTTGTCCTCGAAAGCATACATTGGGTTGCAGCTTTCCTTTGCTTCCCTTCCACTTATGTTTCCATTTCTCTAAATCCTGCAACTTCGGATCTGAAAGAAGATTTGTTTTTCCACTTGAAATCTCTGTCTCTATTTTCTCCTGCTTAAGCTGCGGCAAACTTAAATTCAAGTTTTTCGCCTCTTCCCGAGTCATCTCAAAACTCCGGATTGCATCAAGAGAAACACAGTTTTTATCCAGCAAGCTCATATTTACAGCCCACTGTCCTCCGGCATATTCCGGATGGCAAATAGGTTCCCAGTAGAAAACACCCTGACCCATCTGATTTGGCAAGCCTGCATTAAGCATCATAACAAGATCCACTACCTCTTTCTGACCCTCTGGGGTTGCAGGTATTCCTGATAATTCCACTTGCTTCTCATCAATGAAGCCATCCTTTGCCATGCAAGAGGCATAGGCTGTTTCCATAATCATAATCGGCTTTCCATAATCCTGAACCAGCTTTTCCATAGTGGATTTTAAATCCTGCAAAGTTCCATGCCAGAATGGATAATAGGATAATCCGATAATATCAAAATCTGCCAGTCCCGCATCATTTGCATTCTGAAACCACTCAGACAATAAGTTATATCTTCCACCCTGATCCAAATGAATAATCACTCGAATTGCCTTTTCATCACCTCTGTACTGTAGCGAAACTTCTCGTACTGCGCGGATTCCGGCGTTTATTAACCTCACCATCATTTCCTGACCATCAGGGAGTTCTCCATCTGGGAAGAGTAGCCCGGATCTTATCTCATTTCCAATGGATACAGCACAGGGAAGTACTCCCTCCTCATGCATCCGAATGAGAACGTCTTTTGTATAGTCATACAACGCTTTTTCCAGGGCTTTATCGTGAAGATCCTCCCACTGGTGCGGTTTTCTCTGCTGTCCAGGGTCTGCCCAATAATCCGAATAATGAAAATCAAGCAAATAATCCATTCCTGATTGAATGATTCTTTTGGCCAGCTTTATTGTATGTGACAAATCACAATATCCATGTGCCTCAGGGACACTTGCCGGATCATTCCATAATCTCAATCGAACAGCATTCACACCGTGTGATTTTAATAGTGCAAAGACATCTTTTACCTTTTTACCATTCATATCATACAAAGGCAGATTGTGGTCTTCCGCCTCCGGAATAGAGGAGATATCCACCCCTTTGTAAAATACATCCTGCAATTTAACAACCAGAACACCATACGGTTCTATCAGAAGGTCTTTCGAACCAATCAGGACCTCCATAGACTTACCTGAAGCAATTGGTGCCTGCAGCTCATACTCCGAATAGTTTTCAAAAAACAGATAACGGTCTTCGGATTTCTGTCTGGTCTGTACATTTAACCCAATTGGCAAAACCCATTGATTTAAACCCGGATTTGCCACACCTGCATTTTGGAGAATCATTCCCGTCCAATCTACCAGTAAATCCTCTTCGGAATCTGCGCCAAGATAATATGCCATGCCTGCACCGTACCTATGGGAGGTCATAACCGGTTGATTCTTGTAGAAATCTGAAGCATACACGCCTAACACATCCGTATCACTGTCCGGCAACAATTCTACCAACTCACAGATTTTCTCCAGAGTATAGTTATCTCTCCGGAAATATTTCTGCACCTTGTCATCTATTGATACTGCATTGAACTGATCATCATACAGTCCGTCAACCTCTGTTCTTCGCAAGCCGAGAACTCGAGACAAGCCATACGGTGTTTCTCCAATATGTACCAGATCACATTCATCCACATAACTGCTTAAATATGTTACCGCCAACCTTCCGCCGGATTTGGTGAAATCCTCCAAACGAGAAACGGTACTATTTCTTACACTATACAGAAGCGGTGCAAAAACCACTTTATATTCCGAAAACTCATGATCCTGATCAATTACATCTACATCTATTCCATGACGTTTCAAAGCACCATAGAGTTTCCAGACATATTCTTTATACCCGACACCGCAATTTCTCGGACCCTGACTGATATCCAGAGCCCATCGATTCTGCATATCGTAAATGATTGCAACTTTGGCAGATGTTTTTGTTCCAACAATCTCATCCAGTTTCTCCAGAATCTTACCAAGTTCAGACGCCTCTTTGTATACACGTGTATCATCACGACCTGTATGGTCTATCAAAGCTCCATGAAATTTCTCACCGGAGCCTCTGCTCTGACGAATCTGAAAATACTGAACACTATCTGCCCCATGTCCAATCGCCTCTACGGAAGCACATGTCAACAACCCCGGGCGCTTCAATCTACTGACTTCCTGCCAGTTCGTCGAAGAAGGACAACTCTCCATCAATAAGAATGGTCTATTCTTGTAAGAACGCATCTGATCATGCATAAATCCGGCAATCGACGCGGCCTCCACATCACGCCTTGGCTCGCTTCCCCATTCCGGATAGGAATCCCATGAGACAAAATCCACATGCTCGTGAAGTTTTCCATAGTCCAAGCCATCAAAATCACCCATAAAATTAACTGTAACCGGCTGTTTTGCGCCTCCATCATGAAGCGCTTTCTTCTCATTATCAATAAATGCACCGGTTTCCAACGTTACAAAACGTTTCCAGTCAAGCACCAATCCTGCCAGCTCATTTTCTCCTATCTCAAATGGTGCTTCAATATCGTCAAAACTGTTATATGTATGACTCCAGAAAGTAGTCCACCATTCCTGATTAAGATTCTCAATCTTTTTGTATTTCTTTTTCAAATACTCCCGAAACGCCTGCTGACAGCTCTCGCAAAAACATTCCCCACTTAATTCGTTGGAAATATGCCAGTACTTCACTGCCGGATGATTGCCAAATTCTTCGGCAAGCTTTCTATCAATCTCATATACCTTCTTTCGATAGGCCTTTGAGGTAAGACAATGATTATGGCGTTTTCCAAATTTCTGCTTTATCCCGAGTTCATTGACTCTCAAAACTTCCGGATACTTCTCTGCCAGCCACCGGGGTCTTGCCCCCGATGGTGTGGCGAGAATTACAGAAATTCCATTCTCCCATAATTTATCGATTATCTCTCTTATCCAGTCAAATTCATACCGATTCTCCATCGGCTCCAATTTCGCCCAGGAAAATACTCCTATTGTCGCCTCATTTATCCCGGCCTGCTTCATCATCCGGATATCTTCTTCAAGAATATCCGGATAATCCAGCCACTGCTCAGGATTATAGTCACCTCCGTAGATTATTTTTCCCATTACCTAAAATCTTCCTTCTCTTTATTTTGCAGACATATATGCTGCATACTGTGACTTGAATTCCTTAGTTACATCTTCAATTCCTGCTGACTTTAACTGTGAACGGAATTCTTCCACCTTTTCCTTTGTTGCATCTCCATAAATTCCAAGTGCGAAGGATTGTCTATATTCATCGATTACTGCAGATACAGCGGAATACTTATCCTGAACACTGCTTGGATTAAATGTAAATCCTGTCTGTTCCGGAATAAATTCCATCTCACAGTTATGTGTTTCTGCATCAATCTGACGCTGATCCAATGTACTTTCATCCGGTTCATCCTGGCGATTTAATGCCCATGCCCAGCTATTCCATGAATAATTATCTGCGTCGTCCAATGTGGATCTGGTTCCATCACTTTCAAGTTTCCAGTGCTTTCCTTCAATTCCACCAAGTAACAATCTGTTCAAATCCACATCGCTCTTCATATAATCCAGAGTTAATGCTGCTCTTTCAGGATTCTCACACTTTGTTGTAATAGCTGTTGCATCTGTTGCATATGAACCTGTTGAACGCTTTACATCAGAAGTAACATCATAAGCTGCATATGTACCATTTCCGGCATCTTCCAGATTCTTTCCTGCTGAAAAGATAGTACCATTCCATACAAATGCACCGGATGTACCATTTTCAAAATAAGACTGTGGGTCTGTTGTATCATTAATTGCATCTGATGACCATGCGCCGTCTGCTGCAAGTTCAGCCATCTCTTCCGCATAATTTTCAAATACATCAGACATATACAGGTACTCGATATCATCCTCTGATGGTGCAGCTTCACTGTTATTTGCATGATAGATAAAATCATGACCCTCTGTTACATTCTGAACCATCTGAGACTGCTCATACATTGTAAGGAGCTGTTCACGGTTCGCATTGGTATTTAAAGCTGTTACACCGGTTTCTCCCTGTAAATCTGCAAGTTCTGTAAGATATGTTTTGAAATTTTCCCAATTTGTAGGTTCTGTAAGGCCATATTCCTCAATCAAATCTGCACGGGCTGCCAGCAAAGAATAATTTGTAAATGATACCTTGCCCTTTGGCGCAGCGTAAATCTTACCACCTACAGATATCTGATCCCATGCCTGTGATGGAAGTTCCTCATATGTATATGGCATATAGGTCTGCAGGAATTCGTCATCTAATTCCTTGAATGCACCTGCACTGATTTCCTCATTCATAAAGCACCAGGATGCTGTATAAATCAAATCAACCTTTTCTCCTCCGGATAAAAGCAATGGATATTTTGTCTGATAATCAGACCAGTTTAAGAACTCCACATCCAAATCTACATTAAGATTTGGTCCAAAGTACTCATCATTGGCCTTCTCTAACACTTCGTCCATGTCCTCCGGACGATCTCCTAAAACATACATGGTGATAGTCTCATGATCTGTTAAATCGTACCCCTTGTCATAATATGGACCAGACTTCACCTCGTAATTCTTGGCAGCTTTCGTTGTTGCCGCCTTGCTTCCACAACCAACCATTGAAACTGCAGTTACTGCAGCCAGTGACAATGCTGTGACCCTCTTTAACTGATTCCTCTTCATTTTTACCTCTCCTTTCAATTGTATAGCCACTTAACCCTTTACAGCACCGACCGTCAATCCTTTGACGAAATACTTCTGTAAGAACGGGTAAAGAAGAACTATCGGACCTGTAGCAATAACTGTCATTGCAAGCTTTAATCCCTCAGAAGGCATCTGACCAACCTGCATTCCAGTCATAGCAGCAATCTTCTTCAAAGCCTCTGAACTATTCAGAATGTTCTGAAGTGTATACTGCAGATTCCATGTCTCTCCAGTACTCATAAACAACATACAGTTGTACCAGTCATTCCAATATGCTAACGCCACAAATAAAGTCAGCGTTGCAATCAATGGCTTTGAAACCGGCAGTATAATATGCAGATAAATGTAAAAATCCCCTGCTCCATCTATCTTTGCTGCCTCAATCATCTCAAATGGTATTCCGGACATAAAACTCTTTGCCACAATCATATTCCAGACTGTAAAGAGTCCCGGCAATATCAACGCATAGATATGATTCGTAAAATTTAAATATTTTGTACAGAGAATATAGTACGGAACCAATCCTCCATTAAACAGTGTCGTGAAGAAAAAGAAGAACGAAAACTTATTTCTCCACGGGAAATCCTTTCTTGCCAAAACATAACCTGTCATCGTAGTCATAAAAATGGAGATCACCGTTCCGACAACCGTTACAAAAATCGTTACCCCATAAGCTTTTACAATACTTGTAGGATTTCTAAGTGCAATATTATATGCATCCACAGATAAATCCTTGATTTTTACGAAGAAGTTGTACCCCTCTGTCACTATTGTGTGTTCTGATGTAAAGGAACCGACTACAATCAGATAAAATGGAATAATACAGCACAAGGAGAACAATCCAACCAACAGTACTGACAATGCGTCAAAGGCAACTCTATCCTTACCCTTTTTAATCTTCATCGCTTTTCTCTCCTCTTAGAATAATGTGTACTCCGGATCCACTTTCTTCACCACGTGATTTGCTATCATAATACAAATGAAACAGAGAATCGACTGGTAAAGACCTGCCGCTGCTGTCATACCTGTATTTGGTGAAGTTGTGAGCATTCGATAAATATATGTGTCAATAATGTCCGAAGACTCCAGCAACAACTGGTTTGAACCAACCAACTGATAGAACATACCGAAATCTCCACGGAAAACATTTCCAAGAGACAAAAGCACCATAATAAAGATTGTCGGCTTCAGACTTGGCAATGTAATATGTCTAATCTTCTGCCATACTGTTGCTCCATCCATAGATGCCGCCTCATATAATTCCTGACTGATTCCGGTTATTACTGCCAGATACACAACAGTTCCATATCCGGTCTGCTTCCATGCTTTGACAATTACCAGTACCAGTGGCCACAGTTTTGTATTTCGATAGATGCTGTAATCTCCCATTCCGAAATATGTCAGGATATGATGCAATACACCGTTACTTCCAAAGATATTCAGCATGATAGTCGCAACAACTACCCAGGAAATGAAATACGGTAGAAACATAAATGCCTGGGAAATTTTCTTGAATACCTGATTTCTGATTTCACTTAGCATAATGGCGAATCCCACTTCAAATACCAAACCAACCAGAATAAATACTATGTTGTAAAGCAAAGTATTTATTGTCAGCTTCCAGATCTTATTTGTCACAAATAAGAAACGGAAGTTATCAAGGCCACACCACGGGCTCTCCAGGATTCCCAGATTGTAATTGTAGTTTTTAAATGCGAGTACGATTCCCCCCATCGGAATATACGCGAAGATCACCACGTATAGGATTGTCGGAAGTAACATCGCAAGCAAAACCCTGTATCGCTTGATGTTCTTTACAAGCTCTCTTCCTCTCTTAGCCATTTTAACCCCCTTTGCGCAATTTCTTGCGCATCAACTATTTGTCTTTTTCTTTCTGACAAGTTAATAATACGATAGAAACCCTGTGTTTTCTATTCGAAAGAGTTTACGAAAACTCCAGCTAAAGTTTTCGTAAAATAAACATCTCCAACAAATCTGCGCAACTATTGCGCACAAGTGCAAAAAAAGAAGAGAATCTAAGATTCTCTTCCACTTCTTAAAAAACGTATCATAGATACTATAAAGTTGTTTCCCGCATCATAATCTGATAACTCAATATCTTCAGTTTTACTTTCGCACTGTCAGGATCTTCTATTTCACGAATCAATTCCCTGGCCGCTTCTTCACCTATAGCATAGTTGTCAAATCTGACACTGGTAACAGATGGTGCATGAAGTTCCAGATATGCGTTATCAAAAAGTGATGCCACCATAATATCTACCGGCGAATCGATATTCCTTCGCTTCAGCTCATTCATGGTAAGCATGGATATATAATCATCTGCACAAATAATTCCATCCACCTTCTCGCGAAGAGCTCTTCTGACTGCCACCTGCACAGTTCGCGGGTTATCAATGTTTTCAATAATTTCATGGTATTCCAGATGATTCCTCTCATCCTCACATGCCTCTTGAAATCCCCGACGTCTGTAATTATTAACAATATGTTCGCTTTTACCATCGAACATCAATAATCGCTTACAGCCCTTATCAATTATAACCTGTGTCATTTCCCGGCTGCTTTTCTGATTATCCTGATCAATACAGACAACACCTTCGCCCTCTGTAAACCCGGTGGTTACAATGCGTACACCGTTCTCTTTCAGATACGCCAGCGTGGCATCATTTTCATAGGTTCTGGTAAGTATTGCCCCATCAATTCTCTTTACCTTTACCAGCCGGTTCAAGGTGGCGGTACTGTCCTTTGAAACCGAAACAACAATCACGTCATATCCTCTTTGATTGCACGCTTTCTGCACCCCTGCCAAACATTCAAAGAAGAAGGTCGGGTATTTTGCGCTATACTCTTCCGGAAGAATTAATGCAATGTTTTTCGTTCGAAAATCATCTACAGGTAATCCCCCATGTCCGCGCATGTAGTTACGTACCATTTCCACCGTATCCGGTTTGACCCTGCCCTTACCGGACAAAGCACGCGATACCGTTGTCTCAGAAATCCCCAG
Organism: Lachnospiraceae bacterium; assembly: GCA_017392525.1. GTDB lineage: Bacteria > Bacillota > Clostridia > Lachnospirales > Lachnospiraceae > FD2005. The sequence goes on from JAFOVD010000046.1 coordinate 11,120, forward strand.
TGCCTTCGCCACATCTTTAGCCTTGATTCTAGTCTCAGAAGCCATCTTCTTTCCCCCGTATAATCTCTACTTTCTACGACGTTTCTTCATCGCAAGAACGTTGTTGAAAATCATCAAAAGTGTCGCACTAAGAAGCACTCCGCCCAGAATATCTGTAAACCAGTGTACTCCACAGATCAGTCTTCCGACTACCGTTAAAATAATCAGAACAATACAAATGTTTTTCAGAATTCTTGCAACCTTTTCATCACGAATATAACGATCTATAAGCATCAACGCGCTTCCCATTACAACACATACCAGCATGGTATGAGAGGATGGAAATGACGCCTCCGGCTCTGTTTTACCATCCATGAGAATCGGACGATAGTTAATAATCACCTTCTCAAAGAGTGCATACAAAAAAACTACAACTACATATAATCCACCCAGTGACAGAATCTCATAATCTACTTTTAGCAGACTCTTACGCTGAATTAACTGCAATAATCCAATCAGAGCAAAACCGCCGGCAAATAAAAGCAGAAATACTCCCAGCACCGTTGTAACCTTGTACCAGATTACGTTGACACCTGTAAATGCTGCAAATCCCATATTGATATGAGATAGCCCTATAGTTGTACCGGTCTCATTTACCATTGAAACATCAACATATTTAACAAGTACAATTAATAGCAGAAAAAGCGCTCCTGTAATACAAGGAAATACTGGGTTTATCTTTTTTCTACGTCTTCTATTCTTCACTTCTGAACTCATAATTCACAACCTCTCTATTCCATTCTTAATACCAATACTACAGTAGTCAATCCTTATATTACCCTTGTTGTCCATTTAGAACAATCCCAAATATCCGTCGCAATATCATTATAGAAATCCGGTTCATGGCATACCATCAGGATACTTCCCTTGTATTCATTTAATGCACGCTTTAATTCTTCTTTTGCATCCACATCCAGATGGTTGGTCGGCTCATCCAAAACCAGAAGATTTGATGGACGATTTAAAATCTTACAAAGACGTACCTTGGCCTGTTCTCCACCGGATAGCACGCGAATCTGGCTCTCAATATGCTTCGTTGTAAGCCCACACTTTGCCAGTGCCGCACGGATTTCCGCCTGGTTCATGGATGGAAATTCTCCCCAGATTTCATCAATACAAGTTGTTGCATTATCATGTCCGGCTTCCTGCTCAAAATAGCCGATATCTAAATTCTCGCCCAACTCAACATTTCCAGAAATCGGCTTAATAACACCAAGCAAGCTCTTAAGAAGCGTTGACTTACCAATTCCATTCGCACCCGTAAGTACGATTCTGCAGCCACGCTCGATTTCAAAATTCAGTTTGGTAGAAAGCGGCTCATCATAGCCAATGACAAGATCTTTAGCCGTAATCATAAACTTACTTGGAGCCTTGGAATACTGGAAATGAAACTCCGGCTTCGGTTTCTCCGTTACCTTCTCAATTCGCTCCATCTTATCAAGCTTCTTCTGACGGGACATAGCCATATTTCTGGTAGAGATTCTGGCTTTATTTCTTGCAACGAAATCCTCAAGCTCAGCGATTTCCTTTTGCTGACGATTATATGCAGCCTCCTGCTGGGCCTTCTGCATAGCAAAGACTTCCTCAAAATGCGCATAACTTCCCGGATAACGATTCAATTTTCGATCGTACATATGATAAATAATATTGATAACGCTATCCATAAATGGTACGTCATGAGAAATCAGAATAAATGCATTCTCATATTCTTCCAAATATCTCTTCAACCATACGATATGTTCCTCATCGAGATAATTCGTAGGTTCGTCGAGAAGCAGAATCTCCGGTTTTTCCAATAGCAGTTTTGCCAGCAGGACCTTTGTTCTCTGACCACCGGACAATTCTGTTACATCACGGTCCAATCCCAAATCCATCAGTCCAAGGGCTCTTGAAACTTCGGAAACCTTGGAATCAATCATATAAAAGTCGTGTGCCTCCAGAAGTTCCTGAATCTCACCAGTCTCTTCCATATAGGCAGCCATCTCATCTTCTGTAGCTTCCGCCATCTTCCCATAGAGTTCATTGGCTCTCTCTTCCAGCTGAAAGAGGAAATCGAAGGCAGATTTTAATACATCCTCAATCGTCATTCCCGGTGTCAAAACCGCATGCTGATCCAGATAACCAACGCGGACATTCTTATTCCATTCAATCTTGCCTTCATCCGGCTGTAATTTCCCGGTAATAATGCTCATAAATGTGGACTTTCCCTCACCATTTGCACCTACCAATCCAATATGTTCTCCCTTTAACAGGCGAAAACTAACATCATCAAAAATCTGACGATCACCAAATCCATGTGTTAAGTGTTCAACATTTAATACGCTCAAATTACTTCCTTACCTCCGCGTCTATATCTATTGTTTATTTTGATTCATCAGTTTGAATCTTCTTCGCACCTTTCTGCTTAAATCGCATACTGCCCACGCAATACTCATTCCAGTGGAAATACCGAGTGCAACATACAATGTTCTCGTTCCATAATCAGCTGCATATGCTTTCTGTCCGGTTATAAACCCCTGCATGCAGTGATACAGCTGTCCTCCCGGTATTATCGGGATTGTCGCCGTAAGGAAAAAAATCGTAGAAGGCGCCTTGATTATTCTGGAAATGATTTCTGCAGCAATAGCCACTACAAGTCCTGCCAATAAAGCTGTCACAAAAATACTATTTTTCCCTAAAGAATCTGAATATAACCAGGTTCCCCAGCATAGGACACCCAAGCCAAAAATAACAGCAAGATATTTCTTATTCACATTAAAAATCAGTCCAAATGCAACAGATCCTATTCCTGCCATTACTAACTGAATTATTGTCTCCATCATCCAAAGCACCTCGCACAAAGCCAAAATGAAAAAATAATACCGATTGCCAGAGTTGCCGCCAAAAGCAGCGCCTCTATCATACGCAGTATTCCGGATAGGGTATCTCCAAGTAAAATATCTCTAAGAGAATTCGTAAGTGCCACTCCGGGTACCAGAAGCATAATTACCCCTATCGTCACCTCATCCTGATGCAACCATGGCACAACACTTGTCATCACAGCAACCGCAAATCCTGCCAAAAAAGTGATAATAAACTGTGACACCACGGAATTCATAAAGATTGGACTTAAAAACAGCTGAAACGCGCATACAAACACACCTATACATGCTGCCAAAAGAGCATCGGTAACATTTCCACCAAAAAACATTGTAAATGCAGATGCCCCCATAATATATCCGCAAAGCATCTTTACTTTACGAATCTTTCGCTGCAAAATATCATCCACGCGCTTCTGAAGTTCCTCTGTTGAAATTGGATGAATACAGATTTCTCTACTAAGGGCATTTATCCGCTCAAGTTTCGCCAAGTCAATACTTGTCATTTTTCGAAAACGACGAACCTTTGTGAGTTGTGTTCCATCCTGAAACTCCATTGTAATATTGATGCAGGATGTAATTACAAATACATCCATCCTGTTTACTTCGTAAGCATATCCGATTCTACTGACTGTATCCTCTACTCGAATTACTTCCGCACCGCAATCAATCATTGCTTCTCCTATATCCAGGAGATTATTCATAAGTTTATATTTTGAGTCTTCCCTCATCATCCGGTAATCCTTTTACTTATTTTTTCATAATGCACCTATTATAGCATGATATGGTCTCTTAAAATATCAGTAATCAAAATATCTACAGGAAATCTTAAGAAAAAATAAATTCACTCTTGACTTCAAAACTTCAAAGTAATAAAATCTCAAACATAAAACTTAGCGGGCCACACAATTGGTCTCGCAGTACAAACGACAAAGGCGTCATGATTACTCATGACGCCTTTTTTGTTTACTACAGATTGGAGGATTACATGAAAAAAAGATTACTAGCAATTTTAATGACTACTGCCCTAGCAGCAAGCCTAATTGGCTGTAGCGCAAATTCATCCAGTTCTGCCTCAACTGATGGCGACACAATTAAAATCGGTGTATTCGAGCCTAAAACCGGCGAAAATGGTGGCGGAGGCGCCCAGGAAGAACTCGCAATTGAATATGCAAATTCTGTAAGACCAACCGTAACCGTAGATGGTAAAGAATACAAAGTCGAACTTGACTGGCAGGACAATCAGTCAGATAAAACCGTTGCGGTAACTGCCGCACAGAAACTTATTTCTGATGGAGCCGTAGGTGTTGTAGGTGGCTATGGTTCCGGCGTATGTATAGCTGCAGGTTCCTATTTTGCCGATTCCAATATTCCAACAATTGGAACATCCTGTACAAATGCCAATGTAACTCTTGGCAATGATTATTATTTTCGTACCTGCTACCTAGATCCATTCCAGGGTGAAATTATGGCAAACTGGGCCTACGATAATGGCTACACAGAAGTAGCAACCATTGATAATGTCGGAAATGAGTACACATCCGGTCTTGTTAAAACATTTACAGATTCCTTCACTGCTTTAGGTGGAAAAATAATTGATGCTGAAACATTCCAGACCAATGAATCTGATTTTAAAGCTATTCTGACAAACATCAAGAACAGCGGAGCAAAGGCCGTATTTGCACCAACAGATTATCTCTACGCTCCCCTTCTTCTGAATCAGGCAGCTGATCTCGGTCTTTCTGTTCAGTGGATTGCCGGTGACACTTGGTATTCAAATGTTCTTATTCAGGATGCCGGCGACAATGCAAACGGCGTTGTTGCAGACACATTCTACGCAGAAGGTGGCAACAGTGAATTCGATACCGGATTCAAAGAATGGCTTCAGGCTGATTCCTCTAGAATGACAACAAACCTGGATTCCGATGCCATCGTTGGAAATCACGCTGTTGCCTACGATGCCTATATGGTTCTTATGGATGCAATCGAAAGTGCTAATTCTCTTGATGGCGCCGCTATCCGCGAAGCTCTCTCCAGCATGAATGCATCCGATGGTTTCGCCTGTGGACCTTATAGTTTTGACCAGAATGGTGACGCAGTAAAAGACACTTCTTATATTTGCGGTATCGATAATGGCGAATGGAAGTTCCAGAGTGAAGAAAAAGTAAGCAAATAAAGGGGACTATACAATGACACTATCATATTTTATTCAACAGCTATTGAATGGGCTCTCCTTAGGCGGTGCCTACGCACTAATCGCCATAGGATATACCATGGTATATGGCATTCTTCGAATGATTAACTTCGCCCATGGTGATGTATTCATGATGTCCGGCTATTTTATGATTTATGCAATTACAGTTATGCCTTGGAACATTGCAATCCCGGCAGTAATCATTGGAACCATCCTACTTGGAACCCTGATAGAACGAGTGGCGTATAAGCCACTTCGTTCTGCCCCAAGGATGTCCGTTATGATTAGCGCAATCGGTGTATCTTATCTCTTAGAAAACCTGGCAAACTACCTGTTTACGGCCATGCCACAAAGCTATCCTGAAATTAGCATTTTAAAACATGTTTATACCTTTGGGTCCATTACCGTTTCCCGTGTCACTTTACTGGCACCGATTCTTACAATTATTCTGACATTGGTTCTTGTACTTCTTGTAAACAAGACGAAACTCGGTATGGCCATGAGAGCATGCAGCAAAGATCAGGATACTGCGAGAATCATGGGTATCAAGGTGGATAACATTATAACCATCACATTTGTAATTGGTTGTACGCTTGCTGCTATTGGCTCTATTCTGTATTTCACAGACAGAAATACTGTTCAGCCTTATTCCGGCTCACTTCCCGGTTTGAAATGTTTTGTTGCCGCTGTAATCGGTGGTATCGGCAACATACCGGGAGCTGTTCTTGGCGGCTTTATTGTAGGAATCTGTCAGATTGTCATTACAGCAACCGGATATTCCGTATTCTCAGATGCTTTTACCTTTGTACTTCTAATTATTATCCTGTTTGTTAAGCCTTCCGGATTCTTAGGAGAAAAGGCAATCGAAAAGGTGTAAGGAGAATAACATGACAAAAAAGAAAATAGATATCAAAAAAACATTACCAAAAGTTCTTATGATTGTCCTTGTGGCACTGTATCTTAGTTATTTACAGGCAGATCCAATGTCACATTCCTATGCCATTACAATCATTGAACGTTCCTGTATCTACTCTGTAGCAGCTGTCTCGCTAAATCTGATTATCGGCTTTACCGGACAGTTTTCCCTTGGAACCGCAGGATTTATGTGTATCGGAGCCTACATCACAGGAATTGTCACCATTGATCCAGCCATGAAATCCCAGATTTTCTACCTATACGGTATTCAGCCATGGCTTGAAAATATCAAATTACCGCTACTTGCAGCACTTCTGGTTTCCGGTTTGATATGCGCAGCTATAGCATTTCTCATCGGATGGCCGGTACTCCGGTTAAAATCCGACTACTTGGCAATCGCCACTCTCGGATTTTCGGAAATTATCCGTGCGCTCTTTGGTTGGGACGGACTTGGAACCGTTACAAATGCCTCCTATGGCGTTTCTAATATTCCTTCCTTCTCTTCCTTATATGAATGCGTGATCATATGCGTCCTTTGTATTATCATCATGGCGCTACTTATCAATTCCTCCTATGGTCGTGCCTTCAAAGCCGTTCGTGATGACGATGTGGCCGCAGAGGCTATGGGAATCAATCTTTTTAAGACAAAACAGCTCTCTTTCGTGATTTCTTCTGCCTTTGCCGGCATTGCCGGAGGATTGCTTGCTGTATTTATGCGTTCTGCTGTCACCAGTACTTTTACAGTTGCACTGACTTACAACATACTCCTGATGGTTATCCTCGGCGGAATCGGTTCTATCTCCGGCTCCATTCTGGGTGCATTTCTTGTCACAGGATCCCAGGAGTGGTTGCGTTTCCTTGACCGAGAGTACACTTTTGGAAGCCTCTTTCCAATGCTTTCCAATACCTCCATCGGAGGATTCAACGTACCATTTCTTAGAAATGGATTTCGAATGGTAATCTTCAGCATCCTGCTAATGGTGGTCGTACTTTTCTGGAACCACGGAATCACCGGTTCCAAGGAGATTACCTTTGATCGGATTGCAGGTTTTACAAAGAAGCTGATAAAACATAAGGAAGGAAATGCCCATGAGTAAAACATCGAATCAAAATGTATTAAAGCTTGAAAATATAACAATGCAGTTTGGTGGTGTCATCGCCGTCAACAACCTGTCTATTGAGGTTAATCAAGGTGAAATCGTCGCACTAATCGGGCCAAACGGTGCCGGCAAAACCACAGCATTTAACTGCATTACCGGCGTTTATCAACCAACTAATGGACGCATCTCATTTATGGGAGAAACATTAACCGAAATGCATCCTCAGGGGAAAATGGCCAAGCTCTATGCTGGGGAAAATGCCAAGCTATACTCAAAAACCATTACACATACTCCGGACGAAATAACACGTGTCGGAATCGCACGAACATTTCAGAATATCCGTTTGTTTGGAAAACAAACGGTATTTGAAAATGTTTTGATTGCAAAGCATATGAGGGCATCACAAAATCCCTTTACGGCAACATTTCGTCTCAATCACAGGGAAGAAGCACGTATGAGAGCTGAAACATGGGAACTTTTAGAGCAACAGGGACTCACCCCCTACGCAGACTATGAGGCCGCCTCTCTCCCTTACGGATTACAGCGCCATGTTGAAATTGCCCGCGCACTTGCTACCGAGCCAAAACTGCTTTGCCTGGACGAGCCCGCAGCCGGCATGAATCCTCAGGAAACAATTGAGCTCTCCGAATTCATTAAGAATATTCGAGATCAATATAACCTGACCATCATTCTCATTGAACACCATATGAATCTTGTCATGGGGATTTCTGACCGAATCTACTGTATCGACTTCGGCAAAATGATTTCTCATGGACTTCCTGACATTGTTGCCAATGATCCCCATGTAATTGAAGCCTATCTCGGTGTTGAAAAGGAGGAAATGCATGCTTGAAGTTAAAAATCTAAAAATAAACTACGGCGGCATTGAGGCTGTACGAAACGTGAGTTTTACTGTGCCTAATGCAAAAATTGTCACACTAGTAGGAGCAAATGGAGCCGGCAAATCCTCTATCCTACGCTCCATTATCGGATTAGTAAAAGCTGCCGATGGAAGCATCCATCTGGATAAGCGCGAATTAATAGGTTTAAAAACTGATGAGATTGTAAAACACAATATCACTTTAGTTCCGGAAGGAAGACACGTCTTCCCGGATCAGACAGTATTGGAAAATCTGAAAATAGGAGCCTATCTGCGACATGACTCACTGACTGAAGACCTAGAACGTGTCTATCGCTTGTTCCCCCGACTGAAAGAACGCTCCTGGCAGGCTGCCGGAACGCTCTCCGGTGGAGAACAACAGATGCTTGCTGTAGGTCGCGCTCTCATGGCGTCCCCTGAAATCATCATGATGGATGAGCCATCCCTTGGTCTTGCTCCCATTGTTGTCAAAGAAATCTTTGAAATAATTAAAAAAATAAATAAGCAGGGAACTACCGTACTGCTTGTTGAACAGAATGCCAATATGGCCCTTCGCATCGCCGATTACGGCTATGTTATTGAGAATGGTGAAGTAACCGTCCATGGAACGGGAGAAGAACTATTAAAAAATGAAAATGTTCGAAAAGCATACCTAGGTATGTAATTAAAAAGATACCATCCAAAAGGATGGTATCTTTTCATTTACCCTTATTTTGCTCTTTTTTCGTAATCTTCTATAACCTGCTCAATAATATCGCATGCAGTTTCTACCGTCTTTAGGCATCTGTATTCAGGCCTAAATGATTGTGGCTTGATGTCTCTACATAAAGTAGAACCATACTTTTCCTTAAACGCCTTTATCATCGCCTGTGTCACTGGACGAATATCATCACTTTCATGTGCTTTTGCCTCGATGTATTTCATTGAAAGAATCGATGCACCGGCAAGGATAGCACCACAGGTGTTACCACACTGCATACCTGCACCGTATGCTCCGAGCATCTTCATATCTCTATCATGTAGGCCAAGTTCATAGTAATCATTTCCCGCATGGATAATAGTCTCTGCGCAGTTATAATTCTGATCAAAATAATATGTTTTTATATGGTCTTTTAACATCTGAGTTCCTCGCTTATACTTTATTTAATCTTCCCCTAAATAGAATATATCATCTACATGCATGTCGAACAATCAATATTGTTTTTAAAATGATCATAGGAGAAATTTTTCATCCTCCAGGTATAATGCATTTGAGAAGCGCCTTTATCATGATATAGCACATAAAGATCAATTAAATCCTGATTTTTCGTTGCAAAGATTTCATCACATGCATCAGTAGATAGTTCTACCAGATATTCATAGTTGTCCTGATTCAACTCTGGCATATGCGAAATGTTATATCTTGCAATAATCGCATCCATTCTACAATAAGAAAGTACAAGACAGCCTAACGTCGTAATAACAAAAAACCAGCGTGCCATCTGGAACTTCTCACAAAATACATAGATTAAAACAATGGCAAAGATCAACGTCAGCATAGACAGTCCCCAGACAACCAAAAATCTAAGCTCTGTCAGATGATATGCACCTATATACATGAAAATACGTACAAAGGCAGAAGCAATCATCACAAATGTACATGCTGTAAAAACAGTTAAAGCTGCGCGTATTCCTCGTGTTCGTCCGAAGACACCGATAGTAAAAAGCACGATCACAAGATTGATTACTACAACTACGATAAGCTGATTGAATCCTTGGTGCGCATACTCGGAATAGGTTACGCCCTCAGGCAACTTCATATTTCCTATCATAAGATAAGCAAACTGAATCCAACTAAACAGAAGATAGATGAATGTTAATGGCAATAGAATAATATAGGCGGTCAACGCCGGATATTGCTTAGTCTCTCCCTCTTTCACCAATTCTGTCTTCTTATTCAGGAAACGAATGCCACAATACGAACCAAAATAGAAAAATGAAAGCATCAGCAATTTATATGTTATCGTAAATAGATCAAAATCAAAGAAATCTATTACGTATGTCTGAAATACTGAATCTGCTGCGGCAAGAAGCAATAGGATAATGATTGTAAGCGGGATTGCAATAACAAGACCGATTAAAATCTGCAACGCATGACCCTTCTTACTCCTGCTCTTTACGGTAATCGCAAAATCAGCTCCCCAGTCTCCCAGCGTGACAACTGACTTTAAAACTGACGTAACACCGGCCACAATCCACTGACCCATCTGCCAGTTACGATTCGGATAAAATGCCAAAATCGCGAGTAAAAGAATCAAACACTTACATGCCAATATATTCATATAAAGAATCATTGTATTCTGTGTCAGCATGTTTGATATTCCAAATAGCACCAGTGCCACCGCCGGGAAAATCATCTGCCGGTTCCATTTCTGACCTAATCTCTTTGAAACATATAAAATAAATACGAGCGCACTACTCGTCCACACGGCATCCATAATCGAACCGATATTATCATAACGAGAAAATGTTGCAATCAGCGCAAATAATACACTTGGTAAACATACCAATTTGAAAAATTCTAACGAGCCTTTTTGCACCGTGTCCGAAGCATATGTATAGTTTTGCGTGTAATTTTGGGTGCAGTTAATAGACCCCAGATGATTTACTTCATTTGAGTTCATAATTCTCCTCCTATTCAACTATAAACAATGGGTATAAATTACTGATCTTCGTCCTCTTGAAACTCCAAGATATCGCCCGGCTGGCATTCCAACGCTCTGCAAATCGCATCTAACGTTTCTATTCGAATTGCCTTTGCCTTGCCATTCTTCAGAATAGAGAGGTTCGCATTTGTAATTCCGATGCGCTCTGCCAGCTCGCCGACTTTCATCTTGCGCTTCGCAAGCATCACATCAATATTGATAATAATCATGCGCCACCTCCTATATTGTCAGATCATTTTCCTGCTTCATCAAGTAAGCATTTCTAATTAAACAGGATAAAATCAGGCAAATAGACAACACCAAAATCCCAAGCACTGCCAGCATAAGACAATACACAATTCGAAAAACGTTCATCTGTCCGCTCACAATCACATAAATCATACGGATAATATAACCGATGGAAATGAGACCGCTACAAAATCCGATGTAGCGAAAATGCTTCACATTTTCCATTGAAAAACTGTTATCACGTCCGATTTCTGTTGCCACTCTCCAGAAAATAGCAAGCATCAAAAGTGTCAGTGCTTCTGTCAGATAGATAAAGTATCCATACGCTCTGATATTATCTGCCATCTGATCCACACCTGTTTTCTCATACCAGGAGAACACTCCAAATAAGCCAACTACAAGACACATCATGATTATGTCCACAACTTTCAAGCAAAGTGACAATTGATACTGTTTATTGTTCCCCATTTTCCTTATTCTGTTTGTCATAAATAATCTCCCAACGTTGTATTGCTATAATAGATATCTATATTATAGTAATACTCCATCGGGAGATATAAGTCAATATATTTTTATCGTAATTCGATAAATTTTTGTCGCATTATAGATGTTTTGTCTCATGTAGGCTACGATTGTTCAGGTTTTTTTATTATAAGCTGAAATGGAATCCGAGGTTCCAGTTTGCAAATTATTTAGCTCTGAAATCACAGCACTATAATCCTTACCTTGAACAGTTTCCAACTGTCCTTTTAGACCTGCCCCTGTCCCCAAGAGACCAAACTCCTCACATGCGTCGAAGATTTTACCGTAATAACCAACCTTCGTTGTTACTCTTTTGTTTTTACTATTACAACCACCATATAACCATCCGGAATCTGTTCTGCTCCAACACAGATTTCCTGATTCTGAAACCCGCAATTTTTAACACTATACACCGATAGATCCGGATATCTTATGAGTGTTTCCCGGAGCTTTTCAAGATTTTTTCCGGACTTTAAGAAGACCTTTGTCCCAGACAGCCTCAAAGCTTCTTCCACATCTGTTCCTCCATTTATGATATGAAGATTGTTCCGATCCTTACACAAATCCAGACTCAAAGCAGCCGATGCCGCTATAAAGGAAGGGATTCCATTAATCATTTCCACCGGAATCTTATCGTCCTCAGCAAATTTTCTGAGATATGCAAAGGATGAATAGATTGTCACATCGCCAATTGTCAGAAATCCCACACTTTTCCCCTTCAGCAAAGTATTTCGAATTCTCCCATAGGCGTCCTCGATAGCAGCCTCCCGTTTCACCCGATCTCTCGTCATTGGAAATGTTACTGCTACAACTTCCTTATCACATATCTTAGGACAGGATGAAACAGCAATCTTATAAGCCATGCTCTCTTCTTTAACCTCTGTCGGAACCATCAGAACATCACAATTTTGTATTACCCGAATTGCTTTTAACGTAATATCCTCCGGATCACCGGAGCCAACTCCAATTCCATAGAGTATCCCTTTTGTTCTATCTGAGTCTCCGCTAATCGCACGTTCCTCCATAATCAATCTTCCTTCCATAAATTACAGCATCTTATAAACTTCCTCGGGAAATCTAGATTGCTTCCATAGTATAGATGTGCAAATCCCCACCAATGATTCTCTCCTATCAATGAGGACATCCAGTTTCGCCCGGTAACCGGCTTCGTAGAAACTGCATCTGAACCATTTTCTTCACAATCATAGTAATGAAATTCATGTCCACGAATCTTGGATGAATCTTTAGATAAGAATCGAGACTCACAATCCTCTAATGTAATATATCCAAATCGTACAAGTTTGCCGGTATTGTAACAATTCCCGGGAATCACTCCACACATCGGATAATGATTGCCCTTTGCATCTTCCATAGATTCATGCAGATACATAAATCCACCACATTCTGCCAGGGATGGCATCCCCCTATGAATTACCTCCTGAATCTCCTGTCGTATCAACGTATTTTTACTAAGCTTCTTCGCAAAGAGTTCCGGATAGCCGCCTCCCAGAATCAATCCAGAAATATCAGATGGCAGATGTGCATCATGAAGCGGCGAAAATTCAACCAATTCTGCCCCACACTCTCGTAAAATCCTAAGATTTTCCTCATAGTAAAAGCAAAAAGCCTCATCTCTTGCAATTGCAATTCGAACAGCTTTTTTCTCCGGAGAAGAAGATGGTATTTCCTTCTCTTTGAAGTCATAATCATCTTTTATTTCACTGACTTTCAGAAGGGCTTCCATGTCTACTGTCTCACTTAGTAATTCCCCAAGTTTCGATGCCTGATCCATAAGGTCTGTAACCTCATCCGGTAATTTTAATCCCAAATAGCGGCTTTCCAGCGTTCCTTCTGCCTGCTTCGGAAGATATCCCAGGACAGGAATCTGTAATTCCGTCTCAATAACAGGCTTAATCATCCCATAATATGACTTCGAAATCCTGTTTAATAGGACTCCTGCTATTCTATGTTCAACATCCATCTTCTGAAATCCGGCAATAACAGCCAGTAGGGATCGTCCCATCCCATGTGCATCAACTACCAGGATAACCGGCAGATTCAATGCCGACGCCAGCGCATAACTTGAACCCTCTATGGATTCAGCATGAAGTCCGTCATATAAGCCCATCACACCCTCTACAACAGAAACATCACTGTCATTACCTCGATAAAAAACTTCCCGTACACCAGATGCTCCACTAAAAAACAGATCCAGATTTTTCGATGGAACGCCCAGTATTTTCTTGTGAAACATAGGATCTATATAATCCGGTCCACACTTAAAAGATTGAACCCTAAGTCCTTGCTGTTTCATTGCCATTAACAGGCCACATGTAATTGTCGTTTTACCGCAACCACTTCCGGTAGCTGCAATTAAGAAACCTCTGCTCATGTTTTTAACCTTTAATAAAACAAATCTATTAGATATAATCTATAAAATCCGATCAACAAAATCGAAATGAAAAAATAAATACCGGATTATTGGCCTGCAGCATGTGATATTCCCCAAGCTTATTCACTCTATTTACCGCAACCTGAGAAACCGATACATCTTCGATGGAGAGATTTTCCAATAAACTCTGCATCTTCACAATACTTTCCATGCTCACTGCTGTCATCACTACTCTCATACGGGAGTTTTTCGCATACAAGGCCTCTAAAATCTCCTGGAGATTGCCCTTACTTCCTCCAATAAATGCCGCATCTGCCGGTGGTAAATCCGAAATCCCATCCGGAGCCATGGCCTTTACCACCTGTACATTTTCCAGATTCAAATAAGCTTTATTTCGCTGTATCAGATTCAGTGCCAAATCATTGCATTCTAATGCATATATCTGAAGTTCCGGCGATAACAATCCTATCTGCAATGCCACCGAACCGGATCCGGCACCTATATCATAGACTATAGAATCTCGGGACAGTTCCATATAACTGATTACAAGCTTTCGAACTTCCTCTTTCGTCATTGGAACCCTATCTCTGATAAACTCTTCATCTCTTAATTCCGGCATCAATGGTCTACGAACCGGATGTTCCTGTACAATCGCACCAACATAGAGTCCCTCTCTATCCAATGATGCCAGTTTTCCGGCCATTTCTTCCGGAGAATCTGCAGTTATGCAATATACTTCCTCCTCTCCGTAAGAAAGCCCATATCCCAAATAGCAACAGAGCTGCTTTACCTCTACATGAATTTCCTGTATGCATGCAGCCATCCTTCGGATGTCCTTAATACCGGAGGTCAAAAAGAATACTTTCTTCTCGTAACGAAGTGCATCTATAAATTCAGGAATCCACCGGGCCTGCTCGACGCCATGGAAACTTAAAATCTTAGCATCCTGCCATGGGATACCGATACGTGCCGACAAAGTCTGTATGGATGATATTCCCGGAAGCACCTCAATATTTACACTTTTATCCCGGGCTTTAACGTCCATTTCCTCTAAAAGCGCATCTCTCATCTTTGAAGCACCACTATAGAATCCGGAATCTCCAGAGAAAAGTATAACCACACGGATGTCTCCACTATGACTTCTACGTATTTCCTTTAACATCGGAATAATATCCTTGGCAAGATAATACGGATATTTTTGACCTCTGCAATTACAGTTCTCTATCATTCGCGAAGCACCGAAGAGATAATTGGCATTTTGGATCTTCTTCTCTACCTCTTGCGTCATCATCTCTATTGAACCACAACCAATTCCGGCTAAGGTTATATGAAATTCACCACGTTTAAGGGATGCACCCAGTAGACTTTCTAAATGATTACAAACTTCCTCCATCGTAAGAGCTTTCTCCATGAAACTCTCCGGCCTGCAAATAATATGAGATTTCACATGACATTCCTCTGCAGCAGAAATCTTGGATTCCACTCCTCCGGTATGTCCGCTTTCCTTTGTAACCATATGTCTGATGTTATATTCACGCATCAAAGCCATATTCATTTCTTTGGAAAATGGTCCCTGCATCGCTATAATCTGTTTGCCATCCAGGCCGTTTTCATAGCATAAATCCAAGCTCTCCATCCCAGGAAGGACCCGAACTACCAGACGTTTTTTTAGAGATTGCTCTTTACAGTAGATTCCTAAATCCTTTGAACCGGTGGTTAAGAGGATTGTCCCCTCTGTCTCCAACAATGCATTGGCACACTCCTCAGCTGAGGCATAGTAGGCATTTCCATCCCCATCCAGATGACTGCTGGCAGTCCTCGGACGAAGCAAACGAAGATAAGAGATTTCTGTGCCCTCCATGCTCTCCTGTATCGTTTCTGTAACAATAGAAGCGTAGGGATGTGTTGCATCAACCACCACTTCCACTCCAAGAGCCTTATAAAGAGCTTTCATCTCTTCACAATTCAAGCGTCCCTCATGAACAGTCACATGTTGCAATTCCGGCATCACAAGAGAACCATATTCCGTCGCAACACAGACATCACAGGATATCTCATTTCGACTGAGAACCTGGGCCAACTCTCTTCCTTCTGTTGTTCCCGAAAAAATCAGAACTTTACTCATACTTCTCCTCTTTTATCCAAATATCCACGTGGTGTAACCAGATGGTGATCCTTGATATATGTCATTGAATTTCCAATAAAAACCGTAGTAAACATGTTAACCTTCCGATCTCGTAGTTCCTTCAAAGTACATGTTGTCGCTTGTGTACCCTCACGACCTATATTCTCGACGTAACCACAGGCCCTCTCCGAAGATGCGCCGGCTTCCATTAAAATATCACAGGCTTTCTTAAGATAATCCGCCCTCTTATGGCTGGAGGGATTATAAAGTGCTATTGCAAAATCTCCCTGATAGGCTGCTATCAGACGTTTCTCTATATATTCCCATGGAGTCATAAGGTCACTTAGACTGATAACGCAGTAATCGTGGTTCAACGGTGCCCCAAGAACTGCAGCTCCACTGTTGGCAGCCGTAATTCCCGGCACTACAAAAAGCTCAATATCACTGTCATCCGGCAATAATTCGTACATAAGCGATGCCATTCCATAGACCCCTGCATCGCCACTACAGATTAAAGAAATTCGGTCGTGAGTACTGGTCAGTTCAAAACAGAGCCTGCATCGTTCTATCTCTTTTCTCATACCCGTAGTCATGTAACATTTCTCAGGATAATATTTCTTCATAAGATCAACATACACCGTATATCCAACCACAACATCACTGGATTCTACTGCGGTTTTAGCCTGTCCCGTAAGGAAACTCTCGTCTCCGGGGCCCATGCCTATAATATAAATTATCTTTCCCATTGGAGATGCACCTCCCTCCTTGCCATTGCCAGTGTCATGCCGTCTTCAGAAATCTTTTTCTGCAGTAGTACTCCATCCTTTCCTGCTGCCACCATCGCTGCGCGTTCACATACATTGGAAACCCCTGTTATGGTCTTCACAAAATCGGACTCTGAGAAATCCCCCTCTACCTGCTGCAACGTATTGGCATCATAGGTAACCAGCTTAACGCCTGCCTGTTGGCAAAACTGTACCAGACCGTATTCCTTTTGCTTTAAATCAATGGAAGCTACCATTGAGACCTGCTTCATATCTACGTACTTTTCTACAAACTTCCGCAATTTTCCGGCATCTGTACCCTTTTTGCATCCGATGCCGAGAACATAGGGCTTTATTCGAAGTAGAATTCCCGGATATTTCCCCGTCTCTTTTTTAGCTCTATCCTCTAAATCATAGGAAAGCCATTTTGAATCGCTGTAAACAACCAAAATATCCACCGGCATCTTGTCTTCCAAATCGATATCATCTTCCATAACCAGAGATATTTGTTTCCCCTCCAGAACCTTTTTTGAAACCTCTTTTATCCCACTTCGATTTATAATCTCCAGACCATTCTGTTCTGCAAATACATCCACAGAAAACATGTGATTTACATCCGTAGCCGTTGTAAGCACAGCTTTTGGGGAGTAATGATTCTCTCCCCTTTCACAGGATAATCCCAGTCGCTCTTCTACCTGCCTGGCCAAGAGATTTGCACCACCGACATGTCCTGATAATAGAGGAATCACAAATTGACCCATCTCATCCAAAACCAGTACCGGGCTGTCCTGCAATTTGTCGGAAACAAATGGTGCAATTGCACGAACCGCAATTCCTGTTGCCCCTACAAATACAATGGGAGCTCGAAGTTCAAAACCGGATTTCACCCACTCCCGCAAGTCTTCCTTGTCTCTTCTTTCCCATATATGTTCCGGAAATGCATCTGCTACCGCTTCTGCCAATTTCCAGCCCTTTTTTGTAAATGCTACAATCCTAATAATCATCTCTTTGCTTCCCTATACTCTGTAGAAAAATCTGCTGCATACAATCTGGATGCTTCATAGGCGGATGTCTCTATTACATCTCCCACCAATATCAAAGCAGTCTTGGTAATACCATGCTCCCGCCCTGTCTCTTCCAGCTTAGAAACCGTTGTAATATATTTCTCCTCTTCCGGCCAGGAGGCTTTATATATAATGGCTGCCGGAGTATCAGGCTGATAGCCTCCCCGAATAAGTCTCTCTGATAATTCCGAAAGCATGGATGTGCTTAAATAGATTGCCATAGTTGCCTGATGAGATGCAAAACTCTCAATGCTCTCAAGTTCAGGCACACCGGTTCTTCCGGCCATTCGGGTAATAATCAGAGATTGGGATACCCCCGGAAGTGTAAATTCCAGATTCAGACTTGCTGCTGCACCGAAACAGGCGCTGACTCCCGGACAGGTTTCATAAGCGATTCCTCTCTCATCCAGAGCGTCCATCTGCTCTCGAATTGCCCCATAGACGCTGGGATCTCCGGTATGCAATCGGACCACAGATTTATTGTTTTCCACAGCATGACAAATCACATCCAAAACTTCTTCCAGTGTCATATATGCGCTATTATGCACCTCTGCACCGGGACAATATTCCAAAAGTTCCGGATTGACCAGTGAACCTGCATAAATCACAACATCTGCCTGCTCTAGAAGTTTTGCTCCTCTCACTGTAATCAAATCCTTGGCTCCACATCCGGCACCAACAAAATGTACACGGATATTCTCTCTTTTATCTACATTGTTTGATTTCATATAATAGTTCCTCTGCTCCATCCGTCTGTCCCATCAGACCAAATTCATTGGAAAAGACAATACACTCCACATCAAATCGTTTCATAGCTCGTTTCTCAAGGTAAAACTGTATCTTCCCCATTACAACATCCATGAATTCTCTTTCTACGCCCTTCTCCTTCACAATTTCATATGCAGCATCCGTTGATATACACTGCTGCATTTTCTGCAAATCCTCCAGCTTCATCCCGATTTTTAATCCGGCATTTACCATAAGCTCTATCCGGCAATCCGCCTCCTTGGAATGCGTATTCATTATTCCACCGGAAACCTTAATCAGTTTTCCGATATGCCCGCAAAGAAGAACCTTACGAAATCCAAGATCTCCTATCGCGTCCAGAGTTTGCCCAATGTAATTCGAACATTTCACTGCCAGATCTAAATTATAATCGTATCTCTCGCGCATAAAATCCAGTCCGTAATTTCCCGGAGCTATCACAATTTTATCCATACCAAGCGCCTTCTTCTGCTTTAATTCCACCTGAATAGTATCCAGAAGTGCCTGCATACTCATAGGTTCCACCACTCCGGAAGTCCCCAGAATTGAAATTCCACCAACAATACCAAGTCTGGAGTTAAATGTCTTCTCGGCAATCTTCTCTCCCTCCGGCACAGAGATTACTACCTTGATAGCCCCCTTATAATCCAGAACATCCATCACTTCCCGGACCTCTTTTTCTATCATCTGCCGGGGCACAGAGTTTATCGCTGCATTTCCAACCGGCTGATCCAGTCCCGGTTTGGTTACACGCCCAACACCGTTTCCGCCATCCAGAACAATTCCGGAATGCTGACCTTCTGTCTCTGTAAGAAATGATACCGTTGCGTAAATCAATGCACCCGTTGTAACATCCGGATCATCTCCGCCATCCTTCATCACAGCACAGGAAACCTGTCTCTCCGACCTTTTGATATCCACGATTTCAGGTTTAAATACAAGTCCCTTGGGTGTTTGTATGGAAATATATCGTTTTTCCTTGCCACTTAAAAGCATGTATGCTGCGGCTTTTGCTGCAGCAGCACTACAACTTCCGGTTGTAAATCCGTATTTCATAGATTCCCCTTCTTCATCTCATATAAAACAGCATTGCAAATTGCTGCAGCCACATTACTTCCGCCCTTTCTCCCTGCATTGATAATATAGGGGATGTCTGTCTCCATAATCTGCTCCTTGGCATTTACCACATTGACAAATCCTACCGGCACACCTATTACAAACTCAGGACGAAACTCTCCTCTGTCATACATCTCTCTAAGGTTCATAAGCGCCGTCGGTGCATTTCCAATAGCAAAAATCACCTTGTGGGGCAGTTTCGCAGCACGCTCCATACTGACTGTCGCACGTGTGACTCCGCGCTCCTTGGCCTCTCTAGCCACATCTTCATCCGCCATAAAGCAATGCACTTCCCCGCCATATTCTGCAAGAACCCGTTTGTTTATCCCGGACAAAGCCATATTTGTATCCGTAACAATATGCGCTCCTTCCCGAATCAAATTGGCCATGATTCTGATTGCATGATCCGAAAACCTCATGGTCTTGGCATATTCAAAATCCGCCGTTGTATGGATGCATCTCTTTACGAGAAATGCAACCTCTTCTGGAATTACCAACTGTCTCTCTTCCAATTCTTTTGTAATGATTTCAAAGCTCTTGGCTTCGATTTCTCTTGGTGCTATATGTTCAATCTTCATAACATTTCCTTATCTTTCGAATTAATTCCAGATTTTCTTCATGTTGCTTCACAGCAATCCGATAATATCCTTGCTTTAGTCCGTTAAAATTGCTGCAATCCCGGATTAAAACCTGCTGCGAAAGCAATTTCTGATACAGGCTTTCTTCCTTTGGGCCATATTCCTTATCATGGATTAATAAAAATCCGGTATCTGAGGGATACACGCAAATCCCCATTTCCTCCATGGATTTTCTCAGGAAATCCCGTTCAGTCTGAATCATATCCAGGGACTTTTCTTCAAAATCCGTATCCAGTAATATATCGCAACAATGAGTGGAAACCTCCTGGGACATAACAGACATATTCCATTCTGATAATTGTCTTTTCACCGCTTCAACATTCTCCTCACGGGAAATCAGATACCCCGTTCGAACTCCCGGTAGAGTGAATAACTTCGTAAATGCATTGACGATAAACAGATTCTCATACTGTTCTATTGCATTTCCCATACTCTCTCTCCCCGTCGCATCCGACATCCTTAGGAAACATTCATCCAGTACGACTGCCGTCTGCATCCTCCGGCAGTGATCCAGTATCTTATATAACAGTCCTCTATCTATATTTCTTCCTGTGGGGTTATTGGGATTCGTAAGAAATACTATATCGATATCCTTTGAAATATATTCCAACACATCTTCCCGAAGCAAAAAACCATCCGCTTCCTGCAACAGATATTCTCCCACTTCGCAGCCAACAGATTGTAAAGCATGCCGGTATCCATAAAATCCGGGGCTTATCAGTAAAGCCTGTTTCGGCATCAGGGCGCGCACTATGGCAAGCAGTATCTCAGATGCACCATTTCCTCCCACCACCTGAGATTCCTTCACCTTCTCAACTTCCGCTATCTTCCTTCGAAACTCTCTCTGCATCGGATCCGGATAATGATGCATATTAGAAATGCTTCGTATCAAACACTCTCGAACACTCTCCGGAATCGGATAGGGATTCATATTTACGGAAAAATCCTGTTTAATTTTTTGTGTATATATATCTCCACCGTGAATCATCAAAACTCCATATCCTTATATTGTAATAACTGCCATTCCCCACATAATAGAAATGCATACCAGCACTACCAAAAATTCTGTTACAAACATTAGCCGACAGGCCTTTACAATATCCCTTGGCTCTATGTCTTTTAATGCATCCCCGATATATGGTTTATGTACAATCTTGCCAAAATAACTCGCATCCCCTGCCAAACGAAGTCCCAGAGCACCGGCGCAAGCGCTCTCTGTCTGTGCCGAATTAGGACTTTTGTGATTATATCGATCCCTTTGAAAAATCTTCCATGCGTTTTTCGTATTATAGTTTCGCCCCATAAAAAATGAAGCCGCAACCATTAAAAAGCCACTGATTCTGGAGGGCAGATAGTTCACCACATCATCCAATCCGGCAGCAAAATAACCGAAATCCTCGTACCGATCATTATGATACCCAATCATTGAATCCATCGTATTTACAGCCTTATATGTCATTCCAAGAATCGGGCCACCAAGGCATGTGTATATTAATGGTGCAATCACTCCATCTGAAGTGTTCTCAGCAACGGTTTCCACAGCAGCTCTGGTTACACCAGACGCATCCAGAGATGCCGTATCTCTCCCAACAATCATGGACACCGCATATCTTGCTTCAGAAAGCGTTCCATTTGTGAGAGCATCGTATACTTTCATACTCTCTTTCTCAAGAGAGCGTGCCGCCAGAATATAACAGGTCAAAACCGCTTCTACCAGCACCCCGAATACAGGGTGCAGACAATAACCGCCCACTATAACCACTGCAGTTAAGGTACTCGTCACACATAAAACCACCAGCACTGTTAAGAGGCCCAGTCTTCTCTCTTGTTTTGAGTTCCTCTCAATCTGCCCATTCAGAGACTCCTTCAGTTTCGGATTTAAGAAATCCTCATCCAACCTGTGAATCAATCTTCCAATCCAACGAATTGGATGGGGAATGTTCCAGGGATCTCCAATCAGAAGATCAAGTATGTAACCCAGCAAAAAGGCGCTCATATGATATCCCATGAATCTTATCCTCTTCTATCTCTATCTCGATTCTATAACCTTCACCATTTCCAATCTGAAAACTGAAATATTCACCCAGTCTCAGACTGCTTAATATCGCCATGATACTTCCACCATGACAAACAATAATCATCTCCCCCGCACTACAGCTTCTAACTGCCCCACAAAATGTTTCCATGGTGCGGACAATAAAATCTTCTCTTGATTCCCCTTTTGGAATCTTTTCACTTCCTCCTGAATCGATCCAGCTCTGATACTCCCCACAGTTATCCAACTCCTTATAGTTCTTACCCTCAAAAATGCCAAAGTCCATCTCTTCCAGTCCGGGTAATACTACCGGCGTAATCTTGGGAAATAATATTTCTCCCGTTTCAATACAACGTTTCATCGGCGACACGCAGTACTTGCAACGCTTCTCAAGAATCCGCTCATACAGTCTTAGAATCTCACTTCTTTTTTCTACTCGAATTCTCTTTAATTCCCGGATCCCATCCTCACTTAAACTCTCGTCTGAGGCACGACCTACATACGCTCTTCTGGAATTTCCGGGGGTTTTCCCGTGTCGCAGTAAATACACTGTCATTTGTCTTTTCATAAATACTCCCCCTAAACTAAATGCCAAAATAACCGCAAGCTCCGATGCAAAGTAGTAGAATCAGTTCCGCTACCACGATATAGTATCCGGAAGTGTCACCTGTCACTCCACCAAATTCACGCAGACACAATTTGCAAAAATACAGATTAAAAACCGCAAGTCCTGCCACACAACAGAGTCCCACCAATACATTGATATAAATCATGATTGATAAACCGATAATCAGCTGAACAAACAAGCACACCAGATCTCTATATTCCATATATTCTGTTTCCATGTGAAGCATACCTTCCTTCTTGGCATTGGGAATAATATGCGAAATAATGCCGCAAGCGCATCTCACCACAAAGAAACTCAGGGCATAAAATACAATATGATATCTACTGGACACCACTACCAGAGAAATGCCCGCTGCCCATACCAGACAATAAATCAATAGCTGAATAACTGCAAAAGCGCCTATATGCGGATCTTTCAGTATAGTCAGTTTTTCTTCCCTTGAACCGTAGGACTTCAATGCATCCTGAACATCCATAAATCCATCCATATGAAATCCACCGGTTATAACAAGTGGCACCAGTGAGTAAATTGCCGTCACAAAAATCAGCGGAATCTGCATTTCATCAAAAAGAAAGCTGATTCCATAGACAATCACTCCTATCAGCGCTCCTACCCAGGGTAAGAACACCAGATTGTGTTTCAAATCTTCTTCTCTCCATTCAAAGACCGGCATTGGCACCTTGGAATAGAGAGAAAACGCTACAATCATGCTTCTAATGTATTTCATGACGTATCCATTCTCCTTCTGTATACTCGTAAATCTCTTGGGACAATTCTCGTAATCCCAGGTTTATTTCGTGAATCATAGATACATAGTATCTTGTCTCATTGTCATATGTCGAATCCTGTAATGGGAATTCATTGGTTACAATTACAAGATTCTCACAGCCGTCCCTCAGTTTCCTGATTTCTGTCAAAATCTCTTCCTGCAATTCTTGAGAACTTTTTCCCCGGTTCTTCTCTGCGTAGATTTCATTTCCAATCAGATTTGACATACACTCTAACAACACCGTGGCGTCACCTTCAATACTATCTGTAACCGAATGTACATCCACCGGGCATTCCAAAGTATAAAACCCTTTTCCTTTTCGCAGATTACGATGTTTCTCAATACGATTACGTCCCTTTTCATCAAACGCAACCATTGTTGCAATGTAGTATTTCCTATGTTCTCCGGCGTATTTTACTGCAAGGCCCTCCGCCAGGATGGATTTTCCACTATCCGGAACACCGATAATCAATGTCACCATATTAAAACCTCTTGTATGCCTCAATTTTTGTTTTTGTAAATGTTGAACCATTCTTGTAATAATAAAGAATCGTATCTAACAGCGAAAACAGAAGAACTGCTCCCGTTCCCTCGCCAAGTGCCATATCTCCCAGGATGTAATAGGGCAATCCAAGTTCCTTTAGAACTAGGGCATTGCCGCCTTCCCGGCCCTTGTGACTGGCAAGCATATAAGATTTTGTACCGGGACAGATTCTCTCCGCTATAAGAGCTGCAACGGAACTGATAAGTCCATCTATAATAATCGGAATATGATGTATTGCACCGCCAAGATAGATTCCTACGAGTCCGGCTATATCCAGTCCCCCTATGCAATTCAAGACTTCCAAAGCCTCTTCCCCTCTATTTCGACAAGAGAGAAATGTATCTTTGTAACGCTCCAGCCCCAATCGGATCACCTCCTGCTTATGCAGAAGTCCCTGATCTGACAAACCTGCTCCGCGTCCGGTTACTGTCTTCGGGTCTTGATCCAGCAATGCACATAACAGTGCTGTGGATGTGGTTGTATTTCCAATTCCCATTTCACCGGTGGCCAAAATTCTGTAACCCCGGCCTCTTAAGTCGCCAACCAGCTCTATTCCATAGGAAATTGCCTGCAGCATTTCCGCTTCTGTCATGGCCTTTTCTTTCAGAAAATTGTTGGTCCCGGGGCGCACCTTCGCGTCAATAACTCCGGGAATTGTCTCCTCACAATCGATACCTATATCCACCGGTATAATATCCACTCCGGCACCGGCTCCAAGTTTGGAAACAGTACTGATTCCATCTCCCAGATTACCTGCCACACTCCTGGTAATCTCCTTACCGCTCTGGGAGATTCCCTCTTCGACAATTCCGTTATCCGCAATCATTATAATTGCCCCACGGCGGCTCAGATCAATCTCTTCGCTTCTTGTAGCCGCAGCAATTCTACAGATTGCTTCCTCAAAATCTCCAAAACCGTCTATGGGCTTGGAGTGTGCATCCCAATTAGTTTTCACTTTCTGATAGATTTCATCATCCACCGGATCAATTTTTAGATGTAACAGTTCCTGCTTCGTCATAATCTAATCCCATCATTCCATAGATTCCCTGTATATTCATATGCTTACGCATAGTATCCGCAAGCTTGTCGTATTCCCGTTCTTTCAAATCCCTGTAGTTGATCACCTCATCCAGATTGAGGTTCGTTCCCTTTGCGTCGGCAATGCCTCGTACAACTTCCTGTAGGATTCTTTGGCTGTCAAAAAAACCATGAATATATGTTCCATAGAGATTTCCCATGGCATATCCCGTTTGCTCCTGAGTAAATTCCATGAGGTTTTGCTTTTCCAGAGGTTTGGTTACCCCCATATGAATCTCATACCCTTCATAGGACAGCCCGCTAAGACCGGAAAAAAGTCCTTTCACTTCGCCAATCTGTCCCTGTACCTGTCTGCGATGCTTCTTCTCTTCCATTACAGTTTCCATCGGAAGTAATCCAAGACCGGCAATCTCACCACCGCTCTCCACACCATAGGGATCACAGATTCTCTCGCCCATCATCTGATAACCACCACAGATTCCTATGATTGGCTTTCCTTTAGCAGCATATTTTAGGATTGCAGTCTCCATACCGGATTCTTTCAACCACTTCATATCCGACAGAGTATTCTTGCTTCCCGGCAGAATCAGAAGGTCTGCCTCCTGGATTTCATCCGCCGAACGGATATAATTCAATGCTACTTCCGGAATCTGCTCAAATATATCAAAGTCCGTAAAATTGGAGATATGAGGCAGTCTAACAATACAGATGTCCAATTCTCCCCGTGCTCTTCGCATAAACCGTTCTGTGAGAGAATCCTCATCCTCCAGATGAAGATTCATATACGGGATGACACCCGCCACCGGAATATCGCCTCGTTCCTCGAGCATCCTTATGCCCGGATCCAAAATCGTCTTGTCTCCACGGAATTTATTGATAATTAATCCCTTTACCCGTGCTCTCTCATCAGGTTCTAATAATTCCAATGTGCCCAAAAGCTGAGCGAATACACCACCGCGGTCAATATCTCCCACAAGCACCACCGGAGCATCCACAAGTTTCGCCATTCCCATATTTACAATATCATTCTGCTTGAGATTGATTTCTGCCGGAGAACCTGCTCCTTCAATTACGATAATATCCGCCTCTTCTTCCAGTCTCTCTACAGCCTGCAGGATATCCGGAATCAGTTTCGTTTTATATTGGAAATACTCCCGCGCAGGCATATTTCCAATTACCTTACCATTCACAATCACTTGCGAGCCACAGTCATCTGTGGGTTTCAGAAGAATCGGATTCATGTAGACAGAAGGTTTCACGCCGGCGGCTTCCGCCTGCATAACCTGCGCCCGGCCCATTTCCAAACCATCCTCTGTAATATATGAATTTAACGCCATATTTTGCGACTTAAAAGGAACCACACGGTAGCCATCCTGCTTGAAAATACGGCATAACCCGGCAGCAACAAGAGATTTTCCAGCGGAAGACATGGTGCCTTGTACCATTAGAAATCGTGTCTTTGAATTAACACTTTTCTTAATTGTCTGCGCTTTTTCTTTCTTCGGATTTATGTCACTATAGATTCTCTGAAAGCTTCCGGGAGCCATGTGAAATAATTTCTCAATATAATCCGTCTGAAACACTTCACAAACCGGTCCTATACAATCCACCTGACCATGATCATTTATACAAATCACCCGGTCGGCAATATTTCTAACCAGTTCCAGCTCATGCATAGAGAGTAAGACACCTATCTGCTTTTCCTTAACCAGTTTCTTAAGCGTCTCCACAAACTCAATTTTATAACCAATATCCAAGAAACTTGTGGGTTCATCCAGAATCAAAATCGTAGGTTCCTGGACAAGTGCTCTGGCCAGTAAAACTCGTTGCTTCTGGCCATCACTGATTTTGTTGAAATCACGGTCTCTCAATTCATAGGCTCCAACCAATTCCAGGGCTTCGCAAATCGCTCTATGATCCTTGGCGTTAAGTGTTCCCATTATTCCGGTAAACTGATAACGCCCCACAGAAACCACTTCATAACAGGTTGTATACTCCGTCTCATGACGTCCGGTCATCATAACAGAAATCCACTTTGCCCGTTGATTCCTTGGAATACTTCTGATTTCCCTGTCATCAATATAGATTTCCCCATCTATCGGTTCTAACATCCCGGAAAGAGTCTTTAAAATTGTAGATTTACCGGCACCATTGGGACCAATCAATGCAACAATCTCTCCCTGTTTTACTGAGAGACAAATATCGGAAATCAATGGTGTCTTATGATATCCCACCGATAATCCACTTGTACGTATTTCCACCAGATTTAGCCTCTCTTTCTCTTAATCATAAGCGATATTACAATCGGAGCACCGAAAATGGCTGTAATCGTACTGATACTGAGCTCCGTCGGTGCAAACAGATAACGCGCCAGCAAATCGCAAAACAGACAAAATGCTCCTCCACCAAGAAAGGAAGCAAGCATTATTACCAAAGGTTTTGATGTCTTATAGGTACTTCGTATAATATGCGGCACGGCAATCCCCACAAAGGAAATCGGACCTGCAAATGCAGTTACTGTCGCTGATAATAAACTTGATACCCCGATTAAAATCACGCGAAACACTCTCACATTTATGCCAAGCGAAATAGCATACTGCTCACCGTATAAAAACGCCTCTATTCTCTTTGACAATAAAACAGAAGCCAGTAATCCGACTATAACCACCGGAATAAAGGTATGTACCTGACTCCAGGAAATAGAAGAAAATGATCCCAGGGACCAGGTGTGTAGATTCACAATATTCGAATCACTGGCAAAGGATACTACTAGCTCAGTTACAGCGGAACAGATATATCCGATCATGACACCGCAGACAATCAGTATCGACATATTATGAACTCTCTTTGCAACCATGATTACAAAAGCAGTAGCCAGAAATGAACCTGCAAGTGCCGCTATAATCATTGAAACAGAACTTAAAACCATACCGTATTTCACCGCTGCCACCATAAGCAGTGCAACCACTAGTTTTGCACCGGATGAAATACCAAGCACATAAGGACCGGCGATTGGATTATGGAAAAATGACTGCAGCAAATATCCGGACAACGCCAGTGCACCCCCCAGAACAAAAGCGGCAATCATACGCGGCATACGGATATCCAAAATGATAGTACTACTCACATCTCCCTTGCCTCCAGAAATAAGTATGGAGAACACCTCCGGCAAAGAGACATCCGTACTTCCGGTATTCATATTTACCATAATTAATATGAAGATCAGTACAATCTCCAATCCAAAAAGTATGGTGCATCGTTTTGTCATAAATGTCCTCCATTGTAACTACTCCAGTTTCTTAAGATACTGTAGGTTATCTGTATCACCGGTCACCACACTGTGAAAATCCCGGATAATATCAGCTATCTTGCTGCTTTCCTGAAACATATTCATATTTGTGCAGTATACCTCCCCTGATTTAACCGCCTTAAAATCAGAGAACAGCGCATTTTTCTCTTCCAGCTGCGAAATAGATGAAACCCCACCGTCAATGGTACCATTGTAGATGAGAATATCTGCATCTTTCGCCTCTTTGTAGAAATCTTCCCAATTAATATTCACAGTGGATAGCGCGTTTTCCTCATCAAGTTCCAATTCTGAAAATGCATATTTCCCACCGGCAGTTTCAATCATCTTACTTAGATAATCCCCGGGTTTTCGAATATTCACATATCCATTGGAAGAAATATAAAAGAAAGCCACCGACAAGGTATTCTCCTGTGTCTGCCTGCCAAGTTCCTCTGACAACGCTTCCACCTTGGTTACCTGCGTGTCAAAATACGAAGTTGCTTCCTCCTCACAACCAAGTAACACACCATAAAGCTTAATCCATTCTAAGCGTCCCAAGGGTGTCTCTTCATAGCTGGAACGCTCAATCAAAACCGGAATTCCGATATTCTCCAGTTCCTCCTGAATCTTCGGGGAATGGTAAATCATGGTTGATTCTATTGCAAGCCCTGTATCTTCAGCCAGTAATGTCTCATAATCCGGGGCGCTGTATTTCCCGACATAAATGATTTTACCATCCGAAATCGCAGTCTTTACTTCATCCATGCTATAGTCATCCGCTGTAGTACTACAGGTCTTAATCACGTCCAACTGATTCAATTGAAGAAATAAATCCATTGCTGAAGACGCAGCCAGATAGATACTTTGCTTCATCTCATCCTCATGGATATAAGTTACATCGGAATACCCAAGGTTATTCTCTTTTTCTCCTGTCGGAACCAGCACATAATCTCTATCATCCGCAATGTGAATATGAACATAATTGTCCTCATAATAATCTACAGAAAACTGCGTCGCATACTGTAAATCCATAGAGTCTACAAGTGCTAGATTTGACTTGTCTTCTACTGTTTTTCCTCCGGTGCACCCACTGATCATCATGGAAATGCATCCTATCATAAGGCAGAAGACTACCGCTTTGACATATTTAAGTCTCTTCATCTAAATAACCAAAACAGCCCCTGGCAAGCCACGGGCTGTTCTCCTTTTATTTCATTGTTGATGTGTCAAATTTCAACGTATATTCAATCTCATGAGGTGTGCTCATAGCAACTGTATCAGCAATAACCGTTACAGGCGCAGAGATATCCGCAAATGGAATCTTAAATACGGAATTTCCCTCTGTATTTACCGGTTCATACTTCACGCCATCTACCACCATATAGTCGTAATATGGGCTGCTCCACTCAATTGTTACAATGTAAGTACCGTCATTAGAAACCGTAACCGGTGCAGGAGATGTAATGGACGCACGCCCTGAACCGCCTTCAAGTGCAACCTCTACTGTGTAATCACCTTCAGCATATTCATCAGTAGTCTCAGTAGAAGTTGTTGTAGCACCATCTGACGCTACCGGGTTGGAAACGCTGACTTTGTGGTCATACCAAGTTCCCTTTGTACCGATTAAAGCAAGGTCAAATTCTTCATCAAGCTGAGGTACCGGAACATCAAATGCATTTACTTCCTCTGTCAGACCATCTGCAGATGTAACAGACTCTACAGTAGGTTCTAAAAGTTCTGCCCCATCCTTCTGGGCATCCTCTGCTGTTCCCAAAAACAGGTTTACAATATTCTTGGAAACAAGAACTATATGGACTGTTCCCTGACCGTCTTCAACTGTAAGTGTTGCCTTGCCATCATAGGCATCATTTACATGGAACATAGTTGAATCTGTTGTGAAATCAACTGTATATGTGCCATCTTCCAATCCAAGTGTAGATGTTGTCTCCTCCTGGGTTGTATCTTCTGTCTTCTTTTCTGAGTTGGCATTTCCACAGGCTGTGAAAACCGCTAACATCATAAGGACAAGGTATAAACTTAATAATTTCTTCTTCATGTATTACTCCTATAGCTCTATAATATATTATTTATTCATAACTTGAGAAATATGACTTACATATAACTGCTGAACTGCGTCGATACGTCCTAAGCCCTGAATCTGGCAATCGACAGAATCGAAGCTATCTGCTGCATTGAACTGGCTTGCCCAAGAATCTTCATCTGATCCGGCCATATCATTATTGGCGTGATCTCCGGCAACTACCATAAGTGGACGAAGTACAACCTTCTTGTATCCTGCATCTTTCACTTTCTGAATAATATTTTCGCAAGCAGTTTCCTCCGGCTCTCCTTCTACAGTACCAATCCAAACATTGTCATAGCCAAGTTCCTGCATCTGTGTCTGCATCTGCAAGTATGTTACCTTGGCTGTATGAGATGTTCCATGTCCCATAAATACATATGCAACGCCATCTTCTTTCGCTGCCTCAAGAGATTCATATCCTGATGTAGATACAGCTTCTGATGTAATGCTCTTTGCAACTGTTTCCTTATCTGCATTTGTATCTGTTACGGTTGCGCCAACTTCACCAAGTAATGGTTCTGCAATTTCAACAGACTCAAATTTATCCGCATATTCATTAACAGAAGCAACCATTGAATCGTATTCTGCACCCTGCATCAAGTGTGTAGGCTGTACAACAAGATTCTTAACACCATTATCAACTGCACGATCCAGTGCCTGTTCTACATTGTCAATCTGTTCCCCATCACGTGCGAAAACGTGATTGATAATAATCTGAGATGTAAAAGCTCTTCTTACAGAATAATCCGGATAAGCTTCCTGAACAGCACTTTCAATTCCGCCGATATCTTCTGCTCGGCTTTCATTAAAGGATGTACCAAAACTTACAACCAGAATTTCATTTTCACCAATATCATCACCATTTAATGGGTTATCTAAAGATGCATCTCCTGTATCTGCTCCGAAATAATCAGGATCTGCATGCTCGCCCTCTACTAATTCTTTCTGTTCATCAGTCAATGCATCCCATGCCTCTTTTGCCGCTTTACATTTTTCCTCGGTATCTTCTGCCCAGTCCTGAACATAGATAGCATCAATCAGATCCGCCACCTTATCTGCAGCCTCCTGATCAGCATCAACTGTTTTTGATTCTGTAGAATCATCTGCTGTCTTATCTGTGCCTTTGCATCCAACAACAGAAAATGCAAGCATTGCAACTAACATAGTTGCCAGAATTTTCTTCTTCATGTCTTTCTCTCCTTCACTAAAAAATCTGTAAACTAAAAAATGCCCGTATCGATTGATAGCAGGCACACAAAACAAAGGGAATCTATTCCTCAAAATTCCCTTCTTACGGCACGACCAATTCCTCGTGATCATATGTACCAGTATCTAGGCAGGTTTCCTGACTTAGCTTCACCGTCTGCTATTGTCTTCCCAGAGTTAGAACTACCCCAGTGACCAATGCTTGCTACTTATAGCAGACTCCACATCACAGTGACGAGATCGTACAGGTCTTTCACCTGTTTCCCTTTTAACCCTATTGCACACTCACTGGTCTATTAAACACCAACCATTGTACATAGGGCACCTATCACTTCTCTATTAAATTGTCATTTTAAGACTACTGTATCATAGCATTTACGCAATAAAGATGCAAGAAAAAAGGCTCTTTACAGAGCCTTTATTTTAGCGAACCAAGTTCATCCATAAGATTCACAAAAAATGTTCCAGAACGAGACGGACTTTCTGCTGCTTCTCCGCATTGCTTGAAATACTTACATGCATGGTACACGATATCTGCCTCTTGTTCCGCTTCTTTTCGAAAGGCAAGTTCCGTAGCGATAATAGCCCCCAGCATACAGCCGGTTCCAGTAATTTCGCCAAGTTGCCTGCATCCGCCTTCTACGATATAGTCCTTTCCCGGTTCCTTATCAACAATCAAATCCCTCTCACCGGTTGCCAGTACTATCGATTTGTGTTTCGCTGCCAGTTCCTTCATACACTCTGATAAATTTATCTCCGGAGCTATAAATCCAACGTCTACTCCATCCGTTCTGTAGTCTGAAGAATAAAGGGATAAAATCTCAGAATAATTTCCCTTTATCACATCCACCCGGTTATTCTTTAATAAGAAAATGACAAACTCTCTTCTCAGTTTTGAGCATGCTATCCCAACCATATCAAGAACCACCGGAATCCCCTTATGATTCGCTGTGACAATGGATTTCTTCATTGCCTCCCTCCTCACATCCGTTATATTTCCAAGATTCAGAAGCAATGCGTCTGCAGTCTCTGTGATTTCCTCCACTTCCAATGGATGCTCCGCCATAATCGGCCTTGCCCCCATTGCAAGCACTGCATTGGCAGACTGATTCATGGCAATTGGGTTTGTAATACAGTGTATCAAAGGCTTTCTGTCGTTTCTTGTACCCTTTCTCCTTGCTTTACACATTCTGCCTCTTCACCTCGTAATTTTCGTTGAATATCCTTTAACACTCCGGCTCTTTGCAGTTGATATAGAAATACAAAAGCGATACTTCCGCCAATCAACGTTCCGCATATGAAAGATGGCACATAGAAAAACCATGTCAAATCATTTCTTCCCCATAGAATTGCCATTACCGGATATGAAACAATGGCTCCAATAATTCCTGTTCCTATGATTTCTCCAATTACAGCCGCCCAGATTTTCCCTTTGGACA
Source organism: Lachnospiraceae bacterium (assembly GCA_017392525.1). Classification (GTDB taxonomy): domain Bacteria; phylum Bacillota; class Clostridia; order Lachnospirales; family Lachnospiraceae; genus FD2005. The sequence goes on from JAFOVD010000046.1 coordinate 44,456, forward strand.
ACTTATATAAAATACCTGAAAGGGTTGCTCCAAATACCGCTCCCGTAAGTGCAAGTGGCGGAATTCCCATGGTAATCATACGGATAATTCCAATCATAAGTGCAATCAAAAAGGCATCTAAGGGACCTAGAAATACCGCCGCCGTAATATTAATAAGATGCGCCATCGGACACATACCTTCGATACGAAGAATCGGTGAAATTACTACGCCAATTGCTACAAACATTGCCATGGTTACCAATTTCAAAATATTCAGATGTTTCATTTTTTAACCCCCTAAATCTCTTTCTCATTTTCTCTGCTGCTTTTCGCGGTGACTCCGCATGCATAATCCCTGATACCGCGCAGACACCAGCGATGTCTATGCCATTTAACACATCCAGATTTTCTGCATGTAAGCCTCCAATTGCGTTGACCGGAATCGGCACCGCTTTACAAATCGCATCCAATGTCTCAAGGGATGTAAGTACCGTCTTTACCTTTGTCGTTGTTGGAAATATTGCGCCAACACCCAGATAATCCGCCCCTGCTTCATACGCACTCTTGGCTGCTTCCACAGTCTTTGCTGTTGCACCTAAAATCTTATCCGGTCCAATTAATTTACGTGCAATCCAAAGCGGCATATCCTCCGCACCAAGATGCACTCCCTCTGCACCTATTGCAAGCATTACATCTACCCGATCGTCAATAATCAAAGGAACCTTATAATCTCTGCAGATTTGATGTACCTTCCCTGCCAGTTCCATATACGCTCTTGTAGTTTTCTGCTTTTCTCGAAGTTGCAACATTGTGACGCCACCCTTCAATGCATCTTCGACTCTTGCCAAGAACTCTTCCAGTTCATATCCTGTACTGTCTGTGATGAAATATAGTTCACTGTTGAATTCCATTGTCCCTCCTCTTCGAAACAAAAAAAGCGGAAGCTACCTGATTTCTCAAATAGCTTCCGCATAATATTCTTCAATGAAACTCTCCAATGATCTATTATATTGGCGTCCCTACGTTGGCATTATCCAAATCAGGTTCTCGGTCGAAAGTCACACTTTCCTCTCAGCCTGTCTACAAGCTCCCGTTTCATATTCAGTTACTACTTTATATTACTGCAAATGAGAAGATTTGCAAATACTTCTTTCAATCCGGAATGAAAATGGTCATTATTTCCTCAAAATGTCCAATGTATGACATCCGGCTCCCAATAATTCAGGACGTTCACATACAGACAGCTGGTATTTCATAAATAACGCAAACTCTTCTTCATCCATTGCGTTTAACACCGGTCGCATATGATTTGCCGGTCCGTCCTGAGAGAGAATTTTCTCTCTTTTTAGGCCTGCATAATCGCTGAGTGCATAAATATCTTCCAGACGCGCATAATCATAGAGGGGGTTCGCACTGTCTGTACAATGAAATGATTCATCTATCATTCCCGTCTGGACAGCCTCCTTGATATGATGATCCTTGAATCCATACATCAGCACACTATATTCATTCATAATATAGCTGATAAAGAGATGTCCACCCGGCTTCAGCACACGCTTTGCTTCCATCATTGCCTGCTTTCTGTCGTCCATATCCTTGAGATGATACATTGGTCCGAAAAACAGCACGATATCGTATGCTTCATCCTCTATGCGTTTCAGCTTTTCTGCCCGCCCTTCAAACACCTTTACTTTGGGTCCGTTTTTCCTAATACGCCCCAGGTTATGGTGAACCGGCTCCACAGCAGTAACATCATACCCTTCCTCTGATAAAGGAATCGCATATCGACCAGTACCTGCACCTACATCTAATATTTTGATTTCCGACTTCTGCTTCCCCTGCTGCAGTAACGCATCCAAATACTGATTCAGATAATGCATCGTAACAAAAAACTCTACCTGACCATGTCTTGAATTCAATCGTTTTTCTTCATTAAATTTATTATAGTATGCTTCTAACTGATTCAATGCTTACTCATTTCCTTCATCTAACTTAATCTACGAAGAATATCCTTAGGGTTTACCTCAAACGGAATCTCCATTGTAATAATGTCCATAGGCTTATTAGCTCGCTCAAGATTCTCATCCTCTGCATTCTTCATCCAAAGGACATCATATTCTTCATTTGGCTTACCCGGCATAAGCGCCTCAACGCGGTCACCCACCTGGATAACATTTCGAACCTGAACGTGTGCAATCTTCGAATCACCATCATAGTCCACAACGGTGCCCAGGAAATCATGATTCACTGTATTGTTGGAATACTCATGGAAAATAATGGTATCCTTATCCGCACGTTTTGGGTAAAAACCGGGACAGATCTCACGATTTGCCCCCTTTGTTATCTCATTAATATGATACTCCATACGTTCATCCGACATTTCACCATCACAATCATAAAGCTCATCAATCAAGTGACGATATCCCGAAACAACAGATGCCACATAGTATTCAGACTTCATTCGCCCTTCGATTTTAAGAGATGCCACACCGGCTTCCATAAGTTCCTTAATCTGGTATCCGGCCATCATATCCTTAGAACCAAGGGTAAAGAGATTTTCTTCTGTACTGAGTTCACGCTCACCATCCATAAGATGATACTGCCAACGACAAGACTGCGCGCAGCCACCTCTATTTGCGTCACGAAGGGTCATACGGTTACTAAGGGTACATCTTCCGGAAATGTTAACGCACATTCCGCCGTGAATAAATGCCTCCGTCTCTACCGGACACTTAGCTGTAATCTCTGCAGCTTCCTCCATAGAACATTCGCGTGCCAAAACAACTCTATCCACGTGATTTTCATCTACAAGCATCTGCGCCGTCATGGAATTTGTAACAGACATCTGTGTACTGCAATGAACCTCAAGTTTCGGTGCTACGCGCTTCGCCATTTCCATAATATATACACTGGCTGTAATAATCGCAGTAACACCGGCATCTTCAAGGTCTTTAAGATACTGCTCTAATCCTTCAAAATCCTCATTGTGAGGGATAATATTTACCGTAACATGGATATTCGCACCATGTGCATCCGCATACTTACAAGCCTCACGAATATCATCCATTGTGAAATTGGAAGCATGACTTCTCAATGAAAATGACATACCACCGAGATATACTGCGTCTGCTCCATAGTTAATCGCAACCTTGGCACGTGCCAAATCACCTGCAGGAGCAAGCAATTCCGGCTTCATATTGATTTTTCTATTTGACAGTTTTTTGTTCATAATATCCTGAATCAAGCGGTTCTGCACCGAACTGCTCTCTGTACTCCTTTCCAACCTCAAGTGGATTTTCACCATTCAAGATTCTTCTATAGGCATGAATTGCCTGAAGTTGCTCCTCGAGCGGAATATAACTTCCTTCGACTAAAAGCCCCATTGGATTACTCTCTAAAATCTTCTCAATAAAATTGAAGGAATCCAAAACATTCTCGCTATAAATCAGAGTACCTGTTTCATCCTCATAAACCGGCATCTGACCGTCTCTTGTCTTTTCAATAAGGTAAAGATTCTTATTCTCAACCACGTTATCCTCAAGTTCATACGTCTCCTGATAAGCCGTTAAGAGTTTTCGATAAGAACGTGCCATCATGGTTCTTCCATGCACTGTAACAATTGCCTTCTCTACCTCAGATGCAATTTCATCTGTCTCCTGTAGTGTGAGAAGCGGAGAAATTGCAATCCCCTGCACACCATGCTGAATCCACCAGGTTGCATCATTAATGGATGTCATAAGCGTCTCAGGATCGTAAATCATCTTCTCTACCATCTGACTCTTCTTAGCAAGATAAAAGAGCGATGGATCCGCAAATAAAATCGCCGCAAACTCAGATTTTCTCTCGCTAAGATACTGCATCCAAGCTTCTGCATCCTTTAACATTCCTTCATGGAATGTCTGATTCGCACGAATGCTAATCTTCACAGTGCGCATTTCATCTGCATCATCAATATTTTCATTATGTAACTTCACATCGCGAAGTAACATTTCCAATTCTTCTTTACTTAATTTCTGGGCTACGGTACTACTAAGCCCCTCTAAAGAGATAACAATATTATCTACACCAGATAAAAGTAACTTAGATAAATCCTCATATCTCTCCAGTGTTGTCATCAATTCTTTCATATTATCTATCCTATAAAATCTATCTCATCTTCTTGTAACTTACGGCATTCGCCGACGTTAAATTATACCAAGCAGATTCAAAAATGACAAGTAAACAAAAAACATCCTTCCTTAATATAAGAAGGATGTTCTTTTTTCTCATTCAAATATAAAATACAATACTTCCCATTTTCCAACTCTATCACCCTACATTGCAACTTAAACATCCACTATCAAATATTATAACCTCATCTCTATTAAAATTTGTTTTTCGGAAGTAACTGTACCAAAAAAGGAATGAATTACATTTTTCTATCCAAAATTTCACTTTATGACTCTTTACTCTCACCAATCACCAGTCAAAAAAAGACTAGTTACTTCTTTTTCAAAGCATCTAGTCTTTTATATAATCTTACTCTTCCTGCGTAACATCCATATCTATTAATTTATACATTAGCAAATGCTTCATATGCTTTACATATGCTTCTCAAACACTCGATTGTAGAAAAACGCCAAAACATAGGAAACCACTGCAAAACCGATTACAAACATCGACAATGCAAATCCTAAATTCACATACGCCATCAAACCAATCAACACAACCACCAGAATACAAGCAATGGTATACGGAAAGAAATATCCTATCGCCATAGCCGCTGCATTCTTAAATTGTTCAAAGAGCGTTCCGCTTGTTCTAGAAATTACAGGATAAACCCAAAGGAAAATCATCATAACAAACAACCCAAGCCCAATGCTAAACACAAGCATTGTTTTTGTCATAAAATTTTGGATAATAAGCTTAGACCAGAATTGAACATCCAAGAATACCATCACAAATAATAGGAGGTTGACAATCCAGGCTTCGGTTGCTTGTTTAAATGATTCCTTAAAGCTGTGAAAGAAACTTTTAACAACATATCCATCCCCATACTCTACTGACCTAAGGGAAACCGCTATCATTGCAGTCATAGATGCACCTATTGTTATAATCGGCAGTGAACATAAAACAAATAATAGATTCAGCACCACCAGATCTGCTACCTTATTTAAAAATCGAATCACAACATTATCTTTCATATCCACTACCTTTTATCATTACTTAATGCCGCTGATTGCGATAGATTCTACAATTACTCTCTGGAAAATAAAGAACAAAAGCAATGTAGGAACCATAGCAATTACTGAAGCTGCCATAATCAAAGCATAATCACTTTGAATTGCATAATACGAGTTAAATGAACGAATTACAACCTGGAGCGTCCATAGTTTTTCGCTACGAAGGAAAATTGTTGGCGCCAGATAATCGTTCCAGATTCCCATAAACCAGAGTACTAACTGTGTTCCAAGTGCACCCTTCATAAGTGGGAGGAAAATCATCCAATATGTTCTGAAATATCCACATCCATCCAGCTTTGCAGCATCCATCAAATCATTTGGAATACTGTAAAGATTCTGTCGGAGGAAGAAAATCATACTAACATTTCCGAAACATCCAGGAATAATCAATGGAAGGAGCGAGTTTGTCCAGCCAAGCTTTGTAAATAATACATACTGCGGAATCATTACAACTGCAAATGGAATCATAATCGTAGCAAGTAAAGCCAGGAATAACCCGTTCTTTCCTCGGAAGTTCATCTTTGCAAATGCAAATGCAGAGAGTGAGGAGGTAAAACCACCAATTAAAAGAACGGGAATTTCAACTTTCACTGTATTTAAGATACCATTGAAGAAAGATCCCTTGCTCAGCACTTCTGAATATTTACCAATTAACACAGGATCCGGAATTAATGTTAATGAACCGGATAAAATCTGATTCTTCGTCATAAAGGAACATAAAATCATATAGATGAGTGGGAAAAGCATAATCAATGCACCGGCTAATAACAGTACAAAGACAATGACATCCACTACCTTCTCCCGCGTAGATTTTCTACGTTTGCTCTGTACTTTTACCTTCTTGCGGTTCATTTCCTTTTCTTCTAATACTTCTTTCTCTTTTGTCATAATCGTACTCATAGATGTCCCCCTAATCCGTTACAACCCATTTATCCTGGTACTTGAAATTGATAGCGGTAATGATAAAGATGATAATTGCAAGAATGACTGCAACCGCACATCCATATCCCAGCTGTCCATTCGAGAATGCCTTGTCATACAGATAATAAACAATGGTTGCCGCACTGTAATTCGTACCACCGTTTGTTGTCATAACCTGCACTTCTACAAATACCTGGAAACCACCAATCAAGGACGTAATCAGGATATAGAAAGTCACTGGTGAAATCAGAGGTAATGTAATGAAACGGAACTTCTCCCATCCCGTCGCACCATCAATTTCAGCTGCCTCATAATAATCCTTTGGGACATTCTGAAGACCTGCTAGATACAGGATAATCGAAGTTCCCAGTCCTTTCCAGGTCATAAAAATAATCATAGCCACTTTAACCCAGACTTCATCACCTAACCAGTTTGGTCCATGATGTCCGGTCAAGAACTTAATAATCGTATTCAATAAACCATAATCAAAATTGAAAACCCATGCCCAAAGTATTGCTACCGCTACAAGGGAAGAGACAACCGGCACGTAATACATTGTTGTCATGATTCTTTTACCTGGCAGATTACGATTCATACCCATTGCAATCAATAAGCCGAAAATCATACCAAGTGGAATTCCAATCATATATATAATTGTTGTCAACATGGATTTCCAGAATTTTGGATCTGTAAGAATATCAATGAAATTTTCAAATCCACACAGGTTTCCAATCAAAGAATTGACGCCTGTCCATTTACTCCCACTGGCTAACAATGCAAATCCGATGGGATATGCCATGAAAAGAAGGAATCCGATGAACGGGGCTGCTATAAACAGCCACGCCCATCTCTCCTCTCTTTTAGCCATAGGTGAGAGCTGTGTTTTCACAACATTTTTTGTTTTGCTCATAAAGCCACCTGCTTACTAAAAACTTCCTGTCTTTCTAATTAGCGAAATTAATCATTTGTTGATGTATTCTGTAATTCAATTGCATTATCTAATGCTTCCTGCATCTTAGGTTCTACCTCTTTGAGATAATCATCTACAGAAACCGTACCATTCTTAACATTTGGTACACCTTCCAGGAACACATCCATCCACTCAGAATTATATGTATAAGTTGTCTCAGAGAAGATACCATCGTATTTATCGGAACCTTCAATATAGTTATAGATGACATCGATATTGCTTGCATATGGAACGGTACCATCAGCAACCTTATCCTTAAATGTTGACTTAGCATAATCCATAATATTTGGTAACTGAAGAGATTCCCCTGTTGTTTCACCAGATACTGCCTGCTGTCCTTCTAAGTCTGTAGATAACTTCTTAATCAGTTCTGTACAGAGATCCTTGTTTTCTGTCTTAGCAGAAACAGCATATCCAACTGTACCAAGCCATGTTGTAGACTTTGTTCCATCCGGTCCAACTGGCCATCCACAGAGATCCCAGTTATATGGGAATGTACTGTCATCCATGAATGCTGCAACATCCCATGTACCACAAGCATAGAAACCAACCTGTCCATCAAGCCATCTCTGGTATCCACCAAGTGCAGTATCCTGCTCAACAGATGGTGTAACACCTTCTTTAGCTGTAAGATCTACATAATACTGGAACGCTGTCTTAAAGGCATCATTGTCTGTAATATTTACTTTTGTATAATCATCATTCAGGAAACGTGCACCGTTACTATAGATGTAAGGTGTCATACCAAAGGCATCTGCATTGGCAACACCCCACTGATCGATTTCTCCATCGCCATCAGTATCCTTGGTAAGTGCCTTACAAACCTCCAGGAACTCATCATAGGTATAAGGATTTTCTGGATCTGGATAAGCTAACCCAGCTTCATCAAATAAGTCCTTGTTGTAAGCAAAAGCGAAGCAGGAAAGATCCTTTGGTAAGCAATACAGAGAACCCTGTCCAACCTGTGTTCCATCATACTGATAAGCGCTCTTAATTGCTGGCCAGAGGTTATCTACGGTCTCCTGATCAACATAGTCATCTAATGGAAGTACATATCCATTGTCAACATAAGATCTAACGGAATCTGGTCCTACATAGAAGATATCTGGCATATCTCCAGCTGTCATATTCGCTGTCATCTTTGTGCCATATTCATCCTGTGTTGTGACTTCGAAATTAACTTCCTTTATTTCATCCTTATGCTCTTCCACGAAATCCTTGATTAACCCCGAATAAATCTTCTTTTCGTGTTCCTGCATATAGAGAAGGATGTTGATGGTCTTATCACCATCCCCCTTAAATGTGTCAGTCGTTGTCTCATCTTCCGCATCTGCAGAAGTTTCTCCTGCTTCTTCTGTAGATACAGTCGAACAACCCGTCATTAAAACTGAACCAACCATCATTGTGCTCATTAGTAGAGCAATTAGTCTTTTTTTCACTAAAAAAACCCCCTTAAATATAATGTTAGTTTTCTAAAGTTTAAATCATCTAAAGTTTCGTACCTCCTGACAATGTTTATTGTAAAACTCGCAAAAGACAAGTGTCAATCGTTTTATTTAGTTTTCGCTAAAATACTTTGTATTTTATTAAACTTCGCTAAATAAATAAAATAAATTTTGTTACTTTTTATTTTTCAAAAATACTAAAATAATTTTATTGCATTTCATATATTTCAAAACATATAATAAGATTAATAAATGCTATATGCTATTTGTATAGGAAAGAGGATAAAGATGCTTCACATTACAGATTTAGATGACGGGTTAGAACTATTTAAGGCGCTCGGTTCTGATGTCCGTATTGAAATCATCAAATTACTGCTTGAAAACAAGCAAATGAATATGAATGAGCTTGCCGGGAAATTAAAAATCACAAATGGTGCTTTGACCAGCCATATTAAAAAGTTGGAATCCTGCGGTATTATTTCAACAACTAATGAATCCAACGGACATGGTAATCAAAAGATTTGTTCACTTAGTCTTGATAAAATACTGATAGAGCTTGCAAATGACGAGTCTACAATCGAAAATGTATACAATACGAATATTAAAATCGGACATTACTCTGACTATAAAGTCTATCCTACATGTGGAATTGCATCAGCAAATGCACTTATTGGTGAAGTTGATGACACAAGATACTTCTCCCATCCAGATCGCTATAATGCTGAGATTCTTTGGTTCACAAAGGGCTTTATAGAATATGAAATTCCGAATTTCATTCCTTACTCTCAGAAAATCACGCAGATTATGATATCAGCTGAACTTTCATCTGAGGCACCGGGCGTTAATAATGTCTGGCCATCTGATATCAGTTTCTATATCAACGATGTCTGCGTCGGAAATTGGACATCTCCCGGCGACTTTGGTGACGTAAGGGGAATCTTTACCCCAGACTGGTGGTTCCCAAACTGGAATCAATATGGCCTTCTTAAAATGCTGGTAATCAATAAGAATGGAACCTATATCGACGGGTTAAAAATTTCAGATGTAAATATTAACCAATTTAATTTAGACTACCAAAGCAAAATCAGATTCCGCATGGCTGTAAATGATAATGCAGAACATGTGGGAGGACTCACCATCTTTGGAAGTAGCTTTGGTAACTATGGCCAAGACATAAAAGTAAGTTTAAACTATACACCAATTGAAAATAACAATTCCACTGGTGAAATATAAAAAGCAGGTCACCTCACATCCGAGGTGACCTGTTTTTATATTTTCATAAACCCTTTGTTCTCTTCGCCCAAAAGGTAAAACCGGAATCCGACTTACCTGTCAAAGCCACTGATTCCTGCTGCAGTTGTTCATCCCAAATCGGAGTCACCACAGCCTCTTCAACCGTCTCACCGTAACGAATCCAAACTCGATTTCCCACTACCTCCCATGTTCCTTGAATAGAAGCATTTTCATAGTAGTGGTCCTCACACAACTTCATTGGAGTTGCGACATGAACGCCCTCCGGAAGCATCGGTTGAAAATGAATACGCTCGTATATTCCAATCAGCTTCCGCTCCAAGTCTTCACCTTCAACAACAGATAGCATCTCGCCTGCATACACCTCCGGACTTAGAAGTGGCCACCCATCCGTAGACCAGAACATTTTTCGCACCTGCATCATGAATGGCACATCTTCATAACGAAAATTCTTTTCTCGTATATGACAGAACAAATACCACTGTCCATCCGCATCGCGTAATACAGAATTATGCCCCGGCCCCATATATGCAGTGCCGTCATTCCATTCATAACCGGAAAATAGAAGGTACCCTGTTGCATTATAATTATCATCTACAGTTCTCATATCAACGTCTTTATAATCTAAAAAAGGCCCTGCTATATTTCTGCTTCTAGCCACACGTATATTGTAATCACTCTTAAGCGAACCATAGGAAACAAACAGATAATAACACTCTGTATCCGGATTATAAATCATATATGGGCCTTCTATTGCGGAACTCATCCACTCTGGGCGACGCGCAATCGAACGGCCAATCAAGATAGCGCAAGACTCATCGTCTTCAGGGGATAGTTCTGCTGCAAGACCTGTTTCCTCATCCAGTTTCAGCAGATACACACCTCCCCAGAAGGAACCATACACAAGGTACATCTCCCCCGTTTTCTGATCTCTAATGATATTTGCATCGATTGCATTACACGGCATCTCATCCGTCGTCTTAATAACGATTCCCCTTGGTTCAAATGGTCCCTCAGGAGAACTTGACACTGCCAGGAAAATGCACGACTGGCGCACTCCCCAACTGCTATTGGAACAGTAAAGACGATATTCGTCTCCTACTTTTACAATGTCTGGAGCCCAGATTTCCTCTGATTCTGTCCAGTTGACTGCCTCCTTCGGCGGTTTTTTTACAACTATGCCAACATCCTCCCAATGAATAAGATCAGAAGATTTCATACATTTTGCACCAGTACTGTATTCATAATACAGACCGGTTACATCATCCCGAAAAATTGCAGGATCATGTACCCCCCAGTATTTTAAAACATTCTTCTCCATTTTCTACCTCTACCAGAGATGCAACGGGCATTGTTTGTCATAAACAGCCGCACGTATCACCACATAGCATCCACAGGATAGGCATGTGCCATCTACCATCTTATCGCAGCACTCGCATTTACCCAATCGGTTCTCTAATTCTTTCTCGCTCGTCTTCTGCTCTTCCGGAAGCATACTTAATAATCGATCTCTGTATCTCAGCACATCATCCGGCAATGAATCTTTGACAGAACAGATGCGGCATGTTCTGACCATATCACCCATATATCATCTCTCCATATTCCTATTTCAAGCGCAATTCTACTACCGATGCAGGTGGTAAAATCACATGTAGTTCACCCTTCTCAGTCGAGAAATCCGCGAACTCCTTCTCTATAACCTTCGTCGGATTATCAAATGTATTATAATCGTGAATATCTCCGGAAATAATATGTGCTTCTTCTACAGAGAATTCACTATTCAACAGTTCAATGTCCAGTGTTTCCTCCTTATTTGCTGAAAGATTATTTACTGTAATGGTAACAACACCATCCTTGTCCATTGACGTTGATTCTGTAATAGTAGGCACCGACCATTCCTCCGGCCCGGTCTTTTCCACCCCTATCAACTGTGTTTCAAGCAGTGTAGCGCCCTGGTGATGACGATACATATGAAAGATATAATATGTCGGTGTAAGAAGCATCTTATCACCTTCTGTCAATATAACTGATTGAAGCACATTTACCATCTGCGCAATATTTGCCATCTTTACTCGATCACAATGTTTATTGAAAATATTCAGAGTTATTCCGGCAATCAATGCATCTCGAATGGTATTCTGCTGATACAGGAATCCAGGATTCGTACCCGGTTCTGCCGTATACCAACCGCCCCATTCATCAACAATCATGCCTATCTTTTTCTCCGGATCATATTCATCCATAATTTTTCCATGACGTTCTACCAAAGTCTCCATATAGAGTGCTTTACTCAATGTCTTATACCATGTATCCTGGTCGAATTCAGTTGCTGAACCCTTAATATCCCAGCCCTCCGGATGTACATAGTAATGAAGTGATAGGCCATCCATAAATCCATGAAATTGTGCCGGTGTATACTCGTGCGTTGTATCAAGAACTGTCTTTGTCCAATGATAATCATCAACATTTGCACCACCACAAATCTTCTTTATTGGATTCTTCGGATCATAATTTCTCACATAGGTTTGATATTGTCGGTACAAATCTCCATAATACGATGGTCTCATATTGCCACCGCAACCCCAGTTTTCATTTCCGACGCCAAAATAATCTACCTTCCAGGCTTCTTTATGTCCATTCTTTGCACGAAGTTCCGCCATAGGAGAAACTCCTTCAAATGTCATATATTCAACCCACTCGCTCATCTCACGAACAGATCCGCTTCCAACATTGCCATTTATATACGTCTTACAACCAAGCTGTCGGCATAATTCGAAATACTCGTGTGTACCAAAACTATTGTCTTCTACCACACCACCCCAATGCGTATTTATAATTTTCTTTCTACTGTTTTTTTCGCCAATTCCATCCATCCAATGATATTCATCAGCAAAGCATCCACCTGGCCAGCGAAGTACAGGCACTCGTATATTTTTTAATGCCTCCACAACATCCCTACGCATGCCATTGACATTTGGAATATCTGAGTTTTCGCCCACATAGATTCCCTCATAAATGCCTCTACCAAGATGCTCTGCAAAATGTCCATAGATTTCAGGCTGTATCGTCTCGCCTAATGCATCTCTGTTAACCACTAATCTTGCCATTATCTTCTCCTTATTTCTGTCCCTTACAAAACTACACTGTCCTACTGTATCTCTATTTTAGATACTGAATCGCCCATATCGTCTGATTATTATCTCCAACTGCAGAAAACACCCGCGTATTATTTCCGGCTTCATCGAGCATATCTGAAAATACTCCTTTGTAATCTATTCCATCCAACGTAAATGTAACAAAATTGCTATCTTTCTTTAATGAGTACGTACCAACATATTGCTCATCTTCACTGGAAATCTTGCCATCCTTCAACGTACATTCCACAGTTTCATTTATCAAACTACCAACATCGATACCATGATTTAAAATGTAGTACCTTCCTTCCAAATCTCCTTCAGAATATTCCGATAGGCTTGTCTCAGTTTCATTCGCTTCAAAGGGCGAAATCGTATACCATCCGTCTTCATTCATAAACATCTGATGAATTCGCGGTTCATGATATTCTTCACCATCGTCAAATCTCTGATGATAGACAATATACTTTGTATTATCATTTCCTGTAAAAATCGACTGTCCCCCCGGTGCCATATAGGTCACATCCAGACTTGGTAACGTATAATTTCCCATCATCTTAATACCATAGTTGGAATAATCTTCCTGAGCCTCCAATGAGTTACCTTTTGCATCAACATATGGTCCAGTGACATTTTCACTTCTAAATTGACGAATCTGATAACCACCATTGCTCTGAAGACTACCATAGGATACAAATAAATAGTAGTATCCTGTATTTTTATTATAATCAATGTATGGACCTTCTATTGCGTGAATTCCACCACCGGCAATTCTCGTTCCAAAATACGGATCTGTGTTATCTGACACACCATCCAGATGCATCGGAAGCCCCGTACTTGGATCTAACTGCAATAGGAAAATACCACCTGACCAGGAACCATACGTAAGCCACTGGTTACCATCTGAATCCTCGAAGACAGCAGGATCTATGCAATTCGGCCATAAATCCTTATCATATCCGCCATATTCATAATATCTGTCCAGATTGGCATCCTCGCCCAATATTGATTTTACATTCGTTTGATCTACAGTATTCTTATCCCATCCGGAATACAAAAAATTCGTCACATATTCGTAGGGACCTTCAGGAGTATCCGCCTGTGCAAGACATAAATTTGACTTAATATCACTGGAAGTAGTACAAAAATACATCAGATACTTGTTCATCACCTTATTGTAATATATGTTGGAAGCCCATATAGAATAGCCACCGTCGCTATTTTTCCCAACATATGCAAAAGCTTCCATGTCACCCTTAAAGATATTGGCAAACATATTACTGCCGTTAGCAATATAATTCCAGTTTTGCAAATCACTCGAAGATGCAAGTATCTGGTGCGAACCGGTCATATAATATAAACCGTCCGCACCAACAATAATCTGAGGATCATGACATGATATTCCTGTACTTACAGATCCTTTTTTTATTTCATCTTTGGAAAGAGAATTAGATCTTCCAACACATCCAGCGAAAGAAATCATACACAAAACAAGTATCAGTAACGCACTAACCACTTTTCTCTGTTTCATTTCTTCACCTTTAACCGGAAATAACATCCATTTGATCATACGAGAAAACAGGACGATTATCTGCGTCCCAATCCACCCGCATCAAAAAAGCGTGACGATTTGGATTATAAAGAGGATTGCCTACGATTTCCTCTTCTGTTCTGGCATGAAATACCATGATATCCTCGCCATTTTTGCCCTTCGTAAATGAATTATGTCCCGGCCCATAAATACCTTTTTTATGATCGGAAGAAAGTACCGGTTTCGCCTCTTTTTCCCACGAGCGAGGATCCAACAGATTGCTTCCACTTTTTGCTGAAAGCATACCAATACAATAAGCCGGGCCTGTATCTGAAGCAGAATATGTCAAGTAGATTCTATCATCTTTCTTCAGAATTGCCGGGCCCTCATTTACCCAGAACCCTACTCGTTCCCAATCATAATCCGGTGTTGAAAGTAAGACTTGAACTGTTTTTAATTTACAAGGATTCTCCATTTTTGCGATATATAGGTTAGAAATTTGTTTCCCTACGCCTACCTTTTCAGCCCATACAATATAGTGCTCCCCTGCATCCTCAAATACAGTGGCATCCAACGAAAATGCTCTAAAGGAGAATTCATCATCATCCGCACCCTGAACCATGCCTTTCTCTATCCACGCATCAGTCATAGGATCTACCCCTGTACATTCCAGTACATAAGGGCGAATCTTCCATATATCATCACGTTCTCCGGCTGCAAAATAAATGTAGTAGCGCCCATCAAAAAAATGCATCTCAGGAGCCCACACATGCTTACTCATCGGACCATCTTCATGTTTCTTCCAAATGGTTATTTCTTCAGCATCTTTCAGTCCTTCGAGTGTTTCGCTACGCCGTAATATGATACAGTCATAAGCTGGTACAGAGGCCGTAAAATAGTAATAACCATTGTACTGGCACACATATGGATCGGCTCTTTGCACAATCCATGGACTAATCCCTGTTTCAGTTATTTGATTCATTTTTATTTCTCCCAATCTCAACTTCTTAAATCGGGAGGTACTTTAGATTATTTTAAACTTTTTTAGAACTGTCTAAATTATATAATTCTTTTCTACCATTTGCAAGAAAAATCTTTATATCATTTTTATTTTATTTGACAAAGAAATACTTAGCCGATATTATATACCCATTGCATTAGTAGGTATATGGAGAAATAACAATGTTAAATGAATTTTCAAGAACTCAATTATTATATGGAAAAGACGCTATGGACAAACTCTCTAACTGCAGAATTGCAGTATTTGGCGTCGGTGGTGTAGGTGGATATGTAGTAGAAGCACTTGTTCGATCTGGAATCGGCGCTATAGATTTGATTGACGATGATAAAGTCTGTCTCACAAATATCAATCGACAGATTTTAGCCACCAGAAAAACCGTTGGAAAATACAAAGTCGATGTTGCTGAAGCAAGAATCGCTGAAATTTCACCAAAATGTCATGTTAGAACATATAAAACATTCTATCTTCCTGAAACACAGGATCAATTTGATTTCACTGATTATGATTACATTGTCGATGCAATCGACACCGTTACGGGTAAATTGACAATTATCGAAAATGCCAAAGCAGCAAACGTTCCGGTGATTTCCTCAATGGGAGCCGGAAACAAGGTAAATCCGGCTGCATTTGAGGTTGCAGACATCTACGACACATCAATCTGCCCTCTTGCCAAAGTCATGCGGCGCGAGTGCAGACGACGTGGTATAGAGTCCTTAAAAGTCGTTTATTCAAAAGAAAAGCCAATACGCCCATTTGAAGATATGTCTATCAGCTGCAGACAGCATTGCATCTGTCCGCCGGGAACCGTCCATAAATGCACAGAGCGAAGAGACATCCCGGGTTCCACTGCATTTGTTCCATCTGTTGTTGGACTGATTATCGCCGGCGAAATCATAAACGACTTAACAGCATAGTTTTAGAACATCTTTCCGGTATAGCCTTCTCTTGGCATCATTTCAAAGTCATATGTCTTAAGATCTTCAATACTCATAAGATTTGTATGACTTCCTTCATGGATCATCAGATTAGATGATTCTCCAAGCTGTACTACGATAACAGGCTTCTGTGTTGCATATGCATATCCGCATTCCCAGGCTGTACCGGAATCGCTGTAATTACCCCAATAAAGCATTACAACAGCTTCTGCCCAATCAATTCCAGCCTTATCATTCAGGAAGGTCTCTTTACTCCAATCAGGCTTTCCTACATTTCCATCACGAACTTCATGTTCTCTTGGTGAAAATACTGAAAAACCACGGCCCTTCAAGATTTCCTCAACCTGTCCAAGAGCTTCGCATTCTTTTTCATTAAAAAATGGTGATGCAATATATATTCTCATTACACTTTCCCTCACTAATCTACATTATTTGTGTCCAAAACACATTCCTAACGTATTTTATATGGATTACATCCGTTTTGCAAGACAGATATCTTGCAAAAAAGAGCGCGCATATCAAATGCACGCTCTTTCATTCGTCCGTTATATATTATATATTTCCACGAATTTACATTTCTTTCTTCCAAAGTCCATGAAGATTACAGTATTCATATACAGCCACTACTTTTTCCCCGTCAGTAAGGCTAAACTCTGCTGCCGGAGCCTCCCCAACTGTGAGATCTTTCTTATGGAATCCCTGGTTTGTCTCAACAACAATGAATGAGATATGATGTTCTTCAAGCATTGGATGCTCTACTTCACCAACTACAACCTTAACTTTGTTTCCGTCTACTGTAACAGCCGGCACATGTTTTTCTGTTGCTGCATCCGTTGTATTCGCCTTAAGCTCTACCATATCCTGTCCACAGCAAACCAGTGTACCTGCCTTCTTGTCCTCAACAAACGTCACAAAATTCCCGCATACACTACACTTGTAAAAAACCATACTACTCCTCCTTTTCCGGATACTTGATCCACTATATTAATAGTTTTCTTCTCGAACCTCGAAATAACTCTGTGGATGATGACATACAGGGCAAACCTCTGGCGCCTCTGTACCAACTACTACATGGCCGCAATTACGGCATTCCCACATTGTCACACCGGATTTTTTGAAGACTTCCATCTCCTCCACATTGTGAAGAAGTTTTCTGTAACGTTCTTCATGCATCTTCTCAATGGCCGCTACACCACGGAACTGTTCTGCCAGTTCATGGAAGCCCTCTTCATCAGCATCTTTTGCCATCTGATCATACATATCAGTCCACTCGAAGTTCTCACCATCAGCTGCTGCCTTGAGGTTCTCAGCAGTATCTCCAAGCATACCAAGATGCTTAAACCAAAGTTTTGCATGCTCCTTTTCATTTTCTGCTGTTTTTAAGAATAATGCTGCAATCTGCTCATATCCGGCCTTTTTCGCAACAGATGCGAAATAAGTATACTTATTTCTGGCCTGTGATTCCCCTGCAAATGCCTGAAGTAAATTCTGTTCTGTCTTTGTACCTGCATATTTATTGCTCATGTTTTTCCTCCCAATATTAAAGATTACTGTCTACAACTCTCATTCTAACTGATTAAAAAGAAAAAGTCAACGCCTAATCAGGAATCATTCTCATTATGCACTTTTCGCACAATCCGTAGAAGTACGCAGAATGCCCTTCGATTTTGCCATCTGTAAAACTTTCAGCCAAAACATCCACATGGGTCATCCACGGCATATCCAAATCGGAAACCGCGCCGCATTTCCTGCACACAAAATGATAATGTTTCTCAATATTCGGATCAAATCTATCCTGCTCTTCTCCTACATCCAGCCTTACAATTTCGCCATCTTCTTCCAGAAGCGCAAGATTTCTATAAACTGTTCCAAGACTAATGGACGGAAACTCCTCTCGGACAGCCTCGTAAATCATCTCAGCCGTAGGATGATCTTTACGCCCCTCCAGATAAGCTCGAATACTCTCTCTCTGTTTGCTGAATCTTCTCTTTACCATATCTATTTCCTCTCAAACAAAAATAAGAATCATCACTTTAATAATAGTAATGATTCCTATTTATGTCAAGATATTTATGATGGGACTGCAATTTTAACTGCATTCTCAACAATCTCAATTGTAAAATGATTTTCCTCGATTACCTCTCCATCCAGAGAATATGCGAATCCCTTCGGCGCCTGTACCTCAACGATCTTCGCCTGCCGGTATACCAACATGTCCTTCATATCCTGCCGGTCCAGATGTTCTCCATTGGTATATGGTTTCAGAAGCTTTAAAAATCTCGGTATAGAGACCGGCTTCACCATACAGACTTCCATCAGCCCATCATCCACCTTGGCTCTCGGCGCACATCTAAACTGTCCGCCCACATACTGGCCATTGGCTACCGTACAGAGCATCGCTACACCCTCAGGATTCAGAAGTTCTCCATCAGCAATAATTCGAAGCTCATTTCTCCGTCCGTGAAGCATCGCCTTCATAACGCCCTTCATATAATCATTCTTATTGCCATGTCCGGTTTTTTCGCGATTTTCATTGATTACCCGCGCAACATATGTGTCAAAACCGAAATGAACCACATTATCCGCATAACGGTCTCCAACCTTGAGTAAATCCATTGGTCTAGCCTCACAGCTCACCAGTTTCTCAATATCAAGGAAATGATCCACTTCCCCAAAAGCCTTCACGAAATCATTTCCACTGCCACAGGGATATACAGAAAAGCTGGCATTCGGATTGCGAACCACTCCGTTCACCACTTCGTTTACGGTTCCATCGCCTCCACAGGCAATAAATCGAACCTCTTCTTCCGGGTGCTCCAGACTCCATTTCCTGATAAAATCTGTCGCATCACCAACCCCTTTTGTTTCATAAACATCTGCACGCAAATACGATGGAAGATTGTCCACCGCTCTACGTATCTCAAGCAATTTATTCTCCGCTCCCGCATGGGGATTCACTATAAATATATTTCTCATAAAACCCTCCAAGTAATCCCTGTTGTCATATCCACATCATACCCATTGTGATTAACCCTTCTCCAAGAAGATAAGCACACATAACAGTATAATGTTTTTTAAAAATCACTTCCGGACGCCTGTAGTAACGAACCACATACAGACAACAATCCGAAATGAAAAATAACAGCGCGCCAATATATGCCACCAGCGCACCAAAATTCTGCACACTAGCAAGCTGGCTTGCAGCAAAAAGATTCATCGTCGCATTTGTAATCAGATAAAATGCCATAGGAAAACGCATCTTTTTGGGCGTGTCCTCCCATATCAAACGCATCAGCAAAACCGCCGCAGTAAAATAAATCAAGGCTGTCAATGCCAACGCCGCCCCAAATTGCATTGCTCTCGACGTAATCCTTGGTAAATAGCATAGAATAAAGAATACATGCGATATACCAAAGCTGATTCCACCGGCCGTAAACCATTTATCCCCTTTAGGAATCAGTAGAACATCTCCTATCCAGCTTGTCAGGAGTGCCACTACAAGAAACCAATCCAACTGTTTCGTCGCAAGAATATAACCCAGCAATAACAGGCTAATCAAAAATGGTTTCGTCTTTCTTCGAGCCGACTGATCATCGCGATAACACTGCATAACATGAGCGTTTGCAACCAACAAAAAGGTCATCCATACCACAAAGCTCCAACCATTACTAGACATATTTCCCCCTATCGAACCATCTTTATCATCGGTTCATTTGTCTTCTCTTCCAATCGTGTCTCCCCGCTTGAAGCGAATCCGTGTCTCTTAAAGAAATGAATCGCCATCTCATTTTTCTCCTTGACCCAAAGGCACTGAGCATCTTTGAATTCTTTAACATAGTCCAACAACTTGTCACCGACCCCTTGAATCTGAAAGAACGGGTCTACGAAAATCCCCTTTACTTCTTGCCCATCCATACAGACAATTCCCTGGACAAAACCCTCGGAATATACATAGATGTTTTCCAACTTCTCTGGATTTTTCTCTAAATCCATGCAAACAGGCAACACCTGTAAATCCTGAAAAATCCACTCATCATGCTTATATATATTTCGCCATACCATACGCTTTGCCAGTACGATAATCTCTGCGATTCTGGAAATATCCTCCTCCTTCGCCAGACGAATTTCACCCGGCATGTCGTACTTGTCCAGACCCATTTCTACACTTTTAATTTTAATTTCCATTACTATTCTCCTCTTCGGGTAAAACCGTTAAACCCTTGATACTATTAGCATACCACATTCTGACCAGATTTAGTTGTGAAACAAAAAATATCGCCCTCAAATATGAGGGCGATACTTTATTCCTAAAATCCTAATATGAAAATATAAATCAAACAATCAAAAATTATTTAACTTCAGCTGGGCCGTATGGAAGACCTTCGTTGAAGTTCTTAGCATTCTCAAGTGTTACAGCAGCGATAGCCTGTAGAGCTTCACGTGTAAAGAATGCCTGATGAGATGTAAGAATCAGGTTAGGGAACATTGTAAGACGTGCTGTGATGTCGTTATCAAGCATATCTTCTGAATGATCTGTATAAACGTTCTGATCTTCACCTTCGTATACATCAAGTGCAACTGCATGGAACTTGTCCTTCTTAAGAGCAGCGATAAGTGCTTCAACGTCAACAAGTCCACCACGAGATGTGTTAACAAGCATAACGTTTTCCTTCATTAATGAAATAGCATTCTCATCGATTAAGTGATATGTTCCGCCTTCGCCCATGATAAGAGGAGCATGAAGGGAAATTAAATCAGCTCTCTGAAGTAATTCTTCCTTAGATACATATGTAAGAAGACCATCTTCTTCTAACTTCTTGTTAGGGAAAGCATCCCAACCAAGAACTGTCATACCATAACCCTTGCAGATTCTAGCCATACATACACCGATACGTCCTGTACCCATGATACCTGCAACCTTGTTATGAAGGTCAACACCAAGAAGGCCGTTAAGAGCAAAGTCGTTGTTACCAACCTTGTTGTATGCCTTATGGATACGACGGTTTGCAGATGTGATTAATGTCATAGCATGTTCTGCTACTGCGTATGGTGAGTATGCAGGTACACGAAGTACTGTCATACCATATTTCTTAGCTGCATCAAGGTCAACGTTGTTGAAACCTGCGCAACGAAGAAGGATTAAACGTACACCACATTCATGTAACTTCTCAACTACAGCACGAGGTGCTTCATCATTAACGAAGATACATACAGCATCAAATCCCTGAGCTAACATAGCTGTTTCTTCTGTAAGACGTGAGCTGAAGTACTTAAGATCTACATTGTATGTACCAACACCGTGATCCTTTGAAAGTTCACTAAAGAAGATACGATCATAGCTCTTTGTACCGAAGAAAGCGATCTTTAAAACTTCTGCCTTCTTTTCCTTAGGCTCTACTGCAGAAAAAACCTCAACAATCTTTTCTACTGCTTCTTCTTCATCAACACCTGATGCTGTAATTGTAAGGTGTGTACCCTTGTCAGCGTTAAGGCTTAAGATCTGAAGAACGTTTGCTCCACTTGCTGTCTTTTCATCTGTGGAAATTGTAATCTCACTCTTGAATCCTGTACATGCCTGAGCGATTAAAGCTGCTGGACGTGCATGGATACCAAGTGGATTTTCTACTACGTACTCGATTGTTTTCATAACTTATCCTTTCCAAGAAATAACTTCTTAATAACAATATAGTTAAATCCACCTAACATTATATACGCTTTTTGTTCTCTCTCCAAATTAAAAAAGCATAAAATAATATAGCTAATTCGCACAATTTTTGCAATAAGTTTTTGTGTATTTTTTAACAATCCTTGTATTGTTTCAAAAACAATCCTTGTTTTTCAACCTAAATTCGGGCAAATCCATACTCTCGTTTCTTCTTCATACGGATTTTACATTCCTTCATACGACGGTCGGAAAGTTCCTCCACTTCTTCAAAATCCGAAGCATCATGAACGCTTGAATCGAAGATTGCATATCCATATGCAATGGAAAACGGCTCCGGCAAGCCCACATCGAAACTCTTCTCCAACTGATCCATCTTAATCAGCAATTCCTTGGTTCGCTGTTCCGAATCATTTCCGGGAATAAAGACGCGAAACTCATCGTCTCCTATACGATAAACTTCACCATCGTTACCGAAGCAACGCTCAATCAGCTTCGCCGCCTCAATAATGTACTGATCTCCAATCACACGCCCATAGGCATGATTCATATGTGAAAGATAATTGATATCAAATGATATAACAGAAGTTTTTACACTCTGCATATATCCCACCGACTCGCTCCATTCCTTCAATGTCTCAAGATAAGCCATACGATTCTTAATTCCCGTAAGTCGATCCCGGTAAACAATATTCTGATACAACTCTGTCGCCATATTGGTCTGCATCTTCTGAATCGCTGCAATAATGTATCGATAGAACATCGCAAATTCAAATATCAAAAATCCGATTCGAATGGTGGATACCGCATCACTAATTGCTCCATCCGACAGGTAATACCGAACCAAATCAAATAATCCGCACGCTGCAAATATTGTAATTCCCCAGAGTAACGCCGGTATCGTCGACAGTCGATTTTCTTTGACATATTGCTCCGCCTCCCCCTTCTCTTTCGTTTGATTGGCATGCTTTCGATCCGCAATAATCATATAAGGCACCATAATAAGAGCAAGGGCAACCCCCGAATGAATCAGCAGTTCCAACTCATGGAAATCTATCTGGAAGAATATCCATCCCCCAAGAATAATAGACGTAGAAATCAAAAATTCACTTAAAATAATAATCGAATAGATTCTCTTCGGCTTCACCATAAGGCCATTGACACTTGCCACGAAAAAGTACGGAAGCATCATGAGAATCGGATAATCCATAGCTCTCCAGAAATCCGGATTACCTGTTAGCAAAAGTGGCACCTTGGTCTCCTCCATGGACCACAATCCAATCAATATCGCCAGGGCCGCAAAATTGACCAGGCCACTACGCAGTTCTCTCTCCTGCGGAATTGTAAAACAGAGAACGGAAAACACAACCCCCACAATCAGGAGAACCAAGCTGGCAATAAATGCAGAGAAATGATTCGCAAAGAAATGCATAATATAGCTTCCACTTTCTCCCAGATACACATCCAGAAGTCTGGCGCTATCATCGTAGATGCATTTAATATCAAAACGTATGGTTTTTCCTGCATTATTCTCTGAAATGGAAATACTCTTAAAGGCAGAACCGTAACTCTTACCAACGGCATGAATATTTTCCGGTACTATCTCATCGTAAAACCGTCCATCAATATACATGCGTATGTAAATATTACTAGGAGAGAGTCCGAGTTCCGTGCTCTCCTCTATATCGTCCGGGATTTTTGCATAGATAGATGTGACGCCGTCTCCATCGATATCGCGAAGCCCATTGAGAGCCTCCAGATCCACCGAATCTCCCGCCTCATCCGTCCATGCTCCCGACATATCAACCACATCATTGGCATCAAATATCGGCTCCACTACATAGGGATATTTCTGAATCAGCACCGCTCCAAGGTATAAAAATAACGCCACAAAAACAACGATAGAATATGCCGCTGTGACTCGATTTTTTCTATATTTCATAACTTCTTCCCCACATGTTCTCTAAAAAAGATAACTTCTTATCTCCTATCATAGTAAAAACCCCGTCTTCTGTATATGGAAGACGGGGTTTCTTCATAGATTTTTTAGATTTTGTTTTAACCCTTTACAGCACCGGCAGAAACAGAATCCACCATGTTCTTAACCAGACAGAAATAAAGTATTACAATTGGTAACGCAATGAATACACTACCAGCTGCAAATCGAGCGAATTCTGTCTCATCAAGACTCATAAGTCCAACCGCTACTGTATATAGATTCTTTTCTTTCAAGAGCAATTTCGGGAGGATAAAATCACTCCAAGGCCATGTAAAGGATGTCAATGCTGTATAAACAATCATAGGCTTCGCAAGAGGCAGATTAATCTTCGTAAAAATCTGGAAATTTGTCGCCCCATCAATCTTCGCCGCCTCATCAATTGCCTTCGGTATAGTATCGAAAAATCCCTTCTGTGTCAGGTAGCCCATTGGTGCACCTGCAGCATAGATTAAAATCAGTCCCCACAGATGGTTTATCAGGCCAAACTGTGTCATAAGGAGATAAACCGCTGTCATACCCATAAAGGAAGGAAACATTCCCAGTACCATTGTCGCCTTCATCATAGGCTTACGCGCTTTAAACTGAAATCTTGACATGGTATAGGCTGTTAATATTGTCAAAAAAGTTCCCAATATACAACTTCCCGTAGCAACAAACAAAGTATTTAAAAACCACTTTGGGTAGTTGTACATAGTTGTATCCTGAAATAACTTCTTAAATGTATCCAGACTGTAGGACTGAGGAAAGAATCCGTCGAACGAATACATACTTCCTGACTTTGATAATGATGCCAATATCAGCCACAGGCATGGGAAGAAGAAGATAAATGCCACCACAAGTAAAATAATATATGTAATTCCTGTATCCAGCAGATTTCCAGCGGATTTTTTATAAGTAATTCTATTTTTCATTACTGGAATGTATCCTCCTCTCTATAAGATGGCGATTTCACGTAAACAACGAGAGAAATCGCAGAGGTAATCAGGAAGATAATTAAACTGATTGCCGCTCCTATGCAGTAGTAATTATTGTCGATGGACAGGTTGTATAACCAGTTAATCAGGAGGTCTGTGTCACTGGCAAGAAAATAACCGTCCATATAAAGTCCTCCACGGAGGAAATAGAAAATTCCGAAGTTATTGAAATTACCAATAAACTGTCCGAGGAGTACAGGTGTAGTTGCAAAAATCATAAATGGCATCGTCAATTTCCAGAACTGGGCAAATTTACCGGCCCCATCGATTCTTGCAGCCTCGTAAAGAGACTTATCTCGATTCGATAAATGTCCCGTAGCAAGAAGCATAATCGAAGGAACACTTATCCAGCAGTTTACAAGCAAACCGATAATTCTTGCACTCCATTTCGCATCCAAATCCAAAAATCCGATTGCGGTTCCACCATGTGAAATAATCATCTGGTTGATTGGTCCACCATAGGAAAACATAAACTTAAATGCAAGCAATGTGATAAATCCCGGAATAGCATATGCAAGTACCGGGAATGCTCTCCAGAACGCTTTACCTCGCACACATTCCTTGTTGAGAAGGAGTGCTAAGCCGATGCCGGCAAAGTAGTTAAGTGTTGTGGAAAGTACCGCCCACAGCAGGTTCCAACTTAAAATCTTGCCAAATGTTGGTGCAAACTTTGTAAGTACAACCAGCTTTTTGAAGTTGTCAAAGCCAACCCAGTCAACCAATTCCGGCGGTACAATAGTGCCACCGTAGTTGGTAAATGCTATCAAAATCATAAAGATAATCGGAAGTACATTGAAAATGCACACTCCAATTACAGGCAATGCCAGAACCAGCATATAGAACTTTCGGTCCAGCAATGATGCCAAATCATCCTTTAATGTCGGTACCGGCAGCCCCTGCTCCACACGTTTCTGTAAATCGTATGCGCTTCGCACATTCTGCTGATATAAGAATACAAATGCAAATACAACAATCCATGCAAATATACCCATCAACATCATAACTACCGAGTTGTCACCCTCGACACCGGCCCACGCATCCGCATGGACCGTTCCGAGTGTGAAGAATCCGATGATATCGGAGATTCCTCTTCGGATTAAGTACACAATCATGGAAATCTCTATTAAAAGGTAGATTAAACCTTTTCCCCGTGCACCATAACGGAAATGTCCACTTCCCATAATAAGAAAGGAGAGTTTTACCGGAGCGGATGCATTTCCTAGAAATTCTCTTATTTTTTCTCTATTACTTTTCATAATTTACTGCCTCTACTGTAACGTCGTAATAGCCTCATTGATCTGATTACACATATCTTCCAGGCCTGCCTTCATGCTTTCGAGTGATGTATATTTCTTCTCAGACTCCGGTCTGTATACATCCTTGGCCAAATCAATAAAGAATGTCTGGCCCGGTGTCCAAATCTGAGAAACCTCTGTAATAGATGGCATCAGGATAATATTTCCATTGTCCAGATTCTGGTAGATTTCCTTGGAAACTCCACCAACCTCTTCTGCTGCATCCTCTCTAGCAGGAGCAACACCCAGAGTCTCAGCACGAAGCTTTGTCATCTCATAACTTGTAGCAAATTTTACAAACTCAAGGCATGCATTTGGAGCCTTTGTATAAGAACTGATTGCATATCCGTTAACGCCGCCCATAGACTTAGAATCAATCATCTCTGTACTTCCATCTGTCAAATCGCCGCTCTCCGGAAGCTGTGGAAGAGATGTCATAACAAGGTTTTCCTTAGCTTTCGCAGCTGCATCATCTTCAGACAGGCCTTCGGATACATATTCTTTTTCCAGTTCTGCTAAGAATGTTGAATAAACATCCGGTGTAGAAATGGTTGCAAAATATGTTCCATCTGCAAGCTTGCTATATGCGTTGGTTGTGATGGTATCATCGATACAATCCTCATTCATAGCAGAAGCCAGCTGACTCAATACATTGGCACCCTTTTCTGCTTCACCTGCTGCAAATCCAATGTCAGAAGCATCTGTATTATTATCTCCAAAGATATATCCACCGTAAGAGAACAGGAATCCACTTGCGAAATACATATCATTCAGAGATTTCATATAGCCGTACTTAGAAGAGTCTTCAGAATGACGAGCAACAGAATACTCATACATAGATGACCAGTTTTCTGTCATATCCGGTACTCCATCGCTATCCTTGTCCCAGGTTGACTCCCAGTCATCCGGAAGTAAATCCTTACGATAATATAGCATCGGCGCCTGTACATTTACCGGCACACCACAGGTATATGTCTTGCCATCCACTTCTGTCTGATATGCCTGCCATGCTGATTCCGGAATCTGATCATAACAGTCTAAATCCTCAACCGGGAGCGGAAGAATATGCTTTCCTTCTGCATATTTCATAATTACATCATTAGCCTGATACAATACATCCGGGCCATAACCATAAGGGCCATCATTTGCGAGATCCAGATACTGGTCCATATTGGCATCCACCGCCTGGATTCCCTTGTCCTTGTATTCTTCATTGAATGCATCAATCAATTCCTGGAAATAACCCTCTGAAATCGCCGTATCATTTTCCAGAACCTGAATTGTAACATTTTCCTCAAGTTCTCCTGTAAACAACGCAGAACCTGTGCCGTCACTTCCTGACTTGCTTGCAGCCTTAGAATCCGAACCACTGCCACAAGCTGTTGTCGTAAAAACCATGCACGCCAGTAAGCATGCTGCAACCAACTTTTTCCTCATAGTTAAACCTCCTCTATAACCTGATAACCGCTTGGCTCAATGCCATCGCGTTTCTGATCTGTCAGGTTAATCTTTAACACCAGCTTCTTATCATCAAGTCTACGCTCAACGAGAAGGAGCTCATCAACCTCACGAATTCTAACGATTCCGCGCTGTATGATTTCATTTTTCTTAAGCTTCAATAGCTTCTGCACTTCATGATAGAAATCCATATCCCAGTTCTTGGTATTCCAATCGAAGCAACGTCTTGAATCCGGATCATAACCGCCCTCTGTACAGATCTCTGTTCCGTAATAGAGGCATGTTGCCCCTGGAAATACAACTTCCAGCGCAATCGCGCACAAGAACTTCTTCTTGTCACACTTAAGCTCTGTATAGAAACGATGCGTATCGTGGGAATCCAAGAGATTCAGCATCATAGCATTAATTGGTGCTGTATTTCTCATCAGAATGGCATTCAGCTTCTCTGCCATCTGCTTGGCGTTGAAATTATCTCTCGCGAAATAATCCAGACACGCCTTGGTAAATGCATAGTTCATAATGGAATCATACTGATCTCCCATTAGATAACTATAGGCATCATGCCAGTTTTCTCCGATAATTACACAATCATTCTTCTCTGCCTTGACCTCTCGACGGAATTGCCTCCAAAACTCATGGGATACTTCATCGGATACATCCAATCGCCAACCATCGATATCAGCTACCCGAATCCAGTAAAGCGCCACATCCAGCAAAAACTCCTGTACACCTTCATTGGCTGTATTGAGCTTAGGCATATAATTACAGTGGGCAAAGCACTCATAATTCATCTTCTCAGGGTCCGGAAAATCTCCATCAATCATAAACCAATTGTAGTATTTGGATTTTCTACCCAGTTTCAACACATCCTGAAACTGCGGCATATCCATACTGCAATGATTAAATACCGCATCCAAAACAATCTTCATGCCCTTCTCATGAGCTTTTTGAACCAGTTCCTTGAAGTCATCCAGGGTTCCGAACATAGGATCAATCGTCTTATAATCCTCGATATCATACTTGTGATTTGATTTGGATTTAAAGATTGGTGTCAGATAGATGGCATTGATTCCGAGTTCATCGAGATAATCAAGCTTCTCTGTAATACCCTTCAAGTCTCCGCCCGCGAAGCTCTTCGGTGTAGGTTTGTCACCCCAACGCATATTTACATAAGAGATATCCTTGTTTACATCTCCAACTCGGAAACGATCCACAAAGATCTGATAGAAGACTGCGCCACGCATCCAGTCAACTGTTTCTACGTAATCATTTTCATTAATATATGGCATCTGAAAGAAGTTATAGAAAGCTTCAGGAAATGAATAATCTTCCGTCAATCCATCCTCGCTGTAAAACCATTTCTTGCCCTGTTCCTCTATACGGAAAATATATGCGAGTCGTACATCATTCAGTTGTAATCTTTTTTCATAATATTTATAAAGATTGTCTTCGTAATGGGCGGTCATCTCCAGTTCCAGCTGTTTCTCCTGGAAACCATACTTTGGTCCATATACCAAGAAAACCTTTATATCCTTGTCTTCCTTCGCCGTTCTAAGGCGAATCACGATTTCATTTCTCCCGACTGCAAAACAATATCTGGAATCAGGAGTGTGTAATAGTGCATATTGATTCATCTTATTTCCTTCTGTATAATAATATCAAAAATGGTGAAGCGATTAAATGCCAAATTATCGGAGGTACTTATGTCAAGAAGCAAAGTCACAATTAAAGATGTAGCAAGAGAAGCCGGTGTATCAATTGCAACCGTTTCTTACGTAATTAATGATCGTATTGACATCAAGATTTCAGAGGCTACCCGTAAAAAAGTTTTGCAGGTTATCAACCTCTTGGACTATTCTCCAAATCAAGCTGCCAAAGCTCTTGCTGCAAATCGCAAGAGTTTACTGGGCATCTATATATCCCCTACACAATCTATGATGGAAAATGCAGAGAATATGTTTATGCTAAAGAAATTGGTGAATTTCTTCCACCAGAACAAGTACGAAATAATCCTTCTCGATGATCAAAATCTCGAGAAATGTGACCAGGCAGACGCCATTATCTGCTACAACACAAGTGGGGATAACTTCCGAAAACTTGGCAATAATAACTTCATCCCATTGCTGGCTCTCGACTGCATGATTCATGACCCCCTTTTCTTTCAGATCAATACAGATCCGGAGCGTCTGAAATCTGCAGCCGATGCACATTTCAATGGAGATGCTTATACCTATTTAACGCTGGCAACGCAGAATGAAGAGAAAATTGCATTTTATTCAAATACTTATAATAATGTTGAGTTCATATCTTTTTATGAAGATCTTGAAGAATATACTGACAAAAACTTACTATTGTCCGATCAAACTCTCTTTGAGGTTTTAAAAACTAAAAATAATGTTTGCTACGTGCCATCATTAACAGATTCTAAGCTGGCCAAATTATACGAATGTATCGAATCGGCTGTGGCCCGTACACCGATCGATCAGCACGATGTGCTCGTCTAAATTACTGTCCGTTGTATGTAAACTCAATTGTATCGTAAGGATTTAAATTGAAGTTTTCCTTGGTTTCTTCTGTGTAGTATTCATCCTCTGTATCATACACATCCTCTGCAGGATATGTTGTCAGAGTAAATGTATAGCTACCTGCTACAGCTACTTCGATATTGGACTTCTTAACAGAAGCATCTCCGAGAGAACCACTGCTCTTGAAGTATTCTGTTCCATCCTGTTCTGTAGAAACCAGGTATCCATAACCTCTCTGGTCTGACCAGCTTCCGTCAATTGCGAACTGGAACTGATCGCCTTCTTTTAAATCAAGGGTGATAGTGTAGACATTAGCTTCTGCATTATCTTCCTTGGTTAATTTCTGAGCATCTCCTGTAACAGCACCCCAGTTAGATTCTGCAAGAACATCGCTCTCACCGCTACCTACAATATAGAATTCTCTTGTATCTTCGCTATACTGAGCAAATCCTGCATAGAGATCTGTGTCTTCTGTGATTGCCTTAGTATCGTCAAATTTTCTTGTTAAATCAGGTGTAGAATACCAACCCATAAATGTGTAACCATCCTTAGTAGGATCCTTCAAATCAGCAGTCTCACCAGATGCAACTGTAACTGTATCCAAAACTGTCTTGCCATCTGAATCATAAAGAGTTACTGTGCAATCGCCTGTCTGCTCTGCCTCAGTAGATGTGCTTGTATCAGCACTATTAGAACTTCCGCATGCTGTTAACCCCAAACTTCCTAGCACCATTGTTCCCAATAATAATGTAGTTACCAACCTTTTCTTAACCATAAATTTCTCCTCCTATGCTTAAACGTTTAAATATTATGGTAAAAATTTAAGCAGGCGACTTGTTTTTCGCATCTGCTTAAACGTTTAACTGTATTAACCATACCACTGCCTGAAAGCATCGTCAATCGGTCAATTTACCTATATTTCTATTTTTGTTTTTGTGAAAAAACAACAGAAACATCTATTTCTTATCAATTACCGCTCTATATTTTGCAATTTCTTCCACCAGTTCTCGTGCCTCTGGGGAAGCATTTCCCTCATCATAGAGAAGTTGAATCAATAAATCCTGCTTGTTAATAATCTTGTTTTTCGCTGTTCCAACCGGATCGATTGCCGCAACAAACTGCTCTTTGCTCTTCTCCCACATCTCATTCATATCATTCAAACGAGACTCCGCTTCTGCGCGCATACGCTCTGTCTCCAAGCGAACTTCCTCCATGTGCGCTTTGACTCTTTCCGTTCGATATATTACCTCAGGATAAGCATTGGCAAATCGACGATAGAATATTGATTTATCACGGAGCAATAACCGGATTTCTGCATTAATTGTCTCTGTATCATCCGCCTCACTGCTATCAATCCCCGTCTTTACAAGTTTCATAATAAAATGTGAACATGTAAAATCAGTAATAATACCTGCAGAAAGCAGAAATGCAACGATTCCTCTTACAGTCAACGTAACATTTTCAAACAATACATGAAGAATCGGATTTGTACCTTCAATAATCAATACACCACCTATTCCAAAAAGCAATAGATTACCTATCCATACACGGCCGTTTAAATTCATAGGTTTTGTACTGTAATCCCACCATCTGGCATGGTATCGTTTCTCCAAAACATAACTCACCATGTATTCTTCTATACCGCAGACAAAAAAGGAAATCACAAATGTGGTACCGATAGCGGACTCCAATCCAGCCATTCCATACACAGATACCGTAATCAGCGCTGCACCAAAGCCGTAGATTGGCAACCATGGTCCCGCCAAAAATCCTCTATTTACAAATCTGTGGAACTGGCGATATTTCAAAATAACCTCAATCCACCATCCAGCAAAAGAATACGCAAAAAATAGTAATATCAGATTTATAAGATTCTCTATCATAACAAGTCCTCTTTCTTATTGTGTTTACATGGTTCATCTTATATAATGTGGAATTATACTGTGTAAAACAAAATTGTATATCAGCTAGTTAAAAAAAGAAAGGTGTAAGACATGACAAATTACAAATTGTTAAGTAAGCAGATTTTAGCCCTTGCAGAAACAGAGCCAAACTATCTTCCGGTATTATCTAATGCCTCTGCTCTGTTAAATGAGGCACTTGATGATATTAACTGGGCCGGATTCTACCTGATGGATAATGGTTCCCTCCTGCTCGGACCATTTCAGGGAAAAGTAGCCTGTATTCGAATCCAGATTGGAAAAGGTGTCTGTGGAACTGCCGTAGCAGAAGACAAAACACAGCTTATCGAAAATGTGCATGATTTTCCGGGGCACATCGCATGTGACTGTGCCTCTAATGCTGAGATTGTTATACCAATCCATAAGAACGGCGAAATCGTAGGTGTACTGGACATCGACAGTCCTACCATAGGCAGATTTACCCTAGAAGATAAAGAGGGCCTAGAAGAGTTTGTCAGAGCCCTTGAAACAGTGGTGGAGTTTTAAGCCTTCCGGCACTCCACCTCAATTAAATGTGTATTCTGATAATCTACTATTCTATATAACAATACCTGCACAATGATCCAACTGATGCTGGATTGATTCTGCTGTAATTCCATTGTATTTTGCGTGGCAAGGTTCAAACTTCTGATTGAGGAAATCCACCTCTATCTCCTCATACCTTACACACGGTCTAACACCATCCAGAGATAGACAGCCTTCTTCTGTCTTGTATTCACCGCTCTTCTTTGTAATCACCGGATTAATCATCACAAATTGAAATGGACCGGCTGCAACTGCAATAATAGTTTTCCGCTCTCCAATCATATTGGCACACATACCAACACAATGATCGATATTTGCTCGCAGTGTATCCAATAAATCCGTTGCTATCTGCTCATCAGCCTCTGTTGCAGGCTCACATTTTTGCGCAAGAAACATCTGATTTCTGATTATTTTTCTGACCATAATA
>JAFOVD010000010.1 GCA_017392525.1 Lachnospiraceae bacterium
GATGAACCATTCATCAAGCTCTTTAACCAGGGTATGATTACCGGAAAGAACGGTATTAAGATGAGTAAGTCTAAGGGAAATGTTGTTTCTCCGGATGATCTCGTTCGTGATTATGGTTGTGATAGTTTAAGACTTTATGAGTTATTTGTTGGACCTCCTGAATTGGATTCTGAATGGGATGACAGAGGTATCGACGGTGTCTATCGTTTTATCTCTAGATTCTGGAATCTTGTATTAGATCATAAGGATGATAATGTTGAGGCAACAAAAGAGATGCTTCGTATTCGTCATAATATGGTTTATGATATCACAACTCGTTTAGAGAACTTTGGCTTGAATACTGTTATTTCCAAATTTATGGAATATAACAATACATTAATTGACCTTGCTAAGAAGGGTGGAATTGACAAGGACACACTTGAAACATTTGTTATCCTTCTGGCACCTTTTGCTCCTCATATTTCCGAGGAACTCTACGAAAAGTTGGGACATGACACATCAGTATTTGATGCAGGATGGCCAGCATATGATGAGAAGATGATGGAAGCAGATGAGATTGAGATCCCTGTACAGATTAATGGCAAGACAAAAGTTGTTATTTCTGTAGCTAAGGACATCTCAAAGGATGAAGCTATTTCAAAGGGTAAAGAGGCACTTGGTGATAAACTTACCGGAAATATTATTAAAGAGATTTATGTACCTGGTAAGATTGTAAATATTGTAGCTAAATAAGTGTTTTAGAATAAAACACATCGCACCAATTTAATTTCTGCGGTGTGTTTTTTTCAAAAGAGGAAGGTTTTTATGGAAAGAATTAAGATGACTACTCCATTGGTTGAGATGGACGGCGACGAAATGACTAGAATTTTATGGAAGATGATTAAAGATGATTTGATTCTTCCGTTTGTGGATTTAAAATCCGAATACTATGATCTGGGACTAGAGCATAGAAATGAGACAAATGATCAGGTTACTGTAGATGCAAGTAATGCAACTAAGAAGTATGGTGTTGCAGTTAAGTGTGCAACTATTACTCCAAATGCAGCTCGTATGGATGAATATCATCTGAAAGAGATGTGGAAGAGTCCAAATGGTACAATTCGTGCAATGCTTGACGGTACGGTTTTCCGTGCACCAATTGTTGTGAAAGGTATTGAACCAAATGTTCGCACATGGAAGAAACCGATTACCATTGCAAGACATGCCTATGGTGATGTTTATAAGGCAACTGAAATGAAGATTCCTGCTGCAGGTAAAGTAGAGTTGGTTTATACCAAGGAAGACGGAACTGAAGAGCGTTCTTTGATTCATAACTTTACAGGCGCCGGTGTTGTTCAGGGACAGCATAATATCTGTGCATCCATCGAAAGCTTTGCACGTAGTTGCTTTGAATATGCGTTATCTACAAAACAGGATCTCTGGTTTTCCAGTAAAGATACAATCTCAAAGAGCTATGACCATACTTTTAAGGATGTTTTCCAGGAAATCTTTGATGCAGAATATAAAGAGAAATTTGAAGCGTCCGGAATTGAGTATTTCTATACTTTAATTGACGATGCAGTTGCGCGTGTAATGAAATCAGAGGGTGGATTTATTTGGGCATGTAAGAACTACGATGGAGATGTTATGTCTGATATGATTTCTTCAGCTTTTGGTTCACTTGCGATGATGACATCCGTTTTGGTTTCTCCTCATGGATATTTTGAATATGAGGCTGCACATGGAACGGTTCAGAGACATTATTATAAACACTTAAAGGGTGAGAAGACCTCTACAAACTCTGTTGCAACAATTTTTGCATGGAGTGGTGCCCTGAGAAAAAGAGGTGAATTAGACGGACTTCCGGAACTTGTGAAGTTCGCAGACGATCTGGAGAAGGCTTGCCTTGGAACAATCGAAAATGGTGTAATGACAGGTGATTTGGCTCGTATTACAACGATTCCAAATCCTACCACCGTTGATTCTGAAGGTTTCATTAAAGCCATCCGTAAAACTTTGGAGGAAAACCTATAAATGGTAGTTTCTATACAGAACGTCAGCAAATCCTTTAGCGCCGGACCGGTGCTAAAGGATATTTCTTTTCAAGTAAATGAAGGAGATAAGCTGGCTATTATTGGAAATAATGGAACAGGAAAATCTACACTACTTAAAATTATTGTTGGTGAAGAACATGAAGACAGTGGAGAAATTGTTCTTGGTAAAAATGTAACACTGGGATATCTTGCACAGTATCAATCTGATAATCTATCCGGAAAAATCTATGATATTGTACTTTCCGCAAGAGAAGATTTACTTGCTATGGAAAGGAATCTCCGTAATATGGAAATGAAAATGTGCGATATCGATATAAATGAGATGGATCATTTCATGGATATTTATCATAAAAAATCCAAGGAATTTGAAGATCTGGGTGGATTAACATTTCGAAGTGAAGTAAATGGCGTATTAAAGGGACTTGGATTCTCGGAAGAGGATTTCGAAAAAGATTTAAACACCCTTTCCGGAGGTCAGAAAACCCGTGTCGCAATGGGTAGATTATTAATTCAAAAGCCATCTGTTCTTCTATTGGATGAGCCTATTAACCATTTGGATTTAAATTCAATTCAGTGGTTAGAGAATTACCTGGCTCAATATGAAGGGGCAGTAATTATCGTTGCTCATGATCGCTATTTTCTTGATCGTGTAGTTAATCGTGTAGTTGATTTATCCCAACACAAGGCGGTTTGCTATAAGGGTAATTATTCTGATTACGCAAAGCAAAAAGAAGAACGAGATAAAACTCTTATGCATCAATATGAAAAACAGGAGAAGTTTATTGAGCATCAGGAGGCGGTTATTGATAAATTAAAACAGTTTAACCGTGAAAAATCAATTAAACGTGCTGAGTCTCGTATTAAAGTTCTGGATAAAATCGAGCGTATGGATGCACCTGCTCTTGACTCTAGGAAAATGAATCTTACTTTAGAACCAGATATCAGATCCGGTAATGATGTATTACAAGTATCAAATATCAGTAAATCTTTTGATGATATAACGCTGTTTGAAAACTTAAACTTTGAGATACATCGCGGTGAGCGTGTGGCAATTCTCGGAGACAACGGAACCGGGAAAACGACAATTTTAAAGTTGATTACCGGTAGAAAAGACAAAGACGCCGGCATGATTACTTTAGGCGCCAATGTCACAATTGGTTATTATGATCAGGAACAGCAGGAGCTGGATGAGAATAAAACCTTATTTGAAGAAATGCAGGATGCCTACCCGCAGCTGAATGATACACGTATTCGAAATGTACTCGCTGCGTTTTTATTTACTGGAGATGAGGTTTTTCAGCCTATAAAAACTCTAAGTGGTGGTGAAAGAGGTCGTGTTTCTCTTGCTAAACTTATGCTATCCGGAGCTAATCTTTTGATTCTCGATGAGCCAACAAACCATTTGGATATGGAATCTAAAGAAATATTAGAGCAGGCTCTTTCTGGATATACAGGCACGTTACTTTATGTATCTCATGATCGATATTTTATTCAGAAGACAGCAACAAGAATTCTGGAATTATCGGATCATTGTCTGACAGAGTATCAGGGCGATTACGAATATTATTTAAAGAGAAAAGAGGAATTAAAGGAGAAATCGTCCTTAACTGATTCCGGAGCTGCAAATGAGGAACAGCTTTCCGATAACGGTAAGACTGATTGGGCAGTTCAAAAAGAAGAAGCTAGAAGAATCCAAAAATTGGAACGAGAAAAAGATGCTATCGAGAAAGAAATCGCAGATCTTGAAAATGAGATTGCTGAAATCGATGTAGAATATTCAAAGGACGAAGTGGCGCATAATTCCTCAAAATTAAACGAACTCACTGCAAAGCAAAATGAATTAAAAGATCGACTTGAGCAGTGTTATGAGAAGTGGGAAGATTTAGAAATGGCACTCTCATAGATACATTATGTGTTTGTTAAATGTTTGACATACCCGAAAAAAGCATCTATAATTTTAATATAATTAGATGGGAGAAAATGGCATGGAAAAAGAAATTTCACAAGCTGTAATTCGCAGAATGCCAAGATACTATCGTTATTTGGGAGAGCTGCTTGATGCGGGGACTGAGCGTATCTCCTCGAATGATCTTAGCAAAAGAATGCATGTTACGGCATCACAAATCAGACAGGATTTGAATAATTTCGGGGGTTTTGGACAGCAGGGTTATGGCTATAATGTCAAATTCCTCTATGAAGAAATCGGTAAGATTTTAGGTTTAAATGAAAAACATAATGTAGTAGTAATTGGTGTTGGTCACTTAGGTCAGGCAATTGCAAATTATTCTAATTTTGCAGGCTTGGGATTTGAAATCACAGGCCTTTTTGATGTAGACCCAGATGTAGTGGGTAAAGAAATTAACGGTGTTACCGTACATCATATCGATGATTTAGAAGAGTGTTTAAAAGACCGCAACGTTGATATTGCAGCCCTTACACTTCCAAAGTCACAGGCGGAGAAGACTGCGCGAAAATTAGTCGAATTAGGTGTAAAAGGTATCTGGAATTTTGCATTGGTTGATTTGGATGAACTGGATGACGTTACAGTTGAGAATGTTCATCTTTCTGATACACTGATGCAATTGTCCTACAATATCACAAAGAAGAAATAATTAGTTTGAGGTGGAGTTATGGATGAATCCTCATTTAAAAATGCTTTAGATTCGGCAAAAATCCCTATTCTGGTTTTAGATCAGAAATGGCATCGGTTATTTGCAATCAGTGGTAAACCGGAAGATGTCAAAGAAGTGGAAGCGGAATTGAATACGCTTTTACAGAAGCAGGGAAAACTGAATACCGATTTAAAGGGTTATAAAAAAGTAAAATCTGATTTGATGCAGTCTATTGTTGAAAATATGGATGCGAAAGACGAAAACAAATCGACACCGGAGAATCAGAAAAAAGCTGAAACAGACAGACGTCTTATGGATGAATTGAATGCCAAGATGGATGCCTGTGAGGATGAGCTTTTGGATCTTCCGCCATTGATTCAAGAGAAAAATCGAGAATTAATGATGCTTACCATGGCGTTTTCGTATGATAAACTTCGTACAAATGAATTTGAGATTCAGGCAATTTCTGAATGGATTCAGAAGTTCAGAGTAGAATTAAAACGAAATATTATTCGAAAGCAAAACAGGGAGATAAACAATAAGGAAATATATTCTTATATGCATGATATCTTTGGAAAAGATGTTATTACTTTATTTGATGTGCATTATGAGGATATGGATGTTGTAAAAGCAGAACAAAAAGCAAAAGAGGAACTGGCTGCTGAAAGTAAAGCAGTTGTTGAAGAAGAATCAAAGGAATTGGAAAATTATGAAACATGATATACCTCACCATCTGGTGAGGTATTTTCCATGCGAGGAAAAATTATGAAATATATTTTTAACAGTAAACAGATGTATCAGATAGAACAGACTGCTATGGAGGAATATGGTGTTCCATCTTTGGTTTTGATGGAAAGAGCAGCTCTTTCTGTTGTTTCTGAATTATACCATCAGAACTTGCAAGATCATCCTTTTGTTGTTCTGTGTGGAACTGGAAATAATGGCGCCGATGGGATCGCTGTAGCCAGAATTTTAGCCGAACAGAAAAAGAATGTCTGTGTTTATCTGATTGGTGATTATACAAAGTGTACCCGTGAAAATAAGGCTCAACTTAAGATGCTGGACGCCTATGGAGTTACAAAGCTTACAGAACTGCCACCGGAGAATCCTGAAATTGTATATGTGGATGCTCTTTTTGGAATCGGTTGTAGCAGGCCAATCGAAGGTCTGGCTCTTCAGGTGATACGTGAAATCAATCGACGAAGTGGAATTAAAATAACAATCGATATTCCAAGTGGAATAGATACCTTTGGACATGTGCAGGGGGATGCATTTCAAGCTGATACAACAGTTACATTTTCATATGCTAAAGTTGGTCAAGTATTATATCCAGGGAAATCATACACAGGATCAATTGTCGTCTGTGATATAGGAATATCTGACTGTATGATTTCTGACAAACAGGAGAAGTATCTTAGTATTGAAAAAATGGATTGCAGAAAACATATTCCCGGTCGAATTCCAAACGGAAATAAGGGTGATTTTGGCAAATTATTTATAATTGCAGGATCCTATGGAATGGGCGGCGCTGCCTATTTTGCAAGTAAAGCAGCATATCTTTGTGGTGCCGGTATGGTAAAGATACTTACACCAGCAGAGAATAGTACATTTCTTCAAGAAAAAATTCCGGAAGCTATTCTTTCAATATATGAAGGGAAATGGAATGAAAAACAGGTTTTAGAAGGATTACAATGGGCAGACGCAGTATTGATAGGTCCTGGAATCGGAACATCCTCCGATATGAAAAAACTTTTGGAATTTGTATATTCCAATGCTCAAACCCCAGTTGTATGTGATGCGGATGCACTGAATCTTTTATCGGAACATACATCATTGTTATTGAATCCACATACAGAATGGGTGTTGACGCCACATCTTGGTGAAATGAGTCGTTTACGAAAAGACAGTATTTCATTTATTAAGGAACACCTTATTGAAACAGCAGAAGAATTTGCAAGGGATTATCAGGTAATCATGGCTCTGAAGGATGCTGTTTCCGTATGTGCAATCCCATATGAAAATACATATATTAATCTTTCGGGAAATGATGGAATGGCAACAGCCGGTTCCGGAGATGTTTTGTCTGGAATAATCGCAGGATTGATGGTTACAGGTATGAAACCAAGCGAAGCTGCACCGTATGGAATGTACATTCATGGCCTGTGTGGAGACCATGCTGCTAAGAGTAAATCATCCTATAGTATGATGGCTTCTGATATTTTAGACAGTATTTCTTATGTTTTTAATGAAATGCAAGCTTAAAATTGCTATAATAAAGTTTCAATGTGTGTTTTTAGGAGGAAATTTTAATTATGGATAAAAACCGTGTATGGGCAGAGGTATATCTTGATGCAATCAAGAGCAACATGGATGCCATGCATGAGAACCTGAAACCCGGTACAAAAATGATGGCCGTTTTAAAGGCGGATGGCTATGGCCATGGTGCTGTTGAAATTGCAAAAATGTTAGAAGAGGTACCGTATGTATTTGGTTATGCTGCAGCAACAGTTGATGAGGCGCTTGATTTAAGAGCAGCAGATGTAAAGAAGCCGATCTTAATTTTGGGTTATACATTTGAAGATACATATGAGGATATGATTTTAAATAATATTCGACCAACCTTCTTTACTTATCATGATGCGAAGAGATTTTCTGATATTGCAGAAAGACTTGGTAAGATTGCCCCTATTCATCTTGCGATTGATACAGGAATGGGACGTATCGGATTTCAGATGAATCGTAAAGCTGTGGATGAGATCAAGGAGATTTCTAAATTACCTGCAGTTAAACTTGAAGGTGTGTTTACACATTTTGCTAGAGCCGATGAAATGGATAAGACTGCAACAAAAGAGCAGTATGATCTCTTTATGCAGATGATTCATGAACTTGAAAACAATGGTGTGACATTTGAGATTCATCATTGTGCTAATTCAGCGGCTATTTTAGAATTCCCTGATGCCAATCTAGAAATGGTGCGTGCCGGGATTACCATGTATGGATTATGGCCGTCTGAAGAAATGGATCATAGTTTTCCGTTAGAACCGGCACTTTCATTGTATACTCATATAGTACACATTAAAGATGTTGATGCCGGAACAACGGTAAGTTATGGTGGAACATTTGTAGCTGAAGAACCAATGCGTATTGCAACTATTCCGGTTGGTTATGCTGACGGTTACGCCAGATCATTATCCGGATGTGGATATGTATTGATTCGTGGTCATAAAGCACCTATCCTTGGGCGTGTTTGCATGGATCAGTTTATGGTGGATGTAACAAATATTCCGGATGCTGAAGTTCTCGACAAGGTTACTTTGATAGGAACAGATGGAGAGCACAAGATTACATTGGATAAACTCGGAGATTTGTCACATAGATTTAATTATGAATTTGTTTGTGATCTCGGAATTCGTATTCCGCGTGTTTATTTTAAGAATGGTAAAGTTGTTGCTGAAAAGGATTATATAGGATAACGTCTATGGATTCGTCGATACAATTTGGAATTGCAATTATTATTTATTTAATTAACACCATAATCTCTGGATATTTGTTTGCATTTGTTTCATCATGCGATAATATTCTGGATTCCGATTTAGAGGAAGAACACCATTTATCTCCCGGCTTTCTTGAATTATTAAATCGCTATCGTGATAAATCGGAACGGGTTTTGGCGGACAGTGCGGGATTTTTGCTGCTTCATGGCATAATAGCTGTTTTCACAGTTTGTCATATTGCTTCCTATTTCTCCGCATTATATCCGGCAGGAAAATTTCTGATTTATATTGCTGGTTTACTTATCGGATGTTTTCTATATCTGTTGTTTGGCGTATATTTGCCGTATTTTGTATGCATAGAAAAGCCCCTTAGATTTCTTCCGGTTTCCGGATATTTATTCCATCTATGGGACAGCATACTTACGCCGATTTTTGTATTAGAGAATCATCTGGCCAGAAAACTTGCGGGAGTATTTGGCGTGACATATGATTTTGATGCGCAGGATGTTACGGAAGAAGAGATTCTGTCCATGGTAAATGAAGGCCATGAACAGGGTGCAATTCTTGGAAGCGAAGCAAAAATGATTCAAAATATTCTTGATTTTGATGAAAAGATTGCCAAAGATATCATGGTTCATCGCCCGGATATTGTAGGCATGGATGGAGAGATGGACTTGCGTTCCGCCATCGATTTTGTGGTAGAGAATCATTTCTCTAGATATCCTGTATATTTAAACGACTTGGACAATGTAATAGGTCAGATTCATATTAAAGAGATTTTGGAAATATCAAATCGTTCCGATCTTATGAGAAAGAAAATTCGGGATATTGATAGTTTACTTAGACCCGTAGAATTTGTACCGGAAACCCACGGGATTAATACATTGTTTACAACAATGCAGATTGAAAAAACTCATATGGTCATGATTGTAGATGAATATGGACAGACTTCCGGTCTGGTTGCTATGGAAGATATTTTAGAAGAAATCGTTGGAAACATTGAAGATGAGCATGATGAGATAGAAGAGTCTGTGGAAGCAGTTTCCAAAGATACCTATATTATGAACGGTTCAACAGAATTAAGTCTTGTTGAAGATAGTCTTCATATAACTTTTCCGGAAAACGGAATTGAGACTTTAAATGGTTTTTTAATTAATCAAATTCGAAGAA
Organism: Lachnospiraceae bacterium; assembly: GCA_017392525.1. GTDB lineage: Bacteria > Bacillota > Clostridia > Lachnospirales > Lachnospiraceae > FD2005. The sequence continues at coordinate 9,310 of JAFOVD010000010.1, forward strand.
TTCCAATGGAACACGAAGTATTTGATGTATATTATCAGGGCTTTTGTTTCCATGTATGTGATGTGAATCAGAACGTAATCCAGGAAGTACAGGTTAGCCCGGATGGCCGTTCTGTTGAAACATAGATTTAAAAATGATAAACTTTTTACGAAAGAATATAGAAAAGAGGATGAATAATGTCAGGACATTCAAAATTTGCCAATATTAAGCATAAGAAAGAAAAAAATGATGCAGCAAAGGGTAAGATCTTTACTATCATCGGTAAGGAAATTGCAATTGCTGTTAAAGAGGGTGGTGCAAACCCAGATAATAACAGTAAACTTCGTGATGTAATTGCAAAAGCAAAGGCAAACAATATGCCTAATGATACAATCGAAAGAGGTATCAAGAAGGCTGCCGGAGCTGCTGATACTGTAAATTATGAATCAGTTACATACGAAGGATATGGACCAAGCGGAACAGCGATTATTGTAGAAGCTTTAACTGACAATAAGAATCGTACAGCTGCTAACGTTCGTAATGCTTTTACAAAGGGTCACGGAAGTATCGGTACACAGGGTTGCGTATCTTATATGTTCGATGAAAAGGGTCAGATTCTTCTTGATAAGGAAGAAGTTACAATGGATGCAGATGACCTTATGATGATGGCTTTAGATGCAGGTGCAGAAGATTTTAATGAAGAAGAAGACAGTTTTGAAATTTTAACTTCTCCTGCAGATTTCTCTGCTGTACGTGAAGCTTTAGAAGCAGAAGGAATTCCGATGGCTGATGCAGCTGTAAAGATGATTCCTCAGACATATGTAGAACTTACTGACGAAACTGACATCAACAACTTACAGAGAATTTTAGATTTCCTTGATGAAGATGATGATGTTCAGGAAGTATATCATAATTGGGACGAGTAATAATAGCATAATGTAATTGGCTAGGGGGTAGCTATGAACAGAATTTTATTTGCAGCAAGTGAGTGCGTACCATTTGTAAAGACAGGTGGGCTGGCAGACGTAGTTGGTGCGTTGCCAAAAGAATTTGATAAGGCATATTGGGATATCCGTGTGGTTATTCCTGATTATACATGTATTCCGCCGAAATATAGAGATAAATTTGAGTATGTTACACATTTCAACATGCATTGCGGCCCATTGATTGGTGACCGTTATGTTGGTGTTATGAAATATGAACATCAGGGTATCACATATTATTTCATTGATAATCTGGACTACTATGAATGTTTTTATCCCTATGGAGAAACAAGATGGGACATGGAGCGATTTACTTTCTTTGATAAGGCAGTTTTGTCTATGCTTCCTGTTATTGGTTTTCAACCGCAATTGATTCACTGTCATGATTGGCAGACAGGATTAATTCCGGTTTATCTTAAGACGGAATTTGCCGGTAATCCATTTTTCTCAGATATTAAAACTATGATGACTATTCATAATTTAAAGTTTCAGGGGATTTGGGATGTAAAAACATTACGAGGATTATCCGGTTTGCCAAAAGAATTATTTACCCCGGACAAGCTCGAGTTTAATAAGGCTGGTAATATGCTGAAAGGCGGTATAGTTTATGCTGACTATATCACAACAGTTAGTAATTCTTATGCAAATGAAATTCAGACTCCATATTATGGAGAGGGTCTTGATGGACTTTTATCTGCACGTCATTACGATATGCAGGGTATTGTAAATGGCATTGATTATGAGTCCTATGATCCGGCTACTGATCAGCAATTGTTTAAAAATTATGATGTTACAAGTTTTCGTAAGAATAAAAAAATAAATAAGACAAAACTTCAAGAGGAACTCGGTCTTACAGTTGATCCTAAGAAGTATATGATTGGTTTGGTTTCAAGATTAACTGATCAAAAAGGGCTGGATCTTATCAATTATTGTATTGAAGGTATCGTAGATGAACATACTCAGCTTGTAGTGATTGGTACGGGAGAGTCAAAATATGAGAATATGTTCCGTCATTATGCATGGAAATATCCGGATCGTATTTCTGCAAACATCTGTTATAGTGATGCATTAGCCCGTAAGGTATATGGAGCTGCGGATGCATTTCTTATTCCTTCCAGATTCGAACCTTGTGGATTGACTCAGTTAATTTCCTTCCGATATGGAACGGTTCCGATTGTTCGTGAAACAGGTGGATTAAAAGATACTGTTATTCCGTACAATGAGTATGAGAGAACAGGAGATGGATTCTCCTTTATGAATTACAATGGCGATGAACTTTTGAATACTGTAAACTATTCAAAATATATTTACTTTGTAAAAAAAGCGCAATGGAATAAAATTGCTGAACGAATTATGCAAAAAGATTATTCCTGGAATCATTCCAAGTTTAGTTATGAAGGTTTGTATAATTACTTAATAGGAAATGTCTTATAGATAAATTAGAGCGTTTTGTCTTGATACAAAACGCTCTTTTTACATCAATTTTCACAAGACAGAACGGTTGAATTATGTTAAAATTACCTAGTTGGTATGGTTAATAAAAATTTTATTTAGAATGAGGTAGGCAGTGGCTGGAAATAGAAAAAATAGCCCAAAAAAGAAAAACAATCAGAATTCTAAAAGAACATATAAGAGAAACAATCAGGCTAAGACAGTAAAGCGTGAAAACAAGGATAACTTTGAGATGAAGATGGATATTATTATCTGGTCTGTACTTGCAATTTCTATCCTTATGTTTATCAGTAACTTTGGACTTGGTGGCGTTGTTGGTGAGAGTGTAAGCTTTTTTATCTTTGGACTTGTAGGTATTTTGGCTTACATTTTTCCGGTTATTATACTACTTGGTACTGTGTTTTTGATTTCAAACAGGGAAAACTCTGTAGCAAAGATTAAATTTATTGCAGCAGTTGTTCTCCTTGTCTTTTTGTGTGTTTTTACAGATTTATTAACACATGAATCTGAAATTAAAGGTTGCGCTATGTCATATTTATACAGCGCAACTCATAAAACAGGTGGTGGATTTGTCGGTGGCTTGATTGGAAGCGTACTTGTACATTTCTTTGGACTTGTGGGCGCATATGTTATTACTGCAGTCTGCATGATTCTTTCATGCATTTTGATTTTTGAAAAATCTACATTCCGATATCTTAAAGAAGCACAGGAAGATCATGAACGCGAAGCTAATTACAGACGCGAAGAACGAGAACGTAGACGACAGATTCGTAGACAGGAACAGATTGAACAGCGCGAAAGAAAACGTAAAGAGCGCTTTGTTCAGGGTGTATGTGATGGAAATGTTACGGATGTAAAACCAAATGAATCCGATAATATGAGCGAAGTAAAGCTCAAAGACGATGTGGATGTATCTAATGTTAATCGTGTAAAGTTGTCCTCTGGTGTAACAAGTGAATCTGTAATTAAAGGGTCACCGGATTCTGAACCAAAACAGAAGCAGCCTGAGGTTGCATCTGCACCAAAGGCGGATGCAATGAACGAGATTACATTTCATGGTGATTTTGATAATACAGCTCCTGCTCCGGTTAAAGAGATTGTTCCAACGGTTGCAGATGTACATACCGAAGAACCTGTTGAAAAAGTCTCTAAGAAGCAGATTAAAGCAGATGCGGCTAAAGAGTCTGATAAAATCACCAAAGAACTTAAAGAAAATGATAAGGAACACAAGGACTATGTGTTCCCACCGATTGATTTATTAAAGAAAAATACTAATTCCGGGAATGCAAATACAAAGCAGGAACTGCAGGAAACAGCCCATACTCTGCAACAGACACTTAAAAATTTTGGTGTTAATGTCACCGTTACAGACGTAAGTTGTGGACCGGCTGTTACCAGATACGAATTACAACCGGAAATGGGTGTAAAAGTTTCTAAAATTGTAAATCTGCAAGATGATATTAAGTTAAATCTTGCAGCTGCAGATATCCGTATCGAAGCACCGATTCCGGGTAAGGCTGCAGTTGGTATTGAAGTGCCTAATAAGAGTGCAACTATGGTAGGTTTCCGCGAATTAGTGGAATCAAAGGAATTCCAGGCTTCCAGCAAGAAGTCTAATATTTCTTTTGCTGCAGGTAAAGATATAGCCGGTAATGTTGTTATTTCCGATATTGCTAAGATGCCGCATCTGTTAATTGCCGGTGCTACAGGTTCAGGAAAATCTGTTTGTATTAATACAATTATCATGAGCATCTTATATCATGCGAATCCGGATGATGTGAAATTTATTATGATTGATCCTAAAGTGGTTGAGTTATCTGTATATAATGGCATTCCACATCTTTTAATTCCTGTTGTTACTGACCCAAAGAAAGCTGCTGGTGCTTTACATTGGGCTGTTAAAGAAATGACAGATCGTTATCAAAAATTTGCCGATTGCGGTGTGCGAGATATGAAAGGCTACAATGCAAAAATTCATAATGGCACCATGACCATTCAGCAGAATGGAGAAACTGTTGAGGTAGCCACAAAGAAAATGCCACAAATTGTTGTTATTGTTGACGAGTTGGCTGATTTAATGATGGTTGCTTCTAAAGAAGTAGAAGAAGCAATCTGTCGTTTGGCCCAGTTGGCAAGAGCGGCAGGAATTCATTTAATTATTGCCACTCAGAGACCATCTGTTAATGTTATTACCGGGTTAATTAAAGCTAATATGCCAAGTCGTATAGCGTTTTCTGTTACTTCCGGTGTTGATTCCAGAACTATTCTGGACATGGTAGGAGCTGAAAAACTGCTGGGTAAGGGCGATATGCTTTATTATCCACAGGGTTATACAAAACCGCTTCGTGTTCAGGGCGCATTTGTTTCCGATGAGGAAGTTGCCCATGTTGTTAATTTCTTGAAAGATAATAATGAATACTCATATGATGAGGAAATCCAGAATAATATTGTTTCAGTTGAAACACAGTCCTCTGGGGGAATCGGTACCTCAGACGACGGTGATGAGAGGGATCAGTACTTTGAACAGGCTGGTCGTCTTATCATTGAAAAACAGAAAGGTTCTATCGGAATGTTACAACGTAACTTCAAGATAGGCTTTAATAGAGCTGCCAGAATTATGGATCAGTTAGAAGAAAATGGGGTTGTTGGACCGGAAGAAGGTACAAAGCCAAGACGGGTTCTTATGACAGCACAAGATTTTGATCAATTATTATCTTAGGAGGTTTGACGATGACTGATATTGAAATCGCACAGAATTGTAAAATGGAGAAAATCACAGAAGTTGCAAAACTTTTGGATTTAACGGAAGATGATTTGGAATTATATGGTAAATATAAGGCTAAATTGTCGGATGAACTTATCGAAAGACTGCAGAATCAAAAGGATGGAAAACTGATTCTTGTAACAGCCATTAATCCTACACCAGCAGGTGAGGGTAAAACTACGATCAGTATTGGTCTCGCACAGGCCTTAAATGTTTTGAACAAAAAAGCATGTCTTGCACTTAGAGAGCCATCTCTTGGACCTTGTTTTGGAATCAAGGGTGGTGCTGCCGGCGGTGGATATGCTCAGGTGGTTCCAATGGAAGATTTGAACCTGCATTTTACAGGGGACTTCCATGCAATCACATCAGCTAATAATCTTCTTGCTGCTTTATTGGATAACCATATTCAGCAGGGAAATGCATTAAATATTGACAGTAGACAGATTGTTTGGAAACGATGCATGGATATGAATGACCGTGCTCTTAGAAATATTGTTGTTGGACTTGGCTCCAAGGCTGATGGTTTTGTAAGGGAGGATCATTTCATAATTTCTGTTGCCTCAGAAATTATGGCTATTCTTTGCCTGGCAACTGATTTACATGATTTAAAAAGAAGATTGGGACAGATTATTGTTGCCTACAACTATGATGGTGAGCCTGTAACTGCAAAGGATTTGCAGGCTGTTGGTGCAATGGCTGCTCTGTTAAAAGATGCAATGAAGCCAAATATGATTCAGACTTTAGAGCATACTCCTGCCATTGTGCATGGTGGACCATTTGCAAATATTGCACATGGATGTAACAGTGTGTTAGCAACTAAGTCAGCTTTAAAACTTGCTGATTATGTTGTAACAGAGGCTGGATTCGGAGCTGATCTCGGTGCTGAGAAGTTTATGGATATCAAGTGCCGTAAAGCAGGAATCTCTCCGGATGCTGTTGTTCTTGTAGCGACCGTTCGTTCATTAAAATACAACGGTGGTGTAAGCAAGGAAAACCTTACAGAAAAAAATATGGATGCATTAAAGAGCGGTATTGTAAATCTTGAAAAGCATATTGAAAATATCCAGAAATTTGGTGTACCAGTAGTTGTTACTCTTAATGCATTTGTTTCTGATACAGAGGAAGAAATTCAGTTTATTGAAAATTTCTGCAAGGAAAGAGATTGCGAATTTGCTCTTGCCCGCGTTTGGGAGCATGGCGGAGAAGGTGGAGTAGAACTTGCAAAGAAGGTTCTCGAAACAATTGAAAACAAAAAGGCTGAGTTTAAACCTCTCTATGAAGATTCTCTACCTTTAAAGGAGAAGATTGAAACAATTGCTAAAGAAATCTACGGAGCAAAAGATGTTACATATTCTAAGGCGGCCGAGAGAGAATTAAAACATCTCACTGAGCTTGGAATGAATGATTTACCGGTATGCATGGCAAAAACACAGTATTCTTTATCTGATGATCCTAAGCGTTTAGGACGTCCGGAAGGTTTCACTTTGAATGTGCGAGAAGTTTATCCTTCTGCCGGTGCAGAATTCGTAGTTGCTATTACCGGTAATATTATGACTATGCCTGGCCTTCCGAAAAAGCCTGCTGCATATTCGATTGACTTAACAGATGATGGTGTAATTACTGGTTTATTCTAATTTGGAGGAAAGAAATTGGCATTATTAATAGATGGAAAGCAGATTTCCAAGGACATTAAAGAAGAAGTAAAAAATCGTGTCACTGAATTAAACAGCAAAGGGCAGAAGGTTTGTCTGGCAGTCGTGTTAGTCGGAGATGATCCGGCTTCCGCTGTCTATGTTAGAAACAAAAAGAAAGCATGTGAATATACAGGAATTGAATCCCTTTCTTACGAACTGCCAGGTGAGACAACAGAAGAGGAACTGTTAAAACTTATTGATACATTAAATCAAAATCCGGAAGTTAACGGAATTTTGGTTCAGTTACCTCTACCTAAACATATTGATGAAAATAAAGTGATTGAAGCAATTGATCCGAAAAAGGATGTTGATGGTTTCCATCCTGTAAGTGTTGGCAACCTTTCTATCGGTCGTCCCGGATTTGTCAGTTGTACTCCTGCAGGTATTGTTGAACTTCTTAAGAGAAGTAATGTTTCTATGGATGGTAAGCAGGTGGTTATCATTGGTCGAAGTAATATCGTTGGTAAACCAATGGGTATTTTAATGCTTCGCGAAAATGCTACCGTTACTATTTGTCATTCACACACAAAAAATCTGAAGGAACTATGTAAACAGGCCGATATTTTAATTGTTGCTATTGGTCGAAGCAAGTTTATTACAGCTGATTATGTTAAAGATTCTGCTGTTGTTATTGATGTTGGTATGGATCGAGATGAGAATGGCAAGTTATGTGGTGACGTTGATTTTGATTCCGTATTTCCTGTTGCTAGTCAGATCACACCGGTGCCTGGTGGCGTTGGTCCAATGACAATTGCTATGTTAATGCATAATTGCGTTGAAGCTTTAAGTTTACAAAAATAAACAAGGATTTATTTAGTTGGAGATAGTTATGAAGTGTACAAATTGCGGTAATAAAATCGAAGACGGTAAACTATATTGTGATTTTTGCGGAAAAGCTGTTCAGGTTGTACCAGATTATAATGCTTTTGATGATGAGGCACTAGCATCTCTGCTGAAAGAACAAAATGATGAACCAAAGCAGGAAAAGTCTTCTATCAATTTTTCCTGTAAAAAAGAAGACCAAAAGAAAATGAGTCGAAAAAGAAAAGTATTTTTCGTATCCCTTATTTTGCTTGCCATTATTGTTGTGATCTTTACTGTTTTATATACCCATTCCGGGAAATATTACTATGCGGTTGGAGAGGCGAGAGATCAAGCAAAGGATTACCAGACAGCTATTTCATTTTATGAAAAAAGCGAATCTGCTTATCCATTAAAGTCAAGAGTCAGAATTGGTGAAGACTATTATAAAATGAAGCAGTACGATGATGCGGAAACTATTTTGTTAGAAGCCATTGATATAGATGATGACTATGAAGAGGCATATAGAATCCTTTTAGAGGTGTATAATGCCACAAAAGATTATGATGCTATGCAAAATCTAAAATCCGGTGTGACATCAGAGAATATTCTTTCTCTGTTTACCGATTATGTAACAGACACTGTGGAATTCTCTGAAAAAGGCGGAAGTTACCATGATGATTTAACATTAGCATTATCTGCACCAAGTAACTATACGATTTATTACACTTTAGACGGAACACCTCCAACAAAGCAGTCCGGTACAAAATATAAAGAAGAAATTGAATTATCGGATGGCACAACTACTGTTAAAGCAATCTGTGTTAATAATAAAGGCGAGGAAGGAGCAGTTGTATCAAATACATATAAGATTTCATACAAGTCTCCTGATTATCCTGAAGTGACACCATCTTCCGGAACCTATCATTCCGAGACGTTAATAACAATGACCGCTAATAGCGGCGAAAGAATATACTATACATGGGATGGGTCAACTCCAACATCGGATTCAGAGGAATACATAGATCCTATTGTGATTCCGGAAGGAAATCATATTTTATCTGTAATAGTAATTAATAAGCATGGTATGTCCAGTGACGTACTTAAAATGAATTATCAATATTTACCATAAGAAGATGCACCTCATGGTGCGTTTTCTTGTTTTAGAAGTTTATGAATATTAAAATTATTTGCGTAGGAAAAGTTAAAGAAAAATTTTATAGAGATGCTATTTCGGAATACAGTAAAAGACTTTCTAGATATACAAAATTTCAGATTATAGAGGTCTCTGATGAAAAGACCGATGAAAACGCATCTGAACACGAAAACAATCTTGTGAAGGAAAAAGAAGGAGCGCGTATTCTTGGAAATATTAGGGACAACGATTACGTTATCGGTTTATTCATTCAGGGTCAGCAGTTAGATTCTGTTGAACTGGCAGAAAAGATGAGCAAACTTTTCGTTTCCGGAACATCTAATATTATTTTTGTAATAGGCGGTTCTCTAGGCCTGTCTACAGATGTAGAGAAGAGATGTAATGCCAAGATCAGCTTTTCAAAAATGACATTTCCGCATCAATTAATGCGTGTAATACTTTCGGAACAGATTTATCGTGCTTTTCGCATTATAAATCATGAACCGTATCATAAATAAGGGGGATATCTAATATGAGAATGGTGGATATTATTGAAAAAAAGAAAAATGGTCAGGAATTAGCAGATGAAGAAATCCGGGAAATGATTACAGCGCTTATTTCCGGGGATCTTCCTGATTATCAGCTGTCAGCATTTCTAATGGCTGTTGTATTCCAGGGTATGAATGAGCGAGAGACATTGACCCTTACCAAAGCTATGCGAGATTCCGGTGATACTATGGATTTAAGTAAAATTCACGGTATCAAAGTAGACAAACATAGTTCCGGAGGCGTAGGAGATAAGACTACTCTGGTAGTGGCTCCACTTGTGGCAGCCCTGGGTGTCCCTGTAGCCAAAATGTCCGGTCGTGGTTTAGGACATACCGGAGGTACAATTGATAAGTTAGAAAGTATTCCTGGATTTCAGGTAAATATTTCTGAAGAAGACTTTATTCATCAGGTAAATCGAATAGGATTTGCTCTGGCTTCTCAGACTTCTAATCTTGCACCTGCAGATAAGAAAATCTATGCAATGCGTGATGTGACGGCTACAGTTCAGCAGCGTTCTTTAATTGCAAGTTCTATTATGAGCAAAAAACTTGCATCCGGTTCTGATGCCATTGTATTGGATGTTAAATGCGGAGACGGTGCCTTTATGAAAGATGTTTCCGAAGCCCGTTCCCTTGCAGAAACAATGGTTAAAATCGGAAATGGAGCCGGTAAAGAGACAGTTGCTTTAATTACCAACATGGCTGAACCTCTGGGTACATACGTAGGTAATAATCTTGAAGTAATTGAGGCAATCGAAGCGCTTAAGGGTAACGGAGAGCCCGGATTTATGGAAGTTGTCTATGCATTGGGTGCACAGATGTTACTTGTTGGCAAGATTGTTTCCTCCAAGGAAGAGGCCTATAAAAAAATGAAAGAGGCAATCGAAGATGGGTCTGCCTTCTTGAAATTTAAAGAATTTGTTTCTTCTCAGGGAGGTGACGTTTCCTATATTGATGATCCTTCTAAATTCCCTAAAGCAAAGCTGACATTAGAAGTTCATTCTGATCGTAAAGGTTACGTAAATAAAATTCATACAGAAGCCATTGGTGAAACAGTAATGCGTCTCGGTGGTGGTAGAGCTAAAAAAGATGATGTTATTGACATGACTGTAGGATTAAAAATCCAGAAGAAAGTCGGGGATATGATTTCAGAAGGCGATACAATTGCCGTTATTTATGGAAACACGAAAGAGCAATTAGCTCAAGCCGAAAAGGAAGTGCTTATGGCCTATGAAATAACCGATAAGAATATAGATAAAATCCCGATGATTTTAGATGAGATCACACAATAAACAGAAATACTAGGATTCAATCCTATAAATATGGTAGAATAAAAGATAATTTGTTGATAGGGTAATGAAAGATTTATGAGTTTGACAGAAATAATTGCCAATGTTCCTACGGAACACTTAGGAAATATATTTGGACAGTTTGATAAAAATTTAAAACTTATTGAACGCACTCTTAATGTCAGTATTGTTCTCAGAGATGATCGTGTGAAAATCTCCGGAGAAGAAGCGGATGTTAAGAGTGCTTCTGATGTCCTGAATGAACTGCTAGAACTTTCTGTTCGCGGTAATACAATTACTGAACAGAACGTAATCTACGCATTGTCTTTGAAAGAACAGATAAAAAAACATGAAATGCTCACACTGGATGATGACGTTATTTGTCATACCATTCAAGGAAAACCGGTTAAGCCCAAGACCCTTGGTCAGAAAAAATATGTGGATGCAATTCGAAATGATATGATTGTGTTTGGTATTGGTCCGGCAGGTACAGGTAAAACATATCTTGCTATGGCTATGGCAATAACTGCTTTTCAAAGAGAAGAAGTGAGTCGTATAATCCTTACCAGACCTGCAATTGAAGCCGGAGAAAAGCTGGGATTTTTACCAGGAGATTTACAGAGTAAGATTGATCCGTATTTACGTCCTTTATATGATGCGTTATATCAGATTATGGGGGCTGATAATTTCCAGAGAAATATGGAAAAGGGATTGATTGAAGTAGCTCCTCTTGCATATATGCGTGGTAGAACACTGGATAATGCCTTTATTATTCTAGATGAAGCTCAGAATACCACACCGGCGCAGATGAAGATGTTTTTAACGCGAATCGGTTTTGGTTCGAAAGCGGTAATAACCGGTGACCAGACACAAAAGGATTTGCCAAGTGGACAGACTTCCGGTTTAGATGTTGCCACAACAGTTCTTAAGAATATAGATGATATTAGTATATGTAATCTGACAGGGGCAGATGTTGTGAGACATCCTCTGGTTCAAAAGATTGTAACTGCTTATGAAGATTATGAGAAGAAGCAGGAGAAAAAGAAATCTAAAGTAACAAATACGAAAAAGAAAAGGAATTCTCTAAATGATCGAAGAAAGTAAGTTTTCATTAGAGCGGGTGGTGACAGTAATTGGAATCATCCTTCTCTATATTGCAGGAATTACCATTCTTTGTCTTCGAAATGAACTGTTAATTGATGAGATACTTTGTCTTTCCATTATTTCGGCCTGCTTTTTGATAGTTTTTGTTCTATCACTGGTTATTCGAAGGTTAAATGGTACATATAATGGCAGCAACTATAAAAGAGTGTTTCTCATACATTTTTGTTGCTTTGGTTTACTGATTGGTTTTTCCTTTGCATCAAAGTACTTTATGCCTTTTATTTTGATTGGGCTTTTATTAAATTCTATACTGGATGATGGCCTATCCATCGGTGCAACATGTTATTTTGCAGTAATCTTTACAATTATCCAGGGAAGTAATATTTATTATCTCTATGGATATATTTTGGTTTCTATTCTTGGTATTTTGTTATCGAATGCCTCAAAGGCGGATTTTAGAATTCCAAAGATTTATCTGTTTTTTATAGCATTTGCGTTAAACTTAAGTATTTCTCTGGTATTTACTTATTTTGTCTATCAGGCCATTACAAAATTTGAATATATTCTGCTCTTTTCAGAGAGTATGTTTGTAGCTTTGTTTATGACGTATCTATTTCCTAAGATTTTGGTATGGATGGATCGTCAAAATACAATTGCTTATGAGGAAATTCTCGAGACAGACTATCCTTTATTAATGGATATTAAAAGATTTTCTGTTTCAGAATATAATCATGCAATTCGTGTTAGTAGACTGGCAAAATCATGTGTGCGAGAAATTCGTGGAAATGAATTAACTGCCGCCTGCGGTGGAATGTATTATCGCCTTGGGAAAATTCTGGGAAAACCTGAGATTCAAAATGCAGTAAAAGTTTCCAATGATCACTGTTTTCCAAAAGACGTTATCAGTATACTTACTGAATATGGTGGTATTATTAAGAAACCACAGTCTCAGGAATCAGCTGTAGTGCATATGTGTGATGTAGTTGTTTCTAAAATGGAAGCACTCTCACAAAATGAGTCTATGCGAAGCAACTGGAATCAGGATATGGTGATTTACCAGACATTAAATGAATACTCTCAGCGTGGATTCTATGATGAATCCGGGTTAAGTATTAACCAGTTTTTACTTGTTCGAGAGCGTATGATTAGGGAGGAATCTATTTTATGACCCTTTATATAGAGGAGGAGACAGAGGTCTCATTTCCTTTTGACTATAAAGAACTTGCGAAGTCCGTTATTAACGCAGCTTTAGATCATGAGGAATTTCCATATGAAGTTGAAGTATCTCTCACTTTTATGGATAAAGATGGTATTCAGGAAGCAAACAGGGATTTTCGTCAAATCGATCGTCCTACAGATGTGTTATCATTTCCTATGTTGGATTTCCCTGCACCGGGAGATTTCAGCGAATTAGAGGGAATGAATGATATTACAAATCCTGAAACAGATGACGTGGTTTTGGGGGATATTGTGTTATGCGTTCCTAAAATATACGAGCAGGCAGAGGAATACGGTCATTCAGTAAAGAGGGAATATGCATTTCTTATTGCTCATTCCATGCTCCATCTTATGGGTTACGACCATATGGAAGATGAAGAGAGAGTAGAAATGGAAAAGAGACAAAAAGAAATATTAGACATATTAAAAATTTATCGTTTTGAGGAGGAGGAAACGAATGAAAAACTTAACTAAGCAACAGAAGATTATTTTAGGAATTTCTGCTGCAGTAATTATAATTGCTGCTATTATCCTTGCTTTTGTTCTTAAAAAACCAGCAAAGACAGAAAAAGCAGAAACGACTGCAGAGAATACTGAAGAAACAGTTGTTGATGATGGCAACCATGATGGATTGGCAAAATCATTATTAACAGGTAAATGGATTAATGAAATCTATGCCAATTCTCGTCCATATGCTATCATGACTGAAAATACCAAGGTTAATATGCCTCAGTACGGATTAAATTCAGCAGGTGTCATCTATGAATGTCCTGTAGAGGGTGGTATCACTCGTCTTATGGCAATTTATGATGACACATCTAATCTGACACAGATTGGTAATGTACGTTCTTGTCGACCATATTACGCATATATTGCTTCTGAATATAAAGCAGTTTATGTTCATTATGGACAGAGTGTACAGGGCGAAGAAGTGTTGAATTCCGGTATCGTAGATGACTTAAATGGACTTGGCGGAGAAGAATCTGTTACATTTTTCCGTACAGATGAACATCCAAAGCCACATAATGCATATACAAGTAATGAGGGCTTAATTGCCGGTACTGCATATAAAGATATTGATTTATCTTTACCTTCTGATTATTCAGGTCACTTTAAGTTTGCTGAAGATGATTCATTAAATGAACTTTCATCCGGTTCAGATTGTAAATATGTGTCTCTTTATTTCTTTAACAATTCACCATATTTTGTTTATGATGAAGACTCACATACATACTTACGTTATCAGTTCGGTGACAAACAGATTGACAAGGTTGACGGTAATCAGGTTGCTGTTACAAATATTATTTTACAGAATGTGGATAGTTCAATTTACGAGGGAACACAGTATCTGAACATCCCGTTGGTTGGTTCCGGAACCGGTAAATATATTTCAAATGGTAAAATTATTGATATCACCTGGTCGAAGGAAAGTGATACTGGTGTAACACATTACTACGATACAGATGGTAATGAAATCGTATTAAATCAGGGACAGACATGGATTTCTCTGATTCAGAATCCTTATGCAGATCAGAATGTCTATTCTGCAGAGGTTCCACAATAAACTAGAAATGGAATGAATGAAGTTTTATGAGCGAAAATAGGAAAAGCGATACAGCATTTATATTACAGGGATCCATACTTGCGATTGCTTCTATAGTCAGCCGAATTGTGGGATTGGTTTATCGAATCCCACTGACTGCTATTATCGGGAAAACAGGAAATGATTACTATGGTACTGCCTATGAAATCTACAATATCTTACTTATTATTTCCTCATACAGTATTCCCCTTGCAGTTTCTAAACTGGTAGCAGCAAGAATGGCAGAGGGTCAGGCAAAAAATGCAATGAAAGTTTTAAAAGGATCCCTTGCCTTTGCAGCGTTAACCGGAGGTACGGCCGCAGTTGTTGTTTATTTCTTGGCTGATGTATTTGCAAATATCCTTAAGACTCCAATGTGTGCTCTTGCTCTTAGAGTCTTGGCTCCTGTTTTATTTATCGTTGCAATTGTCGGTGTACTCCGTGGATTTTTCCAGGGATTACACACGATGATTCCAACTGCAATTTCACAGATTGCAGAACAGGTTTTAAATGCCATTGTCAGTGTTTTCGCAGCATATACTCTTGTGCGTTATGGTGAGAGAGT
Organism: Lachnospiraceae bacterium; assembly: GCA_017392525.1. Classification (GTDB taxonomy): domain Bacteria; phylum Bacillota; class Clostridia; order Lachnospirales; family Lachnospiraceae; genus FD2005. The sequence continues at coordinate 24,424 of JAFOVD010000010.1, forward strand.
AGGTGCTGTTCTTGGGCAGAAAGAAATATACCGAGCTGCCTATGGAGCTGCCGGCGGTACATTAGGTACCGCTATCGGTTCTCTTACTGCATTGATTTTTATGTGTGTAATCATGATGTTATACATGAAACGTCTCAAAAAGAAAATGCGAAGAGATCATACAAAATCAGTGCTGGAATATAAAGCTCTGTTTCGACTTCTTATTTTCACCATCGTTCCTGTATTACTAAGTACAACTTTGTATAATATCAGTTCTATAATTGATACAGGTATATTTAAAAATATTGTTCATCTTCAGGGATATGATGCCAAGGAAGTGTCAGAATGGTGGGGCGTATATACAGGTCAGTATCGTGTGCTAATTAATGTACCGATTTCTATTGCATCAGCAATGGCAGCTTCATCTGTACCGGCACTTACAGCTGCATTCCAGAGCAAGGAAAAACTACGCGTACAACGTCAGATCACCAGCGCTACCAGATTTGTTATGGTAATCGCAATTCCATGCGCTATGGGACTGTTTGTTCTGGCTAAACCTGTAATGATGCTCCTGTTTAATGACCCGGATGAAACTTCTGCAGCTATGCTTCGAGTTGGCGCAATTGCAGTTGTATTTTATGCGCTTTCTACATTATCCAACGGTTTATTACAGGGAATAAATCGAATGAAAATACCAGTAAAGAATGCAGCAATCGCTTTGGTTGCTCAAGCACTCGTTTTGGTTTTACTGTTATTTGCATTCCATTTGAATATATATGCAGTAGTACTTGCAAATACATTTTATGCTGCACTGATGTGTGTATTAAATGGTCTTGCTGTTATACGATATAGTGGTGCAAAACAGGATTTTGCTAAAACCTATGTAATTCCATTTTTAGCATCGTGTGTCATGGGATTATCTGTATATGTATCTTATGAATTGATTGAATTGATTATACATTCCAATGCAATTTCTACTGCAATATCAATTATTGTTGGTGTAATAGTTTATTTTGTTGTATTACTTCTTATGCATGGAATATCTGAAAACGAATTGAGAAGATTTCCAAAAGGTGCTCTTTTAGTACAAATTGCTAAGAAGATGCAACTTCTTTAGGTGAATACTTATGAGTTACGATTGTATCGTGATTGGCGGTGGGGCTGCAGGAATTATGGCAGCCTGTACAGCCGGAAATCAAGGAAAATCTGTTTTAATACTGGAGGTCAATGAAACAGTCGGAAAGAAAATTCTGGCAACCGGTAACGGGCGCTGCAATTTTACCAATGACTATATGGGTATAGAATGTTTCCGAACAGATACTGATTTTCAGAAAATGGAAAGTGTTTTAAATCGATTTACTAAAGATGACACCCTTTCTTTTTTTGAAGAAATAGGAATTTATGGTAAAATTCGTTTTGGAACCGGCTATTATCCCTTATCAATGCAGGCATCACAGGTAAGAGATGCATTAGTTTTAGCGTTAAAGAAACGACAGATTTCCATAGTTTATAACTTTAAATGTATTAAGATAGAAAAAACAGATTTTGGATATCGTGCAATCTCTACGGATGGTAAAAAGTACTCCGGGAAAACCTGTATAGTAACTACCGGAGGATATGCGTCTCCTAAAACCGGAAGCGATGGTGCTCTTTATTATTATCTGAAAAAAAACGGCATCAAAACCGCCGATGTTGTCCCTGCACTTGTTCCATTAAAGTGTACAGAAACATTTTTTAAGAGTCTTCAAGGTGTCCGTTGGGAAGCCAATGTATCTGTGAGTCATAACAATAATGTAATTTCAAACCAAGGGGAATTACAATTTACCAAAGAAGGGATTTCTGGAATTCCGGTTTTTCAGATTAGTCGATTTATAGCTAAAGATTTATTAACACAAAAGAAATGTACTGTTCAAATTGATCTGTATCCGGATTTTTCAAAAGAAGTTTTAAAAGAGCAATTTGAAAAAAGATTCTATGATGAAGGATGGTACAAAACAAGTCATGAGGCTTTAATTGGTATAATGAATGATAAATTGATTGATGTTTTGTTGGAGTTATCCGGTATTGATAAAACGGAAAGCGCCAGCTCAATTTCAGAGAGCCAATTAAAATCACTTCTAAGACTATGTAAGAATTTTTCTGTTACAGTCTGTGGTACAAAGGGCTTTGAATTTGCCCAAACCACTGCCGGCGGCATTGATCTTACCGCTGTATCAGATGATTTGGAATCTCTAGATCATGAAGGATTGTATTTTGCAGGAGAAATACTTGACGTTGATGGTATCTGTGGGGGATATAATCTACAATGGGCCTGGGCCAGCGGTTATGTAGCAGGCTTGGCAGCAAGTTTTGAAAGGGAATAGTATGATTCAAATTCAGCAGATTAAAGTTTCCATCCATGAAGAACAGACTACGGCTCTTCGAAAGAAGATTGTGAAACTTCTTCGCATTTCAGATTCCGATTTAATTAATATTGAAATACGAAAGAAATCAATAGATGCAAGAAAAAAACCTGAGCTGTATTATGTCTATACAGTTTATGTTGAAGTTGCAAAGAAACTTTCGGTTTCAAAATTTAAAAATAATAATATTTCAGAAGTACATCCGAAATCCTATAGGATACCGGATGCATTTTCTGAAGGTGAAATTAAAAGACCTGTTATTATCGGTTTTGGACCAGCAGGTCTTTTTGCTGCGTATTTACTTGCTTTATGCAATACTAATCCAATTATATTGGAGAGAGGAAAGCAGGTAGAGTTAAGAAAAGAGGATGTTCAGAAATTTTGGGAAACCGGTGTATTAGATACGAAATCCAATGTACAATTTGGAGAAGGCGGTGCTGGTACATTTTCTGACGGAAAACTGAACACCGTTGTAAAGGACAAATTCGGTAGAAATCGATTTGTTCTGGAAACATTTGTAAAATTCGGAGCAAATCCAGATATCTTATCCAGTTTCAAACCACATATCGGTACAGATGTTTTGGAGAAAGTTGTTTCAAATATGCGAAATGAAATTCTTCGTTTAGGCGGAGAGATTCGTTTTGAAACCTGTGTTACTGATTTTGAAATAAAGGAAAACCACTTAACGGGTCTTTGGTTAAATGGAGAGGAATATTTAGCTGTTTCAGATGTAATTCTTGCAATAGGACACAGTGCCAGAGATACCTTTGAAACACTTCACAAGAGAAATGTACCTATGTTGGCCAAAGATTTTGCAGTGGGCTTTCGAGTAGAGCATCCACAAAGTTTCATTAATGTTCATCAATATGGTGTGGATCTTGAAGAACTTCCGGTTGCACCATACAAACTTGCAACAAATCTGGAAAACGGTCGCGGGGTATATAGTTTCTGTATGTGTCCCGGCGGATATGTGGTAAATGCATCCTCAGAAGGACATCGTCTGGTAGTAAATGGAATGAGCTATTCCGATCGTGGCTCTAAAAATGCAAACAGTGCAATTGTAGTTTCTGTTGGAGAAAAAGAGTTTGATAAATCAAATCCGCTTTCCGGAATTGAATATCAACGAAAAATAGAAGAGAAAGCATACGAAATTGGACAGGGCAAGATACCGCAGCAGTTGCTCAAGGATTTTGTACTTGGACAAAATTCCACAGAATATGGACATTTTACAAGTGAAACTCGTGGTGAAACAGTTTTTGCAAGGGTAGATCAGATTCTTTCACCGGAATTAAATGAATCCTTTATTCAAGGAATGAAGAATTTTGATCAGAAAATTAGTGGCTATTATATGGAAGATGCCATTATTTCCGGTGTTGAATCCAGAACCTCCTCACCGGTTAGGATATCAAGAAATGATGACTTTATGAGTGATATAAAAGGACTCTACCCTTGTGGAGAGGGAGCCGGCTATGCAGGCGGTATAACAAGTGCTGCAATGGATGGCTTAAAATGTGCGGAAAAATTAATGGAGAAATACAAATAATGGAATTGACAGAAAAAGAATTAGCTAAAATCACACCGATGATGCAGCATTACATACAAACAAAAAAAGAGAATCCCGGGTGTATTCTGTTTTACCGACTGGGTGATTTTTATGAGATGTTTTTTGATGATGCAGTGCTGGTTTCCAGAGAGCTGGAACTGACATTAACAGGAAAAAGCTGTGGACTGGAAGAGAGAGCTCCTATGTGCGGAATCCCATTTCACGCAGCGGAGACCTATTTGACACGTTTAGTTAACAAAGGCTATAAAGTAGCTATATGTGAGCAGGTAGAGGATCCAAAGCTTGCAAAGGGAATGGTAAAAAGAGAAGTTATTCGTGTTGTCACACCGGGAACAAATCTTGATTCCGGATCACTGGATGAAACCAAAAATAACTATCTTATGTCTATTGTCTATATGGAAGACAGTTATGGAATTACCGTTGCTGATATATCTACCGGCGACTGCTATCTGACAGAAGTGGATTCGGAGCGAAAACTGATTGATGAAATTAATAAATACACTCCTTCAGAAATCATTTGTAATGATTCTTTCTATATGAGCGGAGTAGATGTAGACGATTTAAGAGAGAGACGCCACATTGCTGTTTCTGCTTTGGACTCTTATTATTTTGAGGATAACCTTGCAAAAACAGTATTAATGAATCATTTTCATGTGAAAAGTTTGGAAGGTCTTGGAATTGTAGATTTTCCAATTGGTATTATTTCAGCTGGTGCTTTATTCAAATATCTAATTGAAACTCAGAAATCTGATTTGTCACATATGAATCGTATAACACCTTACCGAAGCGGTAACTTTATGATGATTGATGGTTCTACTCGCCGAAATCTTGAACTAGTTGAAACTCTTCGGGAAAAGGAAAAGCGTGGTTCTCTTTTATGGGTACTGGATAAAACAAAGACCGCTATGGGTGCAAGATTGCTCCGTTCATACATTGAGCAACCATTGATTCATAAAACAGAAATCGAAGATCGATTAGATGCTGTTGGTGAGATGAATAAGCATCTTATGACCAGAGAAGAATTACGTGAATATTTAAATCCTGTTTATGATTTAGAACGTTTGATTACACGTATTGTATATAAAACTGCAAACCCAAGAGATTTGATTTCTTTTCGAAATTCAATTTCAGTCCTTCCTGCAATTAAAAATATTCTAGAAGAATTTCAATGTATGGAACTTCAGAAGATATGTCAGGAATTAGATACATTATCTGATTTATATCAGTTGATATATCAATCTATTCAAGAAGAGCCACCGGTTTCCATTCACGATGGTGATATTTTGAAAGAGGGATTTAATGAAGAAGTGGATGAACTTCGTCGCGCGAAAACTGAAGGCAAACAGTGGCTTGCTGATTTAGAGGCAAAAGAAATCGAAAAAACCGGAATCAAAAAGCTTCGAGTTAAATATAATAAAGTTTTTGGATACTATTTAGAAGTAACCAATTCCTTTAAAGATATGGTTCCGGATTATTTCATTCGAAAACAAACCCTTGCAAATGCAGAAAGATTCTATACTCCTGAATTAAAAGAGTTGGAAAATAAAATCATGGGCTCTGAAGATCGATTAACCCATCTTGAAAATGAATTCTATAATCAGATTCTTGAACAGATTTCCTCTCAGGTATCTAGAATTCAATCTGCTGCAAAGGATATTGCTAAACTGGATGTATATCAGTCCTTAGCGTATGTTGCCGAGAAAAATCATTATTGCAGACCGAAGATTAATGACAAGGGTAAAATTGATATTAAGAAAGGACGTCATCCTGTTGTTGAAAAGATGATTCCAAATGATATGTTTATCGATAATGACACATATCTGGATGAAAAAAATCATCGTGTATCTATTATAACCGGACCAAATATGGCCGGTAAGTCCACATATATGAGACAGACAGCTTTGATTGTTCTTATGGCACAGATTGGTTCCTTTGTGCCGGCTGAATCCGCCAATATCGGTGTAGTCGATCGAATCTTCACCCGAGTTGGAGCTTCCGATGACCTGGCTAGTGGTCAAAGTACCTTTATGGTTGAGATGAATGAAGTTGCAAATATTCTTAGAAATGCAACATCCAATTCGCTGTTAATTCTTGATGAAATCGGTCGTGGAACAAGTACTTTTGATGGACTTAGCATTGCCTGGGCCGTTGTAGAATATATTGCAGATATCAAGATTATTGGTGCCAAAACTTTGTTTGCAACACACTATCATGAATTAACGGAATTGGAAGGGAAAATTCCGGGGGTTAACAACTACTGTATTGCAGTAAAAGAAAACGGGGATGACATTGTATTTCTAAGAAAAATTGTTTCAGGAGGCGCTGATAAGAGTTATGGTATTCAAGTTGCCAAACTGGCCGGTTTACCGGATGTGGTTATTGAGCGCTCCAAAGAAATTGTAAATCAGCTTGTGGAGAATGATGTGACCGGCGTTACACGTGATATTGCCGTATCAACAAATCAGTCTCGTATTCTCGATGATGTTGATATGAATCAGATGTCACTGTTTGATACTATTTCCGATGAAGATATCTTAAATGATATTCGTGCGCTGGATATTAGTAATATGACACCAATGGAAGCTATGAATAAGTTAAATGAGATTCAGAATAAGGTGATTAATCGATGGTAAGAAATAAAATCGCATTACTCAGTCAGGAAACAATCGATCAAATTGCTGCCGGAGAAGTAGTCGAAAGACCATCTTCGGTTGTCAAGGAATTGGTAGAAAATGCTATTGATTCCGGGGCTACTGCAATAACCGTTGAGATTAAGGATGGTGGAACGAGCTTTATCCGTGTCTCCGATAACGGTTGCGGAATACCAAAAGATCAGATTCCGCTGGCGTTTCTTAGACATTCCACAAGTAAAATTCGAGATGCAAAGGATTTATTGTCCATTCATTCTTTAGGATTTCGTGGTGAAGCACTTTCAAGCATTTCTGCGGTTTCCCGTATGGAAATGATTACAAAAACAGAGGATGAACTAACTGGTTATCATTATGTAATAGAAGGGTCCAGGGAGACTGTATTTGAAGAAATCGGAGCACCGGAGGGTACAACCTTTCTTGTGCATTCGCTGTTTTTCAATACACCAGCCAGAAAGAAATTCTTAAAATCCAACACCACAGAGGGAAACTATATTCAGGATATGATGGAACATCTCGCAATATCACATACAGAAATTGCGTTTTCATTTATCGCAAATGGTAAAGAGAAGCTTCATACTGTTGGCAATGGCGATTTACGCGATGTAGTTTACCAGATTTATGGAAAAGAGATGGCTCAGGCTGTTTTACCAATAGAATTTTCTGGGGACGGCTTCAGTTGCCATGGCTTAATTGGTGAACCAAGACTGAACCGCGGTAATCGAAACTATGAAAGCTTTTATGTACAGGGGCGATACGTTAAAAGCAGTATCCTTTCAAAAGCAATTGAAACAGGATATCAGGGTTTTGTAATGCAGCATCAGTATCCATTCTGTATTTTGTTCTTCGAATTTGACGATGCTCAAGTCGATGTTAACGTGCACCCATCCAAGATGGAAGTTCGATTTGATCACCAGCAGGATGTATTTGTATCTCTAGAAAGAGCTGTTTCATATCGCCTTTTGAATCGAGAGGATATACAAGATGTTCCAATTGATGAAGAGAACTCTATTGAGCCGGAAATTGAATCTCCAAAACCTGCAGTAACATTTGAACCGTTTTTGACGAAACAGGTGGAAGCTGCCAAAATTGATTTTCAGGAAAATATACGTTCAAAGATAATGGAAGAAGATACTCCGATAACAATATCTTCAAATACCCAAAAAGAAAACTTTGAATCTGAAAAACCTATTAATTCTCCGCAAATTGTCTATGAACAGCAAACATTTTTGTCCGAAGAAAGCAAACCAAACTTCAAAATCATAGGGCAGGTATTTGATACATATTGGATTATTGAGTTCCAGGAAAAAATGTATATCATTGATCAGCATGCAGCACATGAGAAAGTATTGTTTGAAAGAACCATGCATTCTCTCTCTGAACATCGTATGACTTCTCAGATGGTTAGTCCTCCGATTGTTGTCTCATTATCTGCAGTTGAGCAGGAAGCCTATGAACGATGTCGTGATGCATTCTTAAAACTTGGTTTTATGATAGAGCCTTTTGGCGGTAAGGAATATCAAATTACAGCTGTTCCCGGCAATCTGTTTTCCATTGATTCAAAAGCTCTCTTTATGGATATGATCAATCAATGTTTAGACTACAAGTCATCAGATACATCAGAATTGATTCTGGAAAGAGTTGCTTCTATGTCATGTAAAGCAGCAGTAAAAGGCAATTCCAAGTTAACTTATTCTGAAGTAGAAACTCTGATTGAAGAACTTTTGACACTTGATAACCCTTATCATTGTCCTCACGGAAGACCAACTATAATCGCTATGACAAAATACGAGCTGGATAAGAAATTTAAAAGAATCGTTTAAGGTATTGGTACCAATTATGAAAAAGAAATTAGTAATCATTTCCGGGCCAACCGGAGTGGGAAAGACAAACTTATCAATAGCACTTGCAAAACTGATTGGCGGAGAAATTATCTCCGCTGATTCTATGCAGGTATACAAATATATGGACATCGGTTCTGCGAAAGTGACGGTAGAAGAAATGGATGGTGTAACCCATCATCTTATTGATGTGCTTTCACCTATGGATAGTTTTGATGTAAACCGTTTTCAGTCAATGGCTTATAAAGCTATGGATGAAATCTATGAAAGAGGACATATTCCAATTATTGTAGGTGGAACCGGTTTTTATATTCAATCGGTACTTTATAATATTGATTTTCAAAACGAACCAACGGATCAGACCTATCGAAAAGAACTTGAACAATTATATACTGAAAAAGGCGGAAAATATCTTCATGAAATGCTTCAAAAAGTAGATGCAAAAGCTGCAGAAGAGATACACGAAAACAATGTAAAACGTGTCATACGTGCTTTGGAGTATTATAAACAAACCGGAGAAAAAATTTCTGATCATAATCAAAAACAAAAGGAAAAGATTTCACCCTATGATTTCACTTATTTTGTTTTAACGGATGACAGACAGAAACTCTATCAAAGAATTGATGAACGTGTGGATGAAATGGTAGAGCAAGGGTTAGTCGATGAGGTAAAAAAACTAAAATCCATGGGATGCGATTCTTCAATGGTGTCCATGCAGGGAATCGGGTATAAAGAAATACTGGATTATCTAGAAGAAAAGTATTCTCTGGAACGGGCAATTTATCTTATTAAGCAGGGTAGTAGACACTATGCCAAAAGACAATTAACCTGGTTTCGTCGGGAAAAGGATGTTACATGGATAAATAAAGAAGATTTCTCTTATGATAATCATAAGATTCTTGAATATATGAAACAGAAAATATTTCAATAGATTGTTACAAATAGATTGTGAGGTTAGTAATAATGGAACTTGTAAATCAATATTCCGAAATGGGAATATCAAATGAAGTATATGAATTTGGCGAAAGAGTTTTAGAATCATTGAAAGAACGATTTGAAAAGCTTGATCAGATTGCAGAACATAACCAGATGAAGGTAATTCATGCAATGCAGAAAAACCGTGTAAGCGCTGAATGCTTTAATCAGGCTACAGGATATGGATATGATGATGTCGGAAGAGATACCTTGGAAAAGGTATATGCCTCTGCATTTCATGCTGAAGACGCACTTGTTCGTCCTCAGATCACCTGTGGAACACATGCTTTGGCATTAGCCCTTATGTCAAATCTTAGACCGGGAGATGAATTATTATCACCTGTCGGAAAACCATACGATACGTTGGAAGAAGTTATCGGTATCCGACCATCCAAGGGAAGCTTAGCTGAATACGGTGTTACCTATTCACAGGTGGATCTATTAGCTGACGGCACATTCGATTATGATGGTATCAAAAAAGCAATTAATGAAAAGACTGCGCTTGTTACAATTCAGCGTTCTAAAGGATACGCTACTCGTCCTACATTCTCAGTAAAACAGATTGGTGAGTTGATACATTTCATTAAAGATATTAAACCGGATATTATCTGTATGGTTGATAATTGCTACGGAGAGTTCGTTGAAACCATTGAGCCTATGGATGTTGGAGCGGATATGATGGTTGGTTCTTTAATTAAAAATCCAGGCGGCGGACTTGCTCCTATCGGTGGCTATATCGTCGGAAAAAAGGAATGCGTTGAAAATGCAGCCTATCGACTTACTTCACCGGGACTTGGAAAAGAAGTTGGCGCATCTCTTGGCGTAATGAGAGATTTTTATCAGGGCTTTTTCTTGTCACCTACCGTTGTTAACGGAGCTTTAAAAGGAGCTATTTTTGCAGCAAACATCTATGAAAAACTTGGGTTCAAATGTGTACCAAACAGCACGGAATCTCGTCATGATATTATTCAGGCAATTTCATTCGAAACACCTGAGGGATTGATTAAATTCTGTGAAGGAATTCAGGCAGCAGCTCCGGTAGACAGCTATGTAACACCGGAACCATGGGATATGCCGGGTTATGACAGTCAGGTTATTATGGCAGCAGGAGCTTTTATTCAGGGGTCTTCCATTGAATTATCCGCAGACGGTCCGCTTCGTCCACCATATGCTGCATATTTCCAGGGTGGCTTAACATGGTATCACGCAAAGCTTGGAATCCTTATGTCTCTTCAAAAACTTGTAGACGCTAATCTTGTGAAGGACTTGCGTTTATGTTAAAATACCAAGGATATGGATGTAGTTAAATCTAGCTTTCGTTGCACATGATTTATGCAACGTTTTTTATTGTTAAATGCAATCATTTGCTTAGATATGACATATATTACATGAAAGATAAAACAGGCTTGAGCCAGGAGGACATGAAAAAATGGGTAATGCATATGGAATAGATATGGGTACCGGTAATTTGAAGATTTACAATCTTTCAAATGATGAAGTAACAAATGTAAAAAATACAATTGCTGTAATCAACAAGGATCAGATGTATTCTTATGGCGATGAAGCTTACTCTATGTATGAAAAAGCACCGGAATCTATTCAGGTTTCATTTCCAATTGTTAGCGGAGTAATTGCTGACTTTGATAACATGCAGACAATGCTTTTAGAAGTATTAGATCAGGTAGTAAATGCTAAACTAAAGGGATCAGAAATCTGCGTAGCAGTACCAACTGATATCACAGAAGTTGAAAAAAAGGCATTCTATGATATGTTTGCAAAAGCTAAAATCAAAGCAAAGTCTGTTTCTCTTTGCGAAAAACCTTTAGCTGATGCAATGGGAATGGGATTAGATATCAATGAACCTACCGGTGTTATGGTGGTTGATTTAGGTGCAGATACAACAGAAATTTCTGTTATTTCTCTGGGTGGCCTTGTCTTATCCGAATTACTTCCTTTTGGTGGAAATCGATTAGACGAATCCATCGTCACTTATATGAAGAGAAAATACAATCTTTTAATTGGTTTAAAGACTGCAAAATCTCTCAAGGAAAATATCGGTTCCGCTTATCCTGGACGTGGAGAGTCTATGACAATTGTGGGTCGCGATGTTGTATCCGGACTTCCTATCGAAATGCAGATTGATTCTGATATGATTTACGAAGGTATCAAAGATGGGTTAAACAGCATTACTCGATCTATTAAATCCATCCTTGAAAAGGTTCCACCAGAACTTGCAAAGGACGTCGTATATTCAGGTATTTATTTAACTGGTGGTAGTGCAAAACTGAATAAATTTGCTGACTATATCACAGAACTTACAAATATCAAAGTAAATATCTTTGAAAATGGTGAAGAAACCGTAGCCAGAGGTTTGGGCAAAGTTCTCTCAGAAGATAAATTCTCACGCTTCGGCTATGCTATGAAGACAAGAATATTTAATTAGTGCTTAAAATAAGAGGTTTATTATGAGAAGAAGAAATTCGGGAATACCAAGCAGATTTATTCTGGCTTTTCTATCTATTCTCTGTATAGTTTTTTTGTTTGTAAATTATTCCACCGGTTTCTCCGGTGGACCGTTACAAACGGTTGCAAATTATATATTTATTCCAATGCAAAAGGGAATCAGTTACATCGGAAGTTCTGTTTCAGTAAGTTCTGAAGATGCAAAGACAAAAGAGGAATTGATTTCTGAAAATCAGGCGCTTCAAACCCAGGTTGATGAATTAACTTCTCAGCTGACAAATATGCAGTTACAACAGTCTGAGCTTACAAATCTCCAGGAACTTTATGCATTGGATCAGCAATATGCTGATTATAAAACCACCGGTGCCCATGTAATTGCAAAGGGTACCAGTAACTGGTTTGATACATTTACTATTGACAAAGGATCTGATGATGGAATCAAAGTCGATATGAATGTCATTGCAGGTTCCGGACTTGTTGGAATTGTTACCGAAGTAGGTCCTGGATACTCTGTCATAAAATCCATTATTAATGATTCCAGTGCAGTCAGTGGTATGATTCTTGATACATCTGACAATTGTATTGTATCCGGTGATTTGGAATCTATGACAAGTTCCAACACAATTTTGCTCAGCAACCTGGAAGATACTGAAAACCAAGTTTCAAGTGGTACATCTGTGGTTACTTCAAATATTTCTAACAAATACCTTCCGGGTATCTTAATTGGATATGTTACAAGTATAGAAGCGGATTCAAACGGACTGACAAAATCCGGTACCATTACACCTGTAGTTGATTTTAAGCATCTTCAAGATGTTTTGGTTATTTTAGAAACGAAGGAAACAGGAGAATGATGGAAATAAAGCCTTTAATCTTAAGGATTGTATCAATATTCCTTTTGATTGCTGTATGTTTTTTATTACAAACCAGTGTATTTATTCATTTTGAGCTGGCATCAGTAGGCCCTAATCTTTTAATTGCACTAACTTCTTTCTTCGGATTTATGAGGGGGAGAAAAGAAGGTGCAATTATTGGATTTTCTTGTGGTCTGTTAAATGATTTATTCTTTGGATCTTATTTTGGAGCGTTTGCTCTTATCTATATGCTAATCGGATACTTAAATGGCTTTTTTCGAAAGCTTTTCTATGGTGACGATATTAAATTACCGTTATTTTTAGTAAGTATCAGTGATGTAATCTATGGATTTGCAGTATATGTCTTTATGTTTTTGGCAAGATCAAAAACAAATGTGGGATTTTATGTGAAAAGCGTTATTTTACCGGAGATGGTTTATACATTAATCGTCTCTTTCCTTCTGTATTTTATTGTTTTTAAGTTAAACCAATGGCTTGAAAAGAAAGAGAAGAGGAGTGATAGACTTGTTAGATAGAATAAAATCCTATTTTGAACGAATTTTTTCATCCAGACTATCTGTTCTTGTAGCGGTTTTCGCTGCATTTACATTTATTCTTCTTATGAGACTATTCGTATTGCAAATTATCAAAGGTTCCTATTACCAGGACAACTATGAATTAAAAATTGCGAAAAAGGAAACTATAGAGGCTTCTCGTGGTGAGATTTACGATCGAAATGGTAATCTGCTTGCCTATAATAAACTGGCATATTCTTTAACAATTACTGATTCGGGAAATTATGACACCAAAGCAGAAAAGCACAAAGCGTTAAATAATGAGATTAATACCATTATTACAGCATTAAATGCAAATGGAGATTCCATTGATAACGACTTTGATATCTTTATTAATTCTGCCGGTGAATATGAATTTTCTGTTTCCGGCACAAGCTTGCAACGTTTCCGTGCGGATATCTTTGGCTATGCAAGTACAAGCAGCTTAAGTTACAACAAAGAATATGACTTTAACGAAGCTGAAGCGACAGCCGATCAGGTGATGGAATATCTGATTGGTAAATACCAAATCTCTGATGATTACAGCAAAGAAATGCAATATCAGATAGCAATCATTCGTTATGAACTTGGTTTGAACAGCTATCAGAAATATATCGCAACAACTATTGCCAGTGATATCAGTGACAAAAGTGTAGCGTATTTTGAAGAAAACAAATCCGATTTAACAGGTGTAGATGTAGTAGAAGATTCCATCCGTCAATATGTAGACGGTGAGTATTTCTCAAGTATTATCGGTTATACCGGCACTATTTCTACTGAAGAATATGAAGAAGCATCTAAGGATGATGATACTGTTGAATTGACTGATCAGGTTGGTAAAGCCGGCATCGAGCAATACATGAACGATTATCTTACCGGAACTAAAGGTTCTCAGACAATTTACGTTGATTCTGTCGGTAATGTTTTAGAGACTGCAGACTATGTAGAATCCACATCCGGAAATGATGTCTATTTATCAATTGATAAGGATTTACAAGAACGTACATACAAGCTCTTAGAGCAGGAAATTGCAGGTATTTTATCATCCAAAATTGTAAATACAAAAAGTTATACAGCATCATCTAATTCCGATGCATCTGACATTGTAGTACCAATCTACGATGTATATTTCGCAATGGTCAATAATAATTTGATTAAGATTGATGCGTTAAATAATGATGATTCAACAGAGACGGAGAAGGCAGTATATGCTTCTTTCCAGTCAAGAGAATCCTCTGCTTTGACAGAGATTCAGTCCATGTTGACTTCATCAAGCCCTACAGTGTATTCCGGATTAAGTGATGAATATCAGGCATATTCCACTTATATTGTGAAGATGCTTAAGTCAGAAGGAGTAATGGACGCAGATGCCATTGACTCAGATGATGAAACTTACAAGAAATGGTCTAACGAAGAGCTGTCAGTTGAAGAGTATTTAAGATATGCAATTGAGCAGAACTGGATTGATATTACTACATTTACTGATAAATCTAAATATGTTGATACCGACGAAATGTACAATGCCCTTGTAGAATACATTCTGGAAGAATTGCCAAACCACAGTGATTTCGTAAAATTTGTATATAAATATGCAATTTTTGACGATCAGATTACAGGTACTCAGCTTTGTCTGATTCTCTATGATCAGGGTGTTTTGGATGCTGATGAAACAACATATCAGGCATTGTCATCCGGAAAGAAATCAGCTTATGAGTTTTTAAAAGAAAAGATTAATAGTATCGAAATTACACCTGCCCAATTAGCCCTTGATCCATGTAGTGGTTCATCGGTTGTAATTGATACAAATACCGGTGCGGTACTAGCATGTGTAAGCTATCCTGGATATGACAACAATGAGCTGGCAAATCCTGAAGATAGTTCATATTACACATACCTGAACGAAAATTCATCTAATCCGCTGTATAATTATGCTACACAGCAGAGAACCGCTCCTGGTTCTACATTTAAGCCTGTTTCATCAACAGCAGGACTGTCAGAGGGTATTATAACGCCATCTACACAGATAGATGATCTTGGTATTTTTGATAAGGTAAGTAATAAACCTAAGTGTTGGGCATATCCAAGTACCCACGGATTGATAAATGTTTCTGAAGCCCTTAGAGATTCTTGTAACTACTTCTTCTATGAAGTCGGCTGGGAATTGGCTGGTGGATCAAATTACAATGATGAAAACGGTATAGAAAAGCTGAACAAGTATGCATCTTTATATGGTTTAGATTCTAAAACCGGAGTAGAAATCGAAGAAAACACATCTTCTTTAGCTACAGAATATCCTGTAATGGCAGCGATTGGACAGTCAAATAACAACATAACCACAATTGCCTTGGCTAGATATGCAACTGCACTTGCAAATTCCGGCACGGTTTATAATTTATCCCTTCTTGATCATGTTTCTGATACAGAAGGAAATGTAATCGAAACCTATGGTTCTTCAGTAAAGAACACCGTAGATGTATTAAATAGTGAGCAGTGGAACGCAATCCATTCAGGTATGCGAATGGTAGTAGAAAACCTCTCAACTTTCAATGGATTTGAAGTTGCCGTTGCCGGTAAGACAGGTACTGCTCAGCAGGTTAAAACCCGTCCAAACCACGCGTTATTTATTGGATATGCACCATATGACAATCCGCAGATTGCAATTGCGACTCGAATAGCATATGGATATACATCTCATAATGCAGCAGATGTATCAAAAAATATTATCGGATGTTATTTTGGAGTAGAGAGCTCACTGGAACTTGCTAATACAGGTTCAGCATCTACCTCAACATCATCAACAACTTCAGTTACAGATTAACGAGGTATAAGAATGAAAGATTCATGTGTGATAAAAAGTAATAAATACGGATTATCCCTTATGTTAAATCCTGACATCTCATTCGAACAACTAGTTACTGATGTCTGTCGAAAATTCCTGAATGCGAAGGAATTTTTCGGCAAGGCAGAACTAGTAGTTTCTATGTCCGGAAGAGAATTATCTTTCGAAGAAGAGGAAGTAATTATTCAGGCCATTGAATTAAATTCCGATATTAAGGTAAAACTGATTCAGGATAATAGTGAAATTACTGAACGCACAATGTTGGGAAAACTCGAGAAATTCTATTTTGAGAAAAACAACGAAAATGCCAAAATCATTTTTGGCGATGTCAATAAAAGCATACATTCAGATTTAAGTGTGCTTGTACTTGGCAATATTATGGAAGGCGCCGAAGTTAATTCCAAAGGAAATATTATCGTATATGGCAAGATTTTAGGTGGCGCACATGCAGGAGCTTCCGGAAATGATACGCAATTTATCCTTTGTCATGCCCTGGAATCCGATGATATTTCCATTGGCAACCATGCAGAAGAAGTTGCAATTGAAAATTCAATTTTCAAACGATTTAAACGAGCAAAAGCGGATGGAATAATAATAGGTGTGTGGGACAACGGACTTGTGGCAGAACCGCTTGGAAACGGTTTACTTCAGGAAATAGTTTCAAAGCAATAGAGGATTAAAAGATGTTTAGTAGTATGTTTCGCAATTATAAACTTAAGAATCTTAATTTAAGATTGATTATCTCAGTTATGGCTCTGACAATCATTGGTATAATGGTTATCGGTTCCGCAAATGCTGATTATCAGAACAAGCAGATTATGGGTTTGGTTCTCAGTCTGATTGTCATGGCATTTATGGCATTAATTGATTTCGAATTTCTGTTACAGTTTTATTATGTTTATTATGCACTTGCTTGCCTTGCTTTATTATTAGTATTTACACCTCTTGGCGATTCTGCCGGAGGTGCTACAAGATGGGTTAATTTGGGAATTCGTTTCCAGCCTTCTGAGATGGCCAAAATTTTTCTTGTGCTGTTTTTCGCGCAGTTTTTATTACGATTTGAAGATAATCTGAATACTTATAAATCTCTTGCAATTATTGCCGTTACAGCTGGCATTCCTCTTGTACTGATTGTAAGTGAACCTGATTTATCTACTACAATTGTTACTTTTCTAATTATTTCAGCACTGATTTTTGCTATGGGCTTAAGCTATAAATTAGTTGGAATTGTTCTTGGAGTTACAATCCCTGCTATAGGAATTCTTTTGCTGTTAGTTATGCAGGAAGGACAGACGATTCTTGATGAATATCAGGGTCTACGTATTTTAGCATGGTTAAAACCTGATGAATATCCGGAAAGTTCATACCAGCAAACGAACTCTATTATGGCAATCGGTTCCGGACAGTTTCTTGGAAAAGGGTTAAATACAGATGCTCTTGATTCCGTAAAAAATGGTAATTATATTTCAGAACCACAGACCGACTTTATCTTTGCGGTTGCAGGAGAAGAATTGGGCTTTATTGGTTCTGCAATTATTGTTATACTATTATTAATCATTGTAATTGAATGTTTACGTGTAGCTAAAAAGGCTAAGACAAAATCTGGTGAACTTTTATGTATTGGTATTGCATCTCTAATCGGGTTCCAGAGTTTTGTAAATATCTGTGTAGTAACAGGACTGATGCCTAACACAGGTCTGCCTTTACCATTTGTAAGTTACGGATTGACTTCTCTTGTTACCTTATACTTTGGTATTGGTATCGTACTAAACGTTGGATTACAAGCAAAAAAATATTAGGAGGAGTTATCATGAATATCGGATTGGTAGCGCATGATTCCAAAAAGAAATTAATGCAGAATTTCTGTATCGCATATCGTGGTGTGCTTGCTAAAAATGAAATTTATGCAACAGGAACAACCGGAAGATTAGTAGAAGAGGTGACAAACCTTTCTATTCATAAGTTTTTAGCTGGTCATTTGGGTGGAACGCAGCAGTTAGGTGCTCAGATTGAACATAATAATATTGATTTGGTTATCTTCTTACGAGACCCTACAACAATGAAATCCAATGAGCCAGATGTAAATAATATTGTACGTATCTGTGATGCGAACAATATCCCATTAGCAACAAATCTTGCAACAGCAGAGTTGCTTATTAAATCCTTAGATAGAGGAGATTTAGAGTGGCGTGAAATGTATAAATAAGCTTATAACAGTTATTTTAACGCTATCCCTTGTAATTTGTCTGACCGGATGTAAAAAAGCTGATACCAGCTATGATGTATACGAAACATCAAATAGTTATGGGTTAATTCAGGGAGATTATTCTTCTTCCTCACATCTTTTTTCGACAGATCTTGCGGTTACAGATTCTACAAATATTGGTACTGATACTGTAGATTCCCAAGTGGCAAGTGGAGCAGGAGTTTTTAATCTTTCTACGAAAGAAGTAACGTATTCTCAGAATATATTCGAAAAACTGTATCCGGCCAGCACAACTAAGATACTTACCGCGTATGTTGCGCTTAAATACGGTGATTTGGATCAAAAAATCACTGTGAGTGAAAATGCATGTAATCAGGCTTCTGATTCATCTGTCGCAAACTTAAAACCCGGCGATGTGATGACATTACGCGATTTATTATATGGACTAATGCTTAGAAGCGGAAATGATGCCGCTATAGCAATAGCCGAGGGAATCAGTCAAGATGTCGATTCATTTGTAGAACTTATGAATCAAGAGGCGACCGCACTTGGTGCTGTAAATTCTCATTTTGTCACTCCAAATGGATTACATGATGAAGATCACTATACAACAGTTTATGATATGTATTTGATTTTCAATGCTGCCATACAGAATGACGATTTTAGAACAATTATCCAGACTACCACATACAATGTCTTCTACAAGACATCCGATGGAACCGATACAAGTCAAACGTGGAATACAACCAATTATTATTTACTTGGTAAAGAAACTGCACCATCAGGAATAACTGTAATCGGTGGCAAAACCGGAACTACCGGTGAAGCCGGATATTGCTTGGTACTTTTAAGTAAGAATGAGCAAAATCAGCAAATTATATCCATTGTATTTGATGCAGATGCAAGAACCAATTTATATTATCTTATGAATGAAATCTTGAATCTTTATGGGGAATGATTTTAGGGTGTTCCAATAAATGGGGCACCTTTTTTTATAGAGGATTTGAAATTGAAAGAACAAAACTCAAACAACATAATTAAATTTCAAAAGCAGATACATTTTAATGTTGGAATCGTCATATGCTTTATCATATTGATTTATATTATCTTTCATATCTTTACGTATTTAACCAAAGATAATATTTCCATTTATGAAGTAACTCAGGGCTCTATTGCAACAGATTACGATTATACGGCTCTAGCCATTCGTAATGAAACAGTTGTATATTCTGACCGAGATGGATATCCATATTATTATAAGAGTAACAATTCAACTGTTGGTTCCAAGTCAATAGTTTACGCTATTGATGATACCGGCGATATTGTAAATGCATTGAACTCTAACACAACGGATACCACCGACTTGTCAAATTCCGATTTAAGTGAAATGGAAAACAGTATTTCAACCTTTATGAACGGCTATTCTGATACTGATTTTCAGAAGATCTACGCATTTAAAACCGATCTTACAGATTCACTTACGGAATTGTATAACACTCAGGCAATTGATAAGGCATCCTCTGATATTGCCGCGGCCCAGGCAGCTGACACCTATCATCCATATACCGCTCAGGAACCGGGATTATTAGAATATTACACCGATGGTTTAGAGGGATTAACCGTTGATAGCTATTCTTCAGAAAACTTTGATACTAGTTCCATAACCAAAACTTCTCTTAAGACTTCTGAAAAAATAACTGCAGGTTCCCCTGTATATAAGCTAATCACCTCCGATCATTGGAATCTAGTAATCCAGATTGACGACGAGTTGGCCGAAAAGCTTGCCAATACTTCTGCCTTGGAAATTAAATTTGACGAAGATAACGCAAAGACTTGGACAACCTGTTCCATTGAGGAGAAGGCCGGTAATAAATATCTGGTTTTAGGTCTGGATGATTCCGTGGACCGATATGCAGAATATCGATATATCAATATTCAATTACTGATAGAAGATAAAACCGGTTTAAAAATACCTAATACGGCTATTACGCAGAAAAAGTTCTTCACTATTCCAAAGTCTTATTTCTACGAAGGAAATGATTCAGATGATAAAGGTGTAATTATAAAGGGAAATGAAAACGCCGGACTTGTTACACCAACCATTTATTATGAGACAGATGATTATTATTACGTTGATAATGAGTACCTGCACACCAACGATGTACTTATAAAATCTGATTCTAAGGAAACCTACACTGTTGGAAGCGAAACCGCCACATTAGATGGTGTCTATAATGTCAACAAAGGTTATGCTGTCTTTAAAATCATTGCAAAAATATATGAAAACAATGATTACTCTATCGTAGAATCCGGTACAGATTATGGTATATCTCTTTATGATCGAATTGCATTACAAGGAGATAAAGTACAGGAAAATGACATTATAAACTAGTATAGATGAATTTGACATATAAACGAGGAGGAAAGACATGGTTTTTGAACAATATAAAGAAGTAGAAGAGCGTGTAAGTAATGCCTGTAAGAGAGCAGGAAGAGATAGAAACGAGGTCACTTTAATCGCTGTTAGTAAAACAAAGCCTATTGAGATGTTACAGGAAGCTTATAAAGCCGGCGCGAGAACATTTGGTGAAAATAAAGTGCAGGAACTTGTTTCTAAAATGGATTCCGAAGAATTGCCTTCTGACATCTCATGGCAGATGATTGGTCACTTACAGCGTAACAAAGTGAAGTACATTGTGGGTCGAGTTGATTTGATTCATTCAGTTGATAGTTTCAGACTTGCTGAAGAAATTAATATTCAATCAAAAAAGAAAGGTGTTATTACACCAATTCTCATAGAAGTTAATGCTGCAAATGAAGAATCAAAGTTCGGTGTAAAAGTTGAAGATACCATTGATTTAATTAAACAGATTTCAAAGGAACTTGATTCTGTTAATATTAAGGGATTAATGACTATAGCACCATATGTTGTGGATTCTGAAGAAAATCGCCCTTATTTCCGCAAAATGAAGGCCTTATCAGTTGACATAATAAACGAAAACATTGATAATGTAGATATGGATGTTCTGTCCATGGGTATGACCGGAGATTTTGAAGTTGCAATAGAAGAGGGCGCAACAATGGTACGTGTTGGAACGGGAATCTTTGGGGAAAGAAATTATCAGAACTAAATGATTGGAGTATTAAAATGGGTTTATTTGACAAATTTCTGGATGTTATGAAATTAAATGATGACGAAGATGATTATTATGATGATGAAGATTTTGAAGAAGATGATGATGATGAAGTAGAAGAAAAACACACATCGTTCTTAAAGAGAAATCGTGAAGATGATGAAAATGAGAAACCTGTAAAGGCTTCACGTTCTACATCTAAAATCACACCATTAAGAAGTTCAAGAAGAACTTCGGGAGCATCAAGTATGGAAGTAAGAGTTATTCAGCCAACCTCTTTTGAAGATGCAAGAGAGATTGCAGAAACATTATTATCAAATAAAACAGTTATCCTTAATATGGAAGGTTTAGATCTTGCATTGGCACAGCGAATTATTGACTTCACTTCTGGTGCATGCTATTCCATCGATGGAACTTTGCAAAAGATTAGTAACTATATCTTTATCCTTACACCTGCATCTGTCAATATTGATGGAGATTTACAGGGAATTATGAATGCATTTGATTTTTCTGGTATTCAGACAGGATTTTAAATCATATGGATAAAGAGAAGCAGTTTCTATTAAACCGATTTAAAGATTTGGATCAACAGGCATTTTATAGAAATATTGTTACCTTTAGTGATTTTTT
This sequence comes from Lachnospiraceae bacterium, assembly GCA_017392525.1. Lineage (GTDB taxonomy): Bacteria > Bacillota > Clostridia > Lachnospirales > Lachnospiraceae > FD2005. The sequence goes on from JAFOVD010000010.1 coordinate 46,513, forward strand.
AACTTTAGATGAACGTAGTATACTTCAAGAAAGCAGTGCAGATTTTAACTGTTCAATTTCTTTTTATGGTGGCTACGATTTAGCAGAGCGTCAGATTGCGATTTTCCAATCCGATGCTCTTATGTTTTCTTATGAAATACCTGTTGTATGTATTAAGATTCAGCCTATTTCAAGAAAATTTGCTGAAACCCTGACACATAGAGATATTCTGGGTGCATTAATGCATACGGGAATAGAACGTAATCAAATCGGTGATATTATATTTACAGATAACGGTATATTTCTGTTTTCCACAGAAAAAATATCAAACTATATAGTTACAGAACTTTCAAAGGTAAAACATACCGTTGTAATGACATCTATTGTTCCCTTACAGGAATTCAACTTTGAACCGAAATTTAAAGAAATTACAACCACAATAGCATCCAATCGGCTTGATACATTCACCGCTGCAGCATGTAATATGTCAAGAGGACAGACAGCGGAATATATACGTTCCGATCATGTTTATATAAACGGAGCGCTATGTAATGATGTAAATCATAAGATCAAAAATAACGACATCATTTCCTTCCGTGGAAAAGGTAAGGTGATTTTTGATGAAATTATAGGAAATACAAAAAAAGAAAAACTAAGAATTCGATACCGATGGTATCAATAACAGGAGGTTACTTAAACTATGGGAAAAGATATAATCGTTAATTATGATCATCAGCCTTGCTATGAAATCAAAATCAGAGATTCCTTTGATGAACTGTCACGTTCTATCCAGTTAATGAATGAACGTGAATATTTACGAATTTGTATTGTAACTGACACCAATGTAGAATCTCTCTATCTGAAAGAAGTTTTACTAAAACTCTCTATTGATTATCCTGATACTTACATAACCAGTTTTACTTTCGAAGCAGGGGAAGGTTCAAAGAACCTTGATACAGTCAACAGATTATATCAAAAATTAATTAACGATGGATTTGGAAGAAAAGATTTATTAATTGCTTTAGGTGGTGGAGTCGTAGGAGACTTAACCGGATTTACAGCAGCAACATACTTACGCGGAATTGATTTTGTTCAAATCCCTACCACATTGCTTTCTCAAGTTGATAGCAGTATTGGTGGGAAAACCGGTGTTGATTTTGACCAATACAAGAACATGGTTGGAGCATTTTATATGCCGCAACTAGTATTTATCAATACTTCCGTACTTAAATCATTACCTTCTGTTCAAATCTCTTCAGGTATGGGAGAAGTTATTAAATACGGAATAATTAGAGACTTTGAATTCTATGAATGGTTAGACAGTAATGTAGAACAGGTGAAAGCACTTAATAATGAAGCCATAGAATATGTAATCTATAAAAGTTGCATGAATAAAAAAGAAGTTGTAGAAGAGGATCCTAAGGAGGATGGAATAAGAGCTACATTAAATTTTGGACATACTATTGGACATGCAATAGAAAAACTATCCAATTTTTCCTTATATCATGGTCAATGTGTTGGTATCGGAATGATTGCAGCCGCATATATTTCAATGAAAAGAGGAATTGTTACGGAAGGCGAATTTTTCACCATCATGAACATATTGGATAGTTATGATGTTTGCCCAACTCTTCCAGCTTTAGATGCAAATAATATAATTGCCGCCACAAAACATGACAAGAAAATGGAGGGCGATACTATTAAGTTTATCTTAATAAAAGGTATCGGAATCAGTTATATTGACAAAACAGTAACAGATAACGAAATGAAAGAAGCTATCGACTATATATTTTCGATATAGTTAATTTGAGATTTAACTTTTACTGGAACATTTAGAAAAGAGGACTTAATTGAAAAATATAATCAAGATTAAACAACTTACAATTGCAATTGTATCAATTCTCGTCTTAATCGGAATTGATCAGATTTCAAAATTACTTGTTGTAAAACACTTAAAAAACAAAACAGACTTAACAATAATACCTAACGTATTAGAATTACATTATTTAGAAAATACCGGTGCAGCATTTAGTATTATGAATCATAATATGATGTGGTTCTTTTATATAATTACCCCTGTTATTTGCATCATTCTTTTCTATATATTATGGAAAACTGCCGGATTAAAGAAATTTAAATTATTACATTGGATCACGGTGGTATTAATTGCTGGTGCGCTTGGAAATTATATTGACCGCATATACCAGAAGTATGTAGTAGATTTTATCTATTTCAAGCTAATTAATTTCCCGGTATTCAATGTAGCAGACATATATGTTACCTGCTCGGTTGCTTTATTATTTATCACAATAATATTTTTATACTCTGATGAAGATTTTAATGAATTAGGATTGTTTAAGCATGGAAATTAAAGTAGAAGATGGAATAAAATCTTGTAGATTAGATAAGTTTTTATCAGAATTAAATCCTGAATTAACAAGAAGTTTTATCCAAAAAAATATAAAAGATGGATGTGTAACCGTTAATAACGCCGTTGCAAAAGCAAGTTTAAAGGTCCAGGCTGGAGATATAGTCTCTTATGAAATCCCGGAACCGGAAGAATTAGATGTTATTCCACAAAATATTCCATTGGATATCTTATACGAGGATCAGGATGTATTGATTATAAACAAACCAAAGGGAATGGTTGTACATCCAGCTCCCGGACACCCTGATCATACACTTGTTAATGCTGTATTATTCCATTGTAAGGATAGTTTATCAGGAATTAATGGTGTAATCAGGCCAGGAATTGTCCATAGAATCGATCAGGATACCACCGGTTCTCTTATTATATGTAAAAATGATACTGCCCACGTTAATATTGCTGAACAGATAAAAGTACATTCAGTAAATCGAATATACCGTGGCATTGTTGTTGGTGATGTCAAAGATGATGAAGGAACCATCAATGGCCCTATTGGAAGAGATCCAAAAGACAGAAAAAAAATGTGTATCAACGAAAAAAACGGGAAACCTGCCACAACCCACTATAAGGTTTTAAAGCGTTTCAACGGATATACGTATATGGAGTTTAAGCTTGAAACCGGTAGAACTCATCAAATTCGTGTCCATATGGCCAGTATTGGTCACCCACTTCTTGGCGATGAGGTTTACGGACAGAAGAGTAAGCGAGCTAAATTTAATCTTCAGGGACAGACACTTCATGCCATGACAATAGGATTTATTCATCCAACTTTAAATAAATATATGGAATTTGAAGCACCTATCCCAGATTATTTCAAGCATCTGCTAGATGTATTAGAAACATTTTAATCTAAGCTGCAAATGCGAATGGATTATTAATCATTACGATGAAAATCCACTGCATTTGCAGCTTCTCTTTTATGTTCATCCTCAATTGCAGCATAATAGTTAACTGTAGTATTGACATTTTCATGTCCTAAAACATCAGCTACAAGTCGAATATCACCTGTTTCTCGATATAATGCCGTTCCATATGTGCTTCTAAGCTTATGCGGAGTTATTTTTTTGTTTGGAACAGCTATTCTTGCATATTTTTTTACCAGAATTTCAATCGCATCCACACTCATTCGTTTTCCCTTCATAGAGTAGAAGAGTGCCTTTTCATGGCCAGAAACAACCTTGATCATCGTTCTTTCACCAGTAATATATGATTCTAATGCATTATGAACTTCATTTCCAAAATACAAAATATCCTGTCCGCCACCTTTTCGTACAATTGTTAAAGTATTAGCAATCAAATCGATATCATTAACGTCTAAACCATTACACTCGGAAACTCGAATTCCAGTATTCAATAATAAAACCAGAATTGCATAATCCCTTTGTTTTGTCTTTTCACAAATTTTTCTTTGCCGTTCACTCATGGAAGCATTACCATTTTCGATAGCATTTAGAATAGATTGAACTTCTAAGTTATTCATACGAACAATATTCTTATCCTTATTGATTTTCGGCAAAGGAACCAAGTCCATTGGATTTTCTTTTAAATTTTTATGTAATAAATGGTATCGATACATTCCACGAAGTGGAGCCATCTTCCTGGCAATAGATTTATGCCCGTTTTCATGATAATTACCTGATGTAACATTTAATTCCAAATATCGTTGATATTCCATAATATCTTCAGCCTGCAGCATCTTAATATCATCAAGTCTAAAGTCCTTTGTAGCATAATCTTTAAACGAAGGATTATTATCGATTAAAAAATTAAAGAATGTTAATAAATCATAGGAATACGAAACCAAAGTGCTTGGTTGTGCAGTTAAAGCCTTTGAATGAATAAAATCGACTGCAAATCCCGGCAATAATTCTAATAACTCCTGTAATTTTATTTTCAGTTTTCTGGTTTTTTCTTTGTAGAATTCAGAGTCTTTTCCCATAATAATCCTCCTTTATGTTCTTTTATTCGGATAAACTGATATTTATCCGATAGATACATATAGAGTATAACATACTCTCTTCGTTGTATCAATTAGCATCAACACCAAATTCGCCCATTTTATTAATAATCATTTCACGAACAAGTTTTGCAATCTCAACCGTTTTCATACCACAGTAGTCTTCATAATAAAGGGGTTTTAAGAAAATAACCTTTGTTTTGACTTTGCCAAAACTCAAACTATTAAATGGTTTATAAGAATCTATTAAAGCAACAGGAACAATCGGCGCCTTAGCTCGAACTGCCGATTTAAAGCTTCCAGGCTTAAAATCCTTAACGTGGTTACGATTCGTCGAATAACCGCCTTCTGAAAAGATAATAAAACGTTTCCCTGCCTGAACTTCCTCTGTCATTTCGTTAATAATCTTCATCCCCTGACGAACATTATGAATATCTATTCGCTTTGCTTCAACAAGATCAACGATTTCACGTACCAAAAAAGTATATGATTTCATCTTATCCATAACAAATGTGCATGGTTTCTTATGAGCATAGATAATACCAAGTGCATCGTATTTACCCTGGTGATTCGGAAACATAACATAGCCTCCCTCTTCAGGTAAATTCTCTGTGCCATAAACTTCCGTTTCAATATCTCCGGACTTTTTCATATATTGAATTGCTCGTTTAGCTAGTGCATATCGATCTTCCATACTATATTTTTCAGGTTGATTTGCCATCTTACGCATTAGAGGAATAATATATGGCGCTCTAAACAAGTTCAATAAAATCACATATATAAATCGTAGCATACAATTGTATCTCTCCCAACTTTCCTTTATGTAAATAGTATAAATTGTTCACGAAAAAAATACAACTTTGGCCAACTTTTATTGAAGTACATAATATGGAATTACGATATGTTCCCCACTATGAATAGTATCATCCTCAAGATGGTTCATTGATTTAATTTCATTAACATATTCTGTTGTTGTACCACATTCAACATTATAATAGTTCGATGCTATAGACCATAAATTATCTCCAGACTGAACCTCATAGCTCTTGTAATATTTTTCAACTTCATACTGTTCGCTTGCCTTTGAAATAAAAGCATGTGATATAAGATATACAGAAAAAATTGCTACTAAAATTGATAAAGTAATTACTGTAAAAGGTCTTTTAGCCTGTTCAGCATCTCTTCTATTTCTTCCCTTCATAATAAATTCCTCCATGACATCTAATCATACAATTTACAAATTGATCTACACGAACATTTATTCCGAACACTCGTTCTAGAGATATCATAAGATACGAACGCTCGTTTGTCAATCATTTTATCGAACAAATTTTCGCAAATATTTGTTTGCTACAGAACATTTGTATGATATAATGAGTTCAGTAAATCATTTCGGTATTAGGAGGCTTTATGGCATACGGTAAAATATCAGAAAAACAAAAAGAAATTCTTGAATTTTTAAAAAATGAAATATTAAACAAGGGATACCCACCATCTGTACGAGAAATTTGTGAGGCTGTTAATCTAAAATCAACTTCCTCTGTATTCTCACACCTGGAAAAACTGGAAAAGAACGGTTATATACGAAGAGATCCTACAAAACCAAGAGCAATCGAGATTTTGGATGAAAATTTTAATCTTACCCGTAGAGAAGTGGTCAATGTTCCTCTTGTAGGAACTGTAGCTGCCGGAACACCTCTTCTTGCAGTACAGAATATCGACAACTACTTCCCTATTCCTGCAGAGTATATGCCTAATCAGGAATCCTTTATGTTAAAAGTTAAGGGTGAAAGCATGATTGACGCAGGTATCTTTAATGGCGATATTATTATGGTTGAACGTACTAACTCTGTAAAAAATGGAGATATGGTTGTTGCACTTGTCGATGATTCCGCCACAGTTAAGACATTTTATAAGGAAGATGGACATATTCGTTTACAGCCAGAGAATCAGACAATGGATCCTATCATTGTTCCGGATTGTCAGATTCTTGGTAAGGTTTTCGGTGTTTTCCGTTTCTTTTAAAACAAAAGGAGCCGCATCATCAATGATGCGACTCCTTTTTCATTCTCATTCTTATAACTCTTCGATTGATACTTTCTTTCCATCCTGCCAGATTCTCTCTAAGTTGTAGAACAACCGATCATCTCTGGAAAACAGGTGAACAATAACATCTTCATAATCCATAAGAATCCATGAACTGTTATTTCCTCCTTCAATCTGCTGTGCATTAATTCCATGCATTGCCATAACATTTTCAACCGCATTTTTCATAGCGTTCATCTGACTTGTATTATCAGAATTTGCAATGATAAAATAATCAGCCATTACAGAAATCTCACGAATATCTAATATTGTAATATCTTCTGCCATTTTATCATCTAATGCAGTATAGATTTCTTTCACAATGTCTTTAATTTCCATTCCTAGTCTCCTTTATAGTAGAGTTAAATCCTGACCACCACGAATCAGAATTTCTTTAAAATACTCATATGTCTTAAGCGTTCCAATATCCATTGACTTATCATTATCTTTCAGATATTGAATTGTATCCGACAAAATCATGGCCATAGCCAAATCCAAATCCTGATATGAAACTGCACGTATTTCCTTTAATCTAGGCGCTTTATCTCTAGACGGTTCTATATAATCCGATATAAAGATAATCTTATCTAAAAGAGACATATTTTCACAGCCCGTAGTATGAACACGAACTGCATGCAAGATTTCAGGATTATGTATTCCGTACTTTTCAGAAGCATATACAGCTCCTGTTTTTGAATGAAGCAATTGCGGAGAAATACGTTCTCCTTCTGTCACTTCAATGTTTCTTTTTTTACAAAACTTTATTTGTTCTTCTGCATCCAAGTGTTTTGTACAATCATGTAATAACCCGGCTAAACGTGCCATTTCCACAGGATAAGAATACCTCATAGCCAAATTTGCTGCTGTATCCATTACCCCTAGAATATGAAGATATCTCGACGTTTTAACATTCGCCTTAATATCTAGCATAATCGGCCTGATATCAGGCATTTTATATTTCTCTTCATAGAGATGATGTTCCAAAATATAACTGTAAACTTCAGGGCAAAGATACTCTGTTTCACAGTGCTTTTTAATTAAGGAACGAATTTCACTTGAGGAAATGTCCATTGGCTCCATCTCAACAATCGTATAGTGTCCGGGAACACGCCTCACAACAATATCCATAGCTTCCTGTAATGATTTATCGCCGGAAATCGCTCCGGAAGGAATATTGTTTTCCAGTTTCTTTCGATTAATTACTATAATATCCGCATGCTTTACAATTAATTCCGGATGTACCCACTCATGAAAATAGCGTAAGCTATCATCACCGATAATAAAGAAAAATTGATGGTTCGGATATTTTTTGCTTAAATACGCAAGTGTTTTATAGGAATAATTCGGGAGGAGACATCTCTGTTCAAAATCCTTGACTAAAATATGCTCCTCTTTTTTTACAGCCAACTCACACATTGTGTAACGGTCAAAGGACGATATTTCATCTTCTACTTCTTTATGGGGCGGAGTCCCACTTGGAAGAAGCCAAACTTCATCCAAATGCATCTTCTCCATAGCCGCTTTGGCCATAGCTATATGCCCCCTATGAATCGGGTTAAATGTACCACCTAATATTCCTATTCTACTCATTGTTTGCCTTCTTTTATCCTATTTTATTCCGGTAAAACGATAACAGGTTTCTTTGCAGGCTTATATAAGATAATTTTCTTACCAATCACACGAACTACCTGTGATCTGGTTCTTTCTGCAAGAACCTCTGCTATTTCTCTTGGATCATCAAAACAATTCTTAAGCACAGAAACCTTAATTAACTCTCTTTTCTCCAATGCTTCAGCTACTGCGGAAACAATTTCCGGAGTTAATGAAGATTTTCCAATCTGAAAAATTGGATTCATTGTACTTGCTAATCCACTTAAATATGCTCTCTGTTTGTTTGTCATAATTTTTGACCCCTTTTATTTAAAGTATTCGAAGGTTAAACCATAAATTGAAACAATATCGCCTTCTTCGATACCCATATTTTCAAGTTTCTCTAAGATACCCTGTGTTTTTAGGAAATTCTGGAAGAACAAGAAGCCCTTCTCTGACTCTAAATTCGTATAACCAAGCATCTTCGCGATTTTTTCGCCTTCTACAACATATGTACCATCTTTATCTACCTCAATAGTAATATCCTGTGTCTCAGGATTCAACATTTCAGCATCAAATTCTGTTTCATAAACTGTAGGTTCATCTGTAAAATTCTTTAATTCATCTGATAATGCATACAGAAGCTCTTTTACACCCTTTCCGGAAACAGCTGATATACCAAAAATCTTGATATTGGTATCCGGAAATGCCTTACGAAGATCATTTAAAATCTCTTCTTCACGATCTGGGCAGACATCAAGCTTATTTGCTGCAATAATCATTGGTTTCTTTAATATATTAGCATCATATTTTTCAAGTTCCTGATTAATAGACTTAATGTCCATAACAGGATCTCTACCTTCTACAGAAGCTGCGTCTACAATGTGTAAAAGCACCTTTGTACGTTCAATATGACGTAAAAATTCATGTCCAAGGCCAATACCCTCAGAAGCACCTTCAATGAGCCCCGGAATATCAGCAATTACAAAACCATTGGCTCCATCCAAATCGACAACACCAAGGTTTGGAGATAATGTCGTAAAGTGATAATTAGCAATCTTAGGATCTGCATTTGTTACTCTGGAAAGAAATGTAGACTTTCCAACATTCGGAAAACCGACCAATCCAACATCTGCAATTACTTTCAGCTCTAATTGTACTTCCAGTTCGATAGAATCTCCACCCGGCTTTGCATACTTAGGAGCCTGCATTGTCGGTGTAGCAAAGTGCATATTTCCAAGGCCACCTTTACCACCATGCAGAACAACAACACGCTTATTATCACCGGACATGTCACATACAACTTTACCCGTTGTAACTTCTGTAACAACTGTACCTTCAGGAACTTTTAAAACAAGATCCTGACCGTTTTTGCCATGCATGTTTTTCTTTCCACCTTCGGCACCCGGCTCAGCTTCAAATTTTCTTCTGTGACGGAAATCTGAAAGAGTGTTAATACCCTTATCTACCTCAAAGATAACATCTCCACCTTTTCCTCCGTCTCCACCATCTGGACCACCGTTCGGAACATATTTTTCACGACGGAAACTCACATGACCATCTCCGCCTTTTCCTGATTTAATTATGATTCGTGCACGATCTGCAAATGCCATATAATCACCTACTTTATTCTGTATATATAAGAAAAGAGGCCGACGCTAGCCGACCCCTTAAGTAACATTTTAGTTTTCGCTTGCTACTGGATATACGGAAGCAACTTTCTTGTCTCTTCCTTTTCTTTCGAATCTTAAAATACCATCTGTTAATGCAAATAATGTGTCATCGCCACCCTTACCTACATTTACACCTGGATGAATTCTAGTTCCGCGCTGCTTATATAAAATGTTGCCAGCCTTAACGAACTGACCGTCTGCTCTTTTAGCACCTAATCTCTTAGATTCGGAATCTCTACCGTTCTTAGTAGAACCCATTCCCTTCTTATGAGCAAAAAACTGAAGGTTCATCTTCATCATGCCTTCTACACCTCCTCATTGGTAAAATCAAAGTACTTTTTGCCGTACTGTTTCTGTATTTCATTAAGACCGAGCACCAATGAATCCATCAAGAGTTTACTCTGACTGGAAATCGTTCCGGTAAATCGAAAATCAATCATACCGGATTCTTCATCGGAATCAACAGAATATGTGTCATCTGTAAAAGTATCAATAGAATTGATAGTATTAATGACCAATACAGAAACCGCTGCACATACAATATCTTTTCCGTATTCATCATATCCGGCATGACCGGAACAATAAATTCGACTATATTGCTGCTCTTGCTTTTCAATCGATACAGAGATCATGTCATCACCCTATATCTTATGCGTTGATCTTTTCAATCTTAACCTGTGTGAATGACTGTCTATGACCATTCTTCTTGTGATAGCCGGTCTTTCTCTTGTACTTGTAGACAATAACCTTTTTAGCTCTGCCTTCACGAAGAACAGAAGCTTCAACTGTTGCACCATCTACGGTAGGATTTCCAACCTTAAGACCGTTATCGCTTACTGCTAAAACCTGATCAAAAGTTACCTTTTCACCTGCTTCAACACCAAGCTTTTCAATGGTAATGATATCGCCTTCAGCTACTTTGTACTGCTTACCACCTGTTGCTATAATTGCGTACATATGGCACCTCCTATTATCATTACTCGCCAGTTACGGCGCCGTCCGGAATGGACAGACTTCTAGCCTCACTGTGCGGCATACTCAAGTATATTATCATGAATTTCCATCTAAGTCAACAACTGTTTTAACGAAGGGAATTTTTTCTCTCTGGTGATTTCCACTAACCCCAGCTTTGTATAATCCACTATACGAACCTTATTAAAATCCTCTTTAATCTGATTTCTCATATAAGATAGTAGCTCTTCCTGATATGCCTCAGATGGCATATTAATAAAATCAACTAGAATCATACCGGAAAGTTCCCGCAAACGCATTTGTTCCATTAACTTGTCAGCCGCTTCTTTATTAATTCGAAGAACCTCATCCGGCTTAGGACGTTTTCTGGTATCCTTACCTGAATTTACATCAACAACATTCATGGCCTCAGTTTCTTCAATAACAAGATATCCGCCATGTTTCATCCATGCCTTTTTCATAAGAAGTTTATCAAGGGATTCTGAAACAGAATAACGTTTATACAGATCCGGCGTTTCCTGATATAAATTAACACGCTCTTGTAACTTATGATAATCATTATGGGCCGAAATATAATTCGTAATCTCCTGATACATGTCCTCCTGATCAGTTACAACAGAGATATCTTCACATATTCCTGAGAAATGTTTAAGCAGCGCAATCCGGTGACTGTCTTCACTATAAAGATGAGAATAGCATACCGCATGCTTCCCCTTTTTCAGCAGTTCATAATACTGTTCCTTTAACTGAGAAATCTCTTCACGAAGCACAGACTCCAAAAGACCGTTACAATTTGTACGAAGTACAATTCCAAAAGGTTCTTCTTCAAATTCCTTTAGGAAGTTTTTTAGTCGTAAACGTTCATTTTGAGGCAACTTTTTTGATGCACCTTTTTTCTTATCTCCTGTTGTAATTACAACATGATCAGACTGCAATGAGATATCTGAAGAAGCCTTGGCATCCTTTGTCTTTAATGGATCCGCTACCATCTGAATCAGGATTTCATCCCCCTGATTCAGTCGATCCGGATTTCCAACTTTTCTAGTGAACAGGAAATGATCCTTTTCACTTAAAGGTAAAAACGCTTTTTCATCTTCTTGAAATTTAACAAAAGCTCCCTGAATGGTCGGAACTATATTAATTACTTTTGCAACATAAACATTTCCCACTTTTGATTGCTGAGCCAAGTCACTCACATGAAGATAAGTAAACTTATCCTTTACAAGAACTCCATCAACCTCAAGGAACTTATCTCGATACTGCATCTTCGTAAAAAGAAGCATTTTACTGGACGTCATAACCAACATCTCCTAAAGAAATCAATTCTTCATTATCGTCAAATGTATAGAGATCAACTCTATGTATACCAAAAGAAACATCTTCCAATCCCGCACTTTTATGGAAATGTTCCATAACAAGTTCAGGTTTAATATTATCTGTACTTCCTGTTGAAACGCAAAGTTTTAGCCCGAAAGAATAAGCAGATTCCTCACGAAGAACTTCAGGCAATTCCACAACTTCAAAACTAAAAATCAATGGTTTTAAATCCAGTTCTCTCTCGCTTTTCTTTGTCATTTTAATAATTAAAATTTCTGGCCTTCCGTAAAACGCTGCCAGCTTAGACTGTAAATCTTCCTTTGACAAAAAAATATCCTCTTTATAGTAAAGAAGATACGATGCTGCACGAACAGCTGTCATAGCCTTTTTAGCGCTATCATTAAGAGCTCGAAACTCCAGAATCTTCATTCCATCCACCATTACAGAGTCTAATTTCTGTAATGTATCTTCTGAAAGCACTTCCTCTTTCATGTCCACATCCATATATTCACCATCGCTTGTAATGCCTACCCCTAAAGGTGCAGCAAAAGACATGATTTGATGGGGATTAAATCCCTCAGAATAGCGGATTGGCAAAGCTGCTCTACGAAATGCCTTTTGAAAATATCGCATTATATCCAGGTGACCTACAAATTTCATCACTCCATATTTCTGAAATTTCACTCTATACCGCATGACAAATTCCACCTCCATATGATTTGCATCCGCATCCGCTACAACGAGCCTTACAATTTGGTGTAACCGACTCCTTCATAGCATTATTCCATTCGCGGATAAAGAATTCCTTTGTCACACCGACATCAATGAAATCCCAAGGAAGTATTTCATCCAATTCACGCTTACGGTATGCATAAAATGGCACAGAAATACCACACTGTTCAAATGCTTCTTTCCATAAATCAAGATCAAAAAAGTCCGTCCATGCATCAAAAAGTGCTCCATGCTCATATGCATAGAGAATGGCCGAAGACACTTTTCGATCACCACGGGCAAAAACGCCTTCTAATACTGTAACATCCGCCTGATGCCACTGATAGCGCAACGATTTATGATTGAGCTGAGCTTTCATCGTATCATTTACAACCTTAGCCCTTCTCAAATACTCACCCGGCTCATACATCTCTGCCCATTGGAATGGAGTAAATGGTTTTGGTACAAAGAATGATGTACTCATAGTAATCTGACACTTACCAAGGCGCTGTTCCTTAGGTACCGTTTCATAATAAGCAGCCGCAACCTCATTTGCCAATTGCGGAATAGCCATCATATCTTCATCTGTTTCTGTTGGAAGTCCCAGCATAAAATAGAGCTTCACCTTCTGCCATCCACCTTTAAATGCCATTGTTGCTCCATTTAAAATATCATCAACCGTAAGGCCCTTGTTAATAACATTTCTCATACGCTGAGAACCTGCCTCAGGAGCAAATGTAAGACTGCTCTTTCTAATATCCTGAACCTTTGCCATAACATCAAGGGAGAAAGCATCAATTCGAAGAGATGGCAATGAAATATTCAATCCTTCATCTGCACAGTCATCAATCAGGAAATTAACCAAATTCTCCAATTCAGAATAATCCGACGAAGAAAGAGAACTTAACGTAATTTCCTCGTGACCGGTGTTCTTTAACATTTCTTTTGCATATTTTTTTAATAGCTCCACGGACTTTTCACGATTTGGACGATAGACCATTCCTGCCTGGCAGAAACGACAACCACGAATACATCCTCTCTGAATTTCAAGCACAACTCGATCCTGGGTTGCCTTAACAAATGGGACAATCGGTTTCATCGGATATTCACCTTCATCCATATTTGTAAGCACTACTCTTCGAACCTTTGATGGAACATCATCATACTTTGGTTTAAAATCCAAAATAGTACCATCTTCTTTATATGTAACATCATAGAGTGATGGAACATAAATTCCCGGAATCTTGCAGACAGTACGAAGAAACGTCTCTCTTGAATAAGAGCCGCTTAACTTCATTTCTTTATAAAGGTCATACAATTCCTCATAAGACATCTCTCCTTCGCCAATAAAGAAGAAATCAAAAAAGTCTGCGATTGGCTCCGGATTATAGGTACATGGACCGCCACCCATTACAATCGGATCATCATCCGTTCTATCCTTTGATAGAAGCGGAATCTGCGAGAGATCCAACACCTGCAAAATATTTGTATAGCACATCTCATACTGAAGAGTGATACCAAGAAAATCAAAATCTTTAATAGGATCCTGCGTCTCCAGGGCAAACAATGGTATCTTTTGGTCCTTCATAATCTTGGACAAATCCGGCCACGGACTGTATACTCGTTCACAATAAACATCTTCACGTCGATTGAATTTTTCATATAAAATTTGAATCCCCAGGTGTGACATACCAATTTCATACACATCTGGGAAACACATAGCGACACGAATATCAACCTGACTCGGGTCCTTTTTTACAATATTTACTTCATTACCGATATATCGAGCAGGCTTTTCAACCTGCATCAAAATATCGTCGCTTAAAGCTAATTTCTTCATCTAAAATCCTTCTACTATCTTTGTGATAATTCACGGGTAATATCATCCCATGTCAACTCTTTTTGTGCCATCAATATCATCAGATCATAAAGGAAGTCTGCAATCTCTTTGCGCGAATTGTTCTTATTTACACTCTTTGATGAAATAATAATATCCGTCGCTTCTTTTCCTACATTCTGCAAGATAAAATCTAAACCACGTCGAAACATCTCATCTGTAAATGAGTCACCACTCGGGTCTTCCTTATGCTCGTTAATGCTCTGATACATGGTTTCAAGCACGCGAAGAGGATTCTTCTCCGTATATTCTTTTTCAATAATATTGTGGAAAAAGCAACTTCTCGCACCTGTATGACACGCAGCCCCTACTTGAGAGACTTTAGCTAAGATTGTATCATAATCACAATCCGCTGTTAAGGACTTTACATACTGAATATGTCCACTTGTTAATCCCTTTGTCCATAATTCATTTCTAGATCTACTCCAGTAGGTCATTTTTCCAATACGAATTGTAGTATTAAATGCCTCCTCATTCATATAAGCAAGCATTAAAACCTCATGGGTCTGATAATCCTGTACAATAACCGGTACCATTCCATCGGAATTAAGCTTTAAATCTGACCACGACAGCTGTGGTTCAAAATTATCCATAGTAATACCACGTTCACGAAGATCACACTTCAATTGCATAATATCAATGTCAGAAGAATTAATAAATGAACCATAAATACCACGAATCTTGTCAGACTTTAAAGAACTAGCAATCTGCTCCAAATCATAATCATTCTGCACTAAAATATAAGGTATATCTGACATACTTTCCAAGGAAGTACACATGGACGGATTCATAATTACAAATTCATGAACCGTATCCTCTATAATGTCCTTCGCCTTAAATAAAAAGTCCACATTCGTAAGACTGACAAGAATCTTCTCCTTGCCAAAACGTTCCGCAGCCTCTTTTAATAAGTCAATGACTCCAGGCTTGGATGCATTTAATAAAACTTCTACGCAACCTGCATAAAGCAGTTTCTTAACATCCTCAATGCGATTGATATGCCCGCATGCACATGTTTTAGTATCAATATTACGATTAATGGTACGAATTGCCAAAATATTCTTCTCGTGCTCATCTTCTGTATCCGATAAATCTACACAAAAAATCTTATCCACGCCACTATCATTATACAATCTAGCGACTTCTAAGATATCGTAAGTATTTTCTAAATCCTCACGAGACGATACCGCACGTCCATTTTTTATATAAATGGTTCCGACAATATTCTTGTTTTCCATAATCTATTACAAAGTTCCTTTCGTAGTTAATAATCCGGTAATTCTCTCATCATAAGAAGTTGCTTCATCAAGCGCCTTGGCAAATCCCTTAAACATCGCCTCAATTATATGATGAGAGTTATCTCCATCCATTTTTTTCATGTGAAGATTCATTTCTGCGCTATATGAAATGGCATAAAAAAACTCTCGAACCATCTCTGTATCAAAACCGCCTACTCGTTCAGTTAAAAATGTACAATCGAAATTCAAATACGGTCTTCCGGATAAATCCACAGCACAAAGCACAAGTGTTTCATCCATAGGAAGCAAAAAATTACCAAAACGTTTGATTTTGTTTTTATCCCCAAGAGCCTCCTTGATTGCCTGTCCAAGAACTATTCCGGTATCCTCTATAGTATGATGACAATCCACATTCAAATCACCATCAACTCGAACAGTGAGATCAAAAAATCCGTGCTTAGCAAATCCTTCTAACATATGATCAAAGAAACCTATTCCGGTTTGAACATGAGCATTTCCCGCCCCATCCAGATTGATTTCAACTGAAATATCCGTTTCTTTTGTTTTTCTTACAACCTTACCAATACGCTTTTCCATACCATTCTCCTCACTTCTATTCAAAACGTACCCTCACACTATTTGCATGAGCAGTCAATTTCTCACATTCTGCAAAAGTTTCAATATCCTTATGAATTTCCTCCAACGCCTCTCTGGAATATGAAATGATACTGGACTTCTTAATAAAATCATTTACAGAAAGGGCTGAGAAAAATTTCGCAGTACCATTTGTAGGCAAGACATGATTTGGACCGGCAAAATAATCTCCAAGGGGTTCACTGGAATATTCCCCAAGGAAAATGGCACCGGCATTTCTCACCCTAGTCATTGTATCAAAAGGATTCTTGGTAACAATCTCCAAATGCTCTGATGCAATGGCATTTGTAGCCTTAATTGCCTGTTCCATAGTCTCGGCAATCAGAATATAACCATAATTTTCGAGGGATTTCTCAATAATTTCTCTACGAGACAACACCTTAAGATATCCATCAATTTCTTTCTGCACTTCATCAGCCAATTCTTCTGAAGTTGTAATAAGAATTGCTGAAGCCATCTCATCATGCTCTGCCTGAGAGAGTAAATCTGCAGCAACAAAATGTGCATTTGCAGTTTCATCAGCCAAAACAAGTATCTCACTTGGACCGGCAATAGAATCTATACTTACGTTTCCATAAACAGCTTTTTTAGCCAACGCCACAAAAATATTGCCAGGGCCAACAATCTTATCCACCTTTTGTACCGATTCTGTTCCATATGCCAGCGCTGCAATAGCCTGAGCACCACCGATTTTATAAATAGTATCAACACCGGCTTCATGTGCTGCCACAAGTGTTGATGGATAGACCTTGCCATCCTTTGATGGTGGGGTCGTCATATAAATATGATCCACACCGGCAATCTTTGCAGGCATAACATTCATAAGAACAGAGGAAGGATAAACAGCCTTTCCCCCGGGAACATAAACTCCAACCCGTTCCATAGGAGTGACTTTCTGGCCCAGAATAACACCATTATCCTGAGACGTAAACCAGCTTTTCTCCAACTGTTTTTCATGATAATCCTTAATGTTTTCCATTGCTTTTCTAATAACGGATAACAATTTCGGATCAACCAGTCTATAGGCCTCCTCAATTTCCTCCTTCGTAACAATTAGATTGGAAGCATCCAGATCAACATGATCAAATTGCTTTGTATAATCAAATAAAGCTGCATCGCCCTCTTTTCGAACACGATAAATAATATCTAAAACTTTATCCTCATATTCTCCATAACTAACAGGACTTCTCTGTAAAAGCTTCTCCAATAAATCCTTAATACTGTCATCAGTCAATGTAATCTTTTTCATCTTTTTTTCCTCATACAACTATAGTGTTTTCTTTAAATCTGAAATCAACTTTGAAATACGTTCATGTTCCATTTTCATGCTCACCTGATTTACAACCACACGAGCAGATAACGGGCAAACCTCCTCTAGAACAACCAGACCATTCTCACGAAGCGTACTGCCTGTTTCTACAATATCACAAATAACTTCGGAAAGTCCAACTATAGGTGCCAACTCTATCGAACCATTAAGTTTTATAATCTCCACCGTTTGATGCTTCTCATCATAGAAATGCTTTTTTGCTATTTTCGGATACTTTGTAGCTAC
Organism: Lachnospiraceae bacterium; assembly: GCA_017392525.1. Taxonomy (GTDB): domain Bacteria; phylum Bacillota; class Clostridia; order Lachnospirales; family Lachnospiraceae; genus FD2005. Next base: position 64,569 of record JAFOVD010000010.1, read on the forward strand.
ACGAATCAATTCCCCATTCTTAAGCAGCTTCTCAGCACTTTTTGGTCCGCAGATACACATCCTACATTTTCCAAATCCAAGATCCAGAACTTCATATATATTTCTGTTTTCTTCCAGAATTGTATCCTCACCAACAATTCCAATATCAGCTGCACCATATTCAACATAGGTAGGCACATCCGGACCCTTTGCCAAAAAGAAACGAATCTTTTTTTCATCATTTACAAAAATCAGCTTTCTAGTGTCCTTATCTTTCATTTCCTCGCATGAAATACCGATTTTTTCAAAACATTCCATTGCCTTTTTGGCTAGTCTGCCCTTTCCCAGAGCAACAGTCAAATATCTTTCTTCCATCATCACACTTCTCCATTATAAAAACATCGTAACTGTCTCGTTACTATTTTCTTCTCTTTTACTTTCCAGTTCCGTTTCTGATTTTAAAAGAATCAACTCTACATCAAATCCCGATTCTCTTCTTGCGTTTGCGTATTGAATAGCCTTGGTTCTGTTTTCTTTGGAATAATAAACCGTCTCAACAGATGAAGATACCTCCTCGGATAACCCCTGTCTTTCAAGCGAAATCAAGAGTTGATCCAATTCAATGGCAAATCCGATAGCAGGAGCATCCTGATTAAAATACGCCATTAATCTGTCATATCTACCACCTTTAACGATAGGTTCTCCGCTTCCAAAAGTATATCCCTGAAAAATAATTCCTGTGTAATACTTATGAGTTGTAAGCAATCCCAGTTCAAAACTTACATATTTTGAAACACCATAAATATTTAAGACCTCATACAATTCAGACAAATAAGATAAGGCTTCATATACCTTAGAATAAGGTCTTGCACTACTTAACAAATCCTGCCATTCCTTTGGATCTATAAACATCGCATTTAATGACGCGAATACATGGAGTAAATCGGCATCAACATTTCTCTTCTGTAAAATTTCCTGCAATCCAAAGGAATTCTTATTCATAATCAGATGTTTTACCTGATCCTTTTCCTCATCAGAAAAGTCAACCGACTCCATAAGTCCCTGAAACAAACCGGCATGACCGATACTTATCTGAAATTCCTTTAAACCAGCTTCTTTCAAAGAATTAACAACCATAGCAATAATTTCACCGTCGGATTCCAAAGATCCTTCGCCAATACATTCCGCCCCAAGTTGTGTACTCTCCTTTAGTCGCCCCTGATAACTGTTATTGTTAATAAAAACATTTCCAGCATAAGAAAGACGAACAACCGGTTGTCCGCCAAAGTACTTGGAAACAGCACGAGCAATACTCGGAGTAATATCCGGTCGTAAAACCAGCGTGTTTCCCTCACGATCAAAGAACTTATATAAATCCTTCGATGGTGTAGTACCTACATCTGAACCAAAGATATCAAAGAATTCAAACGTAGGTGTCTGGATTGGATGATAGCCGAACTTTTGAAAAAGCTTTAATAAGCGATTCTCCAAAGACGTCTTTCGTAAACATTCACTATTATATACATCACGAACACCTTCCGGTGTATGTAACAACTTGTTAGTCATAAAAACCTCCTAATACGCTTTACTATAGTAACGTGTTACAATGATAAATTGATACTATTATAGTGTAACTGGTATCAGAAATCAACCTCTGTTATTCAAATCCTGCTGAATCATATCCAAATATGGAACCATAAGTCCAGGACGCTCTCCAAAGAAAAAAGTTTCATCCAATTCATCCAATCGAAAACTCTTTCTCCCACCATTTTGAGCTCTGTCCCAGAATTTCTTGGCTTCTTCATATCTCAGATAATAGAATCTATCTTTATTGGAAAAATAAATAAGAAAGAAAGCGATTCCCTCCTGACGCTCAAATTCTTTCATAAATTCCATCTGATGTTCATGAATATTCTGCATAGGAAATGTATCCTTGGTACACTCTTTTGCATCAAAGCAAACCGGTATTCCCTGTACAACTCCGATATAATCCACCGTACTCTTCTTATCAAAATAAGCAAGCGTAATATGTCTGGATTGTTTATCGATATTTATTGGTGTAATGGGCGTTGGCACCTTTTGTATTAATGCAAGATGATTATTTAAATAAATATCATTTGTTGTGTTAACAAGGTCTTCCAGCGTAGAACCACGTAAACCTCTAGAATTCCATGTAGCCATACTTACTCCTATCTAAAGTACTTTTCTTCTATCTTATGAAATACAGGTGGTTCCTGAGCAACAAACTCTCTACCATCCGGAAATGTAACCGAATATGCATGAAGGAGCTGGAATCTATAATTAAAATCCTTCAGAACCATCCTACTTTTTTCTATATCACCATACTTAGGATCTCCCAAAATACCGTGTCCTATACTGGCAAGATGAGCACGAATCTGATGTGTACGTCCGGTAATCAGATGTACCTCCAGTTTGCTAAGCCTCTTTGAGGAAGCCAATGGTCTATACTCCGTCTTAATTCTCTTTGCATCAAGTGTCTTCTCTTTTGAAAGATGTACCATATTATTTTCATCCTTAGACAAATAACCATCCAAAGAATCCGGTGAGTTAACTTCACCATGTACAATGCAGTGATAAAGTTTCTTGATACTACGATCATTCAGGCAACCTGAAAGATATTGCTGTCCATGTAAAGTCTTCCCTGCCAAAATAATTCCCGAAGTATTTCTATCCAAACGATTGGAAACTGATGGATGAAAAGTTCGAAAACTCTCCTCTGTCAATTCTCCTGTGTGAATCAGATAGGACAACATTTCTTCATTTAATGAAACGTCACCCTCCTTACTTTTCTGTGACAGAATTCCAACCGGTTTATTTAGAACAAGAATATCTTCATCCTCATATATCACATGTACGTGCTCAAAAGAACAACCACTAAGTTCTTCAAAATAACTATTCTTCTCAGCCTTGCCGCACATCTTGTCATAGGTTTCATCCGAAAAGAAAATCTGTATCCTATCTCCTTCTTTTAAAACCTCTTTCCCTGTCGCCTTCTTTTTATTAAGCGTAATGTTCTTCTTACGCATCATCTTAAATAAAAATCCAGTAGACGCATTCATAAGCAGTTTATGAAGATACTTATCAATACGCTGCCCACTATCATTTTTTGTAATAATCTGTTCCTTCATCTATCCCTATACCAATTCAAAATAGTCTTTTACATAATAATCTGCCAATTCTCGCTTTTCTTCATCAACCTCGGCAGAATAATCATCATATATTGTGCAAACCTTCATGCCGGCATTTTTACCGGCCTGAATTCCGGCAATAATATCTTCAAAAACCAGGCAATCCGTCGGATCAATTCCCAACTTCTCAGCCGCTTTCAGATAAACATCCGGAGCTGGTTTACCATGTTCCACTTCATTGGCTGTTACCACCAGATCAATAAAATCTGAAAAAGGGTGATTTTTATAAACAGCCTCAACCAACTCTCTGGAATTACTTGTAACAATCGCCGTCTTTACATTACGTTTTCTAAGTTTTTCCAGAAAATTTTTACATCCGGGTTTCAATGGCACTTTACTCTCATATTCTACTCGAGCCATCTCATTCCACTCCGCCATCATTTCCTCAAGAGAATCTTCGATTCCAAAACGATCTTTAAAATATCTGGCAGTTTCCTTCATACTATAGCCTTCAATTTCCTTTTGAAGATTTTTAGGCATATCTATCCCTCTGGAAGAAAGATATTTAATATCCACATCTTTCCATAATCCCATTGAATCAACCAGAGTTCCGTCCAAATCAAATAGTGCTGCCTTTATATTTTTTAACATACTGCATTTCCTCTTCATTAAATTTTCTATATTCACCGGGCAATAAAGATTCATCCAATTTAAATTCACCCATTTCCAGACGCTTTAGATAAGTCACTTCCTTACCACATGCTAAAAATAATCGCTTTACTTCATGAAACCGTCCTTCAGTAACAGTAACAAGGGCACTGGATGAAGCAGATGATGATAAAATCTTAAGTTCAGCAGGTTTTGCAGGCTTCTCATCCCCTATATCAAGCCCGGAAGCGAAGCGCCTTACGTCCTCATCCGTCAAAGTTCCGGTAACTTCTGCATAGTATACTTTCGAAACAGCTTTCCTTGGACTCGTTAGTTCATGATGAAATTTGCCATCGTTCGTAATAAGAAGCAAACCTTCAGTATCCAGGTCAAGACGACCTATTGTAGAAAGGTCCTTTTTTCGATTCATAGGTACATATTCAAATACAGTATCATGTACATTATCTACAGAAGCGCAAACACAGCCTGCAGGTTTATGAAATACATAATAAATAAACTCTTCTCTATTCAATACTTCCTTTCGAAAAACAACCTCATCTGTCTCTTGGACCTGATAAGACGGATCTCTAACATCTTGCCCGTTAATCATAACGGGTTCTTTTTTTAATATCTTTTTTACTTCACTTCTCGTGCCAATGCCGGCATCACATAAATACTTGTCTAATCTCATACTCTTTACAAAAGAAAAAGCACCTGTTTGCTTCGCAAACAGATGCTCCATAACTTATCAATCCTTATTAAAAAATTCTTCGGAAATTGCTATTGTAGGATTTTCATCCTTTTTTGGTTCTTCCGGAGCAGCTGTGGTTTCCTCTGCGGCAGGTGCAGCAGGTTCGGATTTTACTTCTTCCTGCGGACGAAGTTCCTCTCTATTCGCTACAACCACATCCAAGAATCCCTGCATTGTATTCAGATACTTATCTGTTCTGGCTTTTGTTGTGTCGATTGAACCAACCAGCACCTCTTCGATACTCTTCAATAAATTATCTGTATATTCCATCGCACCCAAACGAATATTATTTGCATCCTCAGTTGCCTTATCAAGCATCTCCTGAGCATTTTTTGTAGCAATCATTACAACTTCATTTGCCTGGGCATATGCCTGTTGCATAATCTGATGTTCCGATACAAGCTCACTTGTCTGAATCTGTGCTTCAGCTATAATTGCATCTGCCTTATTTTTAGCATCTGCAAGAATCGCTTCTTTATTACTGATAATCTTCTGATAACGCTTAATCTCTTCCGGAGTTGTCGTCTTTAAGTCATCTAAATAAGCATCTAACTCATCTCGATTTACAATAATCTTGGAACTAGAAAAAGCGGATGGCTTACAAGTATCAATGTAATCTTCAATCTGTTCAATAATATCTTCAATTTTACTAGCCATGATAGTATCTCCTTATCTTTCGCTATGAAATTTTTCACGTATAGTAGGAATAATTTCTTCTGGAACAAATTTAGAAATGTCACCACCATATGACGCGAATTCTCTAACAACTGAAGAACTCAAATACGAATAATTCAAATCTGCTGTCAAAAAGATGGTTTCAATTTCAGGAAACTCAACCTTATTGGTCTGTGCAATCTGAAGTTCGTATTCAAAATCTGAAACGGCACGTAGGCCACGAATCATAGCAGTTGCCCCAATTTCTTTCGCATAGTCAACAGTCAATCCCTGAAAGGAATCAACAGAGACATTCGGAATGTCTTTCGTCAACTCATTTATCATGTTAACACGTTCATTTACGGAAAACAACGGATTTTTTTGACTATTATTCAGTACTGCGATTACAATTTCATCAAATAACCCTGCGGATCTTTTAATAATATCCAAATGTCCATTTGTAATAGGGTCAAAACTTCCCGGATATATTGCTTTTCTCATTATGCCTGCTTTCTGCCAAGAAAGACATGTTTATTTGTCTTATAGCATTTTTCTTTATGTATTATATAACCCATTTCTTCTGCAAAAGAAAAATCACAATTCAATTTCTCTTCAACAATAATCAAGCTCTTATCATCAATTAAATCATAATCGATAAGTGCCTGAAGCGCCGAATTCTCCATTTCCATCTCATATGGAGGATCCATAAAAATTACATCAAACTTCTGTCCCACCAGAGTTGACAATCCAGAAACAACATCTCTTTCTAAAAGAGTTGCCATATCTTCAAATTTCGTCTTCTTAATATTTTCCTTAATAATAGCATTCGCTTCTTTTTGATTTTCAATTAAGGTTGCATGTCTGGCGCCACGACTTAATGCCTCAATTGCAATCTGACCCGAACCGGCAAACAGATCCAAGAACCTACAGTCCGGTATATCCATTGCAATCATATTAAAAAGCGTTTCTTTAATACGATCCGTTGTAGGTCTTGTATTCAGCCCCGGTAAGGACTTTAATGGAATGCTCTTACGTGTACCTGCAATTACTCTCATATTTACTCCTATTTCAGAAGTTGTGCCATTATAAGGCACTCTCTTAATAACTGAAATGCCTTCTGAGTTGCAGCATTTCTAATCATGGTACGAGTACCATGGAAATGATACTTTCGTGTAATAGTTTTGGTTCCAATAGAACAGGCAATAAAAACAGTACCAACCGGATGATTGGCATCTCCACCATTTGGACCCGCCACTCCTGTAGTTGCAATTCCAATATCACTTCCGGCACATCTTCGAACGGAAGCCGCCATTTCCATAGCTACCGGATGACTCACAACTCCATATGTCTTGATTGTCTCAGGATTAACACCAATCAAACGAGACTTTGCTCCTTCCGAATAGGTAATATAACCCTCTTCAAAAATAGAAGATACACCGCTATGAGAAACAATTTCCGATGCAATCAAGCCACCGGTACAGGACTCAGCCGTAGCGACCGAAATCTTGTTACGAATTAACACACGAATAATATCATCATTTTTCATATTACTTCTGTTCCTTTAATACATCTTTATTCTTCCAGATATAGTCAACAAGAGAAATAACTGTTAACGCTGCTGCAACATAGATAAATACTGTTCCCAAAATCTGAAGGAATGGAATATCAATGTTAGCTACCAGAATAATAACCATAATCATCTGCGAAACAGTCTTTGTTTTGCCCCACATAGATGCAGCAATTACAATACCGTTATCAGACGCTATCAAACGAAAACCACTAATGATGAATTCTCGAGCGATAATTACAATGACAACCCACGCTGGCAACTGTCCCACAGATAATAAACAAATCATTGCTGAGCAAACCAAAAGCTTATCTGCAAGTGGATCCATAAACTTACCGAAGTTTGTTACCAGATTATACTTTCTTGCGATCTTACCGTCCAAAAGATCTGTAAGTGATGCAACAATAAAAATAGCATCTGCCACTAAACGAAGTACCTGATCCTCTGGATTAAACAGCAAAGCTACAACAAAGAACGGAATTAATATCACTCGAAAGATTGTTAATTTATTTGGTAAATTCATTATTCAATTTCTCCTATTAAATCATAGTTGTTTGTTCCAATAATTTTTACATCTGCAAAATCACCGGACATAAAATTGCGATTGCAATTCTGAATAAAGACAAGACCATCAACATTAGGTGTATCTCGGTATGTTCTACCTACAAAGACATGATCTTCAGGAATTTCTCCTTCAATCATTACTCTCATTGTCTTACCAATGAATTCTTCATTCTTCTCAAAGATTATCTGCTGCTGTAACAGCATGACCTCTTCCACACGCTGATTTTTAGTCTCATCATCCAACTGATTATCAAATCTATAAGCCACTGTTCCTTCTTCTTTAGAATAAGGAAATGCACCAAGACGATCAAACTCCATCTCTTTCACGAAATCCAAAAGTTCCTGATGATGTTCTTCTGTTTCCCCAGGGAAACCACAAATCACTGTCGTTCTAAGACAAATGTCAGGAATCTGTTCCCGCAGTTGGTTTACTATGCTACGAATATCATCCTGATTTGTTCTTCTTCCCATTCGTCCAAGAATATAAGATGACCCATGCTGAATTGGCATATCTAAATAATGAAGCACTTTAGAATTTCGTTTCATTGCATCAATTAAATCCTGATCGATTTCTTCAGGATAACAATATAAAATACGAATCCACTCTAAGCCTTCAATTTTATTCAGTTCATCTAAAAGCTCTCCAAGACACTTCTTGCCATAGATATCAGATCCATAAAGAGTTGTCTCCTGTGCAACAAGAATCAGCTCTTTTACGCCATTTTCAGCAAGTGTATTGGCCTCTTTTAATACCTGCTCCTTCGGAACAGATCTATAATCTCCCTTAAAAGAAGGAATACTACAATAACTGCAACGTTTATCACAACCATCTGCAATCTTTAAATATGCATAATGTCCACCGGTTGTTAATGTTCTTCCCGAATCTTCTCTCGGAAGACCAACCAATGGCTTTGTAATAATCATCTTTTCACCGCCTAAGACAGTTTCCACCGCTTGTACAATTTCATCATATGAATTGGTACCAACGATACCGTCTACTTCCGGCATCTCCATCTGAATCTGTTCTTTATAACGCTCAGCCATACATCCGGTTACCAGAATTGCCTTACACACTCCTGTTTCCTTCTGCACTGCCAATTCCAAAATAGTATTAATACTTTCCTCTAATGCGGACTGGATAAAGCAACAGGTATTTACCACAATAACATCTGCTTCTTCTTCCAAATCTGTAATCTCCATTCCGGCATGGGTCAGCGCATAAATCATGTGCTCAGAATCAGACAGATTCTTATCACATCCCAAAGATGCAAAATAAACCTTCATATATTAGTTTTCCTCTACAACTTCTTCATCTTCATCACCGAGAATTCTTAATTCTCCACTGTATAACTCGTCTACAGCAATAGATAAAGGCTTCTTACCTTCTTCATTATCAAGTAATGGAGCTGAACCGGATACAATCTGACGAGCACGTTTTGCTGTTGCGCAAACAATGCTGTAACGACTGTTTACAACCGGCTCCTCACCAACGATAACGTCCTTATTTACCTTCTTCATTAATTCAACATATGATGGATGGATCATACTATTTATCTCCTTTCGCAAATACCTTTAATTCTTCTTGAATTTTATTAATAGCTTCCTCATTTCGAGAAGTTCTGTAATGCTCACTCTCGATAATGCCATGTACTTCTTTTACTGAATCTTCGACTGTATCATTTACAATCAAATAATCATATTTATTCATAAGATGTGACTCTCTTGCAGAAATAGCCAATCTCTGAGCAACAACATCAGCGGTTTCTGTTCCGCGTCCAACCAATCGCTTCTCCAACGCCTGTGCAGAAGGTGGTGTTACAAATAATAACAGTGCTTCAGGGAAAATATCTCGAACCTGTAAAGCTCCTTGAACTTCAATTTCTAAGATTACATCCTTTCCCTCATTCACCAATTTTTCAACATATGCCTTAGGTGTACCATAGTAATTGCCGTTAAAGTTCGCATATTCCAGTAATTCTTTATTTTCTATCATGCTTTCAAATTCTTCTTTTGTCTTGAAGAAATACTCACGGCCATCCTGTTCACCAGGTCTGGGATTTCTTGTTGTAGCTGAGATCGACAAGAAATAACTATCTGGATACGTATCAAATAAGTGCTTTACAATTGTACCTTTACCAGCACCTGAGAATCCAGACATAACAATCACTAAGCCACGTTTGTGTCTCATTTCTATATTACTCCTTTTCTACAGTTATACCTTCTTTTGTCCTGAGTGCAATCGTCTCAGGCACCAGCGCAGACAGAACCACCTGCCCATTTTCCATCACAAGAACTGCCCTTGTTCTTCTGCCCTGGGTGGCGTCAATTAACTGCTCTGTTTCTTTGGCTTTTTGAACCATACGTTTTGCTGGTGCAGAGTCCGGTGAAATCATTGCCAAAATCTTCGTAGAATTCACCATATTTCCAAATCCAATATTAATAAACATATGATTTTACTCCAAATTCTGAATCTGCTCTCTAATTTTCTCAATCAGAGTTTTTAATTCAATTCCTAAATCTGCGATTTGTACATCCGTAGATTTTGATAAAATCGTGTTGGACTCACGATTTAACTCCTGAGCAAGGAAATCAAGCTTTCGTCCCACTTCTTCCTTTGTTGTCAAGAGCTTCTGCACTTCTTCAATATGTGAGTGCAACCGCACAAGTTCTTCATCAATACAGATTTTATCTGCATAAACAGTAACTTCTGCCGCTATTCGATTATCATCGATATAATGATCTTCTAAAAGATCTTTCACCTTGGAAATCAAGTTTTTCTTGTATTCCAAAACAAGTTCCGGAGAACGTTTCTCAATAACATCCACATAACCCGACATCATTTCCAGCTTTTCAAGCAAATCCTTCTGTAAACGTTCACCCTCTATTCGACGGCTCTCTACAAAAGCGTCTAAAGCCTTATTTAATGGAGTTTCAATCCGGGACCAGATTTGTTCTACATCAGAAGGGTCTTCTTTGATTTCAAGAACATCCGGATAACGAGAGAGTGTACTAACCTTAATATCATCTTCTACATCAAAATCTTCAGCTATTTTTCGAAGGTTATCCAAGTACATACGTGCAACTTCTCTATTATATACAATTGAAACAGATGCATCCGCACTCTCTTCATATCCGATATAGACATCAACTTTACCTCGGCTGATACGATTCTTGACAACTGATCGAACTTGATTTTCCAAGAAACCAATCTTCGAAGTCATCTTAACGTTCATATCCAGATAACGATGATTCACAGATTTGATTTCAACAACAACTTTATAGTCGTTCTGAACATCCTCAAAACGGCCAAAGCCAGTCATACTTTTAACCATTTTTCGTCTCCTTTTCTACGTGTATCTCTCTTATACTCTTGTATACACATAGATAAAAGTATTATATAAGAAAAAATAAATCGAGTCAATGTATGTCCACAACTTCTAAATCTGTTATGATATAAGAAATTCAGTCTTTCAAAGACTTTTGATGGAGGTATTTAAATGGCATTTAATGGAATAACCATTCATGCTTTAGCATATGAATTAAACAACGAATTAAACGGGCTAAGAATCAGCAAGATCTCACAGCCGGAAAAAGAAGAACTTATCTTCACTTTCAAAGGTTCCAGCGGACAGAAAAGAATGCTGTTATCCGCCAACGCATCGCTTCCTCTTATTTATCTGACAAAAGAGAATAAGCCGGCGCCTATGCAGGCTCCTAATTTCTGCATGGTTCTACGTAAATATATTGGAAATGGAAGAATCACCGATATTTGTCAGATGGGAATGGAGCGAATTATACGATTCACAATAGAGCATCTTGATGAACTCGGGGATCCTGCAAAAAAATATCTGTATGTAGAAATTATGGGAAAATACAGCAACATAATCTTCTGTAGCGATGATAACAAGATTATAGACAGCATAAAACACATTAGTTTCCATGTAAGTTCTGTCCGGGAGGTCCTTCCGGGACGCGATTATTTCATCACCTCACAGGAAAATAAAGTAGATCCAACGACTATTACGGAAGATGAATTTCATACATTACTTGAAAATGCTGCTCCTATCCGGAAATTCATTACCAAAAATTTCATCGGTTTAAGCTCTATAACCGCAAATGAACTTGCCGTAAGATGTCATTTGGATGCAGATCAGTCCACCGCATCACTGACAGAAGTAGAAAAGAACGCTTTTTACAAAAGCTTTAAATCCTTAATGCAGGATATAATTAGCAACAACTACCGTCCGGAAATTATCAAGGATAACATTTCCAAAAAACCACTGGAGTTCTCCGCCTTTTCTTTGGAATCTTATCGGGATATGGATGTGACAAAATTTGATTCGATTTCCGAAGTATTAGAAACATTCTATTCTGAAAGAAATCAATTTACAAATATGCATCAGCGCTCCACCGATTTACGGAAAGTTGTCACAACTTTATTGGAAAGAAACGAGAAAAAACTCGATCTCCAAAAAAGGCAATATCAAGACACCAACAAAATGGATACTTACAAACTGTATGGAGAACTGTTACAGGCATATGCCTACTCCCTTCCAGCAACTGTCGAGAACAAGGTAACAGTGAAAAACTACTATGATAATACCGAGGAGACCATTCCATTAGATGAAACAAAATCCTATATGGAAAACTCCACACGTTACTTTGATAAATACAACAAATGCAAACGCACTAGGGCCGCTCTGGACGAGTACATGGAAGAAACCGAGCAGACCATCATACATCTGGACAGCATTTTAACTGCCATTTCTCTGGCTGAGTCAGAAAATGATTTAAATGAAATTAGGCGAGAGCTCAACGATTACGGCTTTATAAAAAAGCATATTGAAAAGAAAAAAGCTTCCAGCCAAAAATCAAAACCTTTACACTTTATCACCGATGATGGATTTCATATTTATGTCGGAAAAAACAACTACCAAAACGACTATCTCACCTTTAAATTCGCAACAGGTAATGACTGGTGGTTCCACATAAAAAAGGCCACGGGCTCACATGTAATAGTAAAAACCGAAGGCCAAGAATTACCTGATCACGTATACGAAGATGCTGCAGCGCTAGCTGCATATTACAGTAGTTGCAGAGACAATGATAAAGTAGAAATTGATTATCTTCAAAAGAAAAATGTAAAGAAGCCTAACAAAGCCAATCCGGGTTTTGTAATTTATTACACAAACTTCTCTATGAGCATTACTCCCGGAATCAGAAATATGAAGATTGTAAAGTAAAAAGGGGCTGTGAAAAAATGAGATAATCATTTTTTCCAGCTCCCTTTTTATATCTTTTTTTGTGTGGTAAGCTGTTTCTGGCAAAAATAGAGTATACTGCCCCTTTCCCCAAAAACTACAAACTTTTTTGATTAGGCA
>JAFOVD010000047.1 GCA_017392525.1 Lachnospiraceae bacterium
CCTCAAGATGAGATATCCCGTCCTTTAAGGACATAAGATCCCTTATAGAGTATGAGGTAGATAGGGCAAAGGTGGAAGCGTAGTAATACGTGTAGCTGATTGTTACTAATCGATCGAAGGCTTGACCAAAGTTGCGTTGTTTTCGTAAAACGAAAATAACGCCAAGTAAGAGTTTTCGCTTGCGAAACTCTTACAGAATAGATTCCCGGTTTCTATATGAAGTTTTGAAGGAACACGAATCGCTCGTAAGAGTGAGCACTATATGTTACTTACTTTTAATTACCAAGGCCCCTTGGTCAAGCGGTTAAGACATCGCCCTTTCACGGCGGTAACATGGGTTCAAATCCCGTAGGGGTCATTTTTTTGTATAACGAAATAAAAATTTCTTGACGGAGTTTTGTGGCTCGAATATACTATATAAGTACGGCGACATAGCCAAGTGGTAAGGCAAAGGTCTGCAACACCTCTATCACCAGTTCGAATCTGGTTGTCGCCTTTAATTAGGAAGATCTAGTAATAGATCTTCTTTTTTTGTACACTTTTTCTTCATTTGCATATATAATGTATAAGGTTAAGTATGTACCAAAATAAGGTTGGTATAGGAGGGTAAGAATTATAAATGGCGAGGGAACTCATTACACTAGAACATATCTATAAATCATATGGTGATCAACTTGTATTGGATGATCTCAGTCTGATGATTAAAGAAAATTCCTTTGTAACATTACTAGGACCAAGTGGATGTGGTAAGACTACAACATTACGTATAATTGGTGGATTTGAATATCCGGATTCTGGTGCTGTAATATTTGATGGGAAAAATATTACGGACTTATCCCCAAATAAGAGAAATCTCAATACAGTTTTCCAGAAATATGCACTTTTTCCACATATGACAGTTGAGGAGAATATTGCATTTGGTCTTCGTATTTCAAATAAGAGCCAGCAATATATAAAAGATAAGGTAAAATATGCATTAAAACTGTTAAATATGGATGGTTTTGAAGAACGAAAACCAGACTCTCTTTCAGGCGGTCAGCAGCAAAGAGTGGCTATTGCGCGTGCAATTGTAAATGAGCCAAAAGTGCTGTTGCTTGATGAACCATTAGGAGCGTTGGATTTAAAGATGCGTCAGGGAATGCAGTATGAGCTGATGCGCTTAAAAAATGAACTAGGAATTACTTTTATATATGTAACGCATGATCAGGAAGAAGCTCTTACAATGTCTGATCATATTATTGTTATGAATCAGGGTTATATCCAGCAGGAAGGAACTCCTGAAAAAATTTACAATGAGCCGGAAAATGCTTTTGTAGCTGACTTTATTGGCGACAGTAATATTTTGCGTGCAAAAATGATTCAGGATCGTTTAGTTGAAATTCAGGGAGCTAAATTTGAATGTGTAGATATCGGCTTTGGACAGAATAATCCGGTTGATGTTGTAATTCGTCCGGAAGATATTGAATTAATTGAGCCTGAAAAGGGCATAATTAAGGGACGCGTATTAAATACAGTTTTCCGTGGCGTACATTATGAAATGGAAGTGGAAGCACATGACTACAAATGGTTGGTTCATTCTACACGTATGAAGGAAGTAGGTCAGGAAGTAGGATTGTATGTTGATCCATATAATATTCAGGTTATGAATGTTCCGGAATCGGAAGATGAGGAGGCAATCAGTGAACTTGAACAGACAGAATAAAATCCACAATGGAAAAAAGAAAATGATATGGTTATCCACACCATACATAGGTTGGTCACTGCTTTTTGTGGTTATTCCATTGTGTATGGTCTTATACTATGGACTTACAACAGACACCTGGGATTTTACTATTGCAAATGTTGTTCATATTACAGAGCCGGGTTATATGAAGGCGCTTATTAGATCAGTGGAATTAGCTATTATTGCTACCGTTGTATGTTTTATTATGGCTTATCCGCTCGGAATGATATTGAGATCCATGCATTTATCTAGAAATGGATTTATTATCACGTTATTTATTCTTCCAATGTGGATGAATTTTTTGTTACGTACATTGACATGGATGACATTACTGGAAGGTAGTGGAGTAATTAATGGAATATTAAATGTTTTACATCTTCCAAATATTCACATTATAAATACACCGGCAGCAATTGTACTTGGTATGGTTTATAATTATTTGCCATTTATGATTTTGCCTATTTATACTGCACTTAGCAATATTGATGAGGACCTGTTAAATGCATCAAGAGATTTAGGAGCAGGGGAATTGCAGACATTCATGAAGGTAACATTTCCATTGTCTCTTCCGGGAATAGGAAGTGGTGTGACGATGGTGTTTATTCCTGCACTTACCACCTTTGCAATCTCTAGTATGCTGGGAGGTTCTAAGATTATGTTGATTGGAAATGTTATCGAACAGGAATTTACCAGTTTGTATGATTGGCATCTTGGTTCTGGTATTTCAATCATTTTAATGATTGTAATTATTATCAATATGATGCTGAATATTGCGTTTGATGCAAAGGAAGAACGACAGGCAAAATCAATCAAAGGAGGGCGACGATAGATGAAGAAGATTTTTAGCCGTTGTTATATGGCTTTCATTTTCATTTTTATGTATGCGCCAATTTTGACACTGATAGTATTGTCTTTTAATGCAAGTAAGTCACGAGCAAAATGGGGTGGATTCACTATGAAATGGTACATGCAGCTATTTCAAGATGAATCGATAATGGGAACTCTGTGGAACACGCTTTCTATTGCAATTTTGGCGACGATAATATCAACAGTAATCGGAACAGTAACATGTATTGGATTAATGTATGCGAACAAGAGGACCCGTGCTGTTGTTATGAATATAGCTAATATTCCGATGATTAATGCTGATATTGTAACAGGTATCAGTTTGATGTTGTTATTTCAGGCAATGCACATTACAACAGGGTTTGGAACTATATTAATGGCACATATAACATTTGATATTCCATTTGTAATGCTTTCAGTAATGCCAAGGGTAAAGACATTAAATCAGAATACTTATGAGGCAGCTCTTGATTTAGGAGCAACTCCTTTATATGCATTTCGAAAAGCAGTTTTACCGGAATTGTGGCCTGTAATTATAGCAGGTGGACTCATGGCATTTACAATGAGTATCGACGACTTTATTATTACGTATTTTACGAAAGGTTCAGGATACGAGACGTTATCGACGTTAATCTATAGCGAGGTAAAGAGGGGAATTCAGCCGGAAATCTACGCTCTTTCAGCAATTATATTTATTACAGTAATCCTGCTTTTAATTATGGTTAATGTAATTCCCAAAATTCGAAGTGATAGAAAAGCAAAACGAAGCACTAGAAAAGTTATTGCAGCGGTTCTGGTAATTTGCTTATCAGTAGCAAGTGCCGGAACATTGACAGGATGTGGTAAAAAGACATCTAGCGGAAAAAATGGCAAACTTTATGTCTATAACTGGGGAGAATATATTGACCCGGATTTAATTGATCAATTTGAAGAAGAAACAGGAATTGACGTGGTCTATGATATGTTTGAGACCAATGAAGTTATGTATGCAAAAATGGCACAAGACTCTTCTTCATATGATGTAATCTGCCCGTCAGACTACATGATAAATAAGATGATTCAAAATGATCTTGTACAGGAAATTGATTATAGCCAGGTTCCAAATGCTTCTAATATCGGGGAAAGCTATTGGAAAAGTTCAGAAACTTTCGACCCGGGAAATAAATATGCAGTGCCGTATTGTTGGGGAACTGTTGGAATTTTATACAACAAGAAAATGGTTACTGAAGAAGTAAATAGCTGGGATATCCTGTGGGATGAAAAGTATTCCGGACAGATTCTTATGCAGGACTCGGTACGAGATGCGCTTATGATTGCGTTGATAAAGAACGGTTACTCTTGTAATACGACAGATGATAGCGCTCTAGAAGAAGCAGCGCAGGATTTGATAGATCAAAAGCCGCTAGTCCAGGCCTATGTAGTGGATCAGGTCCGAGATAAGATGATTGGAAATGAAGCTGCGCTGGGTGTTATCTATTCCGGTGAAGCAATTTATACAAAGCAGGAAAACCCAGATTTAGAATATGTTGTACCTGATGAAGGGACCAATGTATGGATTGATTCCTGGGTTATCAGTAAAAATTCGAAGAATGTAGAAAATGCGCATAAATGGATTAACTTTATGTGCAGGGCAGATGTTGCATATAAAAACTTCGAGTATATAACATATTCAACTCCTAATGAAGCAGCTCGTGAAATGATAGAAGATGATGCAATTAAGAATTCGCCAATTGCATTTCCAGATTTATCAAAAATGAAAACAGAAGCTTATCAGTACTTGGGAACAGATGTGGAAAGAGTCTATAATGATAAGTGGATGGAAGTAAAATCTGCGGACTAAAATTTTGATATAGGTAAGAACTATAAAGAAATTTTATAAAAACTAATTGACATAATTATTAAGAAGTTTATAATACAAAATAACAAATTAATACTTTAAACCGTTGAAGTGGAGATAAAAATATTTGAGCGCGCACAGAGAGCCTGGGTAGCTGAGAGCCGGGTCGTATGCAGGATATTAAATGGACCACTGAGGGCGCAGTGAAAAATTTCTGATTGGAGATTTAGTATTCTGCGACGTAAGGCATACGTAAGTTGTCGGAGATATGTAGGTATCTCGCAAGTGCATGAGTCAAATCATGAAGCAAGGTGGCACCGCGGAATCAGGTAATTGAATTCGTCCTTGACAAAACTTTCTTTTGTCATGGGCGTTTTTTTATACCCAAAATGGGAAAGTAAAAAGGAAAGAAGAAGGAAGAAGAGGACATATGGAACCAACATTAGAGATTGTTGAGAGATATGCAAGGGACCCGAAGGTTAAGCGAGTCCCGGTTTCGTCGGAGATTTTATCAGATTATTATACGACGATTGAAGTAATGAGAATCTTGAGAAACGTTAGCAAAAATGCATATCTCTTAGAAAGTGCAAGTCAGGATAAACATTTTGGAAGGTATTCATTTCTTGGATTTGAACCAAGTATGGAAATCACCTGCTTAGATTATCAGCTGAGGATAAGAAAACGACAGGATGACAATAAATTACATGTGGTGATGGATAAGGCGGTTTCTCATCCCGGGGAGGAAATTCGAAAAATACTGGAGGAGAACTTTAGTCCAAGAATAGAAGAATTACCCCCTTTTACCGGTGGATTGGTCGGATATTTTTCTTATGATTACATCAAATACAGTGAACCGAAGTTAAAACTGAAGGGAACAAAACAGTCGGATCGACATAATAAGGAGTTTAAGGACATCGACTTGATGCTTTTTAATGATGTAATTGCTTTCGATCATTATAGGCAGAAATTAATATTTATTACGGGCATAAATGTAGATAAGGTCAGAACTGTATCAAAAAACGGGGATGAAAATCAAGTTCAGGTCGATCATGAAAAGCTGGAATTAGCTTATGAAGAAGCAAGAACGCATCTTAAAGAATTGATTCACCTTATTCATACGGGGCAGAAGAAAAAGTTTAAAAGCCTGGCAATAGCAGGAGATTTAAAACTGAAATATACAGAAGAGCAATATGTAGAGATGGTTGAAAAAGCAAAACACTATATTAAGGAAGGAGATATTTTCCAGGTAGTGTTATCAAATCCATTGACAGTTGCGGCAGAAGGATCTTTATTTGACACTTATCGAGTTTTAAGAACAGAGAACCCATCGCCATATATGTTTTATTTTTCGAGTAGCGATATGGAGATGGCCGGTGCAAGTCCTGAAACTTTAGCAAAAGTAGAAGATCAGACTGCAAGTACATTTCCGCTGGCTGGAACAAGAAGAAGAGGTCAGTCAGATGAAGAAGATGAAAGAATTATAAAGGATCTTCTAAGTGATGAGAAGGAACTGGCAGAGCATAATATGTTGGTAGATCTTGGAAGAAACGATATGGGAAAAATCAGCAAAATCGGAACGGTTCAAGTTGAAAAATACTTGGAAATCCAGATGTTTTCACATGTTATGCATATTGGATCTACAGTGACGGGAGAAGTTGCAAAAGGAAAAGATGCAATCGATGTGATGGACGCTATTTTACCAGCAGGAACGTTGTCTGGAGCTCCGAAGTTTAGAGCGTGTCAGATTATTGACGAGTTGGAGAAGAGTAAACGTGGCGTATATGGAGGAGCAATCGGTTATCTCGATTTTACAGGAAACATGGATACATGCATTGCAATTCGTCTTGTATACAAGAAAAATGGTGAAATTTGTATTCGCTCAGGCGCCGGAATTGTAGCTGATTCTAATCCGAAAAGTGAATATGAGGAATGCAGAAAGAAAGCTCAGGCAGTGGTAAATGCAATACAGGTGGCGGAAGGAGGACTTAGATGATATTACTGATAGATAATTATGATAGTTTCTCCTATAACTTGTATCAATTAATTGGATCAATTCGTCCGGATATTGAGATTATAAGAAATGATGACCTTACCGTAGCAGAGGTAATTGAAAAAAAACCGGAGGCGATTATCTTGTCACCGGGTCCCGGAAGACCAAAAGATGCAGGAATCTGTGAATCTTTGATTAAGGAAGTGGACGGTACTATACCGATATTAGGAGTTTGTCTTGGACATCAAGCAATTTGTGAATCATATGGGGCTACTATCGGTTATGCCAAGGAATTGATGCATGGTAAAAAGAAGAAAATAAAAAAGACAATGGAAAGTAAAATGTTCCGGGAGATAGGAGAAGTATTTTTTGCGGCACGTTATCACAGTTTGGTAGCAAAGAGAGAGAATCTTCCGGATTGTCTTCAGGTGACAGCATTATCAGAAGATGGAGAAATTATGGCGGTGGAACATAAGGAAAAACCGGTATATGGTCTTCAGTTTCATCCTGAATCAGTTATGACAGAAGACGGAAAGCAGATGATAAAGAATTTTTTAGGAATGGAGGGTTAAGAATGATTGCAGAAGCTATAAAAAAGGTGACAAATAAAGAGGATTTAACAGGTCAGGAAGCCAGAGAGGTTATGGATGAAATAATGACTGGAAATGCAACTCCGGTGCAAATGTCATGTTATTTAACAGCTTTAAGCCTCAAAGGGGAAACAATTACAGAGATTACGTCTTCAGCAGAAGGAATGCGTGCTGCGGGTACAAAGTTAAAACATACACAGGACGTACTTGAAATTGTAGGAACCGGTGGTGATAAGAGCAATTCATTTAATATTTCTACGACAAGTTCAATAGTGATTGCTGCAGCAGGAATTCCAGTTGCAAAGCATGGTAATAGGGCAGCATCATCCAAGTCCGGGGCAGCAGATTGTCTGGAAAATCTTGGAGTGAAATTAGATGTTGAACCGGAGAGAAATCAGGAGATTTTGGAAAAAATAGGAATTTGTTTCCTGTTTGCACAGAAATATCATTCGGCAATGAGGTTTGTAGGTCCTGTGAGAAAAGAGTTAGGAATTCGCACAGTATTTAATATTCTTGGACCACTTACAAACCCTGCATCAGCTAATATGCAAATTATGGGGGTCTATAGTCAAGACCTCGTTGAACCTATGGCGAAGGTTCTGCAAAATTTAGGAGTCAAGAGAGGAATGGTTGTTTTCGGAGAAGATGGATTGGATGAGATTACAAGTAGTTCAAAGACATATATCTGCGAAATCAAAGGAGATCAATTAGAAAGATATGAGATTACACCGGAACAGTTTGGATATAAGAGATGCCAGAAAGTAGATTTGGTAGGTGGAACCGGTGCAGATAATGCAAAGATTACAAAAGAAATTCTGTTAGGAAATGAAAGAGGACCGAAGAGAGATACGGTATGTATGAATGCAGGAGCTGCAATCTATATTGCGGGAAAAGCAAAAACTTTGGAAGAGGGTGTAAGAAAAGCAGAAGAATTGATTGATAGTAAAGCAGCATTAAAGAAACTTCAGGAGTTTGTCGAAGAGACAAATCGTTAAATTCCAGGATAGTTAGAATAGGAATAGATTATGAATATTTTGGACGAGATTGCAGAAAAGACAAGAAGACGAATCGAAATGGAAAAAGGTTCTTTAATGGCGGAAGAATTAATTGCTAATGCCAGAAAAAAGGTGAAAGGACAGGAGCACCATAGATTTTATAAGTCTCTTAAAAGAGAAGGAATGTCTTTTATTTGTGAAATTAAGAAGGCATCTCCGTCAAAAGGAGTTATTGCTAAGGATTTTCCATATTTGGAAATAGCTAAAGATTATGAATCTGCCGGTGCAAGTGCGATATCATGTCTTACAGAACCGGAATATTTCCTCGGATCAAATGAAATATTAGAAGAAGTTGCAAAGGCAGTGCAACTGCCTATTTTAAAGAAAGATTTTACAATTGATCCATATATGATTTATCAGGCAGCATATTATGGTGCTTCAGCAATTCTACTTATTTGTAAAATACTTTCAGATGAAGAGTTAAAATCTTTCCGAGAGCTGGCAGAGGATTTGGGATTGGATGCACTTGTAGAAGCTCACGATGAAGAGGAAATTGAACGAGCATTAAAGAGTGGTGCTAGGATTATTGGAGTGAATAATCGTAATCTGGAAGATTTTAGTGTTAATACACAAAATGCGATGAATCTTCGGACTAGGGTACCGGAGGACGTGATATTTGTCTCCGAGAGCGGTATTAAGACAAGAGATGATGTCGAACGAATGGAAAAAGTCGGCGTAGATGCGGTGCTTATTGGAGAGACACTTATGAGAAGTACTGACAAAGAGGCGAAGTTACGGGAACTGGCAGGTAAAGTATGAGAACGAAGTACAAGATATGCGGTTTGTACCGGAAGACAGATATTGAATACATCAATCAGATAAAACCGGATTATTGCGGATTTATTATTGATTATCCTAAGAGTCATCGGAGTTTGGTACCGGAGGAAGTGGAAAAATTATCGAAATATGTGGATAACCGTATCACTCGAGTGGGGGTCTTTGTGGATGAACCGGTTGAAATTATTGAAGATCTATTAAACAGAAGTATTATCGATATAGCTCAGCTTCATGGAAATGAAGACGCTTCCGTTATTAGTAGAATTCAGAATAATACGAAAAAGAAAGTAATAAAAGCATTTATTATTAAGCGTGATGAGGATATAAAAAAAGCAATGCAGTCAAAGGCAGATTATATCTTGTTAGATGCAGGGAGAGGTCAGGGCAAAAGTCTGAATTGGGATTGGCTAAGAGAGAATCATCCGGGGCGTGAGTATTTCCTGGCAGGCGGTTTGGATAGAGACAATATAAGGCTGGCAATTGAGCAACTTCATCCGTATGCTTTGGACATAAGTTCCGGAGTGGAGACAGAAAAGAAAAAGGATTTAGATAAACTAAAAGAAATAAAGGAAATAATGGAATCTTTATAGATTTCAGGGAAAAGGAAAAGATTATGTCAAAGGGAAGATTTGGAAAACATGGCGGACAGTATATACCGGAAACGTTGATGAATGCCGTGATTGAGTTAGAAGAAGCGTATGATAAATATAAAAATGATCCGGAGTTCAATGCAGAATTGACGGAGATGCTCAACGAATATGCAGGGCGACCGTCAAGACTATATTACGCAGAGCGCATGACAAAAGATTTGGGTGGTGCAAAGGTCTATCTCAAAAGAGAAGATTTGAATCATACCGGTGCACATAAGATTAATAATGTCATTGGACAGATGCTTCTTGCAAAAAGAATGGGAAAAACCCGTGTTATAGCAGAAACCGGTGCAGGACAGCATGGAGTGGCAACAGCAACTGTTGCAGCCATGATGGGAATGGAATGTGAAATCTTTATGGGAAAAGAAGACATTGAGAGACAGGCGCTCAATGTTTATCGTATGAAGCTTCTGGGAGCAAAAGTACATTCTGTAACATCAGGTACTGGAACATTAAAAGATGCGGTATCTGAGACAATGCGTGAATGGACGAATCGAATTGATGATACGCATTATGTATTAGGATCGGTAATGGGACCGCATCCATTTCCAACAATAGTGCGAGATTTTCAGGCTGTTATCAGTAAAGAAATCAAAGAGCAGATGCTGGAAAAAGAAGGGCGCCTGCCGGATGTGGTAATGGCATGCGTTGGCGGTGGATCGAATGCAATTGGAACTTTCTATAATTTTATTGAAGATGAAAATGTCAGATTGATTGGTTGTGAGGCTGCGGGGCGAGGAATTCATACGAATGAGACAGCGGCGACAATCAATGTAGGAAAACTGGGAATATTCCATGGAATGAAGTCCTACTTCTGCCAAGATGAATATGGACAGATTGCACCGGTATACTCGATCTCCGCAGGCCTTGATTATCCGGGAATCGGTCCGGAACATGCAGACCTTTATGATAAAGGTCGTGCTGAATATGTGGCTATTACGGATGACGAAGCAGTGGATGCATTTGAATATTTATCAAAGACGGAAGGCATTATACCGGCAATTGAGAGTTCACATGCAGTGGCATATGCAAAGAAAATTGTTCCAACCCTGCCAAAGGACCAGATTGTTGTTGTGACGATTTCAGGTCGAGGAGATAAGGACGTGGCTGCAATTGCAAGATACAGAGGGGAGGATCTCTATGAATAAGAAAATCAAGGAAGCATTTCAGAATGGTAAGGCATTTATACCGTTTATTACAGCAGGGGATCCATCTCTGGAAATAACAGAGAAGTTGGTTTATGCTATGGAGGCAGCAGGTGCTGACTTAATAGAAATCGGAATTCCTTTTTCAGACCCTACTGCGGAGGGTCCTGTAATTCAGGAGGCAAACATACGGGCGTTATCTAACGGGATAACGACAGATGATGTATTTCATATGGTTGAGAAAATTCGCAAGAACTCAGAGATTCCATTGGTATTTATGACATATGCCAATGTTGTATTTTCGTATGGAACAGAGCGATTTATCAAGAGAGCGGCGGAGATTGGAATGGACGGGTTGATTCTTCCGGATGTACCGTATGAGGAGAAAGAAGAATTTGATGTGGTTTGTAGAAAGTACGGCTTGGATTTTATCAGTCTAATAGCGCCTACAAGTCATGAAAGAATCCGTATGGTTGCGAAAGAAGCGCAGGGATTTGTTTATTGTGTATCATCATTGGGAGTAACTGGAACACGTTCTGAGATAACGACAGATGTGGATTCGATGGTTAAACTTGTAAAGGAAGTAGGAGATATACCTGTTGCCGTGGGATTTGGTATTTCTAATCCGGAAACAGCAAAGAAGATGGCGGAAGTGTCAGATGGAGCAATTGTCGGTTCTGCAATCGTGAAATTATGCGCAAAGTATGGTGAAGATTGCGTGGAACCAGTTGGAGAATTTGTAAGGGAAATGAAATTGGCAATAGGATAAAAAGATACTGTCATCCGAGGAATTTGAATTTGTTACTACTACATTAAGGCGATTGTATGGTAAGCGATATAAACAAGTGATATAAAAGCTAATTTTTAAAGAACAATTGACAGTTACTATTCAGCCTAGTTATAATCATGTGCATAGGCAATGAAGGAAACAAGTAGTTTTCATGAAAATCAGGAGAGAGACGCCGGGTGGTGCGAGGCGGAGATGGAAGTGAAGATGAATACATTCTGGAGCTTTGCATTGAACAGGGTGACCTAAGTAGACTGCAACGGGGTGGCGCACGTTATCGCGTGAACGGTGATCTTGCATCGCATCGAGTATTCGTTGTGATAAGAGAAGACTTAAGGCAGGTATTGAGAAGTGCCTGTGAAAAAAGGTGGTACCACGAGATTTATTCCTCGTCCTTTTATCTTCGCCCGAAGATGGAAGGGCGGGGATTTTTTAGTTATTGGTATTACTAAGGAGGAACAAAAATGACACTTTATGATGAACTTGTAGCGCGTGGACTGATTGCGCAGGTTACAGATGAAGACAGAATTAAGGACTTAATTAACAACGGAAAAGCAACATTCTATATTGGATTTGATCCAACGGCAGATTCGCTTCACGTGGGTCATTTCATGGCACTTACACTGATGAAGAGATTACAGCTTGGTGGCAACCGTCCAATCGCACTTGTTGGTGGCGGTACAGCGATGATTGGTGATCCATCGGGACGTAGTGATATGCGTTCTATGATGACAACAGAAACCATCGACCACAATGTAGAATGTTTCAAAAAACAGATGAGTAGATTTATCGATTTCGGTGAAGGTAAGGCGATGCTTGTAAACAATGCAGACTGGCTTCGTGACCTGAACTTCCTGGATTTCATGAGAGATATCGGCTCAGCATTTTCCGTAAATGATATGCTTCGCGCAAGATGCTATGTAAATCGTTTGCAGAGCGGACTTTCTTTCCTTGAATTTTCTTATATGTTAATGCAGGGATATGATTTCTATATGCTTTACCAGAAATACGGATGTAATCTGGAATTCGGTGGCGATGATCAGTGGTCTAACATGCTTGCTGGTACAGAGCTGATCCGTAAGAAGCTTGGCGAGGATGCATCAGCTATGACCATCAACCTATTGTTAAAGCACGATGGAACAAAGATGGGTAAGACAGCCGGTGGAGCAATCTGGCTTGATCCTGAGAAGACAAGCCCATATGATTTCTATCAGTATTGGAGAAATGTTGACGATGCGGATGTATTGAAATTCCTTCGTATGATGACATTCCTTCCACTAGAGCAGATTGATGAGATGGACAAGTGGGAAGGCAGTCAGTTAAATGAAGCAAAAGCAATTCTTGCATATGAACTGACAAAGATGGTTCACGGCGAGGAAGAAGCGGTGAAGGCACAGGATGCTGCAAGAGCATTATTCTCATCTGGTAGTGCAGAGAACATGCCAGAAGCAGAGATTACAGAAGCAGACTTCCGTGAAGGTAAGGTAGATATCCTTCAGTTATTGTTTTCTACAGGACTTGCTGCCTCCCGTTCTGAAGCACGTAGAACCGTGCAGCAGGGTGGTGTAACCGTAAATGGAGAAAAGGTTGCAGATCCATTCGTTTCCTACGAACCATCTGTATTTGCAGAAGAATTTATCCTGAAGAAGGGTAAGAAGAAGTTCTGCAAGGTTATCATGAAATAAGAAACTTGTAAAAAGTAGAAATGATAGGTAAGGGGGATTGAGGATGACATATTTTCCATGGGAAATGGATCTTCTGCAGTGGTTTCAAGGGTTGCACAATCCGTTATTAGATAAGGTGATGGTTGTGATTACATCTCTTGGAAATGCTGGGATTTTCTGGATTGTTGTAACCGTCGCAATGCTGATTTTCTGTAAGGATAAGCGCGTTGCAGGGACTTCAGCGCTGGCGTTATTATTTTCGTTAATTGTAGTAAATTGTGGTCTGAAGAACATTGTCGGAAGGGATCGACCATGTTGGATTGATGACTCGGTTTCGATGCTAGTGAAGATTCCTAAAGATTATTCATTTCCATCTGGACATTCTTCTGCTTCCTTTGCATCGGCAGTAGCAATTGTGCAGTATGCAAAGTATAGAAAGCAGGGGATTGCAGCAGTGATACTGGCATGTTGTATTGCAGTTTCCAGACTATATCTCTTTGTACATTGGCCAACGGATGTGTTGGCGGGAACGGTACTCGGTATTGTAGAGGCTGTTTTAGCAGGTATCATTGTTCGCTTTATCTATAAAAAGCGAGAAGAGAAAAAGAAATTGACAGTGCAGTAATTGTCAAGTATCATGAATGAATAAAGAACTGAAAAACGACCGGTAAGGGAGTAGTTCGCGTGGAGAACGTGATTTGTCAACAATCTCGGTAAGTATACCTGGCAAATCTTAATGAATGAGACTTACGTGCGTAGAATCTACGCGCGTAGTCTCTTTTTTATTTCTTAAAATCAAGTAAAAAGAGTAGGGTTAATTGCATAATGAGTATCTTAGAATTGTTATTCATGGGTGTCGGCCTGGCAATGGATGCCTTTGCGGTATCGATTGGTAAGGGGTTGGCGATGAAACAGGTGAACAAGAAACAATGCTTCATCATAGCACTTTATTTTGGTGGATTTCAGGCGATGATGCCGCTAATTGGCTGGGCATTGGGAAGCCAGTTTGCATCGAAAATACAGGCGGTTGATCATTGGATTGCCTTTGTTTTGCTTGCCTATATTGGAGGCAAGATGATAACAGATGCCATCAAGGAAAAGCGGGAAGAGATGGAGCTGTGCGGAACAGATGGTGAAATCCGGATTCGAGAAGAAGAGATGGATTTGCCGCTAAATCATAGAGAGATGGTGATTATGGCGATTGCGACATCGATTGATGCGCTCGCTGTTGGCGTAACATTTTCCTTCTTTTCTGTAAATATTGTAGAAGCAATCAGCATCATAGGTGTGGTAACATTTCTAATCTGTATAGCTGGTGTATTTATCGGCAATTTGTTTGGGTTGAAATATAAGTATCGCGCAGCGTTTGTAGGCGGACTGATACTGATTATATTGGGATGTAAGATTTTAATTACGGATTTATTTTTCTAAAAATTGGAACGGATGGATCAGAATAAAGAAGAGGAGATAGTATGGAGATCATTAAAGCAGTAGTTTTATTGTTAGCAGGTTTTGTGTTTTTGATTAAGGGTGCGGATTTCTTTGTGGAGGGAAGTTCCTCTGTAGCGAAGAAATTGCATGTACCGGCACTTATTATTGGTATGACAATCGTTGCGATGGGAACATCTTTGCCGGAGCTTTCGGTCAGTGTTACATCTGCGATGGCAGGCAGTAATGAATTGGCAGTAAGTAATGTCATTGGTTCGAATATCTTTAACCTGATGGTAGTTCTTGGTATCAGTGCGATGCTAAGCCCTTTGTTTGTAAGTAAATCTGTACTGAAGCGCGATTATCCATTTTCTGTTGCATGTGCGATTTTGCTTCTTGTCACAGGATTTATTGGAATGAAGTTAGGAAGAATCGATGGCATCATCTTCTTAGCTATCTTTGTAGCCTTTTTAGTTGTGGAAGTAAGACTTGCAATGGCTGCGAGAAATGAAGCGTTGGCGACAGGGGATACAGAAAAGGCGGAATTTGAAGAAGAAGTCGTCGAGTTGGAGGAAGAGATCAAAGAGATTTCCATGCCTCGAAGCATTCTCTATATCATCGGTGGTGCAGTTGCAGTTAAATTCGGTGGTGATTGGGTTGTGAGTGGAGCCGTATCCATGGCAACCATGTTTGGTTTGAGTCAGAATCTCATTGGTTTAACCATTGTTGCACTTGGAACTTCATTGCCAGAACTGGTAACATCGATTGCTGCAGCTCGTAAGAACGAACTGGAAATGGCAATTGGAAATGTTGTTGGATCCAATGTATTTAACATTCTTATGATCCTTGGTGTAGCGGCGACGGTATCTCCAATTGCATTCAATATGGAGAATGTGATTGATATCGCAGTTTTATTAGTATTTAGTTTGATTACCTGGGTATTCTGTGTAACGAAGAAAAAGATTGGGAAGATGGAAGGCTTCACCATGGTGCTTCTGTATGCGGTATATATGGTTTATATCTGTATGCGATAAAAATAGAAATAGTATTTGACAATAGAACATATGTTTGCTATATTATATTTAGCGCTACTTAAGGAAGAGCTACGGCAAAGGCAATGTAACGATATGTAAAGACGAGAGTGATGGTCAGCAAGGGGAGGCGATATTATCGAAATACACATTGCATGTCCAAATTGTAATAACAAAAGACTATTTGACGTAGAAGATTATACGGAGGGATTGGTTAGAATTAAGTGCCCTAGATGTAAATCAATTGTAGCCGTATATTTGAATAAGCAAAAAATTCGTACTGAGCAAATAGACACACATATCTGAATGAGATGTAGTGATCAACGCCTGACGAAGTATTAGGAATGAATAGATTCCTGTACTTTGTCAGGCGTTTTTTGTTATTGCAAAAAGAAGGGAGGAAGTGAGGATTATGAGAGTTATAAGAAATGTAATAAAACTTCTAACGGAGCTGAAAGAATTGGTTGAGTTATTAAATGAATTGACAGAATCGTTGGAAGAAGTAAAAGAGGCTGTGGAAGATGCAGCGAGCAAAAAAGGAAACTAAAAAACAAAAAGAGTTAAGAAAAAGGAGACATTAATTATGGATACTATGGTTAAGAAAACACAGGAATGGGTGAATAAGACTTATGGAGGAAATGCAAAGTACGTAAAAATTGCGGAGGATGGAATCACTGGAAATGGCACGATGAAGGCTCTGGTTCGTGCTTTGCAGATTGAATTAGGCGTTGCCGTGGATGGCGCGCTAGGAGATCAGACTGCAGCGAAAGTAGGAACACTTACCTCCAAAAATACAGCGGCAAAGAAAAACATTGTCTACATTTTACAGGGAGGTCTCTATTGTAAGGGATATAATCCGAATGGGTTAGATGGTGTTTATAGTACTGGAGTGGAAAATGCTGTAAAGAAGATGAGAACGGATGCAGGACTTACAAATCCGAATGGTAACGCAGATGGGGCTTTTATGAAGGCACTTTTGAACATGGATGCTTATGTACTTTCATCTAGAGGAGATGCAGAAGTAAGAAAAATCCAGAGGAACTTGAATAGGGATTATACAGCGGTTATTGGACTGATTCCGTGTGATGGCATCTTTGCAAAACCAACATTAAAAGCAATGATTAAAGCATTGCAGACGGAACAGAAAAAGACATATCCGGGTACAGTTGTAGATGGAATCTGGGGAACGAATACCATGAATCATTGTCCACTACTGACAAGTGGAAGTGGCGCGACCTATAAACGCTATATCTATTTATTACAGTATGCACTTTATGTAAATGGATATAAGACAAATGGATTTGATGGAGCGTATGGAACAGCTACGGTATCTGCAGTGAAGAATTTCCAGGCATTTGCCGGATTATCAGCAGATGGAAACGCAGGAAAATCAACTTGGGCATCACTGTATGTAAGTTATGGCGATAAATCGAGAAAAGGAAAAGCTTGCGATTGTATGACTCCCCTTACGACAGCGAAAGCGAAAACACTTGTAGCAGATGGCCGAAAATATGTAGGTCGTTATATTGTCGGAGGAGCGAATAAATGTCTGACGCTGGCGGAAGAGCAGGTTATTTATGACGCAGGATTAAAGATTATTCCGATTTATCAGAAGAGTCATAATGCAGTAAGCTGTTTTACGATTGCAAAGGCAGAAG
Organism: Lachnospiraceae bacterium; assembly: GCA_017392525.1. Classification (GTDB taxonomy): domain Bacteria; phylum Bacillota; class Clostridia; order Lachnospirales; family Lachnospiraceae; genus FD2005. The sequence goes on from JAFOVD010000047.1 coordinate 17,182, forward strand.
AGGAAGCAAAAGATGCCTATACAAGATTAGTGAATCTAAAGTTTCCGAATGGTACGGTATTTTATGTATCTGTCGATTTTGACGCATCGGATGCAAATATTACGAATGCAATTGTTCCATATTTTAAGAAATTTAAGAGTGTTTTTGCGGGTGTAAATAAAAGAAATTATAAGATTGGTGTGTACGGACCTCGCTATGTATGTAGTGTTTTAGAGAAGAATCAGCTTACAAGTTCCAGCTTTGTATGCGATATGTCATCTGGATTTAGTGGAAATATTGGTAGAAAATTGCCGTCAAATTGGGCACTGGATCAGATTTCAACGGTGACGGTAGGAACAGGAGCAGGTCAGATTCAGATTGATAACAATATTGCATCTTCAAGATGTAGCGGTGCAAGTATTAATCCGAAGGCGGCGATGGGACCAACTTATGAAGATATTAAGAACGTCTGTGATGCGACAAGTAGAGAAATTTTACAGAGTTATCATCTGAGCAGTTTACCTACGTTGGATTTTAATTTGGAGGAAGAAGTTGAAGTGGTTCCGGGACCACCAGTAGAAGTAAGAATCAAAGAATCAATGGATACGACTCTAAATAAATCAGCAGCGTATAGTGTAAGTATTACAAATGGAAACATTATGGATCCAGAGTTTTCTTCATCACTCGAAGATATTAGTGCAAAAATAAGCGGGTATTCACCGGACACACTGATGCCAAATTATAAAGGGATTGCAATGACAATTGAGAATGGTAAAATGGAATTTGAAATTGGAATGGAGAATAATAAGCTAGTCTTGTCTGTACGATATATTGTATATCAAAAGAAGATTGGTGATTCAAATATCGATTTTGCCATTACAGTTACGCAAATTTGGGATATTAATACATACAAGCTTTCGGAGGTTTCAGAAGATGTATGGAGCAAGTTTAAGGAAAAGATTAATAGAATCGATAAAAAGGAATTAGGAATTACAATTATAGAAGTATTGGTGATTGTAGCATTAATAGGAGTGATTTTATATGCTACAGGTGGAGCAGGTGTTATATTGTTACCATTATTTGTATAATAGCTATTGAGTAAAGAAATTATAGGTGAGCATTAAAGATAAATAAAGAGGATCAAGATGAATTCAGTAGAAATAGGCTTTTCATATAATGAGATGGTGAATAAAACGGAGCAAAAGGAATTATATAACATTTATGGAAAAAGAGGGAAAAAGATATTTTTGGCTATCTTTTTCATGATTGTCTTTTTGCAAATGCTGGTGATAGGATCCTATGGGATAAATCATATTAATGATATGCAAGCAGATTTTTATTTCTTATGTGGTGCAGATCTTATACTGATACTTTTGATATGTTTTATTTTTGAGGTGGGATTCTTATTTCAGAAAATGACAAATTTTAGAAGATTTCTGAATGATAGTAATCTATGTATTAGAGTAGATGAACATCATATTCAATTAACAAATGGTGCTTGTAAATATAGTCTCGTTCGAACAAATAGGTCTGATTATGTTATGGGCGTAGCAACAATAGTAGAAACAGACAGAAAAATATATTTTCTTAAATCCGCAGTTACCTATCTATGTTATATTGACAAAAATCAGTTATCTCAGGAGCAATATGCTTTTGTGACAGATATTCTAAAACGAGTTTATAGAAAACAATATAAAAAAGTAATGTAAAGAAAGCGAAAATATCATGATTAACGCCTGACGAAGTATTAGGAAGGAATAGATTCCTGTACTTTGTCAGGCGTTTTTTATTGATGATTGTTAAGGATTGCAGCATCTATTGGAAATGGTAAAATACAATTTGATGTTGAAGTGGAGAGTATAAGAAAAGGTATAGAATTGTGATGGAAAAAGTAGAGATTGAGTTTTCGTATAATCAGATGATTGATTATAGAATGCAAAAAGAGTTTTCTAAGAAATTTGGGAGGAAATACCGGATAAGGTCAACTATTTATTATGTTGCCTTTAATATAATCGCATTACTTGCAATTTATTCATTTAGAGGGACATTATTTGAATACATAATAGGAGTAGAATACTTGATATTATGGTTACTGGTTTCTCCAAGGATATTTTTGGGAACCAAGGGAGCTATACTTCGAGGAAAAATGGGAGCTTTTAAAACATTTAACAATAGTCAGAAAACAATATTGCGGATAAGTGAGAGTGTAGTTTATCTAATTAATGGTGGCTGTGAATGTGATTTGTCTCATATTATTAGGAAGACGTATGGGATAACAGTTCCTTGTGTAGTTGAAACAGACGATATAATTTATTTTGCTAAGAATGCACGAATATATCTTTGCTATGTTGATAAAAAGGCACTGTCGCAAGAAGAGTGTGAATTTGTAACTAGTACGTTAAGACGACTGTATGGTAAGCGTTATAAACAGGTAATGTAAAGAAAACGGAAATATCATAATCAACGCCTGACGAAGTATTAGGAATGAATAGATTCCTGTACTTTGTCAGGCGTTTTTTGTATGATATAATGAAAATTACGTAAAATAGAGCCAAAGGGGGTACAAAAGTATGGATTTATTTGATAAAATTAGCGATGCTGTAGTTGTTGCAGGCAAAGAAGTTTCTAAGAAGGCGAAAGAAGTATCAGATGTTGCAAAATTAAAGTATGACATCAAGGTAAAAGAGTCTTCGATGAGAGATAAGTATATAGAGCTCGGCAAGGCGTATTATGAGACAAATAAGGATCAAGCACAAGCAGAGCATTTTGAATTAATCACAGATATTACAGAACTTCAGAATCAGATTCGTGAGCTGAAGGAAGAAGCAATGGAGGCAAGAGGCGCGATTACATGTCCAAAATGTGGCGCGAAAGTGCAACCGGGAGCTGCTTTTTGTGGTAAATGTGGAACAAAAGTAGATGACATCTTTGAAGACGAAGAGGATATAATCGCCGAGGAAGATGAAGAACAATAACATTTCTAAAATATAGATGTAGGAGTTGAAGTAAACATGAGTAACAGAGGCAAGTATTATATTACAACAGCGATCGCCTATACATCTGGTAAGCCACATGTTGGTAATACTTATGAGATTGTATTGGCTGATGCAATTGCGAGATTTCGTCGTCACGAAGGATATGATGTATTCTTTATGACAGGTTCGGATGAGCACGGACAGAAAATTGAATTAAAGGCAGCAGAAGCTGGTATTACACCAAAGGAATTTGTAGACCAGACATCTGCGGAGATTCGCCGTATCTGGGATCTTATGGATACTTCCTACGACAAATTTATTCGTACAACAGATGAAGATCATGAAACTCAGGTTAAGAAGATTTTCAAGAAGCTTTATGACAAGGGTGATATCTATAAGTCATCTTACGAAGGATGGTATTGTACACCTTGCGAATCATTCTGGACAGAGTCTCAGTTAGTGGATGGCAAGTGCCCTGATTGTGGCCGTCCAGTAGAGAAGGCATCGGAAGAGGCTTATTTCTTTAAGATGAGCAAGTATGCGGACAGATTAATTGATTATATTAATGAGCATCCGGAATTTATTCAGCCGGTTTCACGTAAGAATGAAATGATGAATAACTTCCTCCTTCCAGGACTGCAGGATCTTTGTGTATCCAGAACATCCTTCAAGTGGGGTATTCCGGTTGACTTTGATCCAAAGCATGTAGTTTATGTATGGCTTGATGCGCTTACAAACTATATCACTGGTATTGGTTACAATTGCGATGGTGAGTCTACAGAGAGATTTAATAAGAATTGGCCTGCAGATTTACATCTGATTGGTAAGGATATTATCCGTTTCCATACGATTTATTGGCCAATCTTCCTGATGGCGCTTGATCTGCCACTTCCAAAGCAGGTATTCGGTCATCCTTGGTTGATTCAGGCAGATGGTAAGATGAGTAAGTCTAAGGGAAATGTGATTTATGCCGATGATTTGGTAAATCTCTTTGGTGTAGATGCCGTTCGTTATTTCTTACTTCATGAGATGCCATTCGAAAATGATGGTGTAATCTCTTGGGAACTTTTGGTAGAACGTATTAATTCGGATCTTGCAAATACATTAGGAAATCTTGTAAACCGTACAATCTCTATGAGCAATAAGTACTTTGATGGCGTTGTTGCTGATAAGGGCGTTGTTGGTGATATGGATGAAGATTTCAAGGCTGTAATTACTGGCGCTAGAGACAAGGTGGAAGCAAAGATGGTAGATCTCAAGGTTGCAGATTCTATCACAGAAATCTTCAATGTCTTTAAGCGTTGTAACAAATATATTGATGAAACAGAACCTTGGGTTCTTGCAAAGGATGAAGCACAGGCAGATCGCTTGTCTACCGTTCTCTATAATTTAGTAGAAGGTATCACAATTGGTGCAACTCTTCTGAAGAGTTTTATGCCTTCTACAACAGAGAAGATTTTAGCGCAGTTAAATGCAACTGAGATTGCGTATGATGATCTCAATACTTTTGGTCATTATGTAAGTGGAACAAAGGTTACAGATGCGCCTGAAATTCTCTTCCAGAGATTAAAATTAGAAGATGTTATGGTGGAAGTGGAAAAGCTTACTCCACAGGTTACTGTTGAAGAAACAGAAGAAGAGGAAGAAGGAATCGATATCGAAGCAAAACCGGAAATTGGATTTGATGATTTCATGAAAATGCAGTTCCAGGTTGGTGAAATCGTGAAGTGTGAAGAAGTTCCTAAGTCTAAGAAGCTTCTTTGCTCACAGGTTAAGATTGGTTCTGAAACAAAGCAGATTGTATCTGGTATCAAGAAATATTACTCCGCAGAAGAAATGGTTGGTAAGAAGGTTATGGTTCTTGTAAACCTTAAGCCAGCGAAGTTAGCAGGAGTATTATCTGAAGGAATGTTACTTTGTGCAGAAGATGCAGATGGAAATCTGTCACTTATGACACCTGAGAAGCCTATGCCATCAGGTGCGGAGATTTGTTAATGATTTTTGAAACACATGCTCATTATGAGGATAAGAAGTTCGATGCAGACCGCATCGAACTTCTTTCAAGTATGAAAGAAAATAGAATAGGGCGTATAATAAATGTAGGTTCAACGATGGCAACGACACGTGCCAGTGTGGAACTTGCAAGACAATACGATTTTATGTATGCTGCCGTAGGCGTTCATCCAAGTGAAATCGAAGATTTGAATGAGGATGAGATGCTTTGGTTAGAAAATGCTGCGAAATCTGAAAAAGATGTTGTAGCAATAGGTGAAATCGGTTTAGACTATTATTGGGACAAGGATCCAGCGGTGCAGGAGAAACAGATCTATTGGTTTGAACGCCAGTTAGAACTTGCAAGGCAGGTGGATTTGCCGGTGATTATTCATAGTCGTGATGCTGCGGCAAAGACGATGGAGATGATGAAATCTGCGGCAAAGCTCGGTACGCGCGCTGTGATTCATTGTTATAGTTATTCTGCCGAGCAGGCAAAAGAATATGTGAAGCTAGGTTACTATATCGGTGTTGGCGGTGTAGTAACATTTAAAAACGGTCGAAAGCTTCAAGAGACAGTGGAAGCAATACCGATGGATCGCATTCTGTTAGAGACAGACTGCCCATATATGGCACCGGAACCATTTCGAGGAAGACGTAATGACTCGACGATGATTCCGTATATCGTAGAGAAGATTGCAGAAATCAAGGGAATCTCTACAAAAGAAGTTGAAGATATCACATGGGACAATGCATGTAGATTGTTCGGTGTAGTAGCACCCCGAGAGGAGTAAAGATGGCAACACTTGGAAATCCAATAAGTACGATTGCCGTACTGGAAAAATATGGTTTTAAATTTCAGAAGAAATTCGGTCAGAACTTCCTGATTGATGAGGATGTTTTGAATGGAATTATGGACGCGGCAGAGATTACAAAGGATGATTTTGTATTGGAAATCGGACCGGGTATCGGTTCTATGACACAGTTTCTCTGTGAACGCGCGGGGGAAGTTATGGCTGTCGAGATTGATAGCAATCTGATTCCGATTCTCGAGGATACATTGCGTGCATATGATAATGTTACCGTTGTGAATGAAGATGTATTAAAGCTGGATTTGGAAACGGTTGCGAAGGAGAAGAATCAGGGACGACCAATCAAGGTTGTTGCGAATCTTCCATACTATATTACAACTCCAATTTTGATGCAGTTATTTGAGAGTAATCTTCCTATCGAGAGTATCACGGTTATGGTACAGAAGGAAGTTGCAGAGCGTATGCAGGCAGGCCCGGGAAGCAAGGATTACGGTGCACTATCTTTGGCGGTTCAATATTATTCTGAACCGGAAATTGTAGTAATGGCACCTCCACATTGCTTTATCCCGCAGCCAAAGGTGGCAAGTGCGGTTATTCGTATGAAGTTTCATGAGGAACCGCCGGTAGAAGTAGATGATGTGAAATTTATGTTTCGCGTAATACGAGCATCGTTTAATCAACGGAGAAAAACGCTGGCAAATGGGCTTAAGAATGGAAGTGGAATACCAATAAGTAAAGAGAACATACAGGAGGCAATTGAAGAGGCAGGCTATCCATTAACTGTTCGAGGGGAGACTTTAACACTTCAGGAATTTGCTGATTTAAGTAAAATCTTGAAGGAAAAGATATCATAAGAATATAGAAAATGTCCTATTGCGGTTTTATAATGAGACTAGGGACAAGGGGGCATGTAATATGGATATTACACTTTACCGAACAGAGGTACAGAACTGGATTCGTTCAATATTTGAATGTAGAGGCGTGGATACAGAGGCAACTATTAGGTATTGTAATGATCTAGAGACGTATGGACGAAAAATTAAAGATGATGGGTTGATTGGTTTTGCCTGCTTTTCCAGGGGTGAGGCCTATTATCTGTCGAATGAAATGCGTGAGTTTTATAGAGAGATGATTTCCTGCTTGCCACCATTAGAGCGAACAGGTGAATGGGGACTTGTGGCTCAGGCAAATAATATGCTGGGCATAATGTCTTTGAATCGTGGAAATGCGCCATTTGCAATGGATTATTATATTAAAGCTATCTCTATATGTCATCAGCACCATCTGTTGGATTTTGAGTGGATTGTACATATGAACATTGCAACACTATATTTAAATATCGAGGATTATCAAAAAGCATTACATCATGCTAATCGAGGATACGAGTATTTAAAAGGGCATAGTGATATGCCGGAATATGTGGAGAGTTTAACAGTTGCATATCTAGATATGGGCAAGGCTTATCTGTCGATTGGAGAAATGAACAAGGCAGAGGAGTACTTGTATAAATTGAAAACCGAGTGTTTAGCTCATATCAATGAAATGAGCAAACTGCCGGTATATTGTCTTATGGCTCATTTCTATCAGTTAAGAAATGATAGAGAGAAGCGAGATGAAATTATACAAAAAATAGAGTCACTGGACTGTAAGGACATTCCGATAATGGATATGTTTGATGATGTACACGATTATCTTGCAATGCTTCTTGAAAATCAAAAGTATAGAGAGTTTTTGAAGATGTTGGGTGATATTGAAGTAATTACCAAGAAGACATCTGTAAAATATCTGGAACAGAAATTACTTACATTGCGTTTGCTTTACTACCGAAAGATGGGTGAGGTAGACTTGTATCGTCAGCATTCGGTCCATTTCTTTGAATTATCTGAGCTGTTAGAGCGCGAGAATCGGATGATGATTAGCAGCATGATTATGATGCGTAATAGTTTGAATGATTTAGCATTAATCAATAAAGAGGTGGAGCGTGAAAACCAGGTGCTTCATAGAAGGTCTGAGACAGATGCGTTAACAGGAATGAATAATCGATTTAAGTTAAATGATTACGCAGATGATGCATTTGAAAATGCATATCGCAAAAAGACGCCTCTTGCAGTTGAGATTTTGGATATTGATTATTTTAAACAATATAACGATAACTATGGACATCAAGCAGGAGATACCTGTATTAAGGATGTTGCAGATATTATTAAATCGTTGATTTCTTATGGAAATATCTTCTGCGCCCGTTATGGCGGAGACGAATTTGTGATTGTTTATGAGGGATATTCAGAACAGGAAATTCTCGGTATGGCAGAAGAGCTAAAGCGTAAGGTGGAAGAGAAAAATATCAAACACGCTTATAGCATGACGTCAGACAAAGTGACTATTTCCCAGGGGATTTGTTGGGGAATACCGGATGATGTGGCAAGATTATTTGATTTCCTTCATCAGGCAGACATTATGTTATATCGCGTAAAAGAAGAGTCCCGGAATGGTATGCGCTTGGGATATATTGATCATGCAAATGAGTCGAATGAGGAAAAAACAAATAGAATTATCTAAGGACTATGTGTGATAAATCATGGTCCTTTTTTATTTATGACTACAAGTCAGAAAATTTGTATATAGGAGAATTGCTATGGGTTGCATTATAATTATGAACGTTGTAATGGGATAATATGAGGAAACCAACATGAAACAGATAAAGAAAATATTTCGAACGGACGTTAAAAATCTATTTAAAAATTTCTTTGCAATGGCAATAGTAGTTGGAATATGTTTTTTGCCGGCATTGTATGCCTGGTGTAACATTTATTCGAACTGGGATCCCTATGGAAATACAGGGAATCTCAAAGTAGCAGCGGTGTCATTGGATAAAGGATATACAGATGAAGATGGAAACTATCACAATACGGGAGATTCTGTAATTGATGGTTTAAAAGAGAATGATAAAATTGACTGGCAATTTGTTGATTCAAAAGATGAGGCAATCGATGGAGTGACTTCAGGAAAGTATTATGGTGCAGTAATCGTTTCCGAAGATTTTACATATAACATGTATAATATTTTCCTCAAAGATGTGGATAAACCATCGCTGATTTTTTATCAGAACCAGAAAAAGAATGCAGTAGCGAATAAAATCACAGATACGGTTGTTGAGACGATACAGTCGAATATTAATGAAGAGTTTATAAAAGTAATGACAGAGACGGTGTTTGCCGGAGCCAATGAATTGTCCACGGATATCCAGAATGACGGTGGAGTAGATGGTTTGATTCAGAAATTGGAAACACTTAACAACGATATCGAATCATATCAAAAGATGATAGATGTGGCAATCCAAGGAAATGCAATTCTGTCCTCAGCTGCGACGACTGCTCAGAACGATGTAAGCGTTATGAAAGAAAAATCAGATAAGAGTTCAGAGGATTTACAGAGTGCAAAAAACTCTTTATCAACTACAGAAGTAACGCTTGATAGTTATAAATCGCAGGTAAATACGACGATGGATTCGATGCAGGCTACGATTCAAAGTGTGATAACGCAGTTAAATGATGCGAAAACAATAGATGATTTGAATGCCATGCAGAGTGCAGTTAATAATTGTGCAGATGATGTGGATGCTCTTAATAAAAACTTATCGGATTTATCATCATCTGTTGCGGGAGCGACATCGAACGAGACTGTTGAGTCGACAATACAGTCTATGCAGGGTATGCTTTCTTCTGCGCAAAGTTCTATTTCCAATATAGATTCAGTAAATGCGACACTGGATGTTAATCAGGCAAGGGCAAATGCAGTGACAAATCTGGATAATGCAATAAATCAAATGGAGAAATTGCAGAATCAGTTTAATAATAATCTGGTTGCGGAAATGGATCAGTGCATTACGAATTTACAACAGATTTTGACAGATGCAGATAATGTTATGAATAGTATGAGTTCTACTTTGGCTGGTATGGGAAATGTGTTTGGTGCCCTTCAGGTAACTGCATCGGCTACAGATACAAGTCTGGATAAGACCAGTCAGGCATTGGAGGTTTTGTCGAATCGTTTGACAACAGTAATTGATAAGGTTAGTGCAGCGGCGGAAGGCGACAAAGTAAAAGTGTTGATGGAGACACTATCCGGTAATCCTGAGATATATGGAGAGTTTTTCTCTGAACCGGTGGAGATAGAGACGACAGCGGTTTACCCGGTTGAAAATTATGGTTCAGCAGTTACGCCCTTCTATACAACACTTGCAATCTGGGTTGGTTGTCTGATTTTGACAGCTATTATTAAAGTAAGGCCAAACAAAGAGAGGTTCCCGGAAGCAAATGGTATAGAAATGTATTTTGGAAGATTTTTGCTTTTCTTTGTTTTAGGGCAGTTACAGACCGCTATTACGGTGCTGGGGGATTTAAAATTATTGCATGTACAGTGCGTGCATCCATTCTATTTCTGGCTGGCATGCGCAATTGCAAGTCTGGTATTTAATCTGCTGATATTCTCTCTGGTGGTAACCTTTGGAGATGCAGGTAAGGCGGCAGCGGTAGTTATTGTTGTTATCCAGATTGCCGGCTCCTCTGGAACCTATCCAATTGAGTTGTTACCTGAGTTTTTCCAGAAGGTATATAAATTTTTTCCATTCCCATATGCAATTAATGCAATGCGAGAGTGTGTAGCGGGAATGTATGAACATAATTATGTTATTTATCTACTGGAACTAGGCCTGTTTTTGTTGGTTGGACTATTTATTGGAATATTAATCAGAATTCCATTCGCAGAGCTGAATCATTTCATGGAAAAACGAATGGAAGATACGGAAATGATGTAGAAAGGAGGATGCAGATGGAGTTTGACGAGAAAAAGTATCAGGAAATTTATAAAAAATATCGTAAGTATGAACAGGATGCGCATGAAAGAAATCAGAAGCGTATTCGTGTTGGATTAAAAGTGAATATTTTTTTACCAATGGTTTTTCTGATTGTAAGCTTTATTACAGAGAGTTCAAAACTGTTTTTCCTCATTTTGTGGATTGTTTCGTTATTTGGAATAGCGTTTTATCTGATTTACGTGGAGTATATGGATTATAAGATGCAGGCCAGAATTCAAGAGTTTGATCCGGATATAACGGATGAGGCAGATCCTAATTCTCTAATTGGCACACGAATAGTGGAGTCGGGAGATCAGGCGGCTGATAAAATTGATGCGATTGATACGCAGATTGAAGAGAAAAAACAAGAGGTGGCTGAGTTAATAGGAACAAAGATGGACAGTTTAAAGCAGGCCGCGCAAGAAAAGCTGGCAGAGCGTAAGAAAGAGGAGGGTAAGGACAATGCTTAATATCCTCAGAATATTTATATCTGATGCGAAGCGTCTTAGCACAAATGTGGTGGCGGTTGTTGTAATTATAGGTTTATCGGTTATTCCTTCCCTGTATGCGTGGTTTAATATCTTATCCAATTGGGATCCTTATGGTACAGAATCGACTGGAAATCTAAGTGTCGCTGTTGCTACAGCAGATAAAGGTGCAGATTTGGATGGGATTTCGTTCAATGTCGGGGAGATGGTGATAAGTAATTTAGAGAAAAATGATTCTATTAACTGGGTATTTACCGATACCACAGAAGAGGCTGTAGAAGGAGTAAAATCAGGTGAATATTATGCATGTCTGGTTATAGACGAGTCATTTTCTTCCGATTTAATTAGTTTTATTGGCGGCAATATTTCTCATCCAAAGATAAGTTATTATGAAAATGAAAAAATTAACGCAATTGCGCCAAAAATTACAAGCAAAGTAAAGACAACTGTACAGAAAGAGGTAAACAGTGCTTTTGTAAGTACACTTGCATCTGGTATTTTGGAGGTCAGTAATTATATCAGTGAGGTTGATGCCAAGGGCAATTTGACTGGTGCAACCTTGGCAAAGCTCCAGCAAATGGATCAGGATTTAACAACGAGCATTACGCTTTTGGATTCCTATATTAGTATTATAGATACTACAGATAGTTTGATGGATGCGACAGCCCAGGTCAGCAATCAGCTGGGAACAATGATGGATTCGGCTCAGTCGATCACAAATTCGGCTCAGTCAGCGACGAATTCAGCGCAGAGCACAATCAGTTCTGCATCAGATATGGTTAATTCCAGCCTGAATCAGTTGCAAGGAAGTTTGGACACTTTAAATACAACCCTGGAGTCTTATGCCAATACGGGAAATAGTGTGGCGAGTCTTACCGCCGGTCAGGCAGAGAGCCTGAATAATCTGGTTACGGAGATACAAACAGGATTTTCAGATGTAAGAAATAATCAGGCGATTAATACTTATATGGAGAATCATCCGGATGTTCGTAGTCAGGCGGATGCTGTAGATGCAAGTTTCGAACAGCTGAAGACGGATTTGACTTTGCTTGGAGAGGCGTCAAAAAATACTGCAGGAGATTTCGACAATGTCTATGAAAGTGTTAAGGATGATATCTCTTCTACAAAGACAAATCTTCAGAAAATGACAGATACATACAATGATGTCATCAAACCGCAGTTAACGAATACAATGACAAGTGTGCAAAACTCACTTATTGAAGTGGAGAGTCTGGTGGAATATTCTGGAAATAGTATACAGGGCGTGGCGGCTATCTTGAACAGTTATCCTGATATGATGGCTTTGGGTAAGGATAACCTACAGAAATCAAAGGCACAGATTCAGGAAATGCAGACCCAGTTGGAAAAACTGATTTCTGACATGCAAAATCTGGATAGCAATGATCAATACACCATGCTGATGAAATTGATAGAGACAGATCCGGACGTAATCTCCGATTTCATTTCTAGTCCAGTCAATATTGATACAGAAGCAATTTATCCGGTGGAGAATAACGGTTCAGCTATGGCGCCGTTCTATGTGGTGCTTTCCATCTGGGTAGGAGCAGTTATTTTGATTGCAATTGTACATACTAAAGTTAAACAAGTGGAAGGTGTAAAGCATTTATATACGTATCAGGAATTTTTTGGAAGATACCTGTTTTTCTTTGTTGTTGGCCAGATACAGACGTTGATAACGGTTTTAGGAGCATTACTCTATGTAAAGATTCAATGTGAGCATCCCGTTCTCTTCTATTTTGCCATGGCACTTACGAGTTTTGCGTACACATTACTAATGTACGCGCTAACATATGCGTTTGAAGCGATAGGTGAAGGTGCAGCGGTGGTCCTAATGGTTATACAGGTTGCTGGTTCCGGGGGAACATTTCCAATAGAGGTGCTGCCGAGTTTCTACCAGATTCTTTATCGCTACATGCCGTTTGCATATTCTATTGATGCTGCGAGACAGTGTGTTGCCGGAATATATGGAAATGCGTACGCATATGATCTCCTGGCCTTGCTGGTGTATATCGGAGTCGCTCTGTTTATTGGACTGGTAGTTAGTATTCCGTGTAAGAAGTTAAATAAAATAATTGATGAAAGTAAAGAAAGAACAGATTTGATGGCATAAAAAACCACCCGAAAACAGCGGAGCATAAATCCCTGGTTTTCGGGTGGCTTTTAATTACTTAAAATAACGTTCTAAAAGACCATAGAAGCCTTTGCCATGACGGGCTTCATCGCGAGCCATCTCGTGGATAGAATCATGAAGTGCATCCAGATTTAATTCTTTGCACTTTTTAGCTAGAGCTGTCTTACCGGCAGTTGCCCCATTTTCAGCTTCTGCACGAACGCGAAGATTTTCCTTGGTAGAAGGGCTGACGATTTCTCCTAGAAGTTCGGCATATTTAGCTGCGTGAACAGCTTCCTCTTCTGCAACCTTTTCAAAAAACAGTCCGGCTTCCGTGTATCCCTCACGGATTGCTGCACGGCTCATGGCCAGATACATACCGACTTCGGTACATTCGCCCATAAACTCGGCGCGAAGACTTTCCTTGATGTCTTCCGGAACATCAGCTGCAATACCAATGACATGCTCAGATGCCCAAACCTGCTCTCCCGCTTCCTGTTTTGTGAATTTGGAAGCGTCCTGGTGGCATACCGGACATTCAGCAGGTGGTTCATCACCTTCATGTACATATCCACATACGGAACATACCCATTTTGCCATAACTATTTCCTCCCTACGTTGTATTAAGAACAATTGTGTAACTAATTTCAGTATAGCTCAATTATGGATGAAGTCTATCACAAGAAATGGATTCTTATGACAAAAACGGGAGAGCGCCTGTGATTAGAGGTGCTGATTGTGATTCTGGTTGATAAGAGAGTAGAGGAAATGGTCTCTCCATTCACCCTGGAGTTTTACACATTGTCTTTTGGTGCCCTCTTTCATAAAACCAAGATTTTCAAGCAGATGGATGGAGGCCAGATTAGAAGGCAGTACGATAGCTTCTATCCGGTGTAGATCCAACTCAGAAAACATGACTTCAAATCCCTTACGCAAAGCTTCCTGACAGATTCCCATGTTTCTGTGCGCTTTGTCTATTTTGTATCCGACTTCACAAGAGCCGAAGAAGTTTCGCGTGATATTTCGAAATGAAATAGTACCAATAATCTTGTCAGGTTCATCTTTGGAGAAAATCCAAAGTCTAAGCATTGTCATCTTAAGTGTTAGTTCATATTCATAACGAAGTACTGTTTCGTGGAAATGCAAAGTATAAAAATTGTCGGTAATAGGCTCAACCCTGGCAAAATCGGGATTGTTCTGATAGAAAGTCAGAACACTGGGGGCCCAGGAGGAATCCAGAACTCGGAGGATGAGTCGATCGGTTTCATATATAAACTTCATGTAGTTTGTTCTCCAGATTAAAATTAATTACTTTTATTATAGAGTTTTTGAAGAAGAAATGCACATGAACATGGGCGATAATATTAGCAGTATGATAAAATCAAAATAGTCCATATACAAAGAGGAGGATATTTCATGAGTTTGTTTGATAAAATTGATGAAATTAGAGATATAAGACGTGATGAAAAGTTTATGAAGCAGGCCTTAAAAGAGGCTAAGAAGGCATATGATTTGAAAGAGGTTCCAATCGGGTGCGTGATTGTCCAGGATGATAAGGTGATTGCTAGGGGATACAACCGTAGAAATACGGATAAAAGTGTTCTAATGCATGCGGAATTGATGGCAATGAAAAAGGCATGTAAGAAGGTAAAAGATTGGAGATTGGAGGATTGCACAATGTATATCACACTAGAACCTTGTCAGATGTGTGCAGGTGCAATTGTTCAGGCAAGAATTCCCAGGGTTGTTATTGGCAGCATGAATCCTAAAGCCGGATGCGCCGGATCTGTATTAAATATTCTGCAGATGGAACAGTTTAATCATCAGTGTGAAGTGGAACGGGGGGTTCTTCAGGAGGAATGTAGCCGGGTTTTGACGGATTTCTTCAGAGAGTTGCGTGAAGAAAAACGCAAGTCTCAGTCCTAGTTTGCTCCTACAAAAGGAAAGCCTTTGAAAAAGCTCCGGAAGATGGGGGATAAAAAACTGGTTGGATTTGACGGGATGGGTAAGAAATGGTAAAATGAGGACTCCGGGCAGCCGGGGAGTTAGCGGTTCCCTGTACTGACAATCCGCTATAGTCAGGGTGATGTTCTGCCGAGGGGCGAAGTTGATAGAGCTGCCCTTTGCAAGTGGCGTTGAGGTCTGGGTCTTACGCAATAGGAACCTACGAACCGTGTCAGGTCGGGAACGAAGCAGCACTAAGTAGGACCTCTTATGTGCCGTGAGGCTACCTAGGTTGAGTTAACTGCAGAGGTAACGTCTATCCCATTGTTTCGAAGCAGGACGCTCGGTTTTGTTATTTTTAACAAAATAAGAAGTGAAAATTTGGAAGATAAGTATTACTGTAGTCACTTGTGACTGCAGTTTTTTCTTGTTATAATTGAAACAAAGTTGAAAACGATTTCATAATTCGTTTCATTATATAGCGACAGGGGAATGAGATGACAATAAAAGAAGTAGCGCAGATGGCCGGAGTATCTTCGGCTGCTGTAAGTAGATATTTAAATGGCGGTTCACTAAGTCAGGAGAAAAAGGAACGCATTCAAAAAGTAATTGAAGAGACGGGGTATCGGCCATCTACAGCCGCACAAGTGTTGCGTACAGGGCGTATGAAGCAGATTGGTGTGATTGTGCCAAAGTTGTATTCGGATTCTGTTAGCCAGATTATGGAGGGAATCTCGGAAAAGGCTGCAACACAAGGATACATGGTAGTGGTATGTAATACCGGAGGTGAAGAAGAGAGCGAAATACGTTTCCTTGAACTGATGGAGAATAATCAAGCTGCGGGCGTGATTATCATGGGTACTGTATTAACAGCCAGGAAAGAGTCTATTTTAAAGAAATATTCTCTACCGGTTGTGGTTACGGGACAGAATTACAAGGGGATACCATGCATTTATCACAATGATGAGAGCGCAGTAAAAGAACTGACAGAGCTCGTTATTAAAAGGGGCAGGAAGCGTGTGGCGTATATTGGTGTCAACGAACGTGACGAGAGAGCCGGAGCGCTTCGTCGCAAGGGATTCCAAAGCGCAGTGGATTCTGCAAAAGAAAAACTTTCGCAAGTATATACAGCGGTAGGAGAATTTACGCCGGATAGTGGATATAACAATATGGTGTCGCTTTTTAGAGAGGATCCACAGATTGATGGAGTAGTATGCGCAACAGATACTATTGCTATGGGAGCGATGCGTGCTATTCGTCAGGCGGGACGAACAATCGGAGAAGATATAAGTATTGTGGGCGTGGGTGACAGCTGGGTTGATAATTTCTCAGAAACACCACTAACAACTGCACATTTTTACTTTAAGCAGTGCGGAACAGGTGCAGCAGAGATGCTGTTAGGAATTATTGAAGGTGAAGATTCGACTGCACCGGTACGACAGACTTGTCTGGAGTATACGATTGTTGAGCGCGGATCGATTTAAATTAGAAACAGGAAATAGGTATGAGTAAGAAATTAATTTTTGTAGACATTGATGGAACGTTAACTGCAGCAGGTTCTAATGTCCCTCCACAGAGTGCATTAGATGCTATCCGAAAGGCACAGGCCAAGGGACATAAAATCTTTTTATGTACAGGTAGAAATCTGGACATGTTATCCCCTTTGTTAAAGTATGGATTTGATGGGATTGTTGGATCTGCTGGTGGATATGTACAGTGTGGGGATGAAGTGATTTATGATATGCCCATGACAAACGAGCAGAGAGATGTTGCACTGGACTTACTTCATAAGAATGGCGTTTTCTGCACAATTGAGGCAAAGGATGGTTCTTATGGCGATGATGATCTTAGCACTTTATTAGAAGATATGGGAAATGAAGGCAATTCAGAGATTCAGCGTTGGAGAAAAGCTCTTGCTGAGAACCTGAATATTGTTTCCATGAAGGATTATGATGGCAGACCGGTATATAAAGTTGTTGTAATGTGCAGAGAAATGAGCCAGTTGGACGAAGCCAAGGCGGCATTGGAAGATCAGTTTAATTTCTGTATGCAGGAAGTAAAAGAGCATTCATGTATCAATGGCGAACTGATTAACCGTGCATTTGATAAAGGACGCGGCGTAGAGAGAGTATGTGAGTACTACGGGATGAGTCTGGATGATACTATTGGATTTGGTGACAGTATGAATGATCTTGAGATGATGGAAAAGGTTCATATTTCAGTTGCCATGGACAATGGTGCAGAAGCAATTAAGAAAATCAGTACGATGGTAACGGATTCGGTTGAAGAAGACGGATTGGCAAAGGCTTTTGAAAAACTGAATTTATTATAGGCGAAGTTTCTGGAAAGGCATGGATTTATTGCTATTTTACAGTTGAAAATCAATATTGAAAACGATTTCAGCAAAGTGCACAAAACGGAAATGCTTAATTCCACAGAACTTACAATTTACAAATGGTAACTATTAAAATAAAATAAACTCATCAAATGAAAACGATTTCAAAAGCGTTGAGTAAGGAGGTCATTATGGCACTAGATTATCGTAAATGTGCAGAAGAGATTTTCGCGCAGCTCGGTGGAAAAGAAAATCTTGTAAGCGCAGCACATTGTGCTACACGTCTTCGACTGGTAGTCGTTGATAACAATAAGGTCAACACAAAGGCATTAGAAGATGTTGAGGGAGTAAGAGGAACTTTTGAAAGTAATGGTCAGTTACAGATCATCATCGGAACAGGTACAGTAAACAAGGTTTACGATGAATTCCTGGCTATTACAGGTCTGACAGCAGCTACAAAGGACGAAGTTAAAGCAGCTGCAGCAGCTCAGATGCCTGTTTGGAAGAGAATGTTAAAGACAGTAGGTGATGTATTCGTACCTATTCTTCCTGCAATCGTTGCTTCCGGTCTTATGATGGGACTTGTAGAGGCTCTTGGTAAGATTGACGCATTAAACTTTGCTTCTACTGATTGGTATGGATTCCTGGATATGGTTGCAAATACAGCATTTGCTTACTTGCCGGTAATCGTAGCTATTTCAGCAGCAAGAGTATTTGGTGGAAATATTTTCCTCGGAGCTGTTATTGGTCTTTTGATGATTCATTCAAACCTTACAAATGGTTGGAATGCAGCACAGGGATATGATGTTTGGTATCTCTTTGGACATGTAGAAATTGGAAATTATACACTTGGACAGATTAACCAGTTAGGATATCAGGGTCACGTAATTCCTGTTATTATCTCTGTTTGGTGTATGTCTAACATTGAGAAGTGGTTACATAAGAAGGTTCCGGAAATGCTGGATCTCTTTATCACTCCACTGGTAACAGTATTTACAACAGCACTTTTAACATTTATGTTAATCGGACCTGTATTCTCTACTGCAGAAACATATATTCTTCAGTTCGCTCAGTGGTTAATCACAGTTGGATTTGGTGTTGGTGCACTTGCAATGGGTGCTATCTATCCACTGACAGTAGTAATGGGTCTTCACCATATGTACAACGTAATCGAGGCTGGTATGCTTGCAGATACAGGACTTAATATCTGGATGCCAATCGCATCTGCAGCAAACTTTGCACAGTTTGGTGCTTGTCTTGCTGTAGGTATCAAGACAAAGTCAGGAAAGCGTAAGGCTGTAGCAATCCCATCTGCTCTTTCAGCAGCACTTGGAATTACAGAACCTGCTATCTTCGGTGTAAACTTAAGACTTATGAAGCCATTCGTATTCGGTATGATTGGTGGTGCGGCTGGTGCTATGTTCGGTGCAATCGCTAAGATTGGAGCAACAGCATACGGTGTAACAGGTATTCCTGGATACTTAACAATTAATCATATTGCACCATATACTATTATGCTTGCAATTGCAGGTGGTGTAGCATTCGCGCTTACTTTCTTCTTCTGGCATGAAGAAATCGAAGTTGAAGAAGATGATGATAAGAAAGAAGAACCAAAGAAGGTTGTAACAGCACCTGTTGATGATACAAAGTCAGAGGTATCTGTAGAAGACCTCGCAGATGTTATTTCTTGTAATAAGAGCTTAAAGATCAAGGCACCAGTAATTGGTGAGGCAATCCCTTATACAGAGATTCCTGATGATGCATTTGCGTCTGGTGCACTTGGAAATGGTGTTGGTATTACTCCGGAAACAGAAGAAGTGCTTGCACCATTTGATGGCGAGATTGTTTCTGTCGTTGAATCTAAGCATGCAGTTGGTATCAAGAGCAAAGACGGTGTAGAGCTTTTGATTCATGTTGGTATCGACACTGTTAAGATGAACGGAGAAGGCTTCACTTGCTTTGTGAATGAAGGTGATACAGTAAAGGCTGGAGATAAACTGGTACATTTTGATCGTGCTACAATTAAGGAAGCCGGCTATTCAGACATGGTAGTTGTGTTGGTAACAAACAGCTTTGAATTTGATGAAGTAAAGGCTTTATAATTAGTAACAGCTTATGATGCGCCGTGGAAACGTAACATTTCCACGGCGCTATTTTTATACATGGGATGGGAGAAAGACACATAGGTTTCACATCTTCGAAGAGCCCGTTTTTCTTTACTTTCCTAGGTAAAACAGATAGAATGGAAACTGTATAAGTAGAATTATGCATAAAATCACGTAAGGTAGGTATGGCATATGGGTGCACAGGACAGAACGGAAAACGTTCTCCGTGAGATACATATTTTATTTTCAAAAGCAGAACCTTTTAACGGTAGTAAGAAAAAGGTTGTTGTTGATAAGTCGGAAATGATGGACTTGTTAAAAGAACTTAATAATTGTATGTATGATATGCAGGAAGAATACGAATTGACTGTTGCAAGTCGGGATAAAGCAGATCGCCAGAGTAGAAAGAAGGGCGATGATATTATCTTTGAAGCACAGAAAAATGCAGATGATATCTATGCTGCGTCGATTATGTATACGGATCAGGTGCTTCAGGGCATTCAGAAAGTTATTCAGGAAGCAACAGACAAGTCTTTTGTTTTGATGGAAAATCTGAAAAAGGATTTGACGGAAGCTAAAAGTGACGTGCGTCATAACCAGTCAGAGCTCAAGGCTCAGTTGCAAGATCTTATTGACACGCAAAAATATATGCGTTTGATTGAAGATGAGAATCTTCGCCTCGCTAAAGAGGAGGAGCGCAAAGCGGCCAAGGGCGAGCCTATGTTTGAGAAAGAACCGCCAAAGTATAGTGATGTAAAACCTGAAATTAAGATTAATGAAGCATATTTCCGTTCACAGGGAATCCCACTGGATGATGATTCAAAAGAACAATCGAATTCTAATACGGAATCTGATATGGAGCAGGCACTTGCAGGTATTTCGTCCGAGGACTTGGATAGAGAGTACTTTGGGTGGAAGGAAGACTCAGAATCAGGAAATGATGAGAAGAACGGAGTTGTGGAAGGGCTCAAAGATCAGTTCAAGGGGATTCTTGGTAAATTAAAAGATTAATGCATATGCATATCTTAAATAAAAGGAAAAAAGAAAAAAGATACTAGGAGGATGTAAATACATGAAGTTGTACGAAAATGGAGTTTACCTGGTAAATGGTACTGAATTGGTAGAAGCCACAGGAGATTATCAGGCGAAAATCCAGCATATGACGGGGAAGAGTGTAGAGCAGACAGAGGCTGCGAAAGAGACTATTGCCTATGGTATTTTAGAAAGTCATAACACATCAGGCAATATGGAGAAGCTGGCTGTGAAGTTTGATAAACTGACGAGCCATGATATTACTTATGTAGGCATTATTCAGACAGCAAGAGCTTCAGGACTTGAGAAGTTTCCTATTCCATATATTCTTACAAACTGTCACAACAGTCTTTGTGCGGTAGGTGGAACAATTAATGAAGATGACCACATGTTTGGATTAAGTGCAGCAAAGAAATATGGCGGAATTTACGTTCCACCACATCAGGCTGTAATTCATCAGTTTGCACGTGAAATGCTTGCAGAAGGTGGAAAAATGATTCTCGGTTCGGATTCGCATACTCGTTATGGTGCATTGGGAACTATGGCGATGGGGGAAGGTGGTCCGGAGCTTGTTAAGCAGTTATTAAATAAAACATATGATATTAATATGCCGGGCGTTGTAGGTGTGTATATGACTGGAACACCTAGAAAGGGCGTTGGACCTCAGGATATTGCATTAGCAATTATTGGAGAGGTATTTGATAGAGGCTATGTAAAGAACAAGGTCATGGAATTTGTTGGACCTGGTGTACATAACATGAGTGTCGACTTCAGAATTGGCGTGGATGTTATGACTACTGAGACAACTTGTCTTTCATCTATCTGGGAAACAGATGAGAAGACAGAGGAATTCTATGAGATTCATGGTCGAAAAGAGGCTTATAAGAAACTGACTCCGGGTGAAGTGGCATATTATGATGGAATGATTGAGATTGATCTTTCAGAGATTAAGCCAATGATTGCTATGCCATTCCATCCAAGTAATACATATACAATTGAAGAACTTAAGGAAAATCTTATGGATATTATCGATGATGTTGAGAAACGTGCACGCGTCAGTCTCGATAATCAGGTAGATTTCACTTTAAAAGATAAGGTTAGAAATGGTCAGCTGTATGTTGATCAGGGTATTATTGCAGGTTGTGCAGGTGGTGGATATGAAAATATCACAGATGCGGCAGACATTCTTCGTGGAGCCAGTATCGGTTCGGATGAATTTACACTTAGCATCTATCCGGCATCTACTCCAATTTATATGGAATTGGTTAAAAATGGATGTGCAGCGGACTTGCTTGCAACCGGTGCAATATTAAAGACGGCATTCTGTGGACCATGTTTCGGTGCCGGAGATACTCCAAGTAACAATGGCTTTAGTATTCGACACAGTACTCGTAACTTCCCGAACCGTGAAGGCTCGAAATTACAGAATGGTCAAATTTCTTCTGTCGCACTTATGGATGCGCGTTCAATTGCTGCTACTGCAGCAAATAAGGGTTACCTGACAGCGGCAACAGATCTTGACGTTGATTACAGTAAGCCAAAGTATTATTTTGACAGCCGAATTTATGATAGACGAGTATTTGACAGCAAGGGTGTGGCAGATCCAAAAGAAGAATTAAAATTTGGTCCAAATATTAAAGACTGGCCAACAATGAGTGCATTACCGGAAAATCTTGTAATTAAAGTGGTATCTGAGATTCATGATCCGGTTACTACTACAGATGAGTTGATTCCATCCGGTGAGACATCGTCTTATCGTTCAAATCCGTTGGGCCTTGCAGAGTTTACACTTTCCAGAAAAGATCCGGCATATGTTGGACGTGCCAAGGAAGTGCAGAAGGGACAGAAGGCACTGGAAGCAGGAGAACATCCATGTTCTGTTCTTCCGGAAATCAAGGATCAGATGGAACGTATCAAGGCAGAGTTCCCTGATGTAAATCACTCTAATATCGGCATTGGTAGTACGATTTTTGCTGTTAAGCCTGGTGACGGATCTGCCCGTGAGCAGGCAGCATCATGTCAGAAAGTACTTGGTGGTTGGGCAAATATTGCTAATGAGTATGCAACAAAGAGATATAGAAGTAATCTGATTAATTGGGGTATGCTACCATTCCTGATTCCGGAGGGAGATCTTCCATTTAAAAATGGTGATTATCTATTTATTCCGGGTATTAAGAAGGCAATTGATGAGGCAAAGACAGAATTTGATGCATATGTTGTAAAGGAAGATGGATTACATCTGTTTAAGCTTTCGATGGATGAACTAACAAGTGATGAGAGAGAGATAATTCTGGACGGATGTCTGATTAATTACTATAAATCACATAGATAAGAGAGAAAAAAGAATTGGATATTAATCAAACAGAGAAAAAAATTGAAAATCGTTTCGAGCGAAAGCCGAGCAAGGGTGAATACAAGTATCTGTTTGGCGTTTCTCTCGTTGTGCTGGTGACTGCGTGTCTGATTATCCTGTTTTACTTTGGAGTAAAACGATATGATGGTTTGCAGAGTGGTTGGGAGAAGTTTTTGGATATCTTACAGCCGTTTACGATAGGATTTGTACTGGCGTTTTTGATGAATCCGATAATGAAATTTGTTGAAAAACATCTTTTGAAATTCTTATTACCAAGAGTTAAGAATGAAGCCAAGGTTCGCAAAAATGTCAGAGTATTTTCATCGTTTCTTTCGCTTATTATTGTATTGAGCGTAATAGGGGCATTTCTGTTTACAGTAATTCCGGAAATGCTTAATACGCTTCAATATTTGTTTAAACACATACACGAGCAGATTGCCGGTGTGTTAGACTGGGCGAATGAAATCACCAGAGGGCGCTGGGAAGACGATATTATGAGCGCAAAGGATACCAAGGTGCTTGACGATGCCATGGACCAGGTACAGGCGTTTGTAGCAAAATATCTAAAGATGGACCAGAGAGACGAACTTATTCGCACAGTAACGAATAGTGTGATTGGTGTAGGGCATGCACTGGTTAATGTTATCATTGGAATTATTGTTTCGTTATATGTTCTGGTTGCAAAGGAGAAGTTTAAGGGGCAGACTAAGAAAATCATTTATAGTTTGTTTAGTCCAAAGCAGGCGAATATCTGCATAGAAGTGGTTCGAAAGGGACATGATATCTTCTACGGATTTATTGTAGGTAAGATAGTTGATTCTATTATTATCGGTGTAATATGTTATGTTTGCATGATTATTATGGGCATGCCGTACCGCGTGCTCGTTTCCGTAATTATCGGAGCGACAAATATTATTCCGGTATTTGGTCCTTACATTGGAGCGGTTCCGACAGTAATGATTATATTCCTTACAAATCCTTGGCAGGGAATATACTTCCTGATATTTGTTTTTATTTTGCAGCAGGTGGATGGAAATATTATCGGACCTAAGATTCTTGGAGATTCAACAGGATTGTCAAGTTTCTGGGTAATTGTTGCTATTGTTATAGGCGGCGGATTATTTGGTTTGATGGGAATGTTGATTGGCGTACCAACAATGGCGTTATTCTATTATATAGTAGGGCGAATTGTTGAGTATGTTCTGAAAAAAAAGAATCTGGCTACATCAACAGAGGAATATGTTGATATGGATTATGTGGATGTAAAGACAAACCGGTTGGTTAAAAAAGCGGGAGAAAAAGAACTCCATATATTTGGAAAGCGAAGAGAAGCAAAGATGGCTGAGAAAGTCGCTGATGAGAAAAAAGGCGGCAAAAAATAAGTTCTGAGGTGACACTTTGGATAGGGATTATAGAACAAAACTGGATGAAATTGAAGAAATGCTGGCCAATGGGCAAGAGGAAGAAGCTTTTGATACTCTTGCAAATGTGAACTGGCGTAAAGTTCACAATGTAAATGCTCTGGTTAAGGCCAGCGAAATCTATGAAAAAGAGGGGAAACTGGAAGAGGCGCATGAACTGCTTGGTATTGCGCATGAGAGATCGCCGATTGGTAGAACGATACTCTTCCATTTGGCACTGGTTTCAATTAAGCTTGGGCGATTGGAAGAGGCCAAAGACAACTATGATGAGTTTGTTGAGATAGCTCCCCACGATTCTCAGAAGTATGTGATTAAGTATTATCTGAGTAAAGCACGTGGTGCGGATGATATGGCTCTGATTCGCATATTGGAAGAGTTGAAAGACAGCGATTTTACAGAGCAGTGGTCCTATGAACTGGCAACACTTTATCATAGAACAGCACAGGTTGATGAGTGCATTAATCTTTGTGATGAAATCAGCATCTATTTTGGCGATGGTCCATATGTTGAACGTGCGCTAGAGTTGAAGATGCTGTACAAACCGTTGGATAAGGTTCAGGAGGAGAAATATAGAAGTTTCCAGAATCAACGACGAGGTTTGACGGAGGTTCGAGCAAATGAAAATCTTGCGTCGGGCGAAATCGTTTCTCATAATATGGCTATTCCGGCAGTTGAACTTCCACCGGAGAGATTTAATACCATTAATCTGCAGGCAGAAATAAAGAAAAATATTGAAGAGATTATGCAGGCGACGGAAGAGGGAGAAATCTCTGAAAACATGGATGAGATACGTGACCTGGTAAATGATATTCCATATCTTCAGGTTCCACAGGACCATGAGACCGCTCTTGAGAAACATCGTAAAGCCAAGGCGGAACTCGATAAGACTATCAAGATGAATTTCCAGGAATTTCTGGAAGAAGAGTATGATGGTCAGTTGAGTCTGTTTATGCCGGATGAACCGGAAAAAGAGGAACAGATTGAGGGACAGATGACCATTGATGAAGTCATCGCAACCTGGGAGAAGACGAAGAGAGCGACAGAAGCTGCACTGGAAGCTGCAAATGCGGCGAAATTGGCTAATGTTAAAGAGGAAGCGTTGAAAGAAGCTACTCAGATTATGGATCGCCTGGAAGGAATTGCGCCACAGCTTGATGCAGGTGTAGCGCCGGCAGAGATTTTAAAACAAGAGTATCTTACAGCAGAGCCTACAGAAGAAAAGAAATTTTCGATTCCAAAGGTGTTAAATGGTGCGGATGCTGGAGTTGGTCTGGAAATACCGGTATTAGATCCTCTGGCAGAGGGTATGAAAGTTTCGACACCATCTCTGGATAGTGTGTCTGGTAAAGTGGAAAAGGGTAAGGAGACAAGTGATTGGAATCCGCCTGAACTTGCTGCAGAAGGCACTATGGAGGATGAAAGTACAGCGAAGGAAGCATCATTAAATAATGACGAGGAAGTAGACGACGTGAACTTAGTTGAAGCAAGTAAGATTATTGCAGGTGTGAACGAAATGCTCCAGAGTGAGATTGATCGTATCACAAGTGAAAGTAGCGATGCTACGCCACTGGTTGAAGAGCCGGAAGAAGAACTGGTTGAAAATGTAGAGGAACCGGAAGAGGGCGCAGAAGAGGATGTTGATTTAGAAGATATTGAACTTCCGGTGATAGATATTTCTGATGAAGAGTTGGAGCAGGAAGCTTTAGAAGCAGAAAATCCAGAGGACATTCCGGAGGATGAGAGTATCGAGATTGAGATGCCTAAGGATGAGATTTCAGAACTTGCGAATGCAGTAACGGGTATCATGGAGGATATGGATCCATCGGATGGAGATATGTCTGATTATATCGCTGCTGTATCTGCGGATAAGCTGGATGATGTGGAAGATGATTCAGAGGAAATGGAAGAAGTTTCTATTGATGAAATCAAGAAGGCACAAGAAGAGGAAGAAAGACAGAGAGCTCTGGATCGTACCGATGTATTGCCGTCAGATGAAGATTTGGCAAATGCAATTGAAGGTGAGATGGCAACTACTAAGTTGACAGCTGATGAAAGAGATTTGTTCTCTTACTTTATTCCGATTCAGGGTATGGAGCAGATGATTTGCCAGGTCCTTACCGGTTCAAAGCAACGATTGGCAAATGCAACGAACTCAGCCAGCGGAAATATTATTGTGCAGGGTGGTAAAGGCAGCGGCAAGACAACAATGGCAACATCTTTGATTAAGGTTCTTCAAAATGAAATTGGAAAACCAAATAATAATGTTGGCCGAATTGATGCGAAACGATTAAATGGTAAGGACATCCAGAAGTTATTTGATAAAGTAAGCGGAGGTTGCCTTATTATTGAGAATGCCGGTGAGATGAGTCGAGATACGACAGTGACCTTGTCGCTGCTTATGGAAAATGATCGAAGTGGAATACTTGTAATCATGGAAGATACCAGAATTGGTATTGAGAGAATAAAGAGTCTCAATCCTACATTTGCCAAGAAATTCACTGAGAAAATTACAATTCCAATCTTCACAGCAGATGAGTTGGTAAACTTTGCTAAGACATACGCTCAAGATGAGGGCTATGCTATTGACGAGATGGGTGTTTTGGCACTTTATGATCGTATCGGTATGATCCAGAGATTGGATCGACCAACCTATCTTACAGAAGTAAAAGAAATTGTCGATGAGGCTATTGAAAAGGCTGAAGCACCTGGGCTCAGAGGGTTCTTTGGCAGACTTGGCGGACATAAAGAAGATGAAAATGGCAATTTGATACTTATGGAGAAGGATTTTCAGAAATAATAACGCCATAAGGGAGAAGGGGTAGTGACATGAGGAATTTTACAGAACTAGATGCATATTTATTTGGACAGGCAACACACTATGATATTTATCAGAAGATGGGCGTTCATAAGGCCACAGTAGATGGTGTGGACGGATATTTCTTTGATGTGTGGGCGCCACATGCAGTTTCCGTTTCAGTAATTGGTGAGTTCAATGACTGGGATGAAGAGAGACATTATATGGAACACTTAACTCCGGCGGAAATGGGCATATATGAGCTCTTTATCCCAGGTGTTCAAGAGGGTCAAATGTACAAGTATGTGATCCGTACAAAAAAAGGAGATAAGCTTTATAAGGCGGATCCGTATGCGGTGACTGCAGAGGTTCGTCCAGGAACAGCATCTAAAATAGGTACGAGAGAAGATTTTAAATGGTCAGATCATGCGTGGATGAAAAAGCGTGCGGATGAAAGTGTTCCATTTTATGAAAAACCGCTTAGTATCTATGAAGTTCATCCGGGGTCCTGGAAAAGACATCCGGGACGAGAGGATGACGGCTTTTATACATATCGTGAATTTGCAGAATCACTGGCGGATTATGTAAAGGATATGGGTTATACCCACGTTGAACTTATGGGTATATCAGAGTATCCATTTGACGGTTCCTGGGGTTATCAGGTTACAGGTTATTATGCGCCAACATCCCGTTACGGATCGCCGCAGGATTTTGCGTATTTAATTAATTACCTTCATAGAAAGGGAATAGGTGTCATCCTGGATTGGGTGCCTGCACATTTCCCGAAGGATGCACACGGTCTGGCAGATTTCGATGGAGAGCCGTTGTATGAATATGCAGATAGCCGTAAGGGAGAGCATCCGGATTGGGGAACCAAAATCTTTGATTATTCTAAGTCAGAGGTTAAGAATTTCCTGATTGGTAGTGCACTTATGTGGGTTGAGCAGTATCATGTCGACGGACTTCGTGTTGATGCAGTTGCGTCTATGCTGTATCTGGATTACGGCAAAGAGGCAGGACAGTGGGTTCCAAACCAGTATGGTGGAAATGAGAACCTGGAAGCAATAGAGTTTTTCAAGCATTTGAATACAGTAGTTACAGGAAGAAATCCGGGAGCAATCGTTGTTGCGGAAGAATCAACAGCCTGGCCAAAGGTTACCGGATCGGTAAAAGAGGATGGATTGAACTTCTCGTACAAATGGAATATGGGCTGGATGCATGATTTCCTTGATTACATGAAACTTGATCCGTATTTTAGAAAAGATAATCATAATAAGATGACATTTGGTATGAGCTATAACGAGTATGAGAAGTACATTCTTGTGCTGTCTCATGATGAGGTGGTTCATTTGAAATGCTCAATGATTAATAAGATGCCTGGACTGTGTGAGGATAAGTTTAAAAATCTGAAGGCCGGCTATGCGTTTATGATGGGACATCCGGGCAAGAAACTTTTATTTATGGGACAGGATTTTGCTCAGGTTCAGGAATGGGATGAGAAGAGAGAACTGGACTGGTATCTCCTTGAGAATCCTCAGCATGCCGGGGTACAGACTTTTGTTCGTGAATTATTACATATTTATAAGAATCATCCAGCGATGTATGAACAGGATATTAATTGGAATGGATTTGAATGGATAAACGCAAATGATTCCTATCGCAGTATATTTAGTTTTGTTCGTAAATCAAAGGATGGCAAGGACAACTTGCTATTCGTATGTAATTTCACGCCAATGGCGTATGACGATTATCGAGTAGGGGTTCCGACGAATAAGGAACTTACATTGATTCTAAACAGCGAGCAGAAGAAATTCCAAGGAACAGAAACTTCTAGAAAGAAGAAATATAAACCAGAGCTAAAGGAATGCGATGGAAGAACATATTCCATTTCATATCCACTTCCAGCATATGGTGTAGCAATATTTAAATATTAAAGAACAGTAGTAGTAATGAAGAAATGGTCTGAAATAAGAGAGAATACGAAGAATTTCTCGGGAAATATCGTAGAAAATATAGGAGATAAACTGCCGGTAGAGCAACTTTCAAAGCGAAAAAGAGAGATAGTATTAATCTTAATTATACTTGCGATTTTGGCTGTGGGGTTGATTGTAAAGCAGTTTAAGACATACGATGATTTCACGGTGCAATCCACTTTTGAATCAAAAGAGACGGGAGAATCCAGCTATATAGGATTTAAGGGAAATCTTTTTCGATATAGTAGCGATGGCGTTTTTTATACGAATTATGATGGTGACTTGATTTGGAGCGAAGCGTTTGAAATGAGTAAGCCAACGGTGGAAAGCAGTGACAGCTATATTATGGTTTACGACAAAGGCGGGAATTCCATTAAGATATTTACAGTCACAGGGTTGCAGAATACAATCCAGACCACCCTTCCGTTGACGGATGCAGATATAGCCGATAATGGGGTGGTTTCAGCGCTTATGCAGGAGTCTGATACAAGCTATTTGCATTTATATGATACGAAAGGCAATACGTTGGCTTCCGGTGAACTTCACACGGAAAACAGTGGATATCCGGTTGCGATTGCCCTGTCAGAGGATGCCCAGAAGATGATGGTATCCATGATAAATATGAATAGTGGGGCGGTGGATACAAGTATAAATTTCTATAATTTTGGTTCAGATGGCCAGGACGCAATAGATAATCTGGTTGCATCCTTTACATATTCTAATATATTTGTGCCACAGATTGATTTTGTGGAAAATGATAAGGCGATTGCATTTGGAGATTCTGAAATAGTTATTTACTCAGGTTCATCTACGCCGAAAGTAGATAAAGAGATTTATTTTGATAATGAGGCGAAAAGCATCTTTCATAATGATA
This sequence comes from Lachnospiraceae bacterium, assembly GCA_017392525.1. Classification (GTDB taxonomy): domain Bacteria; phylum Bacillota; class Clostridia; order Lachnospirales; family Lachnospiraceae; genus FD2005. The sequence continues at coordinate 47,245 of JAFOVD010000047.1, forward strand.
AATACTTTGGTTATATTTCCGCAAAGACCAATGAAGAGGGAGAAACAGAGAATGTTTTGACGACATATAATATGAGCGGTCGTGTGAAATTTGAGAAGGAAATCAAGTTATCATATAATGATGTGAAAATTCTTGATAATAATGAGATAATGCTTACTAATGGTCAGAATGTAGAACTGTACACATCTTATGGAGTAAAGAAGTTTGAATATACGTTTGATGACAATCTATATAATATAATTCCAATTACGGGAGAGAATTATATATTTGTTAGAAACGGAAAGACAGAAAGTGTGAAATTGAAATAATGAATATTTTGCTGATTATTGTATTGCTAGTGTGCGTTTTATGTGCTCTTTATGGTTACAAGTGTGGACTGCTGGGATTGGCATGGAGTGTTTTGTCATGGGTGTTTATACTTATTTTTGTTATGGTTGCGGAACCCTATATAGAGGATGCACTTATGACACAAACAAAACTTCCTACGATTGTTTCGGAGCAAGTTTCTTCTATTGTAAATGAGCAGGTGGATGCGCAGGTAGATCGGAAAATATCAGTGGCTGAAGGGACAACTGACACAGAGACGGATACTACAGAGGAAAAGGATTCTTCTATTTTAGGTGGACTGGATATTGAAATTCCGGAGAATATTATTACCGAATATACGAATGCGGTTTCTGCCGGCACAGAGGCGGCTAGGGAAGCTGCTGACAAGGCACTTGATGAAGCGAAGAAAAGTCTGGCTGAGAATCTGACAGATGTAGCAACGCGTTCGATTATTCGAGGAATTGCCCAGGTTATTGCGTTTGTACTTTCGATTATAATCTGTTGTGTTGTAAGAGCAATGATACATGTAATTGATCATACGCCGGTTATTGGTACGACGGGACATTTGCTAGGATTATTGGTAGGGCTGGCAAATGGACTTATAAGTGTATTTCTGTTGTTTTATATTACGGATTTTTTGACTGCAACAGCGTTTGGCAATTGGATGTCGGATCAGATAGCGGGAAATATTTGCCTGCAGTATTTGCATGATAATAATCTACTTAAGATGCTTATAGAGAATTATATAGTGCGTTCTTAGAATAGTATTTAAAGTAAAAAAGACAAAAAAATACAAGCTTAAAAGAGGAAGATATTGGGGGTAAAGCACGAAGCTACCCACAATATCTTCCTCTTTTGTGGATATCATATTAAATTTTTGAAAAGTTTGTTGAAAAAATGCAAATTAGGTGTTGACACCTGAGGATGGTTTTGATAATATAATTTTCGCACCGCAGAAATGCAGTGAGTTCTAAGAACAGAAGCGACCGAGAGGCTCGAAAAAAGTTCTTAAGAAAATGAAAAAAAGTTGTTGACAAGCAACTGCGAACATGATATTCTATATTAGCTGTCGCTTGAGAGAGCAACAACAAAGAACATTGAAAACTGAACAGTGAAACAACCTTGAAAGATTCTAATGAGAATTATTTTAAGAACAGCGATTTTAAGATCGCAACCTAACACAGTAAAGATTAGGAAATAAACGTCAAGTTTATCTC
>JAFOVD010000048.1 GCA_017392525.1 Lachnospiraceae bacterium
GAAACGGCTGTGTTTAATACATAGTATGAGTAGATCTCAACAAGTATTGCTGCATCTTCAGATGTTGCTTCACGTATCTTTATCATAGTATTCATTACACCTCAAAGTTGTTGATATAACCAAAAGGAACTCAATTCATTCTGCTAAGATCTATTCTCATTGAGACAATTCCGTTTTCTTCTGATAATTCTTCAAACCCCATTCGTTTATACAGACCGTATCCTACGCTCATGACTTCCGGTTTGGTCGTGAAAACAACTTCTTTGAATCCAAGTTCAGAGGCCTTGTCCGTCATTGCTTTGATCATTATTCGGGCGTACCCTTTTCCTCTGTATTCAGGCCTGATAAACAAGCGTTTTCCTTCACATGTTTCGTCATTTATCTTTCTGACAGCTACGCAGGCCACAGGTTTGTCTTCTTCGTATCCGATCAATATTGCTCCGCCGGAATAATATCCATCCAGATCATTCAATTCTTTATCAAACGAGACAAAACAGCTTTCCGCCCCTTTGATATGAGAATACTCAATAAATAAGTCCTTAACTGTTTCTGTATCAGAATACTCTTTAACTATTAATGCCATATTTTTTTAATCCCTATCTCATAATGAAACTCGTCTGATCACTTCTGTATGTGATAACCGCCATCAGCAAATAACATGGTTCCTGTCACATAATCCGACATGTCAGACAAAAGGAACAGCACAACCGATGCTATGTCTTTGGGCATACCAAGTCTTCCGTTTGGTATCATAGCTTCTGACTTTGCTCTCACATCAGGTATATCAAATGAAGCCGCTGTCATTCCGGTGTATATAAATCCGGGAGCAACACTGTTTACCTGAATATTATATGGGGCAAGATCCAATGCCATGGCAGATGTCATCGATGCAACCGCACCCTTCGAAGCAGCATAATCTGCCATATTGTTCTTATATATGGTGGATCTTATGCAGCTTATATTGACTATCTTGCCTTGCTTTTGCCTGATCATCAGCGGGGCTGCAGCTTTGGATACGATAAAAGTTCCGGTAGTATTTACCGATATTACTCTGTTCCATTCTTCTTTTGTCAATTCATAGAAAGGCTTGTTATTGCCAAAGATACCGGCAGCATTGACCAGACCATCTATATGCCCGTATTTGGAATCGACTTCTGATATGCATTTCTGAATCTGCTCTTCTGCAAGGACATCCGACTTATAGTGTGAGTAAAATTCATGTTCTATCGTGCTGTCATTTACATCGATGCCTGCTACAACAGCTTCATTCTCAAGCAGAAGTTCACAACAGCTCTTTCCCATACCGGAACTTGCACCAGTTACAATAAATACTCCATCTTTGAAAGTCATATCTGTATCTCCTAGATCAGTTGTCGGTCCGTATATATCCGTCTATCATTTCTCGGAAAGCATTTACACCTTCTTCTGAAAGAGAATAGTGCATCCATTTTCCTTCTTTGCGGTAATCAACAAGTCCGCTGTCGCAAAGAAGCTTCATGTGATGCGAGAGCGTGGATTGAGAGATATTGAGTTCTTCCAGGAGATAACAGGCACATTTCTCCCTCTGCTGAAGCGACATCATTATTGCCAGCCGGTTCTCATCTGCCAGTGCTTTTATCTTACGTGCATCTTCTCTGTATCCCATATGCAGTCACCTCCCCTAAACAAAAGGATAGTAGCATACATATCGACAAATGTAAATGTATAGATGTGTTTAACTGTTATTCTTTCCGATATCCTTTTTTATTTCAATCGGATATATTGTCTGATCCTTTATATAAAGGATATCCACCTCTTTTTGATCTCTGTCTCTGTAATAGTACAGTGTATACTCAACTCTTTTGCCGTCATTACGCA
>JAFOVD010000049.1 GCA_017392525.1 Lachnospiraceae bacterium
CTACGATTCACACTGATTACTTTTACTTTTTTATCACTCATATCTTCACCCTGTCATTTATTTTGTCATTTTCCCACAGAACTATTCCTGCCACTGACGAACCTTCTCTACAATCCAATCTGCAAGTTTCTCCACGCCTTCACCGGTCTTTGCAGAGATTGGGAAAATCTCCATGTGGTCATTTCTAAGTGCAATATTGGCTCTAGCCTTGTCAAAATCAAAATCGAATACCGGCAAGGCATCAATTTTGTTGATAATTGTCGCATCACATTGCTCAAATACCAATGGATATTTCAGCGGCTTATCATCCCCCTCTGTAATGGATAAAATGACAACATTGATCACGGCCCCTGTATCGAATTCAGCCGGACATACAAGATTGCCCACATTTTCTAAAATCACAAGATCCAAATCCTCACATCCCAGGCCTTTCATGCCCTGGCGAGACATCTCGGCATCGAGATGGCACATCCCACCGGTATGAAGCTGAATGGACTTGTATCCGGCATCCGCAATGGTTCTGGCATCAACATCGGAATCAATATCCGCTTCCATGACACCAACCTCAATACGATGATCAATCGCCTTTAATAAAGAAAGAAGTGTGGTTGTTTTGCCGGAACCCGGTGATGACATCAGATTCAGATAACACAATTTTTGCTTCTTTAATTCTTCTCTCAGGACATTGGCATCAGCGTCATTGTCCTCGAGAATCGTTTTCTTCACTTCTAAAATATCTACTTTACTCATTATTTATTACTTCCCTCTATTTTCTAGTCCTATATTTATAGCCTTATATTTCTAATCCTCTACTGGGCAACATATTTCTGGTACAGATCTACCAACTCCTGCTGCTCCTCATCAGACAGTTCTGATTCAGCCAAATCCTTGAGCCCGGATGTGTCGCCGTCAGTATACATCTGTGTTGCCTTCTGGATTGTATCAGCGTCAGCGTGAGACTCAATCAAGTCCTGTACAGTCTTCTGATCTTCTTCTGACATACTGTCGTAAATCTCATTTGCTACTGAAGAATCTACTCCCGCCTGTTCTGCAATTGAAGTTATTGTCTTCTCAGCAACCTTATCTACAACTTTTGCTTTCACTGGTCTATATACTGCAAAATAAAGCACAGCACCAACCACAAGAAATGCTGCCAAAATTCCTAAGACTACCGGTAACTTGCTTCCCTTCTGTTTCTTTCTCTTACTCATTTCTCTCTCCTTTTCCTGCGTAACTTTCTATACGACTACATTTCTCTATTATAACCTTTATAGTTTTGGATTTCATCCAAATCACAATAATTACACGAATCAGACATGAAATCATCATTTACAAACCAATGATAATTTGCTATTTTTAAGTAGAAAACAAGTTTAGTATTTTGAAAAGAGAATTGTAAAAATGAGTTTAACAGAGTTTTTTATGCTACTTGGAGGCGTTGGCCTCTTCCTATACGGCATGACAATTATGTCTTCCGGTCTTCAAAATGCGGCAGGAGACAAGGTTCGTGTCATCTTAGAACATGCCACCAGCAATACCGCTCTCGGTATTCTTCTTGGATTGGCTGTAACTGTTTGTATCCAGAGTTCATCTGCAACAGATATGATGGTAATCGGTTTTGTTAATTCCGGACTTATGACTTTACCGGAAGCGATTGCTGTTATTATGGGTGCCAATATTGGTACAACCATCACAGCACAGATTACAGCATTTAATCTGACTGCCTTTGCACCGGTTCTACTGTTTGCCGGTTGTGTAATGTTCTTATTTATTAAGAATCCTAAGGTTAAATACGTAGGTATGATTATCCTTGGTTTCGGTATGCTTTTTGTCGGTGTCGGTCTGATTAAGGATGCTATTAAGCCATTGTCACAGAGTGCAGAGTTCAAGGCATTCCTGTCTACACTCTCCAATCCTGCACTGGCAATTCTGTTTGGTATCGGTTTTACCGCCCTCCTGCAGAGTTCATCCTCATCTACCGTTATCTTCCAGACCTTTGCAATACAGGGTATTCTGGATTATAAGACCGCAGTATTCCTTGTAATTGGTGCAGCAATCGGCTCCGTTACTCCGAATATCCTTGCAGGACTTACAACCAATAGAAATGGTAAGCGTACGGCTGTTTTAAACCTCTTATTTAATTTAATTCGTGCCGGAATTCTGACTTCATTAATCCTTATTTTCCCACAGATTCTGGAACTTATTCAGAGCCTGTCTCCAAACGATGTTGGACGTCAGATAGCAAATACTCATACCATCTTCGCTATCACAGCAGTTCTGCTGCTGGCACCATTCAGCAAGCATATCGTTGCATTGTCTGAGAAACTGATTCCGGAACTTCCGGAAGAAGCCAAGATGAAAAACGGCAAGCGCCTGATGTACATCAGTACAACTTCAAGTACGCTTCCATCCGTTATCATCCGTCAGGCTGTTCTGGAATGTAAGCGTATGGGTGAAATGGCCAGAGACAATCTGGAGAACTCTTTGAAATGTTTCTTTGAAAAGGATGACAAGGAAGTACATCATCTGATTAACGAAGTCAATTCAACAGAGGAGATCATCGATTATCTGTGTCACCACATCACTGATCGATTGATTGAATTAAAAGCGATGGATTTAAGTGAAGCTGATACATTCCGTGCATCCAAGCTTACTATCATCGCATCCAACTTTGAACGAATCAGCGACCACGCTGTAAACATTACAGAATATAAATTAAAGCTTCAAAAAGAGGGCGAGAAACTCTCTAAACAGGCTCGTAAAGATATGAAGGAACTTGGAGAGATGACACTGAAGGCAATTAGCCTCTCTATTGAAATCTTCTCCAACGAAGACTTCTCTAAATTACCGGAAGCTGAATCCAACGAGGATCTGATTGACGATCTTCAGGACGAAATCACCAACCGCCACGTTGCCCGACTTATGAAGGGTAAATGTGATCCAACCTCCGGTATTGTATTCGCCGATATGTCAACTGACTTAGAGCGATGTGCAGACCGAGCAATCAACATCTCAACTGCTCTTATGATGAA
>JAFOVD010000050.1 GCA_017392525.1 Lachnospiraceae bacterium
AACTTTAAAAGGAAAAGTGAGTATATTGAAGTAAAGTAGGAAGAGAAAATGAAACAGGAAACTATAGACAGAATTAGAAAATTTACAGAAGATCGTGACTGGGATCAGTTTCATGCGCCGGTTCATTTGGCAAAATCTATTGTGATAGAGGCAGCGGAGTTATTAGAGTGTTTTCAATGGGACGATGATAAGTTTGACGAGGAACATGTAAAGGAAGAACTTGCGGATGTCATGGTATATTGCCAGAACTTGGCGGATAAGTTAGGTGTTGATCCGGATGAGATTATCAATAAAAAGATGGATCAGAATGAAGCGAAGTATCCGGTGGAGAAAGCAAAGGGTAAAGCAGATAAGTATAATCAGCTTTAATCCTTTAGGCAAGGAAAATCATAGTATTGGTGGATTCAAATGGAAAAAAACTTATATGAAATAAATGCTGGAATTCAAAATGCATATGTGGATAGTACGATTAATTCGAATTTGGCATATAGCCCACAGTTTCTGACTAATAATTATAAAAACGGGGCTAAGGTTTTAACGTATATCGAAAGAGAACTCATGCACTGTGATGAGTTCTCTATTAGTGTTGCCTTTATCAATCGAAGTGGATTCGTGGCGTTGTCACAGACTTTGAAAGAATTGGAAAAGAGAGGCATCAGAGGAAGAATCCTTACTACGGATTATCTTACTTTCAGTGATCCCTACGCGTTAGACCGATTAAATGAATTAAGCAATGTTGATCTTAAACTGTACCACGTAAGTGATGCGGGGGTTGGATTTCATACAAAAGGATATTTATTTAGAGAAGAGGGAACTTACCGAATCATTATTGGCAGTTCAAATATGACACAGTCGGCCTTGACAACCAATATGGAATGGAATGCCGCCCTGGTAAGTACAGAGCAAGGGGCAATGGCTCAGAAGATTGTAAGTGAGTTTGAGAGTTTGTGGAATGATTCAGCTGCAAAAGAATACGATCAAATCAGTGAGTTATATCGTAAGCAGTATGAGCGAAAGAAGCAGGTAGAGAAGCTTATTAAGTCACAGCATGCAATCGCTACGATGGAGGAGATTGTAGATTACGATACCTATAATCTTAAACCCAACAAGATGCAGGAGGCGTTTATTGGAAATATCCATGAACTGCGTGAGAACGGAGCAAAGAAAGCGCTTCTTATAAGTGCAACCGGAACCGGTAAGACATATGCTTCTGCATTTGCATTAAAAAATGAGAATCCAAAGAAAGCGCTATTTATTGTTCATCGTGAGTTAATTGCAAAACAAGCTATGAAAAGTTATCGCAAGGTGTTTGGTGGAACGAAAAAGATGGCATTACTTTCCGGTAATTCCAAAGAATATGATGCAGATATTCTGTTTGCAACGATGAATATGATGGCAAAACCAGAGACTTTTGAGTATTTGGAGCAGCACAATATTCATTATGATTGGATCTGTATAGATGAGGTACATCGAGCTGGTTCAGAAAGTTACCAAAGAATTATGAATCATTTTAAACCGGGTTTTTGGTTAGGAATGACTGCAAGTCCGGAGCGAACAGATGGATTCGATATCTTTGAATTGTTTGATCATAATATTGCTTATGAGATTCGTTTACAACAAGCTTTGAGGGAGGATTTACTTTGTCCTTTTCATTATTTTGGAATTTCAGATATAGAAATTGACGGTGAGGTTATCAGCAAAGAAACGGAGCTTAAAAATTTCAAATATTTGATTTCAGAACAGCGTGTAAATCATATTTTGGAGTGTGCCAATTATTATGGATATAGTGGAGACAGAGTAAAGGGTCTTGTTTTTTGTAGTACCAAAAAAGAGGCACGTGAACTTGCCACGAAATTCGCAGAAAAAGGATATTTTGCAAGTGCGCTTGTAGGAGAAGATAGCGAGCTTGTAAGAGAAAAGAGTATTGACTTACTGACAAGAGATATTGATGATGAGGTTTTACAAAGTCATTTAAAGGATATAGAAAATGGGAAATCAGTAGATACAGATGATATGCCGTTTTTAGATTATATCTTTACAATTGATATTTTTAATGAGGGTGTAGATATTCCTGAAATCAATCAGGTTTTGATGTTGCGTGAGACGCAGTCGCCAATAGTATTTGTACAGCAGCTCGGTAGAGGATTGAGAAAAGCGGATAATAAAGATTATGTGGTGATAATTGACTTTATTGGAAATTATACTAATAACTATATGATTCCGATTGCTCTTTCAGGAGATCGCAGTTACAACAAGGATTCTATGCGAAGATATGTACAGGAAGGAACCAGAGTTATTCCTGGAGCATCGACAATTCATTTTGATGAAATATCTCGGCAAAGAATTTTTAAATCAATTGATTCTGCAAGAACAAGTGATTTTAGACTTCTGAAAGCCTCTTTTGAACAGTTGAAATATCGTCTTGGACGTATTCCTACAGTTTTGGATTTTAAGGAGTATGGTTCTATTGATGTAAGTAAGTTTTTTGATAAATGTGGGTCATACTATGCATTTCTGGTGAAATATTATGGCGACGAATATACGGTTCGATTGAATAGTGTAGAGGAGGAAATCCTAGAGTTCCTTTCGAAGAAAGTTACACGAATGAAGAGGGTACATGAACTTCTTCTGCTTCGTCAATTGATTAAACAGGATAACAGGGTTATGGTTTATTTTAATGCCCTTACACATGAACGATATCATGTGAATATTAATGCAAAAGTAGAGGAGTCAGTATATCGAAATCTTACGAATCAGTTTGCAAAAGAAGAAGAGAGAAAGAAATATGCAAACTGTGTTTTGATTCATAAAGTAGATAATGGTTATCAGCTGGATCCAAAATTCAGGTCGTTGTTGATGGCAAATCAAGATTTTTATGACATGGTTTGCGATGTGATTGAATATGGAATTTCAGTTTGCAATGAACTTTATTCCGAAAGTTATCAAGATACGAATTTCACACTTTATCAAAAATATACGTATGAAGATGTATGCAGGTTGTTAAACTGGAAGAAGAATATGAATGCGCAGAATATTGGCGGATATTTCTATGATGCGGAAACGAAAAGTTTGCCGGTATTTATCAATTATGACAAGACCGAAGATGCAATTGCTTATGAGGATCGATTTATTACATCTGAAAAGTTGATTGCATTGTCAAAGCATCCTAGAAAAGTGACTTCAAGTGACGCGAATCATTTCTTTAAGAGAACGGCAGAAGACAAAGACAATAGGATACTTCTATTTGTCAGAAAGAATAAGGATGACAAAGAGGCGAAAGAGTTTTATTTCCTGGGTGAAGTATTTGCGCAGGATGAACCGATTCCTATTAAGATGGAAAAAACCGGTGATGATGCATTTGAAATCAAATATAAACTTGATGTACCGGTAAGAGAAGATATCTATGAATACATTGTTAGCGAGGCATGATAGTATGAAGACAATTAGAGTAGTGGCAGCAGTTATCTGCGATTCAATAGAAAACAAAACCAAAATTTTCTCCACGGCCAGAGGCTATGGAGAATTCAAAGGTGGCTGGGAATTTCCGGGAGGAAAAATCGAAGATGGAGAGACTCCACAGGAAGCCGTTGTAAGAGAAATACATGAGGAATTAGAAGCAACGGTAAAGGTAGGAGATCTGATTGATACGATTGAATATGATTATCCGACGTTTCATTTATCCATGGATTGTTTCTGGTGTGAAGTGGAATCCGGAGAACTAAAACTTCTTGAGGCAGAGGCCGCAAAGTGGCTTACAAAAGATGAACTGGATTCTGTGGAATGGCTTCCGGCAGATGTTACATTAATTGATAAGATTCGAAGGGAAATGT
>JAFOVD010000011.1 GCA_017392525.1 Lachnospiraceae bacterium
AAAAAAACCACCGGCTGAGCCGGTGGTTTTATCATTACTTTGTTCTTGTTAATGATGTAAGTACACAATCATTTGCTGAAATAAAATATAATGAGGTCTGACCAGAACAAGAATATGTCTTACATGTAGCCGATTTTCCGTCTGATGAGATTTTCCATTCTCCATTCATTCCCCAAACATTTTTTACAGCCTTTGAAAACTTTGCTTTAAACTTCAGATTAGTATCTGAGTTTTCAGGCACATATACATAATATCCTTGCTGTGCCTCAGCGCCCCAGGAACAATATCCATAACGATAAAAACAAATATCCTGGCTTTTTGGTTCTTCAGAACCTGATGCAGCAAAAACTCCCTCTGCAATGTCTTCGTTCATTAAAACTAGTGGTTTACTATACATTTGACCCTCCTGCTAATTAAAACTACTACAACCAACAACCATGGTAACAGCATAGCATTAGCAGAATTACAAATCAATGTTTTTTCGTATATTTTTACTCAAATCCATGATTTAGTATCTCATTGTAAGAAGCATTTGCCGCTTCACTGGATTTCTTTTCCTTCCATCTCTCAATATCGCTACAGATGGCGAGCATCTCATCCACAACCAATTCCACGCTTTTCGGTTTTACATTGTATAGATACTCTTGCATTTTATACATAGCTTTCGGACTTTTTAACTGTCTGGCCATTTCCATGCCAAGATCCTCAGGGAATCCTAATTCTACAATAGATTTTACCAATGCTTCTCTGGCACGTGACCATTCTCTCTGTGATGTTGTCATAACGCTTCTATCATCTCCAAAATAATTACAGCAGTTTAGAGGCTCTATTACTAATATGCTTCTGGAAATTAATTACTTCTCTATCATACTCCATATCCATAAGTGATGATTGTAAGAGGAAATCTGCTGTAGTTTTATTATTCGCAAAAGGAATATCATAAACCTGTGCAATACGCATAAGTGCCTTTACATCCGGGTCATGTGGTGCCGCTGTAAGGGGATCTGAAAGAAAAATCACAAAGTCAACCATTCCCTCACAAATCTTGGCACCAATCTGCTGATCCCCGCCAAGTGGGCCGGAATTATACCCTTTCACTGTAAGCCCGGTTGCATCTGTAATCATCTTTGCTGTTGTACCTGTACCGCACAGATTATGTTTCTTCAGAATTTCAACATTTTTCTTGCACCAATCCACAAGTTCTGCCTTCTTCCCGTCATGTGCGATTAATGCAATGTTTTTTTGCTTACCTATTGTAAGCGTAATTGTCTCTATCATAGTGTCTACCTCCAAGATGTAATACCTTTTTTATTATCATATAATCGAAACAATAAAATGCGCAATACTTATATCGTAAACTTTGTTGGTACACGATGGTGTTACTCTCTGTTTTCTTCAATCCAACGGACTGCGAAATCAACTAGCTCCCGCTGTTTCATATACCGTAAGGTTGCATTTCCAAGAGTGACCTTCTTCACATCGCATTGAGATTCAAATGCACGCCCAATATCTATGAAATCTTCACCATCCACAAACAATGTCTCATATGCTTTCCAAACACGATCTCCATTCTCTAGAACCGCACTATGCTCAATGCAAGTATGCTTGCTCTTATATTCCGCTCTTGCATCTGCAAGATGAATCGATGTATTTTTATCATAATCAACACCTATCAGCAAAACATTTCCATCCAAATCATAGAGTCTTGCAATTGGTGAGCCGTCTCCAAAGATGTTGCAAAGGTCATGGTTTTCCGTAAGCATATCTGCGTATTTACCCCAAGCAGCAACAGATCTTGCCGGATGATTGCTTCGAATGGTTCCCGGCCAGGAACGAAACATCTCAGAAACAGCACCCATGGTATTCGTAGGTGTAATGTCCTTATTGTACGCCGGCCAGTTCTCACGGATTATATCCCATTCTTCCTCAGGGACTTCCCAGTGTACGCCCTCTTCAGGATCAAGATTTTTCCATGATTGTGTAGGCATCATAATTGTGCCATCTTCTCCAATTGTCTCTGTCAGTGCTTTAATTATCGTCTCAGCACCTCCACACACATACCCAATCTGACTCAGTGAAGTATGCACCATCACCTTGTCTCCATGCTTCATCCCTAAATCATTAAATGCCTGTAATACTTCTTTCTTTGTAATTGCTTTCATATCAAACCCCCATTTTGGTTATTTTAAACGTTTAAATTACGTCTCATCGACAATTATATCGAAAGAAATATATGTAAGCAACAATAATCTATTTCAGTGGCGTACTTTTACATAAATCAAACCACTCGCATTTATGACATATTCGATCAAAGGTCTGATTTTCCAATATATTCTTTCTACTAAAATTTGAAAAATCCTCCCAGGATCCCCTGTTCTTATAATCTAATGCAAGCACCCAAAGTACTCCATCATCCAACTCTTTTACCTTGTCATATGCATTGCAGCAACCACCCTGATTATTGGGACAGGCAACACATAGATCATCGCACCCCTCCTGTAATTCAATCTCAGGATTATTCATAAGGCTTTCTACCAGCTGATCCATATGCTTAGTAAAAGTCTCATCGTATCCATGACCGGTATATTTTTGAATACACAATAGATGGTGGGGTCGTAACTTCACTAACCTCACCTCTCTTTACTCATGCAGTTCCAATGGTAGCCCATCTGGATCCTGGAAAAATGTCATCTTTTCACCGGTAAAGGTATCCTTTCGAATCGGTTCGCATTCAATTCCCAGATTCTTTAATTCTTCCACTACCGTTTCAATATTCTCTACATGAAATGCAAGATGTCTTAACCCACAAGCTTCCGGATAGGATGGACGCTTAGGTGCATTTTCCGGTGCAAAAATCTCCAGTTCCGTATGCTCATTAACTTTCAAATCCAGTTTCCAATCATTTTTATCCTGTCGGAAATTCTCTCTCTTAACTTCGAATCCAAGCTTCTCAACGTAGAATTCCCTTGATTTCTTATAATCAGATACAATAATAGCAATATGATGAACTGCTGTTAAATTCATGTGTTTTCTCCTTAAAGTTCATATTTTGACTTCTTTTTTGTGATTTCCGCCATATAAGAAGCCGTAATAATACCTGTCGGAAGCGCAATAACCGCTAATCCCACGAGGGCTGAAATCATTGTAATAATACGCCCCAAAAGCGTAACCGGATAAATATCTCCATATCCAATCGTAGTAATGGAAATAGTAGCCCAGTACAGGGCATCAAAAAAAGTATCAAACAAAGATGGTTCCAACTGAAACATCAACATAGCTGAAATAAAAATATAGACAATCACAAGTACAAAAACCGCACCTATCTGCTTGCGGACTTTTCTAAGAACATTGGAAATGATTACCATGGACTTAGAATAACGAACCAGCTTTACAACACGAAATACACGAAACAGTCTAAGTAAAGTAAAGGCTGATGAGATTTTCCAGAAAACAGATACTACCGGAATAATTGACAGCAAATCAAAAATCGCCATAGGGGAAACAACATATGCAAAATATGCTTTATAACTCTTGTAACCCATTTTGTAATCTGCTGTATATAATCGGAATCCATAATCAATCATAAACAGTAAACTTGTCAATACATCTATCCAGATGACAAACGAATTCTCATGTTTCAACATCATCGGAATCAGGCCAACGATTACCGCTAATGTCATCAAAAAATCATAAGCTTTAGACGCAGGATCCTTCACCGTTGACGGCTCCAATATCTCATAAACTCTTCTTTTTAATTCTTCACTCATATAATCTCCCCCATCACACTAATATGTAATCTCTGTTATTAATGCGCCTGCTCCTAAAACAATCAATATAATTGAGATAACTATGCAAATAAAAACGAATATTTTGGTTCTTTTTACATGTTTATCCAAAAATACCCCTTCATCTGTAATTAACTGACTGCTTTGTCTTCTCTTCTGCATAACTCATTCCCCCATAAAACTATACTTCTATTCCATGCATCTTCAAAATATCAATTTTTTTCTTTACCCGAAGATACTCTTCATATCGTCCTTCTTGAAGAGTACTCGCCAGGTTAATTCGCAATCTATGAAGATAATATGCCTTGATTTTTGTCATATCTAACCCCAGGAACATCATCATGGTCATTTCCTCTTCAAATGATTGTAGCGAAGATAAATCTGTTCGAGGAGAAGTATGGGAAATCCCCTCATTATTGTAACGATACACGTATAATGGTTTATGCACATATACAATCTGTTTTGCTTGCATGTAAGTCAGGTATGTAGTGTAATCATCTTCAGAAACTTTCCCTACCGGATAATGTAATCCATCAAACAGATTACGTTTATACACTTTACCCCATGCAGTAACAAAACATAATGATAAATTTGCAACAGAGAATATATTGTCGTACCATTCATTGGGAGTATAGGTCTTTACATAATAATCCTTTTCTAATGCATAGATATGAAATAGTGACTTTTCCATTTCAAATTTGTTGAAATTTCCCACTGCAATGTCAGAATCTGTTCGTTCTAGCTCAGTAACAAGTGTTTCAACAAATTCAAGTTCTAACCAGTCATCGCTATCTACAAAAGTTATATATTCTCCAGTCGCATGATCAATTCCCAGATTTCTGGCCGCACTTAACCCCTGATTTTTCTGCGAATAAAGTCGAATTCTAGAATCCTTATTTTTATACTCTTCACATATCGAAAGACTGGCATCTTTCGTACCGTCATTAATAAGAATAATCTCCAGATTCTCATACGTCTGCCCTATTACACTATCCAAACATTTTCGTAAATATGGCGCAACATTATATACCGGAATAATTACAGATACTTTTTTCATACATCTTCCCCCATAAAACATACCTAAAACTGCAATAGCTTACATTAATCCAATATAAATTCCATCTGACGCTCTTTTGTTTTCATCCCAAGTTTTTCATAAAAACGCTCTGCGCCATCATTTCCACTCCATACATTCAATGTAATCTCATAACAGCCCAATTTCTTAGCTTCTCCCTCTAAGTAATGAAATAATTTCTCACCAATTCCCATTCCTCGGCAACGGGAATCCACGCATAAATCATCTATAAAAAGCGATTTAAATTGAATCATATTGTTGGAAAATGGCTGGCTTTTAATTACACAAAAGGCATAACCGAGCACTTCATCCTGATCATCAACCGCAACATAAATTGGTCTATTCTCATCTTCTAAAAGCAGTTCCAATTCTTCTTCGGTGTACTTTGTTGTCCCTGAAATAAATATATCCGGCCGAATTGCCGCATGGATCTCCAACACTTCCTGGAGTAATATCAATAGTTTTGGAATATCCTTCTTTTTAGCTAAACGAATCATACTGTCTCCTTCCGAATTCTTATACAAACAATTATATATATTTGTTTACAATTCGCCAATATGTTTCCAAATGTGAAGATAGCAGGTTAAAAACTAACCTGCCATCCTTTTATAAACGAATAAACTTTTCAATTGCAACTGCCACACCATCTTCATCATTGGACGGTGCAATATAATCGGCCCACTCCTTTGTCTCCGGTTGCGCATTCTCCATGGCAACAGAAAGCCCCGCATATTGAAGCATAGGAATATCATTAAACCCATCTCCACATGCCATCAATTGCTTTTGTTCAAGCCCAATTGACTGTAACAGAAGGTCCAGCGAAGACGCCTTCTCGATTCCCTGTGGTGTAATTTCCATGAAATAAGGTTCTGAATAAAAGATATTAACAGCACCCTTCAATTTTTCATTTAAATCTTCATATACAGGCTTCAAATCTTTTGGCTCGCCTACTATAAGAAATTTAACAACCGGATCATTTGCAGCAATTTCATTCAGAGGGTACGCTTTTTTAATTGGAATATGATTAATTCCGGCCTCTAATTCTACATACTTATCTGTTGGATTTTCTGTAATAATACCTTCTGAATCATAGGTCATTGCCGTCACACCATATTTTCTGGCAGAATGCACAATCGTATGATAATACTCTGTTGGTATTGTCTCACGACGAATCACTTCTCCGGTTTTACAATCAACGATTAATCCACCATTATAAGACAGAATATAACCGCCAACCTTTTCCAGCTGTAAAATCTGTGCAATCTTTGTAACTCCCGGAATAGGTCTTCCGGAAGCAAGAATGACTTTTACGCCCTTTTTTGCAGCATTCATAACCGCTTCTTTATTTCTTTTACTGACTTCTTTTTTACTATTTGTAAGTGTCCCATCCAAATCGAGGGCAATTGCTTTGTATTCCATATAAAAAACTCCTGTTAAATACTCATTTATGAACAAATATTATAACATAATTATTCCCTGTGATTTAGAGTTTTTCAAAAAGAATAACTGCTCTCTTATGCAACCAGACTTCCAGCAACGCAATGAAAAACAGGTTAACAACGGAAACAATACATAAATATGGAATAACTCCGAAAGATACAACTGCAAAATACAGCGCAACAATGATTCCAATGTATGCCCATCCGGCAAATAACGCAAGCATTACTGACATACTCTGCTTGATTGGATACATTTCATTTGTCCAATTCAGGTTTGGCTTCTTCTCAAGTCCCAGGAACATTCCAAATAATGCAAATAAAACTGCTATCAATATTGGCTCAACAATCACAAATACATTTTCTACCGGTGTTAAATGGAATGCCACACAGGCACAAACACTTGTAAAGAAAAGAGGTACTACTGTCAAAATCAAATGTAACAAAATCTTTGCACGTAAAATACTAATTGTTGAAACAGGAAGTGATCTTAAAACCCAGAGATTTTTTCCTTCCAATGCAACAGATGGTGCAACAATATCATTCATCGAAGCTAACCAGCATAGAGAAATAATAATTCCAAGTGCAATAACATCCGTATTGGTACCAACGATTTCGGAAATCAGTTCCTGTACATCATTTGCCTTAATTAAAATAACAATTCCAAAGATTGGAATAAGCACAACAGACAGTCCGCAGTTCAACATATAGGTTGCGCTTCCAAAGAAACGAGCAAATTCCTTGGCAAGTAACGCTTGAAATACACCCTTTTGTTTTGCAAGCTTCTCTTTGTATTCAATACGTACCGTTGCACCTGTTGAGGTTGCAATACTTATAAACGTCTTGGATAGTAAGAACCAGACTGCAGCAACCATAACTACACTGATTGCAACAAATATTAGAATCGAAACAATATCACCTGTTGGCATCATTCCAAATAAATACAGTCCATATGCGCTTTCCTTAACATTTTTCCCATAAGTTAATGCATTAGTAACAATATTGTCCATAATAGTTGTCAATTTAAAGCAAACAAAATAGTATAAACCAAATCCAACTAATGCTATGAATACTGTTATAAAGTTCTTGTGCTTTAATTTCGTACTAACTTTCGCAACAACAAATCCTAGTAAACATGATAAGAGAAGTACAATAACGGAAATAACAAGCATCCAGATAATTCCGCCAAATAACGCACCTATATGAAATCCAGCATCGATAAAATATACAACTAATGTTGGTAGTGTTACGGACACGGAATACATGGTTCCAAGTAAATACACACCTACCAGTCTGGAAACAATTATAAACTTCTCCGGGATTGGCAAAGAAAGCAATAGATCATTGTCTTTTCCCATATAAAGCATGGAAAACGTGTTGAAAACGCTACCAAATGCACCTAATAAAACAGCCAGAACGCTCATAATTATAAAATAGAACCAGGTTAAATCCATCTTAATCAGTGCACCAAATACATATGCCAGCGAGAAAAACATACCGCAAAGCATAATCATAACTAATCCAAAAAAGATAAACCAAAGCGTGGTAGAAGTCTTTGATCTAGCCTTATTTTTCTTTGCATCATAAAAATACTGACGGAAGATTTCCATCAATTGTTTTTTAATTAATATCTTTAACATCCTGCACCTCGTCATCTTCCAGTTCAAGGAATACTTCTTCCAAACTGTCGTCACCCTTAACTTCATCCATTGTTCCAGATTTAATTAACTGACCGCCCTTGATAATAGCAACTTTGTCGCAGAGCTTTTCAGCAACTTCCAAAACATGTGTTGAGAAGAAAATAGCGCCACCCTGATTACAATGCTCTCTCATCATTTCCTTGAGAAGATGTGCCGCCTTTGGATCAAGACCAACAAATGGTTCATCCATAATGATAAGCTTTGGTTCATGAATCCAAGCAGAAATAATTGCCAGCTTCTGCTTCATACCATGAGAATACGCACTTATAGGCTGTGCAAGATCTTTTGTAATTTCAAACATATCTGCGTATTTACGAATACGTTCCTGACGGATATTCGGTTCTACGCCAAAAATATCTCCAATAAAGTTGAGATACTTAATTCCTGACATAAATTCATATAAATCCGGATTATCCGGAATATATGCAAATTCTTTTTTACACACCAATGGTTCCCTGGTAATGGAATGACCATCAATTGTGATTTCCCCCTCATCAAACTGCTGAATACCAACAACAGACTTCAATGTCGTTGTTTTACCGGCACCATTATGTCCAATAAAACCATAGATTTCACCGACATGAATATGTAGCGATAAATCATCTACAGCTTTTTTCTCACCATAGTTTTTCGTCAAATGTTCGATTTGTAACATACTCAGTTTCCTCCCTTACTGTATGTCTAATTAATACGTCTTTTTGATTTTATCATATAGTACACACAAATTGTTATATTGTTTACGAATTCAAATCTAAAGATATCTAAAGTAAAAAACAGAGGGCCTAACCCTCTGTTTTCACGAAATCACTCTCTAATAAAAATCTATAGTCGTCTTTCTAACATTTCCTGATTAATCGCATGCTGCAGAGCAACTTCTTTTGAAATTATTCCCTGCTTATAATAATTCCAGATGCAGGCATCCATAGATAACATGGTTTCCTTTTCTGCAGCGATAACAGAATCAATCTGATAAGCCTTTCCACTACGGATCAGATTACTTACAGCAGGTGTATTCACCATAATTTCGAATGCCGGTATCATACCGCCATCAACAGTTGGCAATAACTGCTGAGATACTACCGCCTGCAAAATCATAGACAGCATAACAGAAACCTGGCGCTGCTGATCAGATGGAAATACATCAATAATACGGTTAATTGTGCTTGCTGCTCCAACCGTATGAAGCGTTGAAAACAGTAGATGTCCTGTCTCTGCTGCATTCATAGCCACGCTAATGGTCTCGTAATCACGCATCTCACCCAGTAAAATTACATCCGGGCTCTGGCGAAGTGTGGCTCTTAGTCCATTTACATAACTCATTGTATCATTTTCAATCTCACGCTGACTGATAACACCTTTTTTATGCTTATGCAAAAACTCAATCGGATCTTCCAAAGTAATAATATTGGCGGTTTTGGTTGAATTAATTGCATCTATGATACAAGCAAGTGTCGTCGACTTACCGCTACCTGCAGGTCCAGTTACAACAACCAATCCCTTCTGCAAATCACCCAAATCCAGAATCTGTTGCGGAATATGAATATCTTCCGGTCTTGGAATCTCAAAAGCGATGACACGAATAACTGCTGCCAACGAACCACGCTGTCGATAAGCATTCATACGGAATCTGGAAATACCCGGTATAGCAAATGAGAAATCATCATCACCGGTTTTATATAATTTTTCCATTGAACGATTCCCTGCTAAAGCATAGAACTGTTTAATCAGTTCCTCCGTATCATTTGGCATCAAAAAAGGTCTTCTGTCCTCAGTGTCATCTGATGTTATAACCTCTGCCAGATCAATTGCTTCTATAGAACCATTTACCCTCATAGTAACGGTATTACCGGCTACAATAAATACATCTGCACAGTTTCGAGAAACTGCCTTTTCCATTATTTTCTTTGCATCTAATATCATGTAACTCCCTCCTTACATTCCCTGTAACGTCTGTTCTTCGGTATCTTCTTTTGTCACCGTAGTCCAACCTGTCACATCGTAATAATAGTTTCCATCCTGAAGAGTCTTTGTCAATGTAACCACCAACGACCTCCGGGAATTAATCTCAAATTCTTCTGTCAATTCCTCCGGCTGATTATCAGGAGAATCTAAAAGCAGTTGATTCTTCTCCTGTACCCAGGATTCTGCCTGATTTTCCACCTCGCATTTGGCCTGGTATGCCGCCTGGCTGGCCTGCTCGTTTCTCAGATTCTGTCGGGCTGTCAAAACCGAGATAACCGATAGGGAAAGTAAACTGATAATAACCAGTATTACAAGCACCAGAGGAAGTCCGATTCCATATGCTCTCGTTTGAATAACTCTTCTATTCCGTCGCATAATTATCCGCCCCCCTCATGTAATGATCTATCGAAACCTCCTCGATATCGTTTTTACCATTGACCAGTGTTGTCCGGAAATGATACAGCCCCTCATCTTCTCCTAGACATTCCACTTTTACCAGGTATTTATTTTCCATATAGATGGTAACCACATCTGATTTTGCACTGCTATCAGTTGATGGAGGGATTTCCAAAGACCCATCCACACCGTACTCAGAAACCAGCATCTGGTTCAACTCATCCAGCGAATTTGCACTTCGTATTACTTCAATTACATTTTGAAGCTTCGTATTAGACATATGGATTGCCTCTGCTTCTTTCTGATTTTTCGATGAAACCACAAACACAGACAACATCACAGCTGCAGCCAGTGCAAAGATTGTTAATGATACGGTTGTTTCCAGCAGGAACAGCCAAGTATGACGGTTATCCGTATTTTTTTCACGTTTATCTATTTCTGACATATCTGTCCCCCGCACATATCTTAATTAATGCCACTTCTTACAGCAACATGCACTTCTTGCCATTTACCGTCCTGCTTTACTCTAACACATAACAGTTTATTATTTACAATGGATACCTTCATATCCTCTGCTTCCATAATCTTGTTACCAGCTCCACTGTTCACTGTATCTAAAACATTTTGAAACTGTTCATAGAGATACCCATCCTTGACATAGAGAATCGTCTCATAAGATTCTTCCCCTATGGTCTGGTAAAGATATATGGCATCTCCATCACTAAACTCTCCGGTTTTCACCTGGCCTTCCTCATCATACGCTCCCACCTTCATTCGAAGGTAATCAGAACAGGTTGTCTGCTGAAAATAGA
This sequence comes from Lachnospiraceae bacterium, assembly GCA_017392525.1. Lineage (GTDB taxonomy): Bacteria > Bacillota > Clostridia > Lachnospirales > Lachnospiraceae > FD2005. Next base: position 11,167 of record JAFOVD010000011.1, read on the forward strand.
GATCTCTCTTCCTCGCCAGTCCCTCATAGTCTTTTGCCCCCAGGAATGTCAATCCCATCAAACTAAATCCAAACAGAATAAATAAGAGCATGGGGAATATAGCAAGCATCCGTTTCTTTAAACTAACTTCCATACAACTAGTCCTCCAACTCCACAATGGTCACATAGGGACGAATATTCGATCCCATTAACTGATATCCGATATAAAACCGCTTCTCATCATAAGTCAGTCCATAAATATCCTGTAATTCCTGAATAGAGGACGGGTAATAACCCTCCCTTGCATAATACGCAGAGATATCCTGTTCAATTGCGTCACGAAGTGTATCCTGTTCTCTTTGGATACTATGATTTGAAATGCTTGCGACTGATGCAATCAGCACTATAACAATCAAAACATAGCCCAAGATTCTAAGCTTATTTCTCATGATTCATCTCCCACATATAACCCCTGCATCTTATAATGTACCCATGATTCCAAGTAGAGGTAACATAACCGATAGTAATATAAGTGCAGAAATGGCTGTCAAAACCCCAATTAGAATCGGCTCAACACGTCCCATTCGATTGTCGATATCCTGATCAATCAAAAACTGTAACTCATCGGCGATTTCCTGCATCGTCACATCCATCTCCGCTGTCTTCTCTGCCATCTGTATACGCCGAAGCATACGGCCATTGAATATTCCTGCTCTTCGAACCGCCTCATTAAATCTTGCGCCTTCTTCACAGTAACTCTTACATTCGCTAATCTTCTTAGAAAACTCCGGTGAAGTGTTCATTTCCAGAGTCATCTCCAATCCCTCTTCCGTCGTAATACCACCAGAGAAGCAAAGAGCCATAACACCTGCAAATTTACATGCCTCCAGCATCTCTCGATCTTTTAACATGCGGTCAAACGGGATTCCTCCCTCTTTCGAGCTTCTGTAACGCTGGTATAAAAGGTATGCAAACAGACCAATCAAAAGAATTATGAGAATCGGAAGTCCTGTACTTCCTAGCCAATTCCCCAGGTCAAATAAAACTTTTGCTATACCTGTCATCTCTATACCAAGAGACGCATACGCTCTTTTAAATACCGGCATTACAAAAATCAAAATCACACTGATTAAAGCGACCATGACAAGTGAAATACCAATCGGATAAATTACGGCATTCTTGATACTTCTACGAAGGGCATTTTGCCTCTCATACTGAGATTTTAAATTGTAGAGAATACGTTCCAGATTACCCGTCTGTTCACCAAGGCGAACCATTCGAATCATATCCTTAGGAAATACCCCTGTATTCTCCATCGCCTGAGCCAAATCACCACTTATACTGATTTCACTCAGCATCTGATCCAACATCTCACGTTCTTTGGAATCCGTTCCCGTATCATCTCGAATCAGCTCCAAACCGTCTTCAATCGTAAGACCGGATTTCAAAACCTGTGCCATCTGCTCAGACCAGTCTGCCAGATATAGATCCGAAGCCATGTTCATTACTTTCTTTTCTTCACTCATAATCGTCCCTCACAATTCTGTATGTAGAAAACAGAACTCATTAATATTCAAACTGCAACGTATAATTGGAACCATCGCCAATATACTTTCGCAGACTATCATCATCGTTATTTTCATTTGCACCTAATGTCGGATCAACCAATGTCCATTCATCTCCATTGAATTGAATAACACGATCAATCCATCCGGTTTCTTCTGTCCAAACGCTAATCCATGCATGATATGCCTCTCCGGAATAACCCACTTCCAGTTTCGTCGGGATTCCCTGTGAGCGAAGCATAGCCAACGTAACCGATGCATAATCAAGACAGATTCCCTTGCCGGTCGACATTGTCGAATCCGGATTTGGAATATAATTCGCCGGAATATTAGCTGCAAATTCTTCATCATACGCTATATTCTCTGTAACGTAATGATAAACCTTAGTTAAATAATCAATATCATCCGATGATTTTTGGGACAGTTCCTTGCCCTTACTAACACAGGCAGAATCTGTCTTGTAATCCGAATACTGGTTCGGATATAAAAATGGCTGAAACTCATCCGAAAGCTGTACATCCAGACTTTCAGAAATGCCAACAGCGTAGCTTGTTCCGGAGATGTGCTCCAGACAATCCACCTGATACGTACCATTTCCTTTTACAAAGGAAATAACCTCATAATCACCGATTTCCATTGGATATGGAGTTCTCACTCCTGTTGGGTCCGTCACTTGAATCTGAATCTTATCTGCATCTCCTGAATATTTAATCAGAACATAACCACTTTCTGTATGAGACGCATCCATAATAAAAGTGCCGGTTGCATTCTGAAACACAGTCGTCCCAGAAGCCTCCGGCATCTTAATATCAGTAACCGTAGTCCTTGATGTGCCGGAATTCTCACCGGAATCTCCCCCTGAAGATCCTCCACCATCATCGCTACGATCACAACCCGAGAGGCATAGCTGCGACAAGAGAAGTGTAATCAGCATGCACATCGCTGTGATCTTTTTCTTATATATTCTCTTTTTCATAAAAACTAACTGCCTCTTCCTTCTTACATTCTAGTGCGTATTCTAAACACTCTTATAGAAATTCTATCATGTTTAAGATTGCGCAAACCACCCAAAGTATAGTCAACACAAGATTGATAATCTTTGGTACCAGTCTCTTAACTGTAATTGTCATACCGATTCCATATACAGCCAGAATCCACTCAAGAATAATAACTACCAATAACGCGTCCATATTCTTACCAAACAAAAAACTCATAACACTTCCTCCTCGTACTAAACATTAAACAACAGTTTCTGATAAGCTGCCACGTCTTCATCTATTCCTCTCCTCTTCTGCGCAGCAAGCTCCTGATGCAAATCACTCTTCGGAAATACTTTATCCAAAAAAGCACACATATCTTCCCAATCTGCAAAGATATATTCCGGTGCAATATACTCCCTATTATGAACAGTGATTTCAATTCCAACAATTAGTTGCTCATATAAATATGCTGTTTTCACAGCATCTAAAATCTGTCCACCATGATTGATGTCCAGATAATAGTCACATTTTTGAAACAATTCCACTACCATTGCCATACTTACACTTGGGTATAATGACAGGTTATCATATTTCCCCAATCCAAGCAGTTTCTGCGACATTTCTGTCACAGCACATACATGGAAATGCATCCGCGGAAAACGTTTTACAATATCCTCAAGATGTTCCAGCTGATCGGAATTGGTACAAATCAAGACTTCATTTCCACCTTGATTCTCCTTCTGATAATTATAAATAAATCCCAGTGGAGACAACAGTTCTCTGTCCGCTCCCGCCTCCAATAAATTCTGGTAACTTTCCATGTTCTGCACATATATATGAGTTGTCTTCGTCTTATGTTCAAAAATCGACATCATATTGCCGGGAATATCTTCCCTCGGCTGTTCCTGCCAGAATAAGTAATCCCCCTGCTCCCTGGTTCCTTCCCAACGAAGGGAAACGAAAAACGGATAGTGTAACGTGTTATATAAAATATCCGTCAATTCAACATTGAATCGATTTTCATAATCACGCATCACATACAGCGTCAATTCCGTAAGATTCTGGAAAATATACATATTCCCTCGATATTGCAATATAAAATCTCCGGTTTTCTTGTTTTCTGTAAGGACCTCCTGGCCATCCAACGAAAACCATGACATCTGGAATTCCATTCCCAAACTGTCATATGTCATTCGACCATATCGTAAACCATACTGATCGTAATAATCAGAAGACGTCTTAATACCATTTGTGGAATACCAGTCCACCTGCTTTACCAGACGATTCTGCATAGGATTATGATTTGAATAATAGATTTTTCCTCGAACAGTCTCCTTGTCATAGATGGTTCCTTCGATATTATTCGCCTCAATATGCCAAAACGCCGGAATATCAATTTCATTAAAGTATCTTGCCTTGCCGGAGGGATTAACTCCCTGCATCTGCCGAATCGTATAATGAAAAACAGATATCATGTCCTCCGGCATAAATGCTGCATCCTCCAATACGAAAATCGGGCCGGTAAACCCAGCTTTTCGAAGAGATTCTCTCAGCATATTTGACTTGTCATTATAATTGCCGAACAGTGCCGTCTTGGTTTTTACTGAAATAGATGAGCCCATTTATCACGCACCTCCTCATCCAGATACTTCGAGGCCACATCGTAGGAATGCTGATGAAAACTCTCTATATCATCCTCTGTAAATATTTTTATTATCATATTGGCAAGTGCCTGAACCTTATCTGTCTCACTGGTGTGTTCATCATATTTAAACAGATGTCCGTTCTGCCCCTCATCCACAAATGTCGGATTGCCATAGGGAACATCAAATCCTACTATCGGAAGACCTGATCCTATGGCTTCAAGTAAGGAAAGACCAAATCCCTCACTTCGAGAAGCTGTCAGATATAATTCATACTTCTTATACACATCCTCAAGATTATGCTGTCCCATTAACCGAATATAGTTTTCTGCATTATATTTATGTATCAGGTTGGAAAGCTCAGTTTTCTCTTTTCCTTCCCCATATATATCCAATGTAATATCCGGTAAAGCCTCATGCACTTTCACACACGCTTTAATATCATAATCGCAATGCTTCTCCGCCGCCAATCTGGAGGCTGTCAGCATGCTGTAGCGTTTCCTCGGTTCAGATGGATACCGCAATCTCGGCAAACTTCCAACCGGAATCGTAATTATTTTTGGCGTAACGCCGTTATATTTCTCAAATTGTTCCAGCAACAGGGTTCTCTGCTGATCCGTGGATACAATATAAAAATCGATAAACCGGTTTAAACGAAACGCATTCTCATAGTAATTATTCCATAAGATGTAATCCTCGTTTGTGACCCCTTTACTATAATGATCCGCATGTATCACCACACCAATCTTCGCCGGTCTGGCATGCTCTAGCACTATCTGCCCCAAAAATGTAGTCCGATCCATAAGTACGTAATCATTTTCTGTCACATGTAATTCATCAATCATGTAGCCCACTAGCTCTGTCTTGGAATCTATAATCCGATCCGGGAAATGATACGTTGCCTCTTCTCGATCTTCTTCCTTAACTTCCTCATAAGCAGTTGTTCCATCCGTATTATAGAATCTACGCATGTAACATTTCGCCTTGTTGTTCTCCGGAGCATAATATTCTGTATACATACGGGCATAGGAGAAATAATCCTTACGGATTAGATTTCCTCCGGATACATATTCAACTCGATGAATGAAATCCTGCTCATAATCCGTAAAATAGGCCCTGTAAAATATATCACCTGAATGAAAACGATATGTGCCAACTTTACCTTCTCTTGTATATGTGTAATCCTCGCTTGGAAACGTCTTCTCCAGATCTTCTTTTGTATATGTCACCGGCGCGATTTTAAAATCTGTAAAGAACGTATATAGCCATATAATCTCATCATCCTCGAAATACAAATTCTTAGTCATATGTTCCAGAGGATCCCGGGGAAACATATCTGTAAAAATAAATTTCGCAGGTATCCCTGACTTTCTCAGTGCTATTCCACGGTAACTCTGAGCATATTCCACACCTGAAGATGCCCAACCGATGCCTAAATTAAAATTGTAAACCATGTATCTCCCTACTCCCCTTCCCTTTATGGGAAAACAATACTTATCTTGCCTTCATCTGTCTTCTCAGCCTGTCCCAGGAATATATTACGCATAATTCTATGTCGCATTTCATCCTTCATATCCTGAAATGATTTATAAGCTTCCTCGCTATACTCAAAGAGTGGATTTCTCATTGCTGTAGAACGACCGGATGTAACATAAGTTAATTGCTGTAAATAATCTACTTCTTCAATCCATAACTCATCCAATGCATGTAAAGTACACAACCTAACGTACTCTTGCCATTCCTCCATGGTGTCAAATGACTCCATCTTGTTCTGATATGTCATGCGTGCGTATTTCATCAAATATGCACGCAATTTCTTACGGCTCCATTCTGTCTTTGGATTCCATTGAAATTGCAGCTGATAAGATAAATTATCCAGAACATATCGGTTCAATTCAGCCTTTGTCGGCCTTTTCAAGGATTTAACAAAATGATTAATATTCCATTGGATAATCTGTTCCAATGTCTCCTCTTTGATATCTCCATGATCCAATAAACGATTTCTCGCATCATATAAGATATCTCGCTGTCTCTTTAATATTTTATCATATTTAATGGACATTTCACGTCCAGCTATAGAACTATCCTCTTTCTTTTTTTGAGCTCCATTTATTATCTTTTTAAGCTTCCTTTGTCCAAAACGTCTCTTACTACCGATTAGTCTATTTACATACTTCTCTCCAAGCGTCTTTACAATTTCATCTTCTAAACATACATAAAACTGGCTTATACCGGGATCTCCCTGTCTTCCGGAGCGACCTCTTGCCTGCCCCTCCAGTCGTGTATTTTCCATTCTTCCAATACCAATAACCGCCAACCCCCCCAGTTCCTTGGCTTCCGGCTTTAATTTAATATCTGTTCCGCGACCGGCAATACCGGTGGAAACAGTCACTGCCCCCACTTTTCCGGCTTCCCGAATAATATCAGCTTCCCAAAATGCATTATTGGCATTGAGCACGCTGTGGGGAATCTTCATTTCCAAAAGCATCATAGAGATAATCCTGGTATCTGCAATGGTGGATGTAATAATTAGAATTGGCTGTCCTGCATCATGTCTCGTTTTTACATCCTCAACAACAGCCAAATACTGATCTTCCGCCGTCTGAAAGAAAAGATCCTTTAAATCTTCTCTTATTCGTGGTCGATTGGTCGGGATTCGTACTACTTTTTTATTGTAAACTGTTCGAAGTTCCTTCTTTGCATCGTAGATTGTTCCGCTCATTCCCGCCATCTTTGGAAACATTCGAAACAGATTCTGATAGGTAACCGATGCAACCGATCTCTGATCCTGGGAAATTTTCAATCCCTCTTTCTGTTCGATAGCCTGATGCTGTCCGCCACGAAGTTTCATGCCCGGCAATGAACGCCCGGTACCATTATCCAGAAGAATTACCTCACCGTCTTCATTTATCATGTAATCCTTTTGCTTTTTATAGTGAGTATGCGCTGTAAGAGCAAGCGTTACATGACGATTTAATTCAAAATTCTCTCTGCTGAAAAAATTTTCTACACCAAAGAAACTTTTGGCAAAGTCCACACCCTGATCATTTAACCAGGACAGATTTTCTTCAACATCGTAGTCTTCATCCTCTTTTAGTGTAGTAACAAAAAAGTCAGTGACCTCATAAAGATTCGACTGCACACGAGGAGCACCTGAAATAACAAGCGGCATCTGCGCACCATCCAACAGCACGGAATCTGCTTCATCTATAATGACATAATAAAATTCCCTCATAAAACGCTCTTCCGCGGATGACACAAGATTTTCGAATAAATAATCAAATCCCAATGCGCCATGTGTCGTGTAGAGAATATCTGCTCCATAGCACTCCCGTTTCTCAGCATTGGTCATTTCCTCTTCCACATTTTCCTTTACGCCGGCTCGAACCGTCATACCAAGGAAACTATAGACTGGTCCCATCTCTTCTGCATCTCGAATAGCCAAGTACTCATTTGCCGTTACCAGCATCGTACTTTTCCCTGTCAATGCGTTTAGATATAGCGGAAGGGTCGCCGTCAAAGTCTTTCCTTCGCCGGTATTCATTTCCGCCAGTCGGCCTCTGTGAAGCGCGATAGCCCCCATAATTTGCACATCATATGGCATCATGCCAAGAATTCTCTCATCAGCAACACAAACTACTGCATATGCCTCTTCCATAAGGCTATCCAAGGATTCTCCATTGCTTAATCGTTCTTTAAATTCCTCCGTCTTGGCGGCAAGTTCACGGTCGTTTAATCCTTTGGCATCATGGATGTATTCGTGTATTCTTCTTATTTCTCTTTGATAAAGTGCCCTGCTTTTCATAAAGGAGATCCTCCTCGTCTTCTCTCACTTCTTCTAAAGTCATTGAGTGGAAATGAAAATGGTGAGCACCTGCTTCAATCAATTCCACATCATAATAATACGTTCGAATCGGACAACGAAAAACACCATCGGTACCTCGTAAAATATAAGTTCCCTCTGCAGTCCCATTTTTCTGATAAAAACGAAACCGAAGCATCAATCCGTTCGGAATATCCATATCTACATCCAAATGAATACGATAACTCTCCTCCCCATCGATAATCGGTAACGTGGGTTCCACTCGTTCCATCTGGTATTTTGCCTGGGATTTCCAGGTTTTTATTACAGTTCCCGGTGGAATCAGAGCATTCTTATATTCAACATCATCTACACTGTGAAAATCCACTACAGAGCCGTACATATAGGTATGATTCGTATATCCATACCAATATACAACCCATTTTTTCTCCTCTGCCTTCATAATTTCTCCCCAATCAGTCTGTCGATTCAAGATTTCTGCCATAATGATCTCTTAATACCAACTTATACTGCTTGTAAAACCACTGTATAATTCCACCTGTATCATCATTATGTCTTCCATGTAGTCCCTTACCAAACACTCTGGTTCCACTATTTCTAAGGTTACTGAGAAGCGTCTGATATGCGCACCCATCATAATCATCTTCATACATATAGGAAATGATAAATGTGGTATGTCCCCAATTACCCAGGCTGAAATTTTTCCAAAAGCGTTCATTCATCTTCTTAACAGATTCCTCTGACAAATCTCCCATTTCCTTTGCCAGCATATCCAATGATGTAGGGAATCCTCCCGGACGGTTTATTCGCTCATTTTCAGCAATCGTACCCAGGTCCGCAAGTGGCTTTCCAAGAATAATGTATTCCGGCCCAATCATCGAACCATAATACATCGCTCCAGTAGTTCCCATGGAAATTCCGGAAAAAACTAAATCCTTTTCAGTAAAATGCAGTTTTTCCATTACGTCTAAAATCTTGTTTTTTACCAGTTTCTCATACTCTTTTGATCCAATATAGAAATTTCCACCTTCCAATCTCTGATCTGCAACCAGAAGGAACGGGGATTTCATTGCTCTCATAATTCCATAACCTTCAAATCCTTCTCGTGTTTTATATCCGGAGAAGTATACATTTAATGGCGGCTTTAAATCTCCCGGCTCAAAATAGAAAAACGCCTCTTCCCTATCAGAAGTAATCGTTCTTTCACCTCCCGGCAAAAATACACCTTCTTTTCCTCTTCCCCAGCGATCATGAAGTTTTCTGACTTTAATCATCCCTTCACCCTTCGCCTTTAGAGAAACGAACACATATCCCACATGTTCTTTTGAATTATAAATCGACAGATATTCCTTAGATTCCAATTCGCTATTTGAAAAATGGTACTCCTCCATCGTATTACCTTCCGCTGCCGAATCGCATACATATACATCCATTTCTAATTGGACATCTATACTTTTCTCATATTCCAACCACAAATCCAAAGACATTTCCGGTTGAAGCGGAACATTCATGCGCCAATATCCAAACTGACGAAAATACTCACCAAAATCCCCCTTTACCTCTGTTCCATCAAATCCGGTATAACGAATCTTATATCCTTTTTGATTACACACGGTAAATCTGAACATAGAAAACTGTTCACCATAAGTATCGCTATAATAATGTATTAATCTGGAATCAATAAAATCCTGAAAGTTCTCTCTGGATATCCGTTTTCCAGCTCTGGATTCCATTAGATGATTGATATCAAACTTGGCATCATCAAAGACGAATAATCCGTACGCCCGTACGCATTCTATTAATCTCTCACTCTCTGCTTTTGATATAGCCCGATCAACTATAGCGACATCGAATTGTCTGATACTCTTCAATTCCGCTATTGTTTCCGAATCATCCCAATCTGGTTCATAGACCCAATTCATTTCATCAGGAATTGAATATTCTGTTTTTAAATTAAAGTGCCCCAATTGAAGGACATTCATACTATTAAACATAGAGCCTCCCCCTAACTCCAATTGTTTTCAACATGACGAATAACTTGTATCCATTGTCTCTGTATCTCTGCTGTAGTAAACTCAGAACCCATATCATAAGATTCAACCCTAGCATGGTTCCAGTTTGACAAATCCTTAAGATAATACACCAGCCATTCGTCCAATTCCGATACTGATTTTATAATATGGCCATTTCTGTCATTTTTAACATACTGTGTTTCTCTCATGGTTATCTGCGGAATTCCCATACTTAATGCAGATATCTGTAGAAACTGATCCGGTATATCCTGCAAATCGATCAGAATTCTGGTTTCCCGCAACTTACGATTTGTCTCCATCGCATCCAAACAGCGCGCAACTACAAAAAACTCCTGATTTAGAAGATCTGTGACAACCTTATTATTCATCTCAGCTGCTTTTTTCTCCAACTCCATAAAGCGTTCGTAATATACCGTTGTCGTATACAATTGAACCTTTGTTTTAAAATTGTGATTTATATATTTCACCAACTCATCCAGTATTTCATCCAATTTTTCCTGTGAAATTCCGTCAGTCATAACTAAAATATTCTGATATGGGAATTCCATACTGATTCCCTCATCTACTCTGGAATCGTAGGGTGTAATACTGGTCATTCTTGGGTAAGCTCTGCCCATAGTACGTCTGATAATATCCGCATCTTCTCTTGTATCCGTTACAATATAGCCGGCATCTTGTAAGAATTGTTGCATTATTTCGTTTTTTACCAGACTGGTTCGTCCTTCAAAAAAAGATAATACGGTTTTTCTCTTTCGTAACAATCTAGCCCAAAGATTTGTATGAAGATGATGCATAGCAACACAAAAAATCGCATCATCATCTGTCCGATTCACGAATCGAACCAGCACTTCTTCAATCAATTCCTCCATATTGTCATATCTAAGTTTCTTATATTTCTTCTCTCCTTCCGGCCATAGGAAATAATTACTTAATGGATTAATCTCAATATGACCGTCCCCCAGATATCGACTGAATTTCCAAACACCCTTTTCATCAAAATATTGTTCATGAGATGGCTCTCCATCTTCATATACTTCTGTCATGGAAAGGAATCCTCGATCATCAAAATGCTCAGTTCTTGCAATCTTTCCTCCTTCAAAGAAGATTATGCTAATCATATTGCCATCATCGCCAAATATTATACGAGCATATATCTCTCCATCTTTTTGAACATTTGTAACAAAAAGCGATTCTATAAACTCAACTCTGTCGGGCCATTGAATATCAGACACTAGAAACGGCCTCTGGGTCTTACTTTCGATACATTGCATCTGGTCAAATACAGACCAGTAATCCGCACGAAAAATACTTTGTCTGTGTAGAAAATGTCGAAAATTCGGTGCATAGCTTAATAGAATTATCCGATATGGATAAAGCTTATTCCTAGAGAAAAGCTGCACTTGTTTCACCGTATCATCAAATTCAGATACGTGCTTCGCAATGTACCACTCTTGCTCCCTTTCCTTCCAATCATTTCCATCATACCAAGCTGAAATAAAATAAATCATACTCCCCACCTATAAGAAAAAACGATATCCGTCAAAACGATAATACGATCTAAGTTCGAAAAAAATCGAACAAGCAAAACTGACTAACATCATTGCATTCATTGGTAACATCGCCACTTCAGACGGAAGAATTCCATGAAGTGACATCTGTAACGAAACTGCCATACAACCACTCTGGAAAAGGCCACTAAAAATACACAGTGCAAAAATACGACGCACCAGATACTGCGATGTCTTCTTTCCAGATGGAACTCCTACAATACAATCTCCACTCTTTCTTAAGTTTTTTGCCATTTCCCATGGATTAAGCAGCAAAAATGCTAACAGTATAACCAGTAAAATAATAATGCAAAGATACACGTGCACTCCTAAAGAATCCGTCAGATTCATGCGCATACTAATCTCTCTAATGGTTATATTGTCAGGATCTATATAAATCCATAATTTAAGTAGCAACTGTGGAAGCATAAATACTGCTGTACCAAACATAACAGGCATCACACCAACAATGTTTAGCTTATACGCTATATAATTCTTCTCAGCATGTACATTATTAATGCTGACTCGTTGAACCGGGATTTTAATAAAGACATTTTCAATAATGAAGGTAGCTACGATAACAAAAAGACAAAGAATCAATAGCCCTTTGTAATCTAATAAATTGACATCCCCTACTGTTTTCTTAAGACCCCCAATAATATTAATGACAATAAGCGGCATTGTTTCGCCAACACCATGCTTCTTATTAAACTCAAGCATCACGAACAATATTGCTATACCAATCAGCATCTCACCAATTACCAGCATCCTTGCCACCATATATGGCACGTGTGGAATTGTAATATCCCATCCGCTTGTTTTATTCATTGCAAAAAAGAAACCTAAAAAAAAGGTCAGAATTCCCGTCAGACGCTGGATTCGCTGCTGGGAAATTCTGGCCCTAGATTCTGAAGTACGAAAGATCGTAAAACACTGAACAAAGATCATCGCATTAATATATGGCATAATTCCCAAGGCAAAAAATCCCTTTTGATTATTCGCGCCATTCAACATAGTAGTCACAATTCTTTGCGCATTAAATGCATTCTCTTGACCGGTATCCGGTTCCACTCCAAGGAGTGGAACCATCAATCCGATCAAATAGAGGATGATTATTGTGAGAATTACTAGAAGACGTTTTCTTAGTTCATTTGTCTTGTCGGATTTACTTATTTTTGTCATACTAATTAACTCCGGTAACGTCAACTGCCAATATCATGTCAGTCTTTATTCTGTATCATTATTATTGTTATCTTTATTCTTTTCTTTTTCTTCTTTCTTTTCGAGAGCTTTATCTACTAAAGCTGCAACCACACCTGCCAATGGAATCCATGACCACCATACTCGGATACCATCTCCTTCGCTAACATCTGTATTAGCTGCTGGTGTTTCTACATCTTCTACATCTATATTAGCCTGCGGTGTTACTACATCGTCCGCATCTACTACGTTAGCTGCCGGTGTAGGTGTTACTGGTGTTACCGCTGCTGGTGTTGGAGCTGCCGGAACTACCGGTGCTGCCGCTGGAGTTACAACCGGTGCTGCTGGAACTACCGGTGTTACTGCTGGTGTTACCGGTGTTACTGCTGCATCACTCAAGCTTGCGCTAATGCTTGCGGATTCGCTTGCGCTAATGCTTGTGGAATCGCTCAAACTTGTACTTGTGCTCGTTGATTCACTTAAGCTTGTACTTGTGCTCGCTGATTCGCTCAGGCTTGTGCTTGTAGAATCACTCAAGCTGGTACTTGTACTGGTTGATTCACTTAAGCTGGTGCTTGTGGAGTCACTCAGGCTTGTACTTGTGCTGGTTGATTCACTTAAGCTGGTGCTTGTGGAGTCACTCAGGCTTGTACTTGTGCTCGTTGATTCGCTCAAGCTTGTACTTGTGCTCGCTGATTCGCTCAGGCTTGTGCTTGTGGAATCACTCAAGCTGGTACTTGTGCTCGTTGATTCACTTAAGCTGGTGCTTGTGGAGTCACTCAAGCTGATACTTGTACTTGCTGAGTCACTTAAGCTTGTACTT
>JAFOVD010000051.1 GCA_017392525.1 Lachnospiraceae bacterium
AAGTGGTTCAATAATTTCCTTGAAATCAACGAAATCAGGAAGTCCACCTACATTGTGATGGGACTTGATAACAGCAGATTCTCCGCCAAGACCAGACTCTACAACGTCAGGATAAATTGTACCCTGTGCAAGGAAGTCTACCGCACCAATCTTCTTAGCTTCTTCTTCAAATACACGGATAAATTCTTCTCCGATAATCTTACGCTTCTGCTCCGGTTCTGTTACACCAGCAAGCTTGCTATAGTAACGTTCCTGCGCATTGACACGGATGAAATTTAAATCGAAATTACCCTGTGGTCCGAATACGGCTTCTACTTCATCACCTTCGTCTTTACGAAGAAGACCATGATCAACAAATACGCAAGTTAACTGCTTGCCAATTGCACGAGCCAGTAAACCTGCAGCAACAGAGGAATCCACGCCACCGGAAAGAGCAAGCAGGACCTTACCATCGCCAACTTTCTCGCGGATTTCCTTAATTGTTGTCTCTACGAAACTATCCATCTTCCATGAACCACTACATCCACAGATATTGCGGACGAAGTTGGAAAGAATTGTCTTACCTTCTGTAGTATGAAGAACTTCAGGATGGAACTGGATTGCATACAGCTTCTTCTCCTGATTTTCACATGCAGCGACCGGACAATCTGCAGTATGAGCAACAATTTCAAATCCAGGGGCCTCCTTGGAAATGTAATCGAAGTGGCTCATCCAAACCTGAGTTGACGCAGACACTCCCTTAAACAATGGAGAATCCTGTCTGGTAAAACATTCTGTCTTACCATATTCACGAACTGGCGCCTTCTCAACTTTACCACCTAAAACGTGGTTCATAAGCTGCGCACCATAACACAATCCCAGTACCGGAATTCCAAGTTCAAATAATTCCTTGCCACATGTTGCCGCATCTGGAAGATAGCAACTGTTTGGTCCTCCGGTAAGGATAATTCCCTTTGGATTCATTTCCTTGATTTTCTCAAGGTCTGTCCTATAGGAATAAATTTCACAGTAAACATTACATTCACGTACACGTCTTGCAACGAGCTGATTGTACTGTCCACCAAAGTCGATAACTATGACCTTTTCCTGATCCATGTATTACTCCTTATCTTTTCTGAAGTTCTTTATTTCTATAAATTTACCCACAATTATATGTTACAAACTTAGAAATAACAAGTGGACTAAAGTTTTTTGGTAGATTTACCGATAAATATAGTGAATTATGAGAGGAGTTTTTATATGAGTAATTTTTCTGTAAATGCAACTTATTACCTTAGAAATGCATACGCTCCGAATAATCGGACACTTATCACTGAGACAAATCGTAAGAAAGAAACTAACTCAAAATTGTCTCAGGCGGATTCGAACGCCCTGAAGAAGGCTATCCGTGCGTTACAGGACTATGATTACTCAAAGTCTGAAAGCGAAGTTTCCTCTGCAGAGAAAACCCGTTTCGACAAAGAACTCCGTGCATTTATCGATACCTACAACTATGCGATGGAATCAAGTTCCAAGAGTACAAACCGTGATATCAAAAATGCCGGAAAGAGTCTCAAGGAGTTAGCTAAAAAATACGAAGACGAACTCAAGGACATCGGTATCACCAAAAAGACCAACGGATACCTGAATCTATCAAGCAGTGCCACATCCAATCTAAAGCTCAGTGCCTTTGGCGATATGTTTGGCAGCTCTTCCAATTTCTTAAAGGAAGTACGAAATTATGCCGGTAAAATCGCTCGTCATGTTGACACCTATATCTAATCTTTACATGCTGTGCTATAATTTGTAGCGTGGCTGTTGTCACTAGATTGGAGTATATTTTGAATCAGAAAACTAAAGGTATATTTTTCATCATAAGCGCTGCATTCTGCTTTTCGCTTATGAGCTTATTCGTTCGACTATCCGGGGATCTTCCTTCCTTTGAAAAAAGTTTCTGGCGGAATCTTGTTGCCATAGCATTTGCTATCTATGCCATCGAGAAAAATCATATTTCCTATCGCCTGGAAAATCCAAAAAATCTTAAATATCTATTTATACGTGCCATCGGAGGAACCATTGGTATCTTCTGTAATTACTATGCAATCGACCATCTTGTAATTGCCGATGCCAATATGCTAAATAAACTTTCCCCGTTTTTTGCAATCCTTTTTTCATACTTTGTATTAAATGAAAAAATCAAACCGGTTCAGCTTGGATTTGTATTTACTGCATTTATCGGTGCACTCTGCATCCTAAAACCAAGCGGAAATTTCTCATCATTTCCTGCAATCATCGGTATGATTGGCGGCATGGGCGCCGGACTTGCATACACTTATGTCCGTAAGGCAACACAAAACGGAGTCAAGGGACCACAGATTGTCCTATTTTTCTCCGTCTTCTCCTGCATTGCATCTATACCGTTAATGCTACCGGTATTTGTAGTTCCAAGTCCTACTCAGATTCTATATCTGTTTTTAGCCGGACTTGCTGCAGCCGGAGGACAGTTCTCTATCACCGCAGCCTATACTTATGCGCCGGCGAGAGAAATCTCTGTCTACGACTATACACAAATCATATTTGCCGCACTCCTCGGTATGTTTTTACTGGGTGAGCTTCCGGATTACTTAAGTATCCTGGGATACTTCATCATATGTGGAGCGGGAATCGCAATGTTCTACTACAATAAAAGGGACGATCACTAGGATCGTCCCTTTTTCTACATACAAATGAGTATGCCTTTCTATTACTGACGTACTGGAATGACAGCACCGTCGTATTTCTCTTCAATAAACTTCTGTGTGTCTTCATCTAAGAGCGCCTCTACCAGGGCCTGAATTGCAGGATTGTCCTTGTCCTCAGAACGAACAGCAATAATATTAGCATAAGGACTGTCTGCACCTTCACTAAACAGCTTGGCAGAATCAATGCCTGCTTCAAGAGCCTTATTGGTATTTGTAATAAAGAAATCATAATCATCCTTTGTTGGAATAATCTGAGCAGAATCAAGTTCTACAATCTGCAATGGAATCTTGTATTCTGTAATATCATCAACAGATGCTGAAAGTGAATCCTCTACCGCATCATCTAATTCAATAAACCCATTCTGCTCTAAGATTCGAAGTGCTCTATACTCGTTTGTTGCATCATTAGGAATTGCAACAACTGCATTTTCAGGGATTTCATCCTTAGATGAATACTTGTCTGAATATGCTGTGATTGGCTCCACATGAATTCCACCGGCACTTACGATATCATATCCGTTTGCCTCAACTTCAGACTTCAAATAAGGTTCATGCTGGAAATAATTAAAGTCGATTTCTCCTGCATTCAATTTCTCATTTGTTGTGGAATCTGCCGCTGTAGATACAAGTTCAATTTTGATTCCCTGCTCCTCAAGCTTTGGCTTAACATATTCGATAATCTCCGAGTGAGGCACCAAATCTGCAATGCCCTTTAATACTACCTCACCTTCCTCTGCTGTATCCTCGGATTCTTTGGCTTTTGATGAATTGGAAGAACCGCATCCTGTCATCAATCCAAGCACCGTCGTTGCTACTAATAAACCTGCTAACAATTTTCTTTTTCTCATAGTTTTTTCCTCCTCAACCTATTAATTTTTATATGAGATTTCGAGTCTTTAAAATTCGATTCGAAATAACATTTCCTACTCCCTGGGTAATCTGCACCAGAATAATCAATATATAAACACAGGCGAATAACCTGTCATGCTGAAATCGCTGATAACCAAATCGCACCGCTATATCACCGATTCCCCCTGCTCCAAACATTCCTGCAAGAGCCGTCATTGAAATAATCGCGATTACCGCAACCGTAAAACCACGTATCAATGAAGGTAATGTCTCCGGAATCACAACCTTGAATAGAATCTGACGATTTGTGCTTCCAATTGATTTCGCCGCCTCGATTTTACCCTTCTCAATCTCTAAGAGTGCGCTCTCCACTATTCTTGCATACATAGGAATACAGCTGGCCGCAATCGCTATGATACAAGCATTCGTTCCATAGGACTTGCCAAAAAATAATCTCGCCACCGGAATCATAAGGATAATCATCACCATCTGCGGAAGTGATCGAAGCACATTTATCAACCATCCGACTGTGGTATAAGAAATCCTTAACGGCAATAATCCATCCGGGCTCGTAAGGGTCAGGCAAATACCGAGTAAAACTCCAAACACCAGCACAATCACCGATGAAATCAATGTCATGTAAATCGTCTCTCCTATGGGAACAAGCAATTCTTTCCAGATATCCGGATTGAACGATGCTCGTATTACTTCCCAGAGAGAAGCATCCATTAAACTCATATTCCCTCACCTCCACTAAAGCTGATATTCTGAAATTCCTCCAATACCTTGGTGAATAATTCACCGGTATGACTCTTCGGATTGTTAAAAATAGATTCCACAGATCCTTTCTCCAGGAATCTTCCATTTTCCAACACTGCCATCTGGGAACAACTATAGCGAACAGCGTTTAACTCATGGGTTATCATAAGTATTGTGATTCCTGATTTCTTATTGATTTCCTTTAATAAATCCAGAATCTGTAGCGTCGTCTGTGGATCAAGTGCCGATGTGGCTTCATCGGAAATGAGCACTTCCGGCTTGTTCACCAATGCCCTCGCAATACCTACTCGCTGTTTCTGTCCGCCGGACAAACCTCCCGGATAAGAATCCAGTTTATCTGACAGTCCCACCAGTTCTGCTGTTTCCAAAACCCGCTCACGAATTTTTTCTTTGGATACTCCACTTATTTCCAGTGGATATGCAATATTTCTATAAACTGTTCTCGAGTCAAACAAATTGAAATTCTGAAATACCATTCCAACTTTTTTTCTCTGCTCCAACAGCTCTTTTTTACTTAGTTTTAAAATATCCACATCACCGACTTTGATTGACCCGCTATCCGGAGTCTCCAGACGGTTGATGCATCTAGCCAGGGTCGATTTACCTGCACCACTAAATCCGATGATGCCATATATCGTTCCCTTCTCTACATCCAGATCGATTCCATTTAAAACTTCAAGCCCCTCTCCATGATGAAAAAAGGTTTTATGTAAGTCTCTTATTTCTATATAACTCAACCTCGTTCACTGTGACTGAAGTTCTCGGCCACTTCTCCTTTCCCGCATATTTTTGCCACGCCAACCTAACCGTGACTAAATGTTTCCGCCACCTCGCAAGGTCTGTCCTTGTACAGTTCGGAATGTAAATCCTTGCCCTTACCGGGAATTCCCAGCGCATCTGCGCGACAATGCTGACAATGACGGAAAACTTCCAGATACTGCCCGGCCTCCTGTCTAACATGATCTAAAAGTTCACAACTCGGAGCCGGAATATCCTTCATTCCATTCTGTGGAATCAACGGGATAATATTAAGCAGTGATGCTCCACACTCTGCCGTTACCCTTGCAACTTCTTTGATATGTTCATCGTTAATACCAGGTACAAGTACCGAATTGATTTTTACAACTATGCCCAGTTCTGCAGCTCTTCTGATTCCCTTTAACTGATTTTGAATCAACAGCTTGGCACCTTCGATTCCCTCGTGCTTTACTCCGTGTTCATCAATTACAAATTCATTGATTTCTGCTTCAATCTCCGGGTCGATAGCATTTACCGTCACAGTAATTGTCTCAATTCCTATCTCAGCAATTCTGTCTACCTTATGTGGCAAACGGTATCCGTTTGTGGAAAGACAACAAATCAATTCCGGGAAATGTTTCTTTACCAGAGCGAAGGTATCCAGCGCCTGATTGGATGCCAAAGTGTCCCCAGGTCCTGCTATTCCTACAACAGTCAGCTCCGGACACAATTCCATGGCACGCTTTATCACATCTATGGTCTCCTCCGGTTTCAATACAAGAGAACTGACTCCGGGACGAATCAGCGATTTATCGAACTGTCTCGTACAAAACTTGCACTGAATATTGCACCCCGGACTAACAGGAAGATGAATTCTACCCGCAGTAACATTGGCCTTGCCACCCATACACGGATGTCTTCTCTTAAGATGTGCAAATTGATCCCGGGACTTTTTATTTCCCGTGTCATTGGTTCCTCTTCGCTGTTTCTCCTGCTCCAGATATCTTGAATCAATCAGTTTTACCTTGCCATAGAGGATATTCTGGATTACCACATTGATTGGCCGCTCCACATCGATTGCCTGAACCCTTCTTCGCTCAAGAACTGTTCTTGCCCCTGTTCCGCTACACTCTGCAAAGACAGCATGACAGTCAGAGATTTCCTCTGTCACAGCCTCCATCCTTTCATCGTGATGCTCATGGTTAAGGCAGGCCTTATCCACTTCTCGCACATCAACTCTCTTATAATCTTCCTTATCCGTGTTGATTTCATATATATCAAATCGATCTGCAGCACCGAAATGTCTGTCAATGTTCTGCCCATCGCTTGTTGCGAATGCTGTTCTGATTATCATAATTATCACCTGCCGTTTTATCAGATGTTATAGTCATCCTTTAAGTTTTCCATAAGACCAAACTCAATTAAGATTTCTTCCAATCTCTCCTGGGTCATAGGTTTTGGAATAACAAACAT
The DNA here is from genome assembly GCA_017392525.1 of Lachnospiraceae bacterium. GTDB lineage: Bacteria > Bacillota > Clostridia > Lachnospirales > Lachnospiraceae > FD2005. The sequence goes on from JAFOVD010000051.1 coordinate 6,561, forward strand.
CTCATTATGCTCAATTGCTTCTGCAAGATTTCTGTATTCCTGCGCCTGTGGATGATCGGGGTTATGATCAATTACTGTCTTACGGTTAATTTCTGCTCTTTGCACTTCATTGTCTCGAGGTACAAAATATATCAACTGACTGCCAAGTTCTTTAGCAAATGCATTCAGGAGGTCATGCTCACGGTCAACATTTCTACTGTTGCAGATAATACCGCCTAATCGGACTCCGCCCTTCTTGGCATACTTCTGAATACCCTTGCAGATATTATTTGCTGCATAAAGAGCCATCATCTCACCGGATGCTACGATATAGATTTCCTTAGCCTTACCCTCTCTGATTGGCATTGCGAAACCACCGCAGACAACGTCACCGAGGACATCATAAAATACATAATCCAAATCATCTGTATAAGCACCCAAATCCTCTAACATACCGATTGAAGTAATGATTCCACGACCGGCGCAGCCAACACCGGGTTCCGGACCGCCGGATTCCACGCATCGTGTTCCTCCAAATCCTGTCTTCATAATGAGGTCCAGATCGTCCACCTCTCCCTCTTCTCTCAAAGTGTCCAAAACAGTCTTCTGTGCAAGTCCATTTAAAAGAAGTCTTGTAGAATCTGCCTTTGGATCGCAACCTACGACCATAACATTCTTCCCCAATTCCGCAAGTCCGGCAGTCAGGTTCTGTGTCGTCGTAGATTTTCCGATTCCACCTTTTCCATAAATTGCTATCTGTCTCATAATCTTTTTTCTCCTTTATCTATATGTTGAAAGCACGATGTCATAAATATCTTCAATTGCTCTTAATCCACCCTGATAACCTACGTATGCGCAATTCATAATCAAGCGATACTGAACCGGTGGAGAAATAATCAATAAGTCAGCATTTAGCTTACTTGCAAGATTCTTGTCCCACGCACTTCCCAAAATCAGTATTCTCTTGTCCTCGTATTTCTTTGCATCCTCTTCCAGTTTTAACTGATTATTACCGGCATCCGGATCGAATACGACTTCAATATCTCGCTTCTTATCCAGTTCAGAAATATTTTCAAACTGTTCTCTCACAAGATCCTGATATTTCTCCGGAATATCATCGACAATATACTGTGTTCCCGGAATAATGCCCAATTCGTTTAATAGAAATTTGGAGAATCCAAGTGCATACGAGCTATCTGCAATTGAATACACTCTTCTAGGGATTCCATAACGGAATTCCAACATGAATGAAGCCATCTTCTCAATATGTTCATAGTATTTCTCCTCCTCTTTTCTGATGTATTCCTCAACCTTCTCCGTATCAAGTTCCGCTGCGCTTGCAACAGTTCGAAGGAAACGTGACGTTTCAATCGCTCCGATTGGAAGATATGGAAACTGTACAAATGGCTGCTTATATTTCACCTTTAGGTGTTTTGCAATCTTAACTCCTACCCATGGTCCGATTACAATATTGAACTCTGCATTGGGAATCGTCTTCCATTCTTCCACTCCGCCTGACTCTCCTCCAAAGAGGATATTGACCTTTAATCCAATATCTGTAAGAAGTTTCTTGATTCCCTCCAGATTTCCATTCCAATATGGATCCTGATAAGGAATAGATGCAAAAACATTCACCAGTCCCGGAATCTTCTCATCACTTTCATAAAATTTATCTACATACTGATCAATGATTGCATTGACCAAACGCTCGTGGCTTGCGTAGTTATTGCTTTTAAAACCGCCCTCTTCCACGTATACAATCGGTTTATCCTCGTCCTGAAATTCTGTAGTAACTGCTGCAACATCATCGCCGGTAATGGCTGCTGTACAGCCTGTAAGCACCACATATAAATCACCATCAATTACCTTAAATGAGTTCTCAATTACACTACGAAGTTTCTTTTCCCCACCGAATACTACGTCCTGCTCTTCTGCATTGGTACAAGGTGCTGTGGAACCACCTGCATATCCCTCACCCTGTCCGATAATTCTGGAAATCTGACCACCACAACCCGGACCGGAATGAAGAATCGGTACTCCTTTTTTTATTGCCACTACACTCTGGCAAGAGCCGAGTGCACATGTAAATCTTGGTTGTTCAATTGCCTGTGACATCTCTATCTCCTATCTACATCCTCCGCTTCGTCCGCCCTGGAAATACCCTGGCTCCTGTGTAAGCCACCATTCCGTATAAGGGTTTGAAGCGTGTTTTGAATAATTCTTTATAAACTCAATGGAATCCAATGTTTCATCAATTCGTCTTGCATAATTTAATGCCCCCTGATATCCGATTCCAAACTGTTCATCACCAATCAAAAGCGTAGGAATTCCAAGCTTTGCTCCCCAAAGTGTCATTCCCCCATGACGTGCCATGATGAAATCAGGCTTGTTACGAATCAAGGCATTCACCAATTCACAACTCTGCTTATTACATACCCTGTAATCCTTGACGTCTCCATAGGTTTTAACGGCATGTGCCAGTACATCCATCTCTCTGTTCTCGCTATCATAAACCGGGTCATGATGGAAAACGCTGGCGCCTACCACTTCAAATCCCAACTCATTGAGAAGGTGAATCAAAGCCTGACCATGTGCGGCTCCGGCAGTTACATAAGCTCTCTTTCCTTTAAATCGTTCCTTTAATTTCTCAATCTGTGGAACGTATTTCTCATGACCCTCCCGGATTATTTCCTCTGCTATCTCTTCTTTGCCAAGCACCTTGCCGAGTGCCCTTAACCAACCGTCTGTACCATCAATTCCATAGGCCGGTGGTGCTGTAATCTCCGGCACACCATAAAGCTGTGATAATCCGGCTCCCATATAAGTAGAAAGGGATGGACAGATATGAATTGTCGCTGCCGCCTCACTTACATGTTCCAGTTCTTCTATAGAAGCAAATGGCATAATATACTGCGCTTCATAACCAAATCTTGCAAAAATCTCATCAAATACATGACTTCCCCAGAAGTTCACAACATTGATTTTGTTTGTCTTCTTCTTTGGTGGTTTTACAATTCCACGAAGTACCGTATGATATGCGGCATCAAATCCCGTGGTCCAAACTTTGGATCGGAACCCCTCACAAGAACATGTGACTACAGGAATTCCCAGTTCCTTTGTTGCGTTATCGGCTACAGACTCAATGTCCTCACCGATAATTCCGGATGCACAGGATGTTGTAATAAAGATTGCCTTGGGATGAACTCTCTCATACGCCAGATGGATTGTTTCCTCCAATTTCTTGGAAGCTCCGAATACTGTATCTTTCTCCTGAATATTTGTAGAAAAGTATCGACCGATGTCTTCCGGCAAATCTCGCTTGTCCTGTTCAATTCGATACGTAAAGTTAAAATCTGAGAATTCACCGGAACAACCGATTGGTGCATGATTAATAACTGCAACGTCCTTAATCATCGCCAGCTGACAAAATGCTTGCTGTGCATTACATCCAAGACACTGTGAGAATTTTCTCTTGGCATCACGCAAACTGCCTTCCTCAGACTTTTGAACGATTTCAGATGCGGTTCCTGTAAATGCATTAATGGTTCCGAGTCGTTTCTCTCGAATCATTACACTAGGTTCCGCCAGATTAATTGTTGGCATGTTACCCCTCCTGATCTATTGCTTTTCCTCTGTTTCTTAAGTTTGTAAAAACTTAAAACCAATTATAGCCATGCCCCCGAATCCTGTATAATATCTAAATTCTATCAAACGCTATAGCTATTACCTATACAACCGGTATGTAATAGGTTGAATCCTCGATTTTTCAGGTACCACAGCTTATGGACAACTTTCTCTTAAAACTAAAAAAACAGATTTTGCATGTATAAAACCTTGCAAAATCTGCTTCTAAATTTCTCTTTATCGTGAGAAAACAGCATTGAATGCGTCATCCAAATCCTTAATCAGATCCTCTGGACTCTCCAGTCCCACAGAGATTCTAACAGTATTCTCATTGATACCTGCGCGCTCCAGTCTCTCTTCATCAAGCTCTGCATGTGTAGTCTTCGGTGAATTTACAATCAGTGATCTCACATCACCGATATTTACGTGATAAGAGAAATACTTCAGATGTTGTATAAATTCGTTGAGCTGTCTCTCTGTTCCGCCAAATCCAAATGTAAACAGATAACCGGCTCCCTTTGGGAAATACTTATCTGCCAGCTCCTTAAATGGACTATTCGTAGCACTTGGATGCTTTACCCATTCCACTTCTTTTCTTCCTTCCAGATATTTCACCAATTTCTCTGCTGTTCTTGTCTGCTTATCTACACGCTCAGAGATTGTTTCCACACCCTGCAGCAGAAGAAATGCTGAGAATGGGCTAAGAGCTGCTCCGATAAACTCGAGATAGAAAGCTCGAAGATGGATAACCAGCGGTCCCTTTGGATCAATGTCAAATGCCGATCTACTCTCGCCGATTCTATTTCTAATCTTATGGGATTTCTCATAGAACTGTGGGAATAGTTCCTCACTGTAGAAGAATTTACCGCTTTCTTCAACAATACCAGCTATCGTATTACCATGTCCTCCAATAGCCTTGGTTGCCGAATATACGATAATATCTGCACCATGGTCAAATGGATTAATAAGATACGGCGTTGCCACTGTATTGTCTACAATCAGCGGAATATCATGACGATGTGCAACCTCTGCGATTGCCTCGATATCGTAGATTTCTGCGTTTGGATTACTGATGGTCTCTATGTAGATTCCTCTTGTTTTATCATCAATCAGTTCTTCATAGGACTCCGGATCGAATCGGTTATCTACGAACTTGATAGTAGAACCGAATCTTGGAAAGAAATTGGAAAAAGAATCCTCTGTTCCTCCATAAAGAGCTCTTGGAGCAACAATATTGCCGCCGCCCTCTGTAAGAGACAGGATGGTATAAGATATGGCCGCCATTCCTGAGGAAAGTGCCACTGCACTGTGGGCATGGTCCAAAGCTGCAATTCTCTCTTCAAATGCTGAAACTGTAGGATTACCAACTCTAGAATAGATTCCTGCCTGCTCATCCAGTGCCCAAAGTGACTTGGCTCTGTCTACACTTCCCAAGTCAAAGGAAGCAGTTTGATAGATTGGTACGGAAACCGCGTAATTGTGGTCCTTGGAATCATATCCTGCTCTAATTCGTAATGTATCAAAATTTGCCATATCTATATCCTCCTTGCTAAATCATATATTCAGGTTCCGGCTCTGCTGCCGCCAGATGGAATTTCTCCAATAATTCTCTTCTAATTTTCAAAAACTCAGTTCCGCCTCGATGTCTCGGATGTGGGAGATCAATATCAATAACCTCGCTGATTTTCCCTGGTCTCGGTGTCATAATCACGATCCTGTCCGACAAATATATCGCTTCATCGACATCATGTGTTACCAGAATCATCGTCGTATTTTTCTTCTTTCGAAGTTCCAGTAATTTGTCCTGTATATCTGCCCTGGTAAAGGAATCGAGCGCTCCCATCGGCTCATCCAGAAGTAAAATTTCCGGGTCATTAATCAATGCTCTCGCTATTGCAACACGCTGTGCCATACCTCCACTGATTTGATGTGGAAATGCTTTTTCAAATCCTTCCAGTCCAATCAGAGAAATAAACTCGTCTACACGAGCCTTCTCCTCTTTGTACACGCCTCGAACCTTGAGTCCGTAGGCGATATTGTCATGTACTGTAAGCCATGGAAATAAGCTGCCCTGCTGCAAAACATACCCCCTCTCTATCGAAGGTTCTTTTATGGGTTCCCCATCCAATAACAGGTCTCCACTCTGTGGCTTGTCAAATCCGGCAATCAGACGAAGGAGCGTTGTCTTACCGCAGCCTGAAGCTCCAATAATTGAAACAAACTCTCCCTTCTCCACGCTTAAATTGACATCCACCAAAGCGTCAACCTCATTATCTTCATCCTTGTATACTCTTTTCACATCCCGTATTTCTAATATTTTTTCACTCATTTCAATAATCCCTTTTGCCAACGAAGCGCCCTATGTTCAATCCATGCTACAACCTTGGTGATCACACTAAATAAAATCGCCATAACAATAATTGCAGCAAATACCTTGTAATAAGCACTCCATACTTTTGATGCATTTATATAGTATCCAAGTCCACCGGGCTGTCCCATCATCTCTGCCATAACAAGGGTTGTAAATGCAAATGCACTGGCAGTATTAATACCGGTAAAAATCTGTGGCAGCGCATGTGGCACTGCCACTCGAAATACAAGCGTCACTGTCTTGGCTCCAAGCGTTCTGGCCACCTCAAATTGCGCCTTGGGTGTGCTCTGCACGCCGGATGCTGTCAGAGAAGCTACCGGAAACCATACACAGATTACAATTAAAAATACAGCTGCACTAAAAGGTGTCGGAAACAATGTCAGCGCAAAAGGCATCCAGGCCACTGCAGGAATTACACCTGTAATATTCAGTACCGGTGCCACCCAATAATAGACCTTTGGAAACCATCCAATCAGGATTCCTGTACCTACGCCGAAAATCACACCCAGGATAAAACCTGCTGCCAGTAATCTAAGGGAATACAAAGTATTCTCAAAGATAAAGCTTCCTTCCATTAAAAATGCTCTAAGGATACCGGCAGGTCCTGGGAAAAAGGGCTGGGGAAGTACTTCTAATTTGGTTCCAAGTACATCCCAAAGTGCGAGGGCTATACCGCATGCAAATCGAAACTTTGCCTGCTTCGTATATTTTTTCCACCCTTCCTTGCTTTTTACAGCATACAAACCATTGCCAAGATACCATAGAATAAGAAGTGCCAATACCAGCCGGTATGCATCATTGATATTCACCAAAAATCCAGCGAAAGGATACTCTTCCAACGACACATCAGAAGCCACCTGCGGAACCAAAGTATTTACGATGATTGCTATAATAAATCCGCTGATACTAAACAGTATTGCGTTGGCATGCCTTAAAACTTTATTGTTTCCTTTCATCTTTCTTCTCTACCTCAATCTTCTATTCGTCTACGTTTACTTCTGCATAAATCTGTTTTGAGAAATCATCCGGAGCGCTCTTTAGATAACCAATATCATAAAGTGCATTTACAAAGTATTCCACGTCAGAGGCTACATCATGGTTTCCGGCTGCCCGATCTTCTGCTGAAGGATATTCATAACTCTGTACCAGCTGTACCGCAAGATCCTTGTCCTCAATCTGAGCATATTTTCCACTGATGATAATATCCACTGCCTCCTCCGGATTCTTACTGATCCAATCCTGAGCCTTACGATATGCTCGGAGTAAAGCTGCAATCTCATCCGGTTTTTCATCCAATAATTTTTCTGATGCGTATAAGAAGCAACAGTATTTACCTGCAAATGCAGGGTCTGTACTCAGGTCGAAAATCACCTTCACTTTGCCTTCTTTTTCTGCAACGCTACCAAGGGGATCCCACATTGCTGCAACATCGATTTCACCGTTGTAAAGCGCTTCCAGTTCCAGATTGCCATCTGAAAATGGTAAAAATTCCACTTCTCCGTCCTGCTGCAGAGCAGAAATTCCTGCCTGTTCAAGCCATACCGATGCCACCTGATGCGGTGTTCCACCGATTTCATCTACCCCAATCTTCTTGCCTTTCAAATCCTCAACCGTCTCTATATCCGAGTCCGGATTGACAACAAATTTAATGCAGCCATTATGAAGTCCATCCACAACCTTTACATTTACTCCCTCTTCAATGGATGGGAAAAACTGAAAATCACCGTTTACTATGGGGATAGTTCCGTTGTTCAAGCCAATCTTTCTAGTTTCTGTATCCGCTGAAATCAGGTTTACATCAAATCCCTCTTCGGCAAAAAATCCTTTTTCATAGGCTATATAGATTGGTGCTCCACAGAGGGAACCATCCTTGCCGGGAATATCGATTTTGCCATATTTATACTCTGATTTCGTGTCATTGCTTCCTGTAGTCTGTCTACTACAACCAAGCATTGAAACACTAATCGCGCCTAATAAAGTAATTGCAATTACTTTCTTCCATATTCTCTTTTTCATCCTGCATCCTCTTTATCATGAAAATATGTAATATTTTCCTTACACTTCAACACCAATTCTCCATGAGACATCTGATAAACTCTGTCCGCAGCGCCGATGGTACTAAGATCATGCGTCACCATCAATACTCCGGTTCCCTCCCGGGATATCTCCTGAAACAGACGAATGATAATCCCCGTATTTTCCGGATCTAAATCACTGGTTGGTTCATCTGCTAACAGAATCTTCGGTTTATTGATCAATGCTCTGGCTATGGAGACCCGTCGCATTTCCCCTCCTGACAAGCTATTCGGATAACTGTCCTTTAAGTTTTCTATTCCAAGCCGTCTCAGTAATTCATATGCCCGCTCTGTCGGATTTCCCTCTCTCTTACTGAGATAAAACGGTAATTGGAGATTGTCGAAAACTGTCAGATTCGACAACAGCCCCATTCCCTGTGGAATATGTCCAATCAATGTATTCCTAAGAAATGCTGCCTCGTAATCACGTTTTTTTACTATACTCTCCCCGTTCCATAAGATTTTACCGGTAGTAGGTAGGAGCTGTCCTGATATCAGATTCAGTAGTGTACTCTTGCCGCTTCCGGAATGTCCTATGATGCTTACAAACTCCCCTTCTGATACAGTCAGGCTAACGTTCTTTACTGCCTGGATTTCTTTCTTGCCTCTCTGAAACAACTTGCCAACTCCATCCACTTCCAGCTTCATTACTATTCACCTTCTCTCAATGTGATATATACTTCTCTTTTGTTTAATCTTGCAATTGTATGAATCATGGCGATAGGACCGATTGCTACGGTAATCAGAAATCCTCCACCCATAAAAATGGCAATAATCCAAGGGGCTGGCTGTAAATACGGCAACCCTAATCGGTCGCCAATGTATGTATTAAATGATAAGATGATTCCCCCTGCCAGAATTGTTCCCAAAGCTGCACCGGCACCGGATAAAATCAAAGTCTCTGTTAATACTATCTTTGATATTTTCTTACCGGATGCTCCAAGAGCTCTTAAGATGGCAAATTCTCTTTTTCTCTCATTTGCCATAACCGAGAACACAATGGATAGCATAAAGATTGCCACCAACACAAACAGTGCTGCAAATACATAGATAAAGCTAATGAAACCTCCTAAGTTCTCTGCTGTTGTAGTTATCATGTTCTTTGTCTTAATTACCTGAACTCCATTTACCGACGCGCGAATATTGTGTGTAACTTCCTCTGCTGAATATCCATCCCGAATTCGAATGAGAATACAGGATACCGATTGTTGCGGATCAATATTATCAATAAAGGCAAGTCCCGCCTTTTTCGCCGCCTGAAACAGATGCATCAATGTATTCATATTTCCGTATACTGCCTGGTCCAATCCCGTTCCGGTTTCTGCCAGTCTTGCCGCCACATGATACTTCTCATTGAAAAACTTCAATTGCTGATTGTCATCTGCCACAATATCACTTCCAATAATCAGTTCTCCGTCTTTTAAATCATCACTGTATACCTCTGATATCCATGGTTTTATTAAAAAGTCTGTATCAGGATCATAACCAATAAATTGTACTGGGATATCACAGCAGTCCTGATTTAATGAAGTAAGGAAAAACTGCGTTGTATAGGTTTGTACGCCCTCGACATTTCCAATCTCTTCTGCAATTGAACTATCCAGATAGAAATATGACGGCTCCCCCTTTAGGAGGATTCCTTCTACACCTTCATCGTATCCTACAGGCACCACCATAAGGTCTGCGCCCAATCGCTGTTTTGTACTATTTAGACCGTTTTTCATACTGCTTGAAAGCAAGCTACCTGCCACTAATACGAAGGCCACAATCGTCACAATAAGGACTAGTCCTGTCGTTCTAAGCGGTTTCTTCTTTAAGCTCTGTATTGCCAACCTGATGGTCGTCAACGGTCGTTCTGTCATCTTCTTTCACACCCTCTCGTAAGTAAACTACATAGCTGACAATTGCAAGCACAATGAGTGCGATACTAACCAGCGATACTGCCGGCTTTGTTACTGCATGACAATGCATATGTTCTGCACCGCACACACCGATTAACCAGTTGGGAACTATAAATGCATAGATTCCGCTTAATCCTACGGCAATACTCAATGCCTGTTTTGCTTTTTGGGACTTTGACAATGCAAATACTATTCCAAGTATTGCAATGCCAATTCCGATTGCTAATTCTGCTCGTGCTGTGTAAAAGCACGACATACGCATATCTCCATCGGACCGACAGACATGCCAAAATGTCTGAGGTCCAATTGTGATTAACAATCCGAAAACTGTAATCACAATTCCAAATAAAATTCCTTTTTTCTCCACCCTCAAGTTCCTCCTTTTCTTTTCAAGCTTTTCTCTTTCGGTTACAAGTTCCGTTATATCAGAGTCTTCCAGGGACTGTCCAAGTCCTAATTTCTATAGACTGTTATAGAAAATTACTCTAACAAAAATATTTCCATACAAAAAACAGAGCCGTTATCCCGATGATTTCTCATCTTGGACAACGGCTCTATGCCTTGATTTTACCGGAAGTTCTAACCCTCCAGGTAATTGTTCATTTTCTCCATCTTAGCTTCAGCCCGATAAATCAGTTTACTGGCCTCCAATAACTCTTCAGAAAAGTCAAAATCCGAAATTTCATCCGAATAAAGTGACTTGTACTTGATGTCATGTTCCAAACTGGCCCAGAGATCCATGGATTCTGTTCGAATCTGAACCTCTACCGGTACCAGTTGTTTTCGGTTCATAAAATACACCGGTACTCTGATAATCATGTGAAGACTTCGATAACCATTTGGCTTTGGATTTTCAATATAATCCTTTACCTCCATAACCTGGATATCATCCTGATCCATAATACGATCTCGAATCAGGTAAACATCCTTGATATACGGACATACCACTCGAACCCCTGCAATATCAAAAATATTGTTGCATGCTGCTGTGATTGTCTGTTCGTAATTCTTCTTCTGAAGCTTCCCCAGTATACTCTTAATGGACTTTAAACGAGTATCAATATGATGAATTGGTACTCTCATATTTCTGTATTTAAATTCATCCTTAATAATATCCATTCTTGTCTCTGTCATATTCATCGCTGCGTTATACATACGAAGAATGGGTTCCATCGTTCGGTTGAACTCTTCATCGATATCTGCCATATGGCGCATATCATCATTAATTCCCTTAACAGGGACAAGTTCATGAACGACTATTTCTTTCGCTACTGCTGTCTGTGCCATAATCATGCCTCTCAAAAATTTATTTAGATTGTCTTTTTCACAATCTTCCTCCATTATACCCGAAGACTCTGAACATACAGTTAACGAATTGTTAATTTTTTATAAATTAGTTCCTTTTTCGATTTGACTTTTATGCAAAAATTCCATAAGATGAAATTACACAGAGAAAGGGGGCTTGCCTTATGTATCCAGTAATTACCATTAGTAGAGAGTTTGGTAGTGGCGGCCACAGTATCGGGGAAGCTGTTGCAAAGAAGTTAGACATCCCATTTTATGATGGAGAAATAGTAACTCAGGCAGCTGTTGAAAGTGGCTATGCCAAAGAGTTAATCGAAGAACAGGGCGAAGATACTTCTTCCGCAAATAAGTGGTTCGATATCTCTGCAGCAAGCGCAATGTATTTCCAGAGCCCACAGGACGAAATCTTCCTGGCTCAGAGAAAGGTTATCTTAGATGCAGCCAAGAAGGGACCTTGTGTTATCGTTGGCCGTTGTTCTGACTATATCTTAAAGAATGCGGAAATACCTTGCATGAACGTTTTAATTCACGCCGACATGATTCATAGAATCGCTCGTGTCAATGAGCGCTATGGAATAATTAAAAATGTCGATACAAAGAAAAGAATCGTAAAGAAAGATAAGCAACGTCGAACATACTACAAGTATTACACCGATCAGCACTGGGGCGAATATCAGAATTATGATTTGGCACTGGACAGCGGAACACTTGGTGATGACACCTGTGTTGAACTGATTTGCGAATTGGCCAAACGATTTATTACAGAATAACAAAACTGCGGTAAGTACATTTCATACTTACCGCAGTTTTTTATTTTGTCTGTTCTTCCCAGAATGTCACCGCCTCATCAAGCCAGTTCTCTGCTTCAGAACCAACTCCTAGGCCAATTCCATGGGGAATACGAAAATACTTCTGATAGATATGTTTTACTCCATACTTCTGCAATGCCCGATGCAGGACATCCGTATGAGCATTGGCCGGAACAATAATATCCTGTCCTCCTGCAAACATATACACCGGCGGATAATCCTCTGTAATCCAGTTCTGTACACAGAGAGACTCTCGATTTCTTCTGGTATTTTTCACTCCGAACATAAAAATATTTCCACGCTCGCTAAACCAGATTCCCATCAATCCCTGCCAGATATTCCAGTAAGGATGTCTCAGCCAGTGATTTACATTTGTCCATGGATAGGCAAGAAGCAGTGCCCCCGGCTTTAAGGTGTGATATTTCTCATATCCAAATTCTTCTGTTCCATAGATTCCCGCCAGATTACCTCCTGCAGAAAAGCCAATGATTGCGTAGTCCTCACGCTCTACATTGAACTCCTCTGCATGATCTGTAATATACCGAACCGCTCTGGCCAAATCGTGCATGGGCGCATATTCCGAACAGTGCACTCCCGTCCTGTATTCCAAAACAAATGCTGTATATCCCATCTCATTTAATCTGGCAGCAACAGGATATGCTTCCTGCACCGTTGTAAGATGCGCATATCCGCCTCCCGGACAGATGATTGCATACTTTCTCCGCTGGCCTGTATCATTTGGAAATACAGACAATCTAGGATGCGCAAGAGCATGCTTCCTGTTAATTTCCTGCATGGTATAGAGGGGCGTCTGTTTCCAGCGCCCCTCTGATGCAAGTTCCAATATTCGATTTCTACCTCTACGTCGATCATTGACCTTATACTCTGTGCGATACATATGAATCAGCATCACAACTGTCAGCACAAATGTCAGTAATAAATACACTTTTATTATGCTAAGAAGCATCAGCCCAATGGTCTCTGATGATAAAAAATGTTCCATTGTTAACAAGCTTCTATCTCTTTAATCAAGAATTCATTTCCCGTTACCAAATAAGTATTCTCCGAACCACAGTGCGGACAAATCTTACCATGTTCCACCGTTGCATAAGTCTCTTTACAATCCTCACAATATGTCACTGCCTCGATTTTTTCGATATGCAACTTACACTCTTTCATTATATCATGTTTCTTCACTGCCCAATTCCAGCAATCCGTAAGATACTCCGGAATAACCGCAGATACCTCACCCAACTGAAGCGTAACCACCGATACCTCTGTTAACTGATTTTCCTCAGCCAATTCCTCTATCTGGTCAATGACATGAAACACTACTCCTAATTCATGCATATACTACCCAATCCAATCTAATGACAAAAACTACTTCTTGCCATGGAATTTAATATGAATCGCCTGCTTCGCTGCATATGGAAGGATTTTCTTTAACTTATCCTCTGAACGAACCATGCGTGAGCACTCCGGATTATCTCGGCGAAGATGAATTGCATCAAATTCGCAACGTGTTGTACAGAGACCACAACCGATACAACGATTCTCATCGATGATTGACGCACCACAACCTAAGCAACGTGCTGTTTCCTTCTTAACCTGCTCCTCTGTGAAGACAAGTTTAGCATCTCTAAAGGACTTCTTCTGGATCTTATCATTGTGTCCAGGAATCTGTCTGGAAGAATTATCATAAGATTCCACGTAGATATCATCCTTATCCAATTCGATGTAATGGTTTGGATTACGTCCAATTGTCAGACTGCTGTTTGGCTGAACAAAACGATGGATTGAAATTGCGCCTTCCTTACCCGCTGCAATTGCATCAATTGCAAACTTAGGACCTGTATAGACGTCACCACCCACAAATACATCCGGCTGTGCTGTCTGATATGTTACAGGATCCGCAACGGCACCATTGCCACGTCCGAGTTCTACCTTTTCGTTCTGCAGGAGATTGCCCCACTGGATGCTCTGTCCAACAGCCAATACAACATGCTTACATTCAATAGTAATTGTATCATTTTCATCATATGTCGGATTGAAACGACCCGTCTCATCTTTCACTGATAAGCACTTCTTAAATACAATTCCCTTAACCTGATTATTCTCATCCACAAGGATTTCCTTAGGACCCCAGCCACACTTGATTTCTACACCATCTTCTGTAGCCTCTGCTACTTCTTCGTCAGAAGCCGGCATAATATCGCGGGATTCCAGACAAAGCTGTGTAACCTTTGGTGCACCAACACGAACAGCATCTCTTGAACAGTCAATGGCAACATTTCCACCACCAACAACGACAACATCGCCACGGATGTCATATTTCTCTGTTCCATTAATTTCACGAAGGAAATCAACCGCAGTTGTAACACCTGCTGCATCTTCTCCAGGAACGCCAACCTTACGTCCGCCCTGGCAACCGATTGCGATATAGAAAGCCTTGTAACCTTCTTTACGAAGTTCATCCAAAGTGATATCTTTGCCAACTTCTACACCTGTCTTGATATCAACACCCATCTCTTTAATGATGTCGATTTCAGCCTGGACAACATCCTTTTCCAGCTTAAAGGAAGGAATACCATATACCAGCATACCACCGGCACGTTCATTCTTTTCAAAGATAGTTGGTCTATATCCCTTTTCAGCCAGATAGAATGCGCAGGAGAGACCTGCCGGGCCACCACCAATAATGGCAATCTTCTCATCGAATTCTCCACGTACCTTAGGAATAACCTTCTTAGGAATAAATCTTGTCTCTGCATTCAGATCCTGCATAGCAATGAATTTCTTTACCTCGTCAATTGCTACTGCACGATCGATTGTTCCACGAGTACAAGCATCTTCACAACGTCTGTTACAGATATGACCGCAGATTGCAGGAAGTGGATTATTCTTCTTGATTAATTCCAATGCATCCTGATATCTACCCTGAGCTGCCAGTTTCAGATAACCCTGAATTGCAATATGTGCAGGGCAGGCAGTTTTACAAGGTGCAGTACCGGATTCATGAGACTCTTTACGGTTATCATTTCTATAATTCCAGTTCCACTCATCCTCCGACCACTTCTTCTCTGATGGAAGAACCTGCTTTGGATACTGTACTTCTGTTCCGTCCTTCTTGCAAAGCTTCTGACCAAGCGTTGCTGCGCCGGCAGGACAAACCTCTACACATCGTCCACAAGCCACACAGTTCTGCTTGTCAACATGAGCTACATATGCAGAACGAGAGAGGTTTGGTGTATTGAATAACTGAGATGTACGAAGTGCGTAACACACATTGACATTACAGTTACAGATTGCGAAAATCTTGTTTTCTCCATCGATATTTGTAATCTGATGAACGAAACCGTTATCTTCGCCCTTCTTGATGATTTCCAGTGCCTCTTCTTTGGAAATGTAACGTCCGCCCTTATTTGTCTCAACGACATAATCGGCCATGTCACCAACCGCAATACACCAATCATCTTCTACATCTGCGCAACCTTCCCCGTATGTCTTGCGGGAACGACGGCAGGAACATGGAGATGCGGCATATTTTCCGTCATACTTTTCCAACCAGTGAGAGATATGTTCTACAGAAATAGATTCATTACACATATCTACTTCCTTCTCCACAGGAATAACGTGCATACCAATACCTGCGCCTCCCGGTGGAACCAATTCTGTAAGTCCTTCCAGTGGAAGACGTGTCATATGCTCGAAGAACATACCCAATGCCGGGTTCTCATCGATTAAATCCTTATTCATATTTGAAAATTCACCTGAACCAGGTACATACATAGGGAGAACCCACTGTTTTTCGTGAGCTTCATTCTCATAATTCCACTCCACGAGACCTGTATAGGAAATGTGCTCTAAGATTGCATTCAGCTTATCGTCCGGAAGTCCGGATGACGCCTTCAGCTGTGCAAATGTTTTGGGCTTGCGAATACCCCCAAAATTCTTAAGGATAAATTCTGCTTCCTCATCTGTGCAGAGCATTGATACTGCCCAGTATTCCGGATCATCCTTTGTGATTTTCTGAAGACCTAATTTAATCTTCGCACGATCAGTAATCATCCTGCCCAACTTTACAATAGGCTCGCGCATAGGACCATCCACATTTGCGCTTTCCGGACGCAATGGATAATTAGGATCATTCTTTGCCATAATATTTACCTCTTTCCCTCTTTATTACTTGATATCTATTTGTTTCATCCACCCTAGAAACAATACCCTGTTAAATTTCCAAACATCAATTTGTTAATTTTGTAACAAGGTCTTATACATCTATTATACGTTGATTTTTCGGGCTCTGTCAATGTTTTGCGCCACATTTGTCCATTATCTCTGTAACGTTGTTCAACCTGTAAAAAATCTTATCAAAAAAATTGGTACATTTTGCAGAATAAAAGAACAAGGTCTGCAAAAACTTTTGCAAACCCTGCTCTAATCATCTCTGTTTACTTATAAACTTTACCCTGTGTAAACCACTGTATCATGGCTGTTGCAGCAATTCTCTGCTGATAATCTGCAGAGAGTGTAGCCTCATCATCACCACTTTGTTCGCCATAGCTTCCGAACTGTGCATGGTTACCACCCTGGATTTTCACAACCTGATCTGTATCCAGAATCTTATCCACATTTAACAGTCCATCGTTGGTTCCATAGATAATCTCTATATTGTCATGAGGAACGTCTCCATAGACAAATGAACCAAGAAGTGCCACTCTCTGAACAGAATCCTGATGATTCTTGTAATACATTGTAGCGGCCACACCTCCAAGAGAATGTCCTGCCAGATTCCAGGTCTTGATATCCGCATAATCCGCCATAACTTCATCCATCTTGTTCACCCCAAAGAAAGCCAGGTTATACGGCATCTTTACAAGGATCACATTCATACCGGCGCTCTGCAGCTTCTGAAGCATTGGGAGATACGCTGTATACTCTACCTTTCCTCCCGGATAGAAAACTGTGGCACTACTGGCGTCGTAATACTGCGCATTTTTATTGCCCCAGAGCACAATATAGTCATCATGCACTTCCATATCGTGACCGGCATTTAAAATCGTTGTAGCAGTCTCATCTGCATGATAATAATCTGCAGCGTAAATATTCAGCCCTACAAATCCGCCTACACCGAGGACAATCAGCATAATCAGAAGAATCGCCAGGAATTTTTTCCACCCGCGGAATCCACGTCTGGACTGTCTCTGATGTCTCTTCGCCCTCTCATTGTCACGTCGCTTAATTGTTACGTATGGGCTTGTATTCTTCTTTTTAAACATTTGTATTACTTCTTTCTGGTCTTTTAATTAACCCTGTAATCCTCTTGTCTGACGATCCATATCCTCAACTACGATATCGTAGATTTCACCCTTGGATGCGCAATACTCCAGTACAAGCCAAGGTTCATTGGTATGGAAATGAAGCTTAACAAGGTCTTCATCACCTACACATAAGAGTTCATCACCCTTGAATGTGTCTGCGATATAGTCATGGATTTCATCCACATCTAATTCTTCTCCATCTACAGGCTCTAATAAAAGCTGTGTATCATAACGAAATTCAATCATCTCTAATCTCCTTCTTCATTCAACTCTTTACTCATAAAAGCCAGGAGCTGATTGCTCCTGGCAAAACCTTACTGATTATACAATATATTTCAAAAAATGAAAATATCTGCACCTATGTTTTGGAAATGTTTCCGCCCTATCAGATTGCCTGTAGCTTGATATCCATAAGTACCATCTGCATAGTATGGAGATCCTTAATGGCATCTCCCACCTCCAGAGAATGATTCGCATTCTTCGTCACAAACAGCTCCAAGTGCTGTTTATCGCACTCCGACTGCACATTCAAAGTAGGCGCAAACTGATCCTTGTCCCCGTGAAATACTACGCCCTGCCCCGGCATCGTATAGAGAAACGTCTGAAGCAATGGCGTAAAATAAATCTGAAGCACATCTTCCATTTCCATGGTTTTTGCATACTCCGCTGCTGCCACAGTTCCCACGCTCTTTGAGACAAATGCAACTTTCTTATACTTGCCAAAATCAATATTCTTCAGCTGCGCATGAGTCTGATCAATTACCTGATTCACTCCCATACTCATCTTCCACTGGTTCTCCGTCATATCTTCCGGTAAATCAGAGTAGTCCAGTTTCACAATCTCATATCCCGCCTGCTGGAATAACTTCCAGGAATAATAGAGTAGCGGACGGTCTGTATTGTATCCTACTCCCGGAAATATTACTGCTATCCTATCCATTTCAATCCCTCATGCTATTCATTAATTTGTAAATATCTGTACCCAATAATATTTGTACGGATGGGCTGAATCCACGTAACATGCGATTCCAACCTGTCCGTAAGAACCATCTAGAATATTCGCCGCATGGGATGGGGATGCCATCCATGCTTCCATAACGGAGGATGCCGATGCTTGTCCTGCTGCAATATTTTCACCCATTACACTATAGGTGCCTCCCGCCTCCAAAACTGCCGATGATGGGCTGGCTCCATTGGGCCTTGTGTGAGAAAAGCTCTCTGTAATCTCGACAGCTCTCGTTCTGGCGGCAGCTGACAATGTTCCACTCAGAGATAGTGGTGAAAGTCCTGCCTCTTCACGTCTCTGATTGAGAATTGTAAGCACCTCGCTTGCCATGCCATCATTGTAACTACCTGTAATAACCGGTGCTGAGATACTTGTCTCTACCGGAGCATCCACACCTGTTGTAGCGGCTGTATCCGTTTTCGTATCTGGAGCTGTCGACTCCGTTTTCTCAACGGTATTGGTCTTTGGTTTTCCTCCACCGGATTTTGAAGGAGTCGTATCCACTTCCTCAGAATCCTCTGTTTCCACAGAAATCTCCTGAGGTTTTTGTACCAACGTCAAAGGATAGGTAATCGTTGTCGTATTTCTGCCATAATCCCTGGCGGTAATTGTCACAGTATAAACATGATTCACTTCATCAGAAAGTGCCACATCCACACTGCCCCAGCGACTACTGAGTACACCATCCACAGCGTCCTGAATCTGCCCTTCGGATATTGTTACCACCGGCGTCTGATTCACATCATCCACTTCCATGGATTCCTCCGTCGGCTCGTGGGAAATCGTAGGACCGCTTCGATCAAAGATTATAAGAATTTTTTTCACCGACTGATTTCCACTTGTATCCCACGCGTAAACATCCGCCGAATAGATACCTTCCACCGTCGGGATTTCATCCATCTGCATCGTGACTTCACTATTTTTTAAGTCCATTCCTGAAATCGAAACAGATTCCTCTTCCATCTGTTGCCTGAACTTCGCCGTCACATCACAGGTCATCTCTGTCAGATCCGATAACTTCTTATAATCACCGATTCTAGTTTTACTCTCCGAGACATCCTCTATCCGCATAAAATCATGCGCATCCAGACTTTTTAAATCACTGGTCCGGACAACCTCCCTTAGGAGGGTCAGCTTCGGTGCCTCGTTATCTTCTGCGCCACTCCATGTAGAAACCGGATTTGTTGAAGCCTGTAAATCTGTCAGTCCACTGGTCTCCAACTGCATGTAACCGATACACAGAGCGCCCACAAATACTGCTGCAACCGAACTGATTGTCAGCAGTTTTAACGCTGTTTTCTTATACATAACTCCGGGCTCCCCTTCCCGCATAAAACAAAAAGTTGGAAATGCCACAAATGGGACAATTCCAACTTAATTGTAAACTATTCAATTCTATCTAACAACTTTTTATTGCATCTTTAGAATTTATTCATAAACACCGTTAATTGTGATATTGAATGTAACTGTCTGTCCATTCAGACTGTCTACTCCGTAATCATCCGGGAATGTAACCTCAATATCAAATGTCTCGCCTACAGAATGTCCTTCTACCTGCTCTTCAAATCCATCGATATAAGTTCCGGATCCAAGCTCTAGATCTGTACCGGCGCCATTGGTGCTACCTCCATCAAAAGCCTCTCCATCCAGATATCCTGTGTAATCAATATTTACCGTATCGCCTTCCTTAACAACAGTTCCCTCTGTTGTATTCAGAGTTTTACTGCTACTTGAATCATCGGATGAATCTGTTGTTTCCGTAGTGCTGTCAGATGTATCCGTAGTTTCTGTGGAAGCAGATGCCTGCGCCTTGGACTCCTTGTATTCCACTACGGAAATATATGTCAGCGCTCCCACTACCAATACCACTACAAGGATAAGTGCACCCAACTTTACCTTTTTTACTGTTTCCTTCTTCTTTCGTTCCTTCGCTCTTCTCTCTTTTGCAAGAGCCTTGTTTTCTTTACTACTCACCTTTGTATCTCTCCTAATCTTGTATTTTAAAATCCATTGCTATTTTAAATATAAGATGTGATAAATCTATGAAAAACTTATGACTATTTAACGCTGTTTTGCAGTATATACATACAGTGCTTTGATATTCGATTCATCTCTTCCTTGTCTACCTTGCAGGTATGCCTGTCATATGTATAGAGACCGTTTATCTCGTCTTCCACATCGCATAACTGAGTATAAACCACGCCGCACATACCATTCGAAATGGCAGGATAAATCATTTCCACATACATGGTACGAATCATCTTCATCAGTTCTTCCCGATTCTTAGACATCCCATACCCCATAATCTTCTTTAGATTAAACATATGGCCTTCCACACGGAATCCGAATCCACCGCACTCTGACAATAACAGTGGTCGCTCCTTGGGCACAAGTTTCTCATTGTGGAAATAAATATGCTCTGAATCAAAATCACTCAGCTTCTGCGCAAACCATCCCGACGTAGAATCCACAAGTCTTGTGGGATCCCACTGCTTCATCAAGCTATAGATTCGATCACTCTCAAACTGTCCCCAGCCCTCATTGAAAATACACCAACTGATAATGGAGGGATGATTGTATAACTGCTGCACCGTATCCTCGCAATGCTTTATAAAGAAGTTCTTACGCTTCTTGTCCATATGCTTAAGATACTGGTCCTT
Source organism: Lachnospiraceae bacterium (assembly GCA_017392525.1). Classification (GTDB taxonomy): domain Bacteria; phylum Bacillota; class Clostridia; order Lachnospirales; family Lachnospiraceae; genus FD2005. The sequence goes on from JAFOVD010000051.1 coordinate 27,612, forward strand.
ACGTTTCTTAAGTGTAATATTCGGAGCAAAAGTATCCATCATAAAATTATAGGGCCCGGAATTTACCATATCCTGCATCACAAATATGCCCAGGCGATCTGCCGCATAATAAAAATACTCCGGTTCCACCTTGATATGTTTTCTCAGGAAATTAAAACCCAGTTCCTTCATATTCCGGATATCCCGATCATAACATTTTCGATTAGAAGGGACATAGATGCCTTCCAGAAAATATCCCTGGTCTAAAACGCCCTGTAAAAACACACATTCATGATTTAGACAGACACGATTTATACCCTTACGTTTTTCAATTGTAATTTCACGAAGCGCTGTATAGGTCTCAACCACATCTTCTCCGTGCCTTACGGTCAAATCTATCAGGTTTGGATGCTCCGGTGACCACAATACCTCCTCAGGCTTCCATTCCAGATTTAGCGTATTGTACAATTCCTGAAGATTGACATATCCACGCAAATTTTCCAATCTTACAGATACTCTGTGCCCCATAGGATTCAATTCCACAAATACATCGTTGGAATTCCAATCTCCGGCCGGTGTCACTTCGATTTCAAATCCGGTCATATCCGGAGTAAGCTTCACAGATTCTATGTATTCCTTCGGTACATTTTCTAACCAGACACTCTTCCAGATTCCGGAAACCGGAGTATACCACATTCCTCCTCTGGCAAAGCGCTGCTTCCCATAAGGATAAACATGTGACAACCTATCCACCGCCGAAACAATCAGACGGTTCTCTCCCTCCCGATTAACAATCCCGGTTATATCATACGTAAAACCCAGATATCCACCCTCATGGTGCCCGAGATATCGTTCATTCAGGTAGACATCGCAAACCTGATCTACTGCGCCAAAATGCAACAGCACCCGTTCTTCTGTAAAATCTTTTGGTAAGGAAAATTTCTTCTGATAATGAAGATGAAATCCTACATGCTGCCGGAATCCTGACATGTCTGACTGCGGTGGAAATGGTACGTTAATCTCATGTCCATTCAGCTCCCACAGCCCATCCAGAGATTTAAAGCCCTGGCGAACCCATTGCGGTGTAGGATGGATTTGTCTTAAGTTCTCTAATCTTTTTTTATCCATAACATTATGCCCCCATTCAAGTTACTATCATCATACTCTTTTTGCTATGGATAGAAAATAGTCATTTTCTGTCTAAAAAGAAAAATAGCAGATCATCGGGGAATGATCTGCTTCTCAAAAGGCGTTTTCTAAATATAGGAGAGAAAACAATTTATCAAATATTGCAACTCGCAGATTATCGGGGGTCTGCAGTTGCTTCCTGATAATTAATTTGAAATCACTAGTTCATCTGAACTGCTCTTACTATAACAACTATTCACTATCGCTTCTTGCCAAATTCAAACACAAAACTAGCCAAATCTTGCGAATCTTCTCTTCCCCCTGCCCCCGCCCACAGATTTTTTGATTTGGCATTATTATTTTAGTGGTTTTGACCGATATAGTTAATAGAGTATTTATGCTCATTTTTAGGTTTTGTATTTTAGATTTTGGATATATATATAGGGATTTTTTATGGTTATACAGCATAATATTTCGGCGATGAACGCCCAACGCCAATTTCATACTGTAACAGGCCAAAAGACGAAGCGAATGGAACGGTTGTCCAGTGGATACCGCATCAATCGCTCCGCTGATGATGCCGCAGGATTGGCCATTTCCGAGAAGATGCGCTGGCAGATTCGCGGATTGGATAAAGCTACTCAGAATATCAGTCACGGCATCAGTTTTGTTCAAACAGGTGAGGGTGCACTACAGGAAGTGCATTCTATTTTGCAGCGTATGAAGGAGCTATCTGTTCAAGCTGCCAATGATACAAATTCAAAAACAGATCGTGAAGCTATCAATGCTGAAATCAGTGAGCTTAAGCAGGCAACCAAGGATATCTTCCGAGACACACAATTCAACACAAAATACATCTTTCGTACTCCTTATGCACCGGATATTGACGGGCAGACAACAGATTACACATTTTTCAATATCGGCGATGGTAAAACACAGGGTGGTATTGAAATCAATAATAACCGTTACACATGGGATGAGCTGGGTGTACAGCAGACTGACGGCATACTGACATCAGATTTCCAGCTTACCTTCTATGATCAGTCGGAGGATGGACAGAATAACGAGGAAATCACCCTCTATGGCAAGGCTGGCGATGCGGTTACAGATATTCAGCGGCGCTATCGCGTTTCCACAGATGAAACGGGTATCAAAGTCAATGGCATCTATGCCGCTGTCTGGAAGGATTCCGGAAGCAGTATTGTTTCCAATGTCATTAATGAAAAGGGCAATTATTTGTCCTTTGAATTCCATGGAATGAATGTAGAATTTGCCATGGAAGATGATGAAACCGATACGAAAAATGATTTTATCGCCCATCTAAATACCGATAATATCTCTCCAATCGAATGGTTTGCCAAAGGGGTAGCAACTGAGGACTTCTCTGCGGTTCATTCAACCGCTGATTCAATGACAATCAATGTTACCAATGCCAACGATATGGACGTTGAGAACTGGGTATATACTGTCAAGGCTGATGAGAGTGGTGTGCAGCTGGTTCAGAGTTCAACCGGATCCAATCCTCTCTCCGATTCTGTCGATGGCGTGACTCATAAGAAATACCTGTGGGGTCAGAATGGCAGCAATTATACTGATTTTGTAAATCAGGACGCCAATGAGAATTCCTACCCGATTCGTGACTGGGGTACCTCAAGGGATACCGCGCTTCACGTTTCCGCCAACGGAAGCAGTACTGAGCTGGAAACTCTGGATTCTGACGCAACTTATAATTACAATGATACCGCTGCAGGTCAGGGTATCTACAAAGATTGGGACGGACTAAACTTTGACTTCACCATCGACATCGACGAAGCCGGTCGTGACCAGGTAGCTGCCGGTCTGACACAGACCTTAAGTGGGGGCCCGGTTATTGCCAAAATGAAATCTGTGGATGCTGTTGGCAATAACAATGTCTCTGTAACAGACGCATCCACTGTGGATTTCCATTATCAAAGAGATGCTCTGCTTCGTGATTTCGACAGCAACAACGGAACTGACCCTATGCAAACCACTGTGACAAGAACCAAGGTTATAATCGGTTCCATTAAAGATTACGAGGAAAGAAGCACCCTACACGAGGCTCAGGCGCGTTCCATCAAGGATACCTACACCAAGACGGTTTCCTCCACACGCACCTACTCAGAATACTATGATGCCGAAATGAACCTTGTTAAAACAGATGATGACAATACTGTTTTAAATTCCACATCGGACTGGGTTAAGACGGATTCGGAATCCTCCTACAAGAAGTTGTCCGACAGCACGGATTACTCTACTGTAACTACAAATGAGGATAGCAATCCGGTCTCTAGAAATGTGGTTCCATCCGATGATGTTACCATTGAAGAAATCTGGACTACTGTTACCAATGATGATGGAACCGAAGAAGACGTTCTCTCCGGATATAAATATACATATACAGAGCAGATTACAGAATTCTATCAGAAAACAGAAGACTACTATGACACCTCTGATGGAAGTACACCAAATATCTATATGAAAAATAACAGCGGTGCGTACAAGGCTCTCGGATCTGCAAACAGTGTTCATTTCTACACCTATGGAGGAACAGAAGCCGATGGCTCCAAATACGATATGTCCGGCAATCTGTATAAGGAAACCTCCTATGGCAGTGGCGATACACTCTACGTGTCCGATAGCTCCGAAAATGGATACGCAGTTACTAAAGTCTACAAAACCGCCCGCTATGACTACACCATGAAAAACAGTGCCGGAGATGTAATCATGACCGGCCGGTCTGTTGGATTCGTTGATACTTCCGACGGAATCAAGGATGGTCCGGCAGAGGGTTCCGGCAACTTGCCTGCCGAGAATGTTAAAAATGTCATCACACTGACCACATCCACCGGTGGTCGTGCAACCTATAATACAAACCTTGCCAATCGTAGCGTTAAACTACAGGCCAATGACGGATCCGAAAATTATGTCCTTCTTCGCTACGATGATAGAAATGATACAACCGGCAACACGAATAAAACCGTGGAAGTCGATTTTACACCGGATGGAACAGCAAAACGTTCCTTCTATAAATCAGCTAAAACCGGCGGTCACAGTACCGATTCCATCATGGGATATGAAGTGTCTCCAATCAAGAAAGAGCTGAATATCCAAGCCGGAGCCCAGGGTCTTCAGGGAATCACCTTACAGTGGACCGGTCTTACAAATACGGTTATCGGACTGTCTTCCGTATCCGTGGAAAGCTATGGACGAGCTCAAGCAGCTATCTCCTTAGTTGACAAGGCTATTGATATCATTTCCACCGAGCGAAATTCATTTGGTGCTCAGCAGAACCGGCTGGAGCACGCATATGATATTGACAGCAATACATCTGAGAATACCCAGGCGGCAGAATCCAGAATCCGTGATGCCGATATGGCAGAAGAATCTGTAGCCAACGCCATCCTGCAGGTTCTCCAGCAGGCAGGCCAGGCAATGATTGCTCAGGCCAACGAATCCCCGGAAGCGGCTCTCAGATTACTGCAATAAAAGAAGCCAGAATTACTATAAGTAATCTGGCTTCTTTTTCATTTCTCTAGATGTTCTCCGGAAAACAAATCTACTATGCCATAAAATCCGCAACCGCTCCTCCGCTTTCTGCTCTGACACCTGCATCACACTGACTATTTAAATACTCAAAATAATTCTTTAAATACTCCATATCTGCCTTGGCTAGATCCCGGTCTTCCGCGCTTCTGTGGCGTTTCTCCATCTCTCTAATATCTTCCTCATCCATATCCTCGGAAAATGCAAGTAAATCCTGCATCATATCAAAAAGATCCATCTCCATATTCTCTGCAAAAGATGTCATTTCCTCTGCGAGGAATTCCATGTCCTCCGTGAAAGATTCCATCTCCTCTTCGAAGGAATCTATCTCTTCTATTTCTTCCGGATCAAGTGCAGGCAAAACGAGCTCTTCGCCTCTTTTTGCCAGCTCTTCCATTCTAAGATTCTTCTCATGTTTTCTGGCAACCCGCTCGACGGACATTGCATGACTGATTGCCATTTCCAACTCCACATCATCATAACTCTCTGACCCCCTCTTCCGTTTAAGATCTGAAACCTGTAACTTCGCTTTCGTAACAACCAAATGGGCGTTGCCACTGGTTTTACTGGCCCGAATCGCAGAAGACAATTTCTTATAGCTATAGCGAAGTCGTTTCTTCTCCAGTCTCGACTTCTTGGACTTCTGCATAGACTCCTGATTGGACTGTACTCCTCTCATGTTTGCAGGAACAAGCTTTGCATATCCTTCCACCGGTACAAGTTTGCCATCCATTATACGATATCGTCCATCCTTGGTTGTCTGGTTCGCCTTTTCAAGTTGCTTCATCATCCCTTGAATGCGTTGTTCCATAACTTCCGGATTGTTCATACGCTGCGTATAGTTTTTCATCCCGGATACCGGGGATAATCCGATGCCACCCATAGAATCACCTCGCTATCCAGCGAAATCAATATTCTGGCCTATTGCCCTCTCCTCTTTTGTCATAACCATGTCTGTCTGCCAGATCTGATATTGATCCCGTACCTTCTCAATTAATTCTTCCATCGTATCGGCTTTTATCGTAACAGTCTCTTCCTTCTCCGCCTTCTTTTGATTCTGTTTCTCTATTGCCCTCTCTTCTTTTTGATTCTCCTCTATACGTTTCTTTTCTTTACGTTTTTCCTCAACATGTTTTTCTTTTGTTTTCTCAATCCGCTTTGCCTGGGCTTCACTGGACTTCTTTAGCACTGCAAAATAAGAAGTTGTACCATTGTCATTTACCTGCATACCAAATCCTGCAATATTAGAACCGGTTGAGCTTAGCTTATTGGATACCTGCGTAAGATTCGCCGCTGCATTTCCAATAATGCCCTCATATTTGTCACGATAACTTGCGTCGGTAGCCATACGCTCCAGTTTCTCCTCATCAATTAATACCACCATCTTGCTGGCATTTCCATAGGAGGCAGCGCGAGCCTGAGCAGCCTGCTTCTGATCCTCAGACACTAATATGAAATCCATATTGTGGAACTTCTCTTTAAGCTTATTGTAATACTCCAACGCCTTGTCTGACAATTTTGGATTTCCAATCGTCTTGCCAAGGGAAGAGGTGTTACTTACCTTCTCTTGTGCTATTTCATCAACATATGTTTTGGAATTTGTTTTAGAATTCTTATCAGTCTGCGTTTTACTGCAGGACTGATACTGGCCAATCACATTGGCCATAGATGTGTTACTTATTTGATTTACATTCATCGCATTCCCTCCATGGCTTGCTTTACACTAAAATCCTTTTTAGCAAAATACTTCCGTCTAAATACCATTTCGGATGAAAATGTACAATTCTAAAGTTCGAAAATAGACAAAAAATCCACCGTGGATTTAGTCACTATTCCCCGGTGGACTCTTTCTTATCGGATTCTCCCACAAAATCAAACAGACTCATCTGACGATATGTACCATCTTCAATTCCCGAACCTCCAACTCCAATCAGTCGGATACCTAATCCTTCTGAAAAAACTCCCCCTTCTCCCATACAAAGTTCGCGAAGCATGGAGAGAGCCTCCTGCTGGAGGATTTTTGTGCTGTTTGTAGAATCCGGCAGTTTCTTCTGACGACTTCGACGCTTGAATTCATTGGTTTTCACACTGACTTCAATAGTGCTGATATATACTCCATCCCGTCTCAATCGACGGCCTACAGACTCCGACAGCCATTTCACTATCTGAGGCACCCGGGCATCAAAATCCTGCGCTGTGATATCCGGATTAAAGGTTGTCTCATTGGAATAACTCTTAGCCGCATCACGCTCCACTCTCACCGGTGAATCACTGATTCCATTGGCACTTCGATGAATATAGGCACCACCCTTTTCTCCCAGGAAGGACTGAAGCACCGATAGATCTGTATGTGCTGCATCTCCAATTGTCATGATACCCACACTCATAAGTTTCTCTGCTGAACGTTTTCCACAACCAAACAACTCTCCAATAGGAAGTGTCCACATCTTCTTCGGAATCTCGTCTACAAAAAGTGTATGAACGCGATTTGGCTTCTCAAAATCCGATGCCATCTTCGCCAGAAGTTTGTTTTCGGAAATACCTACGTTAACCGTAAACCCAAGTTCCCGATAAATACGATTCTTAATTTCGTAGGCCACACTGAGTGGAAACTTCCATTCCTCCGTCTCCAGGTGGCGATAAAGTTCTTCTGTCCCCGTCAGATCCAGATAGGCCTCATCAATGGACGCCTGCTGCACCAGTGGCGTATACTCTCTTAATATATCCATAAACGCATGGGAATAGTTTCGATATGTTTGAAAATCCAATTCTGCAATAACCAGATTTGGGCACTTCTTCATAGCGCTTATCACAGGCTCTCCCGTAACAATGCCGTACTTTTTTGCAGGGATGGATTTTGCCGAAACAATTCCCCTAGTACTGCCTTCACGGCCACCGATAATCGATGGTACCTCACGAAGATCCAGTGATCCCGGTTCTTCTGATAAGCGCTTAACAGCTGTCCAAGACAGAAATGCTGAATTCACATCAATATGAAATATCGTTCTACTCATAGGGTTATTATAACATAAAAAAACGGTATTAGGAACATATGTTCCCAACACCGATTTTCTGACCCATCTTAATATCTACTTCTTGACCAGCCTGTGTCATTTCAAAATACTTCTTTGGAATCTTAACCTTGCCCGGCTCTAACAGGAGAATAATGGTAGAACCTCCATAGAGGAATCTTCCCTTTTCCTGCCCTTTTGTAACTTCAGCTTCCTGATGATAATTCATAATCTTACCCACCAGCATAGCTCCCACTTCCATCTGGACAATATCGCCGAATTTCTTTGTCTTAAGAAGAGTATACTCTCGGCTGTTTTCTTTGAATACCGGACGGTTACGAAGTGCTATCGGGCGAACCGTATGCAGCACTCCCGGAATGAAACGATTCCCGGTCTTAGTCGCATCCACCGGATAATGATATCTATGATAATGATTTACACATAGACGGAAAACAAGACAGGTACCGCCCTGGAATCTTTGAGCCATCTTACGATCCCTTAACAAATCGCTGATACTGTAACGACTACCCTTCACAGGAATCACCAGTCCATCCTTGATGGGATATGCACTAAGCAAACCATCGCAAGGTGCCATCAAAACATCTTCATTCCGATTCATCGGACGTCTGCTGGGTTTGATTCTCCGACAGAAAAAATCATTGAAACAGCTATAGCTCTCATCCATATATTCCGACATATCAATTCCATTCTTCTTAATAAAGAATGGGATTATCACCCGTGACGCACCGGAATCCATGAAGTTCCCCGCCATGCGTGACAACGCCGGCCTCGTAAGCAGTTTCAGAATCATCCTGCCGATGATTGTTTCATATAAAAATCGAAGCATGTATTTCCCTCACTACTAAAAACTAATGTGGTGCTCGAATCCACCAGAAGATAGCCAACAGAATAAACTCTGCTGCACCGATTCCCACCATAATCAGAATTCCACGAAGTCCCGGTTTAACCACCTTAAACGGGCTGATAAACGCCACACCCGTAATAGCCATAATAATAAAGTAAAGCATTGTCACATCATCCGGAAGGATATACTGAAGCATCAACACTGTTGGAAATATTAATGCTGAGGCTGTTACCGGAAGTCCTACATATGTTTTTCTGCATCCATCTTCTGTCTGCTGTCTCTCTTCTTCCATTACATTGAAGTACGCAAGTCGAATCAACGCAGCTAAGATATAGAAAATAATAATTGCATAACAGACATAAAACATTGGCTTTGTCAGCAAAATCTCCGGACGGAAAATCTCATTTTTACAATGGGATGGAATCACACGTATCATGGCATTGCCGATACAAGCCGGAAGCACACCAAAACAAACTATATCTGCCAGTGAATCGATCTGTATTCCATATTTCTTCTGAGCCTCTGTACGATTCTTCTTTGTTCTGGCAACACGTCCATCAAATGCATCACAGAGTCCGCAAATCAGCAAAAAGAAGGCTCCAATATATGGATGAGCCTGATTGTATAAGGAAATCATTATTCCTGCACCCGCAGATGCCAATGAAATATAGGTTAACCAAACTGTATAATCATAAAATCCTAGCATTTATCTCTCCAATCTCTTATTCATCTTTCGCACAAGATAACCAATCAATACAATTACTGCACTTGTAATGACACATATATAAAAAGTGAACCCGCGACAGAGCATCTCCATGTTCGCCGCTTCAGATCCAACCAACAATTTAAAACCTTTAATCATCAGGTAGTCAGCTCCACCCATTCCTCCCGGAATAGGAATGCTGTTCGACCCCATTGCAACAAAACTCTGGATTGCAAAACTGTTGTAAGACACTTCCAATCCTTTTCCAACGGCCATGAACATCATAAATGTCACACCCAACTGCGATAATCTCTGCAAAAGATTTAAAACATAAATTTGTCGCAGCATCTTTCCATGACCAGCTATAATATCCGAGCACTCCTGATATTCCAGCATCTTACGGCTAAGCTTCTCCTGATATTTCTTAGGATGTCTCATGAAATGAAACTTTGTAAGAATTCGAATCAATGCCATACATACCCGTTCCAGAATACTGGCTTTACGAAGCGCCATATAAAATCCGACACATAAAAGCACCAGAATTATAATTCCAATAATCACCAGTGCCTTGGCACCAACGGCTAAATCCAGAAACAGACGAAAACGAATAATCAGATTGATTCCGCCTACCGTCAGTAACGCCAGCGTATACATAATCAGATTAATAAGAAGTACAGTGGTCGCTGCCGGAATTGACATTCCATCCTTTACCATGAAATACGCACTTGCCGGCTGTCCGCCGGAAGCAGATGGCGTAATCGCAGAGAAAAACACATCTGCCGCCCCATAAATTATTCCATGATGTCTCAAACTCCGGTATCCAAGTGCTTTGCCGGTTACGTAAATAGCTGCACCCTCAAACCAGATAAAACCAAACATGCAAACCACTGCTGCGATTATCCAGCCAAAGTTTGCATTTCTAATCACCTCTAGTAGATTTGCAAAGGAGAAATCCTTGCTCATATTTGCAACCATAGTGATTGTCAGCGCTGCCAGTATTACCGATATTACACCCCATAGCGCTTTTCTATTCATGCATTGTATTCTCCCTTCGTCTCAAATATAACTTTGCCAAAAGAAGACAGCATTCAAAAACAATCACTGCACCAAAAAAGTCAGCTACCACGTGTTGCTTTACCAAAACTGTTGAAGCACAAATCGCCATGCAGCAAACCAGTGCCACGTATTTATACCACTTTGGAACAGTCTTCAGTTGCATGGCTCCACGGAAACAAACCCAGCTTTCCAAGCAATGTATCGATGGAAAAAGATTTGTCGGAGCATCAATCTTATAAACTATTGCTGTAATTCCCAAAAATATATTGTCTGCTTCCATTATCTCCGGACGTTCTATCGTCGTTGGAAATGCTACGAAACATAGTAAACAAATCAATTTTGCCAGCACCTCTGCCAACACAAACAATTTTGCAATCTGCCGATCCTCTCGTAAAATCAAGTAATATCCATAAATCCAGAAGGCAAATGCCAATAAATACACCGTAATCCATTCCGGTCGAAACGGAATCCGATCATCCAGCGCGGTATAAAAACTGTAATGCTTTAGATGATCTGTAAATGGCCTTGTTCCACAATATGTCAATATATTCATTGCTAATGCTACTGCTGCATACATCCATGCATATCCCGGAAGTATCTTCAGGAACTTCTTCTTAATACCGTCTATCATATTCCCCAACCAATTTCTTTATCTGTGAATTAAAACCCTTTATACTAAAAAAAATCACCTTTCTTATCCTATCATAATCCTAACCATTATGCTTGCTAATTAAGATTTCTTTAGTTTATTTATGATTTCTAATCCACGTATTTCGTCAAATTATGCATCCATCCGCCATGCTTCACCATAAAGAATCCGATGGCAGCCTTAATAAAATCAAAGCACTGAACGCCAATAAATACCTGTACCACACCAAGTTCCGTATATCTTGTTAGTACATAGGCGGCCGGTACAGAAACCACCCACACAAAAACAGAATCAAAAAGGAATGTGATCCAAGTCTTACCTCCTGAACGAAGAGTAAAGTAAGACGCATTTTCATAGGCATATACCGGCATAAATACCGCACTTACCAGAATAAGGTAGGTAGCAGTCTTCTTAATCTCATCCGTTGTATTATATACCTCCGGAAAGATACCGGAAGTCATTGCCAACAGCGCACCGGAAACAACGCACAGAACTACCGCAATAATCGACAAACGAAAAGCGTCATATTTGATAATCTTTCGATCATTCTCGTTCTGCATCTTACCAAGTTCCTGCCCCATAATAATCGCCGTGGCATCACCCATGGAAATAAAGGCCACGTTAAATACGTTGGCTATTGTACTACTAATATTAAAGGCTGCAACAACTGATAATCCAAGCTTTGAGTACTGCTGACTCAACACAGTCTGCCCCAGGCTCCACAGAGTCTCATTCATTAACAGCGGAAATGCTTTCAGTAGAATTGAGACAGTAAGATCCCTTGGAACTCCAAATCCCTGATAAGCCATATGCATAAAAGGGAAACGTTTCGCATGGCGATGTGACCATATCATCACTAAACCTAGTTCAATAAATCTGGAAACAACTGTGGCTGTTGCCGCACCGATTACGCCCAACTTTGGCGCTCCAAACTTACCGTAAATCAGGATGTAGTTGCCGATGAGGTTCACAGCAATCGCTATAATTCCCGCAATCATTGGCACTCTGGTTTCACCATTTTCTCTCAGGGTACTTGCATAGACCTGAGACATGGCAAAAGGAAAAATACCAACCAGCATCGTCAACAGATATCCTCTGGCTGCCTCCATGGTTTCTGCCGTAGCAGCTGCAGATGTACTTCCGGACATCCACAGATTAATCATCGGCTCTCCCATAGTTAAAAACAGCGTTATTCCAATGATTGTAAGGGCTATTGCCATAGCAACCTTTAATCGCAGGGTATACATCAAACCCTTCTGATCATTTTTACCTGCAAACTGTGCAGTAAAAATACCAATACCTGCGGTACCGCCAAATATCATTAAATTAAAGACAAAAATCAACTGGTTAACAATAGATACGCCTGTCATCTGATTCGTACCAATCTGTCCAACCATTATATTATCCAACATGCCAACGAAATTCGTAATTGCATTTTGTATCATAATAGGCACAGCAATCCAAAGAGCTTTTCCCAGCAATTGCCTATGCGTCATAGCTTGCTTCATCACTACATTCTCCCATACAATCTATAGTTTCCATGTGCCATTATATCAGAGATTCGAAGCTATGTGCATTCATCATATTTAGGATTTAGCAAATAAATAACAGCAGGCTTTGAAACTCCTTCAAAACCTGCTGCTCACCTAATTGGAATGTTTAAAATATTACCTTTTTAGTCATATAAACCTTTACTTAAATAACGATCTCCTCGATCCGGGAAAACAACCACAATATTGCCGGAATCTATTTCCTCTGCAAGCTTTAATGCAGCTGCAAGGGCAGCTCCTGAAGATGATCCTGCCAGCACCCCTTCTTTCGCTGCAAGTTCCCTTGATTTTTCAAAGGCTTCATCGTCCGTTACCTTAATTACTTTATCCACTAATGAAATGTCCATAGTATCCGCAATGAAATCATTTCCAATACCTTCTATATCATAGTCAAAGTGTTCTCCGCCACCAATAATAGAACCATAAGGATCAGCAAGCACACCCTGAATAGACGGATCTTTTTCCTTAAGATATTTCGTTATTCCGGAAAATGTTCCACCACTTCCCGCACCAGCAACGAAATAATCAATTTTCCCTTCCATCTGCTCATATATTTCCGGTCCCGTTGTCTCGTAATGGGCCTGCGGATTAGCCGGATTTCTGAACTGCTCCATTAGAACAGAATTCGGGATTTCCTTTAACAAACGATTTGCTTCACGTTCTGCGCCCAACATACCATCCTCTCGACTTGTATGTACAATCTTTGCGCCCAGCGCCTTCATTATTTTCTGTTTCTCAACTGAGAACTTCTCCGGCACTGTAAAAATCACATCATATCCCTTGTTTAATGCAGCTATCGCTATCCCAATACCCGTATTTCCTGCAGTGGCCTCTATAATCGTTCCACCCGGTTTTAGAACTCCACGTTCTTCTGCAGCTCTCACCATGTATTCCCCTACACGGTCCTTGACACTACCGGCAGGGTTCATTAACTCTAATTTAGCATAGATTCCCACGCTATCCTTTACGCCAAGATGATTCAGTTTCAATATTGGCGTATTGCCAATCATTTCCTGAATACTCTTATATACACTCACTTTTTTCACCCTTTCTTTGATGCTAAAATGGCCTGTTCCAAATCTAAAATCAAGTCTTCTGCATCTTCAATACCTACTGAGAAACGAATCAATTCATCAACAATCCCTACCTTTTCTCTGATTTCTCTTGGTATTGCAGCATGCGTCATCGATGCAGGGTGACAGACTAGGGACTCCACTCCACCTAAGCTCTCTGCCAGGGTTATTAATTTAAGCGACTTAAAAAATACCCGATAATCATATTCCGGTTTCAGTACAAAGGAAATCATTGCGCCGCCGCCATCTGCCTGTTTCTTCTGAATTTCATATCCTTCATCACTTTCCAGCCCCGGATAATAAACCTTTTCTATATATGGGCTCTCCTGCAACCATTTTGCGATTTTGGTTGCATTTTCCTGATGACGATCCATTCGAACTCCCAACGTCTTGATGCCTCGAATAATCAGGAAACTATCAAACGGCGGAAGAACACCTCCAATTGAATTCTGTAAATAATACAGACGATCTGCCAGTTTCTCGTCCTTTACTACAACCAAACCGGAAACCGTATCACTATGTCCTCCCAGGTACTTCGTACCACTGTGAATAACAATATCTGCTCCCAAAGACAATGGTCTCTGCAAATATGGTGTCAGGAATGTATTATCTACGATTAATAGTAAATTATGCTTATGCGCAATCTTTGCAACCGCTTCAATATCCGTTACCGTTAAAAGTGGATTTGCAGGACTTTCAACGTAAACAGCCTTCACATCACTATCTATTGCCTGCTCTACAGCCTCTTCATCGGAAGTATCCACGATCTCATATGTGATTCCAAAATTCTTAAAAACATTGTCCAAAATTCGGAATGTTCCACCATAGATATTGCTAGAAACGACCAGCTTATCACCGCTCTTAAACAGCGAAAGCACCGTATTAATTGCTGCCAGCCCCGATGCAAAAGCTAATCCATATTTTCCCTCTTCCAAGTCTGCAATCAATTTTTCCAATGCATCTCTGGTAGGATTTCCGGTTCTTGAATACTCCCAACCTCTGTTCTCTCCCAAACCATCCTGTTTATAAGTAGAAGTTTGATAAATCGGAATATTTACAGCACCTGTTGTTTCATCCCCATCTACGCCACCATGGATGATTAACGAATTTCTCTTTAAACTCATGACCAACCTCACTCCTTTATACTTTTGTGTTGGTATAATCCTACCATTCCGATAGGTTTTTGGGTAATTCTTTGAAACTATTACTGGTTATAAGTTAAAACTAAATCAGATACTCTTAAAAATCTTTACTATATCTTTGGATTTTAAGACTTTGCCCATGGAAACCACCTTCTCATTTACCACCAAAGCCGGCATGGACATTACACCATATGCCATAATTTTCTCTTCACTGACTTCGATAGCATAATTATAGACGGAAGGGACAAGGCCGTTATACTCATTAAGAAACTGACAACCGTTCCTAGCCCAGCCCCCTTCGCCAAAAGTGCCCCTGCAATGGGAATTGCTCCAAAAATATCCGCATACATTGGAATACCCACAAAACATGCCAGTATCACACTGTACCAGTGCTCACCTCCCAGAACCGACTGTATTATTTTCTCCGCTATCTTCCAGCCAAACTGTGTCATAAGCACAGCCATGCTGCCCAGATCGGCCATAGGTGACATGATAAGAAAGCTGAGCGTAACTCCAAT